>JAGZJZ010000040.1 GCA_018365455.1 Clostridiales bacterium
AATTTTTACCATACTACAATTTGAACAAAAAATAGGATCTAATACGCATTGTATCAGATCCTATTACGCATCGTTTAAAAACTGGTTGATGCCATTGAGACATACAAATGTACGCCTCTTCTTTATTTTATACCTTTCGGTAACTAATCAGTAATTAAGGTCATAATATCCTCAATAGATTTTCCGCTTTCCTGAATCATATCATATAGCTGACCCAAGGCTTCTTCTCTTTTCTTCTGTTCCAAAGCTTTTTTCTGATCTAACAAAGCATCCATCTTCGCCTGTACTTTTGCTATCTGCTCATCCAAAACTGCGATCTGATCATCAATTGATTTTCTTTGTCCTCTTGCCATGATTAATTCCTCCAATATAATTTACTTTTATTCTTAATATTGTAAATCATTATTGGTTATTTGTCCAGGTTATATACAAGTGTTTTATAAAAGTTTAAAATATATCTATATTAGGGATCTATAGTAACAGCAAGTCCCTTTTTTCCTGACGTACCAGGTTTTCAAATGGCAAAACCATCTGTTTGTTTTCTTCTTACCATATGAAGAGTAAATACAATTACAGCAAAATTTATCCATAGTCCTCCATTTAAATTACATATTAGGTATATACTGATCCTTTCAGATCCTATGTAATTTTACGATTCCTTATTTTCCAGTTCATCTTTAACGACTCCAGTTTTATACACTTCATTTTGCTTAGTTTATTCTTATGATAACACTTTCTTTGATATAAAATCCATTCACCAAGTGCTGCCTGATGCATAACAAATTCTTTTGGTATATCTATATTTCCAAATTTAAGATAGTATTCTACACAGTATTCATACCAGAGTTCCCACTTTCTTCTGATTCCAAGGGACCAAATCATTCCAATCTGATTCAGTAAATAAATTTTTCTGGCATCTATTTTACATGTTCCTGTCTGATGGTATGCAGCACGCTGTCTTTCGATCCATCTTCCCAGAAGATGCCCATCCGGCGTTTTATATTTAACCGGTATCCTCAGATGATGCGCAGAATGATAATATTCTTTGGCAAGACTATACCACTCATCCCATGTCAGACGTGCACGATTGCTCTTATTTGCAGCTTTAGAATCATTCATACTCTCCCCACATTTCTGATTATTCTATAACCGTTATTCTAAATTTGCTTATCATAATTTATTCTTCAAACAATGTAGACTTTATTTGACGTATAGTATATAATGTAAAATATGGTAAAAACAGGTATTTTTTTTCGTTTTATGCTTGTCAAATAAAGTCTACATTTTTTGACTTTTATCGAGTAAATATTATTTTTTTCGGTATAAAATCCTATTTTCTGCTAATAAAAACCCCCGAGTTTTTCTCAGGGGTATCCCAGTTCCAACTATCCCAGTTACAATTGCTGATCCTCATCAGATGGAACATATCTGCAAATATCTGAAACATCACATTTTAATATTCTGCATAAATCATTCAGTTTTTGAGTAGTGATTCCCTTATTGTGTTTCAACTTATTCAATGTACTAAAAGAGATCTTGTGTTTATTAGTCAGGGTATAGTATGTTTCATTAGATTCCCTTAATGTCTCCCAAAATGGTGTAAAATCAATCATGCTAAATCCTACCTTTCTATTAATAATAGACTTAGCATAAATTATATTCTTATTCTTGAATATATTCTTATTAAAGAATATAATATATTGCATAGTATAAGGGAGGTACTGAGCAAATGATTGAACAACTGCAAGCCTATATGAGTCAAATTAAGCAGGATACAAGCAGAGTTACTTTTTTGGTAGAATTATACAAATGGAATTTAGTAGACAACGATTATGATTTTTTGTGGGAAATTATGCCGCCTAATCTCACTGATCATGAATTATTTGAATTCTGCAGAAAAGTACCAGGCTTTTTAAAAGACTACAATTAATTCTGGTGTAGTTGATTGAAAAATGAGATTTTACAGATATTCGTCAGCAGACAATCGCCGATTATTTCATTACAATCGTAGAAACCCGTAATTCAGAGCGGGAAAAATACTATTTTTTTGACATTTGCCAAAATAAGATTTATAATCTGGAATATAAGGGGGCGGAAAACTATGGGACAAATTGCAAATCAGGCCTTGTTAGAGATCATATCCAAATTAAAGAAAAAGCATAAAGAACAGAAGGAAATGAAAGAAAAGAAAAACAACACTTCAACGAAATAGCCTTTATTGAAAAATAACAGGCAAACCTATATCTTATATTTGACCGGTTTGCCTGTTATTCTTATTCAAGATTTCTTGAGTAAAACCTTTACTTCTTTTGATGATAAACAGTATTGTCTTGCAACTGACTTGATATCCTGTACCTTTTCAAAAGTCCTACTGATAGCCGCTGCATTAATTTCCGCAAGTTCTGGCTTATTCATATATTTTTCCATGTATTCTCCTTTTATTAACAGCCTTTTAACATCTTAATTAACAGCTTCTGCTGTCATTCCATGCCATCTGCAACCACTCTGTTTTTCCCATTTCGTTTTCCCTGATACAGTAAGTTATCTGCCTGGTCAATCCAATCGTTGAGAGGTAAACTGCGTACTCCTTTCGTCACACCAAATGTAATTGTTACCGGAATCAAGATATGATTATATTGAAACCGGTAATTATTTATCCAATGCTTAAAAGTTTCCAATTGATTTATAGGATAAGAGTGCTCCACTTCCGTAAAAACCAGTACAAACTCCTCCCCGCCCCAGCGGCAGAGAAATACATTCGGATCAAATTGGGAGCGCATCTGTTCAGCCATTTCTTTTAATATAAAATCGCCGCAAATATGGCCGTATGTATCATTGATTGTCTTGAAATCGTCAATATCTCCTATTGCCAGAAAACTATTGTCTCCTGGACAGATATGAAAACAGTCTTTTAAATAACGACGGCTGTATAATCCGGTAAGCTGGTCATAATCCGCCAGCTCCCGCAGATTCCTGTTTTCATTAATCAACTCTTTTTTATTTACTAAAGCACTTATTTTAGAGACATATGCCGTATAGAGTATCATAATAAACATGCTGATACTGTTACAGCAAAAATAAAGATATAAAGATGACTCTGCTGAATAAACCAGCGGATTATGCTTTATAAAATAAAAGTACAGTATGAACATTGTGGATATATGCATAAATGAAAATATATAGGGCGTATATGAAGATCGAAACGGGCAAAAGTAAACCATACTTGCCATTGCGATCAAAAACATATAAAAACCCGCATCCCATCCAAACAGCAGAGACTGCGTTATAACAAAAATACATGCTTCAAAGTGAATCAGAATAACGGTAAGTGCATATTTGTGTTTGCTCACAATTACCACTAAAACGGTATAAAAAAGCACACTTAAAATATTGTAGGCAAATGCAGGTACGATTTGAAAACAAATGTATATGATTGCATATACCCCATGTAAAATGATGCCCAGGAATGCGATGTTGCGATATACATTATGAATGTAGTCGATATCATTCTGGTTCTGTGATTTCAACATTTTGTATCCCCCTGCTCTTCGGAGCGTTTTATATTTTTAAGCCTGGCAGACTGCCCCACTTCAAGGAATGTGACAGATACAAAATATTCATTGCCTTTGAAATGATAACCTTTATTATATCATTCTTAATAAAGGAAGTAAACGAAAGGTTTATGGTAATTACTCATGAATTTCATACTTCTCCAAAGCGTGATCTTTCCAGCAGATATCTATAGTTCTGCCGCCCTTAATCCGAAGACCTTTCACATATCCATCCTTCCATTCTTTTGGAAGTGCAGGAAGCAGTTTCAATTCTCCGCCCCTGTCCTGTACCAGCATATTCGCAATGGCTGCACTGCCTGCAAAATTCCCGTCGATCTGGAATGGCGGATGCATATCCCAAAGGTTCGGATAAGTCGATCTGGTAAGAAGCGTTCTGAGGTATTCATAGCTTTTTGCGGCATCGCCCAGAACAGCAAACACCTGAACGATCCAGCCACAGCTCCATCCTGTATGCCCTCCTCCATTTGCCAGCCGTCTTTCCAGCGTTTTACGGCAGGCTTCTTTCAGCCGGTCATCCTGTTCAAACAGCTCAGACGGATAAATTCCATACAGATGGGAAATATGACGGTGCCCCGGTTCTACTTCTTCATAATCAATGGGCCACTCCTGAAGCTGCCCATATTTTCCTGTTTTATAAGGATATAGTTTTGCTTCTTTTTCTTTCAATTCCTTCAATAGTGTATCATTTATATCCAGTTCTGCACAGATCTTTTTAAAATCCCCAAACACCTCCCGTATAATTGTCATATCCATGGTGCAGGCATAGGTCAGGGACGCTTTCTCTCCCTCTCTGTCCGGTACAAAAAAGACATTTTCAGGTGAAGCTGACGGACAAGTCACATAATAGCCTTCGTATGGAACCAGCCAGTCCAGACAGAACAGAGCCGCCTGTTTTAAAACAGGATATGCAGTATCTCTTAAAAAATCTTTATCTCTGTGATATTCGTAATGCTTCCAGAATTCCTCACACATCCACGCACCGCCCAAAGGAAAGAAGGAATAGCATCCGCTATTTTCCTGGCCTGTATTTTTTCCATGGGCCACACCGACCGGATTCGTACTCATCCAATAATCCGTATTGTGAGATACTGTAAATCCCCGACATCCAAAATGTGTCTCTGCCGTTTTCTGCCCCTCAATACTTAGTCCTTTTACAAAATTAAAATATGGTTCCAGGCATTCTGCCAGATTACAGCTCTGAGCATGCCAATAGTTCATCTGGGCATTAATATTGGTAGTAAAATTACAACTCCAAGGTGCACGGAACTCCCAGTTCCAGATCCCCTGTAGATTCGCAGGCACTCCGCCCTCCCGGGAAGAGCTGATAAGCAGATATCTTCCATATTGGAAATACAACGCATACATGGCTGTATCTTCTTTCCCGTCTTTCATATTCTGTAAACGTATATCAGTGGGAGCATCCGGCTGGCTGCCCAGGTCCAGTTCTACCCTGCTGTACAAATTCCGATAGTCCTTTACGTGCTTTTCTTTTATCCCTTCATAACCACAGATGTTGAATTCTGCAGCAACATCGGGATTTTTGACTGCAGTCACTGCCAATATAATATCCGATGCATCTTTTACAACCAGGACTGCTTTTTCCTCTTCAAATATAATTTCATATGTTCCATCTGTAGACAGAAGAGTCAGGCCGGCCTGAAAAGCCTGCCCGCGGTTCCCCCATATGACAGGGGTATCGCTGTCCACATAGCTGGGATCTACATGTTCCGGGCACCTTCCGTCCATGCGGATCATTCCTGTATTTCTCTCATAAACCGGCTGTAAATCACTTTCCAGAGTTACACGGACCTCCATTTCATTTACAGTGCTGCAAAGCCGTATGAACATTGCTTTGGAAGGGAAGCTTGCGAAGTATTCTCTCTTGTAGCCCACCCCGTCAACGTCATAGCTGACGCTGGCCGCGGCATGGTCAAGATCCAGTCTCCGCACATAATTTTCTGCATTGCAGCTATGAGCAAAATCAATTTTCAGATTCCCGAGAGGCAGATAGCTCTCCGTAAATTCAGCCAGCATTTTTTCTTCTACCAAGCGCTGTGCTTCTGCATTCCTGCCTTCAAATATCAGTTTCCGCGCTTCCGGTAAAAATTCAAGCGCATTTCGATTATTCTTATCATGTGGATAGCCCGACCACAATGTTTCTTCATTCAAACCTATGAGTTCCTGACTGATATTCCCCCAGATCATTCCGCCCAGGCTTCCATTCCCGATGGGCAGGGTTTCTTCCCACTGCCCGGCAGGCTGCTTATAATATAATTCCATAGAATCCTCCTGTTTCAACTTTTGAAATGATTACCTTACACTGCATAATTCTTTATTGCTCATTATGATCATTTATTATAATACAATTTTCTTATACATTTTAATACAATTTCGACGTAAAGGGAAGATTAAAGTGTTTCTACTCAAATATAAATATATCCGCATCTACCGCTCTTGAAATATCAATTGTCAGTATAAGAGAAAGATTATATGAGCTAAATCGGCGTTAAGTGTATGTCAAGACTAATATACAAAGTCCACCAACCACATTTTAATCTTCCTTAACAAACTCTTCTTTTTCAAAATACAATGCAAGGTCTCATCTTTCAGCTGCTCTGCCTTTTCCCGCTGCTCCTTTGAAACATCCAGATCACCATAAACTGCTCCCTGAACCACATCCAGTGTCTCCCTGAATTTTTCACCAAATGCTTCCGAATATTTTTCAGAAAGAATATCTACATAGCCATAATGGGATCCCTTTGCTCTTGGAGTCTTATCATAGAGAAGTAAAAATAAAGTATAAGCATAGAGATGCTTTACCGCCAGCCTATTATCCGCTACACGGAAGCTCTTTTTACGATTTGCAAGTTTCCTTCTGTGAAAAATTACATAGATCAGCCATGATAAGATTAAAATAACAGCCAGAGCAACTACAGCAATCAGCAGAATCTTTTGTACCGGTACTTCCGCTTTTTTACCCGTCTTTTTTTTCTTTAATTCCTTTTCCTCATCTTTTATCTTCTCCGATTTGCCGGCGTCATCTGACTGACCGCCGTCTCCCGTAAGTGCAGGAGCCTGTGAGAATTCCGGTCTTTCCATAATGCCCAGATAAGGTGGTGTTGCTTCCATAGGTACCCAGCCAATGCCGTCCTGATAGACTTCTGCCCAGGCGTGGGCGTTTTCTCCGGTAATTTCGATTGGTTCATAAGCTTCCACACCTTTTACATCCTCCGGTGTCACAAGATAACCCTCCACATATCTTGCAGGAATACCCAGATACCGGTACATCAGAACTGCAGCTGTTGCATAGTGGGCGGAATATCCTTTTTTCTGGCTCTGAAGAAACCATTGCAAAAAATCATAATTTCCTGTAAAGGTATCCACTTCTTCGGAGTATTCTATATTCTTGTCCAGATATCCCATAATCAAAGCATTTGCTTCTTCATAGGGATAATGAGCACTTCCTGATGCCTCTTCTATTTTCAGAAGATTTTTCAGAATCTGTTTTTGGTGGTCCGGTATATCCAGGTAATTCCGGTAGATAAAGGCATTGTAGTAACTTTCGTTTCCTGCGTATTCCGCTGCAGTATCACTATTCCTGATTTCATAAAAATCTGACGCCAGTGTAGGATAACGTTTCACCAGATTACTGTTTGCAGTATAGTGATACAGGCGGTTTCCAAACAATCCTTTTGACTTTAAGGAAACATCCCCCAGATTTTTGCCCCCATCTATCTTACCGGGATCTGACTTCAGTTCATAAGGGGTATAGATGTATTTACTGTTTGCATTTACATTCTGTACCGTAATCTCCACAGTCTCCTCATCTGTTTTTCCATTTACCAACAGATTCACAAGGGAGAGCTGGTTTAATCCATTAAAATTTGTTTCGTGAAGCCAGTAAAACAGGTCCTTCTCTTCATAATAGACAGATTTTTCTAGCTCCTCCCAACCATTCTGGGTGTAAGTACTTCCAACAAACCCGCGCAAATACAGGGATTCCGGCTTGTCCATCAGAACTTCCAGTGCAGTTGTATCCTTCAGTGTCAGATTTCCCAGTCCCTTAAATTGACCCTGTGTAAAAGAATTTGTCTTCTCTTTTTCATAGCGTATATTGGAAATTTTTTTTGCTATTCCTTCTTTTACCGCCTCTGCAAATCCTGCTTTCGTGTAGCTATTAACAGATACTGTACTGACCATAAATCCCAGGATAGCTGCAAAAGCAACCGTTAATATTCCGGATACCTGCAGGATAGCCAAATATTTACCATTGCCAAATGCCCTCCTGCTTTTCCTGCCATGTACAAAAAAACTCAATAGAACCATAACGGAAGCCAGCATCATTATCACAGGTATAATACCATAGTTTTCACCAGTACATAATTCCAGCACCAATAATGGCAATACACTTATGCATAAGAGTAATATACTGCGCAGCCGGATAATTACGGTTACAACTACAGCAGACAGCAGGCAGCTCCATGTCCAGAACAGGCAAAGGGCGATCCCATATGATTCCTCAGCAATACCAATATCATAAACTTTCAGGAAAATTCCAAAGTTTCTGCCGGCTGCCTGCCCAATCCGGTTCATGGTCAGCAGAAAGCCGTCCAGCATCAACTCCTGGCGTATTAAGAGGAACAGGATTCCAACAGCAGCCAGAAGCGCCGTACCTGCCTTCACATAACGGCTGTACTTTCCATGTAACTGCAGCAGTGTCAGGATCAGCAGTCCAAAAGCTGCCGAATAGTATACCTGCACCGGCAGATCAAGAAGATAAATAAAAGACAAAGAGATGCCAAGATAAAGCAAAAAAGCCGGAAGTAATTCTGCCAGCAAGTTTAGCACACCTTCTCTGCCACTATTTTTCCGATTCTCCAATTGAATTGTAATCTGAGATTTTTTCTTACCTGTATTTTTCTTTCCATTTTTCATATCTTACATCCCCTATATTACCAACTGGCATAATTCTTCTGTCAATGTCTCCGGTGTAAATACTACCAGCGAATGGTCCAAATTTCCGGATACCTCCTGCTTACTTATCCGGCACTGCAAAACAGCAACGGAACAAATCTCACTTAAGCATTTCAGATCCTCTCCGCCATCTGACGCCGTAATATAGACCACATGGGCATAGGGATTGTCAATACAGTCCTCCAAATAGTAATGGAGGCTGGTCTCTCCCTGCTCTTTACTTTGAATCCCCAGAAACCCCTCTGTCATCTCAGCTAATTCATCCACCGATGTAACATCCTGCCGGCGGAAGAGGGCCTTGCTCTGATCATACCACCCTAAGGTGTGAAGATGCCCCTCCTGGATCAGAGACTGGGATACCGATAAAAAAGCTTCCATCATTGCATCGCGAAGCGCGGCTGTTTCTTTCTTCTTTTCAAAAGATGCTGTTTCGTATAAAAGAAGTATGGAATTTTCTATTGGTAGGCTTAGCTCCTTAACATACAGCCCATCCAGCTTGCCGGATACCTTCCAGTGTATATTTTTCGGACTGTCTCCCTCCTGATATTCCCGCATGCCAAATATTTCACTGGGGTCATCCCCTCTTTTACTGTCTGAGTAAGTAATGCTGTCCCAATTAGCACTCAGGCTGTCGCTGATTTGTACATTTGCAGGAAATATATCGGGCAAAATCACAATATGTCCATATTGATCCGGGTTCTCCCGAAGGGTAAAAATCCCCAGCCAGTCATATAAAGTTACTTTTTCAATGGTCACCTTCACATTTCCGCAATATCTGCTTTTCAGATTCCAGTTCAGCTTTTCCGTTTTTTTAGCCGGTATGGCGCAGTAAATCTCCTGCTCTTTCATCTCTCCGGTCAGCTGATTGAAAAACTGAAGGCAGCAACACACTTTTAACACAGGGAAAATACTCTTATTTTGAATGCTGAGTTCCCCCTGTACCTGCTTTCCCTTGCCTGCCATGGATACCGCCTGAAATGAATACGACAATTTATGCCGGGTGGTTAATATGGCTGCCCCGCAGACAGGAAGGATTGACACAGAAGCGATCAGAAGGAAAAATGCCCAGTATGAATCTGAATAGATGTATAGGATCACCGTACCCAGCAGCCATACTCCATAGCATATTCTTGTCTTTAACATAAAGTCCTCCTGGTTATGATATTTCCGGTACAGAAACCGTTTTTGTAATTTCTTCCATAATAGACATGGCAGATACTCCGGTTACCTTTGCCTTGGGATGGAGTATCACACGATGGCTGCTGACGGCCGGAAATACCCCGATGACATCTTCCGGTGTTACATAACCGCGTCCAGCTATATAGGCAGATGCTTTCGCCATATTATTCACCGCATATGCACCACGGGGACTTACGCCCAGCTGGATATATTCATGGCTCCTGGTTGCTTCTGCAAGCCTTGTAATATACCGCAGTATCTCATCTTTTACCTTGACCCTGGACACTTCCATCTGCATCTCTTCCAAATCGTCCTTATTGATTACTGCTTTGATTGTATCCAGCGGCTGTATTTCCTGACGGTCCTTTAAGATATTGACCTGACTCTCAAAATCCGGATATCCCATTTCCAGTTTTACCATAAAACGGTCTAACTGGGACTGGGGAAGCAATTGTGTACCGGCGGAACCAAAGGGGTTCTGAGTGGAGATTACAACGAAAGGCTTTGGAACCTCATAAGTATTTCCGTCAACAGTTACATTTCCTTCTTCCATAACTTCCAGAAGTGCAGCCTGGGTCTTACTGGAGGTACGGTTGATCTCATCTGCCAGCAGCAGGTTACACATAACTGCTCCGGGCTTATAAACAAACTCACCGCTTTTTTTATCATATACCGTATATCCTACAACATCAGATGGGATAACATCAGGGGTAAACTGAATTCTCCTGTAATCCAGTCCCAGTGTTTTGCTGATTGCAAGTGCCAGTGTGGTCTTACCCACTCCGGGTATATCTTCCAGTAAAATATGTCCCTTTGCCAGAATTGCCATCAGTACTTTTTGAATCACTTCCTCTTTTCCTACGATAACCTTTTGTATTTCCTGAACCAATTGTTCTGTATGCTTCATGTATGTATACCTCACCTTCTTGACATTTAAAATATTCCGTGTTTAATATTAATTCGCTTTAACTTTCTCCCGATTGGACCGATTCCCAGCATCAGAAAAACTACATTGGATATGGCATATTCGATACTTACCGGAAGTGCGATAACCTGTACCGTCAGATATCTCGCCAGGCTGAAACTCCCGTCAAATGAAAGTACGGTCCATATATCCATAATGGCCGAATATCCAAATCCCGCCAGGAACCCGTATACTGCCAAAATTCCTCTGTTCTTCAAGATCTTCTGCATCACCGGCAACCCAGCAATCAGCCCAAGACCTCCCCATGCAAGCATCTGAAAAGGCGTCCATGGCCCCTGCCCATAAAACATATTTGAAATAATAGCTGACAGCGATCCGATTAAAAATCCGGATTCCGAACCCATATAAATCGCAGCGATCACCACTATCGCTGTTACCGGTTTGAAACCTGGCGTCACTGCAAAAATCAATCTTCCCACAACAGATATTGCCACCATGACAGCCAGGACTACCATTCGGCGTATGCTGCCTTCCTTTTTTTCATATGTCATGTAAAATGGTATGCAGGCAAGAAATGCAATCAGAATTGAGATCAGATTATACTTTCGGTCCTGAAACATACGCACACCGAAAATAATTACCCCCACAGCTGCCAGTATCAGCAGGATATTTATCGTTATCCGCTTTTTACTCATACCTGTTTCCTCCCGGTTTTCATGCACATAGCGATAACATCTTCACAGGTAACCACATCCCTGTACATATGCCTTGCAATCCGGTTTGCTGCCGTGGTATAAAAACTGTTATTGCAGAAAAAATTCTTTGGAAGATCAATGGAGGTTACTTCTTTGTCAAAAAACATGCCGCACCTGTCCGATGCCTCTGCTGCAAATTCCACATCATGAGTAACCATCAGTATGGTTATCCCATTTTTCTTCAAATCTCTCATAATACCCAGTAACCGATACTTAGAAGATGCATCAATTCCCTTGGTAGGCTCGTCCAGCAGCAAAATTTTAGGTTTCAACAGCAGCATTTTCCCTATGGCTGCTTTCTGCTGTTCTCCGCCGCTTAAATCATAGGGGTGCTTGGGAAGAAGGTGTTCAATTTCTAACATCTTGGCAGTCTGCTCAATCATACGGCCCATTTCTTCCTTATCATAGCCCATCACTTTCCCCATTTCCTCATAGTCTTCCCGTACACTTTCCTTTAAGAATACCGTCTGGGGATTCTGAGGCAGTGACGCGAGGATCTGGCGGTACAATTCATTTCCCTTATACGCTTTCTGTTTCTTACCAAAAATTTTGATTTTTCCTTTATATGCATGATTGACATGGGAGATCACACTGAGCAGCGTGGTTTTTCCGGAACCGTTGCTTCCCAAAATGCTAACGATCTCTCCTTTATATAATTCCAGACTGACACCCTCCAGGATATCCGGCAGCTCCCGTTCATAGCGAAACCAGACGTCTTTCATGGACAGTACTATTTCCTGCTTCAGCCCTTGTTGCGTGAATTCATCATCCTGGTGGATGGATTCGCTCTTCTGGTCCAGTTCTTGTTCCTCCTTATACCAGGTACTTAAAAACTGGCGCCCCTCTCTTACCGTAAGCGGACAGGCACAATCCACATCCAGCCCGTTATAGATCCGCACTGCACTGGGCAGTCCAAGCATCATTTTATGGTTTGCTTTAATTTCTTTTAATTTCTTTCCTGCATCCCTGGGATTCTCCCACAACAGCAGCTTACCCTTTTCCATAATCCCAACTTTATCCGCAGCCGGGAAAACATCTTCCAGGCGGTGCTCTGTCAATATAATCGTGGTTCCAAGCTCCCGGTTCAGCTTTACAAGGGTAGCGATAAAATCCGATGATGCAATGGGATCCAGCTGGGAAGTGGGCTCATCCAGAATCAAAAGTCTGGGCTGCATTGCCATAATGGATGCCAGATTCAGCAACTGCTTCTGCCCTCCGGAAAGCTCAGAAGTATTTCTGCGAAACCAGCCGTCTATTCCAAAAAAGCAAGCCATTTCTCCCACTCTTCTGCGAATAATCTGATTATCAAGCCCCATATTTTCCAGACCAAAAGCAAGCTCATGCCACACTTTATCCATCACGATCTGGTTTTCCGGATTCTGCATAACATATCCGATATCGCAGGCACTGACCCGTTCTGTTAATTCCTCCTGCCTTACCCCCAGATAACGCACTTCTCCGTCTTTCTCCCCATGGGGTGCAAGCTCTCTTTTTAATAATCGAAGCAATGTGGTTTTACCACAGCCGGATTCCCCGCACAGAACAATAAACTCTCCCTCTTCTACCGAAAAGCTCACATGATCCAGTGCACTTGCCTCCTGTTCCGGGTATGTAAAACTTAAATTCTCCACCTTAAGTATTTCCATTGTATTTTCTCCTTCAATTCCAGTAATCCCGGCAGTATCATAAATAATAAAACAACAGCATACCGGAAAATATCTCCGGCTTTCTTTCCAATCCAGGAGACAACCGGATAGTAGTAAAAGTCAAATTTTCCGGCAAAATAATTTCCACCTATATACAACATCATAATTCCAATCGCTGTAATTAAAATACCATCTGCTTTCCGAAACCGGAAAAGAGAAAAATTCTTTCTTCCCGGCAGCCCGTATCCTCGCGCTTTCATTGCATCGGCGGTTTCGATAGAGTTTTCAAGAGACCAGGACAACAGGCTGTCGAATACCCGCATAGAACTACCCAGCTTGTCAAACTTGCTGTCACTTGCATACAGTCCCATTGCCTTCTGTGCCTGGTTAATTTTTTTAATCTGTACTTTAAAGAGGGGAATAAAGCGCAGCGCCATAGACAGCACCAGTGACAATTTCGGAATCGTTTTCCCAAACAGATACAATAACTTATCCGATGTCATAATAACGTTCAGGCATTTACACCAGAACATTACACCCACAATCATGACGGCAATTGCACCTCCATACATAATCGCTTCCAGGGTAACCGGGTTGTCGTTCATGAAAAATAAAATCGTCTCTCCATTATGTGAAAACAGAGGATTGGTAATTGCAACCAGAAGAAACAGGAAAAAATAGAATACCAGGTTATGCGCCACGATACGGGCGGGATGCAGCATGGAAAAAAAGAGAATTGCACCAAACTGCGCACACAGTAAAATCACCGGATGCGTAGAAAACATGGTAAATAAAATAACACATACATAATATGTAAATAATACAATCGGATGGAATTTTTCAAAACCGCTCATGTCTTTCTCCTTCGCTTACTTATTCTTCTGTCTCAGTATTCTTGCTGTCATTTTGCGTATCAAAGCTTCCTCCAATATCCCGTCCAAGGTCACAGGTATAAACAAATTCGATTACATCTCGATCCTTTGGTTTATATCGGCTGCACCCATAGTCCGGAAATGCTCCATTAACCCGGTACATCCATCCGCTAAGGGGACCGCAGGAATATTCATACAGAAAATTTATCCCCTGAATGTAGGCACTTCCGTAAACGTTATCCTGTGCCCCCTGATATTCCATCTGAATTTTTTCATGGCGCGTGGCACGGTTTAGAATATCAAAAACAGTGTCCTTCGGACGAAGTACATATTTTGTCGGTGCTAAAATCACACCGTCTGCCGGAACATATTTTGCATCCTGCAGCTCCGGTGCAAGCCGGTCCCAGTTATCCAGGATCGTATCACACCGGATGCTAAATGTAACAGTCTGGGAATCTTCTGTAATATCATCCACATGAGTCAGGTAATAATCTTCCACAGACTGAAACTTTGTACCTCTAAACAGAACGATGATAATGATAGCCGCAAAGGCAAGTATCAGTAAATCTTTTTTCATTTGTGTACCCATTTCCTATCACCGATTTCTGTGACAGTGCCACTGCAAAAAAAGGTTAAAAACCTTTGTGACTTCCTTTCTAATTCCTATTTTTCAAGCTTTATGGAATGACAATGATTTTAGGCTTAGGCTTAATTGTCGTCTTCGTCATCTTCGTCTTAATCGTCATTTTCTCTTATATAATTCTCATTTTTCAGCCGTTTCCTTCTTCCCATGCGTATAGCCACAATAACAACCAGAATAACCACCAAAACTACCGCTGCTGCTGCTGCAATTATCGCATTCAGCTGGTTCTTAATTCTGACATTTGCCTGAAGGATATCCTCGTACTGTAAAATCTTGGTCTGGTCATATGCGCTTAAACTTTCAATTTTTCGCTGAATTTCTTCAACTTTTTCTTTGTCCTTTAAAGAAATTTTATCCAGTGGATAAAGCTTCTTCGTAACTTCCTCATTGACTGATTTAATAGTCTCTTTAATCTGGTCAATTTCTTTTATTTTTTCTTCCAGCTTTTCTTTGTATTGCTTATAGTCTTCTTTATTCTCCGATTTGCGGTATTTGTCCAGAAGAGTGACCACTTCTACGTAAGATTCGCTGGTAATGGGATCGGGCAGACTGTCCACCTTTTTTACATCTTCCTCTGTAAAATAAATATTTGCGGACATTGCCAGCTCCTGTCCAAACAGAGAAGTGACCGTACCGTTTCCCTTTGTATTTAAATCCATATGTTCTGACAATGGCTCTGAGTTGTTTACAATCCCTTTTTCAGCCATTATATCTGCCAGGACAGCATAGGAGGAAACATAGCTTCTTTCTTCTGCCGGAATTTGTTCATATGCATCGTAAACGGCTGTGATTTCCTCCGATGCTGCATCTTCTCTCAGGTTATGTATTCTGGTCTCCAAATCCGATATCTGCTTTTTTAGTTCCGCAGTCTGCTCCGGGCGGAAATCATATAAATTTCGCATTCCTCCATAGTAGCGGCACAGAGCTGTCAGCGCACATAATGCCTGGTCACTCGCCATGGTGTTGGATTTATCCGGGTCTGCATCCGGGTTTTCCTCATCATATTCTTTCGAATGGATAAACCCGCCTTCTTCCATATGGTACTGCATCAATCCATCGATGACGGTATTTCCATTTTTAATAAACCGCTGATCATTTCCCGGATCAATACCAAGGCTTGTTAATGCGATCAACACCTGAGAACAGCTTTCCGAATTCCCCGATCTCCAGCTTGTGAAACCGCCCGATTCCTGCTGGCTGGATGAAAGGAATTGCAGGGCTTCGTCCACAACCTGCCGGACACTTTTTACCTGGTCCTGCTTCGTTCCCTGCTGCACATAGCGATAGGTCTTCTCACTGTTATAGTAAGGTGCCAATGCCTGAAGCGCCATGGCAGTCATATCTACATCCGATTGCGGATCTATGGATGTCAGATTAAACCCGCCATCCTTAATCTGACTGCTGAGAATCTTCTCCAGCAACCCCTCTCTCGTATCTGCCGCATCCGCCGGAATATCATATCGCATACTATCCATGAGCAGCAATCCGAAGATCAGTCCGTTAGTTCCCTGTGTCCCCAGCGACATTACCTTGCCCCGATTATAGCTGCCATCCGCCACCAGATCAATTGGATTGCCCTCCTGGTCCTCTCCTATAGAAACCGGATCTCCTCCTGCTGAGAGCACCGCCAGTCCGATTCTCTGCCATTCCGTCGCTTTTGTACGATCCAAATATCCGTTTTCCTGATAGGATTTACTGATACACGCTGCCGTAACGGCAAGATAAGCATTGTAATCATCTGCATATCCGCTTCTGCCTATGCCAATAGCCGCCCAGTCGCCTGCAGTCGATCCCACACTGTCTAAAAAAACTTCTGACATCAGAGGTTCGTCCAGGCTAACGCCTGAAATAGCTTTGCGCCAGTTTATAATTTCCTTCATGACATTTAACAGTTCGTCCGGGGTATAATCTTTGTGGGAAGCTTCTGCTGTAATTGTGAATATGCCTGCAAGGATACAGCAGGCAGTACACATTACCAGAAGCTTCTTTATTAATTTATCTTCGTTTATTTTTAATCTCATGATGATTACCACTCCTTATCCCAGACGACTGATCCGGTGTCGGTGCCGTTCTCGCTGCCATTTGCAGGATTATTGTTGCCGCCCATTGCAGCGCCGCCACCGATATCCTTGCCATATGCCAGAGTGAAGCGGATGCGGACGTCGTCACCGTCTTTTGGAACATAATCTGAAAATCCGATATTAGGATATTCTCCATTTACGGAATACATCCAGCCAGCACCAATTGTAAAGTCCATTTCTCCTAATTGATTACTTCCCCGACACGTTTCTAAATGAAGAACTTGTGCCGTACCGGCATCCCATTCCACCAGTTTTTCCATTAGATCTTCCGGTATCTGGGGAGTTTCATAAAGATCATAATTGGCTTTAATCGCTTTTAGATAGTAAGCCTCGTCTAAAGAACCGGTTATTTCTGTCTCAATCCCATATACACCCAGGATTCGTTCTAACACATATGCCAGATTTTCTCCTTGTCTGATATCAACAGTTTCATCAAATATACTTGAAACACCTACTGTTGTTGCCTCCATAGAAATATGCATTGTACCTACTATTTTAGGACTGCTGGTGATGGAGAATGTTCGATCCTGTTCTATTTGATGATTTGCATCATAAGCCCATACCCTGATTGAGTACGTGCCGTCCGGTACACTGGCATTATAACTTATTTTACTTTCGTTGGCATATACAGGTGTCATTTCTTCACCATTTAAATATACTTTAATATCACTGGGCTGGATATATACACCCTTATAATCTTTTGCTGCGACATAAAAGGTGAATAATTCAGGAACTGTTTCCCCACTGCTTTCTATCTCCGCAAGATCCGTTATGATTACAGGCGCACGCGGATCTTCACCATCTTCACCAGGACCAGTCGCAAATGTATACTGGACGTAATAAGGTTCAGAATAACTCCCATTATCATCATACGCTGTCAGTTTAAATTCATATGTATCGTCCTTTTCAAAAGCCATCGTATAATTACCATTACCATCATCCGTCAGTTCATTGCCCTCACAGATAACTTTCATGCCTACTTTTTCTCCACCCCTTAACCCATAGGCGTAAAAAGTAATTTCAGGGATATCTACTACCTCAAAATCCCCCAGATTTGTACTTATGGATAAATCACTGATGGGTTTATCATAGATTATGGTATATTCTTTCTTCTCACTGACCTCACCTTCTGAAGCAGAAATCGAGAAATGGTTCTTACCTTCCATTAATTCAGTTTTATATTTATTAGAATCTGATGTAATGGTTTTTCCATTTAAAGTGACTATAACAGGAATTTCTTTTCCTGACTGTTCTGCGTATGCAGTAAATGCATACGCACTTTTTGTCACAATATCATTGTCCTTAATATCACAGTTTATTTGTATTTTCAAAAGTTCTAAAAAAACCGTATAAGTTCTAGAAACTGTGAATTCCTTTTTATCTTTATCCCGATAGACTACAGATATTTTAATTTGATTCTCACCGGGAGACAATTTAGCATATCCAGTAAAATCGGTATCTCCATCATTATTTAACTTTACAAATGTGTTTTTTACAGTTAGTTCCTTATTTAACTGGGTAATGGTAAACGAGTAATTACTATTGGTAACAGTTTCTCCATCAATTATAGACGATTTAAAATATTCATTTTTCTTGTCTCCATTTTTATCAAGCTCTTTGTTATTGTTTTCTTTTCCGCTTCCACCTGTTCCGTCACCATTATTGCTACCATTGCCATTGCCATCTTGCCCGTTAGAGCCACCGGAATTTGTATTTCCGTTACCACTGCCTCCGCTATTTGCTCCCTGATTACCTTTCTGATTTCCAGCTCCGGTAGTTTGATTTTGTTTTTCTGGAGATTTATCAGAACTTTTATTGTTTTTCTTTTCTTCCTTTTTCTGTTCTTCACTGGAATCAGTATTTACTTTGGAAGTTGTTGCCGATGGTATTCCTTTTGGCAAAGTAGATACCACTTCATTTGTACTAGTCAATTTTACCAGGGAGCTGTCTTCTGACAGCCCCTGGATCGGATTGGATGGCATAGCTGAAGCCTGGCTGTTTAGGGCATTTATAAAAGTTGCTGCTATCAAAACAATCACAAGAAGTGTTGTTATTCCGGTTGAAGCACTTCTATGTTTTTTTACACTAGCCTTGATATATGCCCATAATTTTTTCATCTTTATACCTCCTTGAATAGCACAAGCTGGCTTGTGCTATTCCTTAATTAGTCGTTTGAAAGTGCTTTTCATTCAAACTTATACCCCTGTATACCGCTGACAAGTCTGCGGTATGCATTAATAAGTAGTTTGAAACGCTTTTGTTTCAAACTTATTTATTTCTGAATCTTTAATTTCTTGACAGAGCTATAGGAACCGTAGATGTATTTACCAAGTGAATCTTTCCGATAAGCTCTCACTCTCACATAATATGTCTTTTTCTTTTTTAGTTTTGAAATTGTCTTGCTTGTTCCTTTCATTGTAACTGTTTTCATACTTTTACGAAAACGTTTATCTAAAGCATATTGTACTTGATATCCCTGAGCATTTTTGACTTTTTTCTTCAACACGACTTTTAACTTTTTGGAACCCGTATTGCTAAGGTCTTTTAATACTGGCTTTGCCGGCTTCTTTACCTTTTCCCACTTCGCATAGAGCGTATAATTACTGCCTTTTCCTTTTTGAATCTTTTTAATCTGCTTTTTAAACTTACGGTCGGTATACCATCCTTTAAAGAGATAACCTGCCTTTTTCGGTTCCTTTAAGGTAATGGTTTTATCCCCGTTATAAGTAATCGGATTTTTACTGTAATTACTTCCTCCGGCAAGCACATAAGTAAGACTGTAATTAGACACTGCTACATTACAGCTAACAGTCAGATTTCCTACTTTAGCCGTGATTACCGCCGAACCGGCACCCTGTCCGGTCACTCTTCCTCCTGATACCGTTGCAACTTTATTATTGCTGCTGCTCCATGAAATTGTTCTGTCAGAGGTGGTATTAGCAGGCACGTACCCTATGGATAACAAGCTGCTCTGGCCCTTTACAAGCGCAATATTGTTCTTATTTATAGTCAGGTTTTTAAGGGGCGATTGTACAACTACCCTGCATAATACTGAAAACTTACCAACATTAGCGGTAATTGCTGCTTCTCCGTTAGCAATTCCTTTTAACTGGCCATTTTGCACAGTAACTACTTTGTTATTGCTGCTGCTCCATTTTACTGTTTTATCGTTTATCGTATTTATCGGATTATACGATACCTGAAGGCTGGCACTGGCTCCTACATCTACAGTTAACTGATATGTGTTAAGCCCAATACTCTTTAGCTGGAGACTTAATATTCTTGCATACTCTGATTCTGCATTTACCAGAATCTGATACTCCTCCTGAGATACAAAAGCACGCTGATCTTCCTTCAAGATATCATATGCTGCCCGTGCTGACAGGATTGCATCCTTACTGCTCATTGATACGGTACCAATTGCAGCAATCTTATCAATTACCTCTTTTGCCTTTTTATAATTATATTTCATATTCGAAAGAATTTTTTCTGCCTGAACTAATACCTGATAATTGGAAATCATTTTCTTCTGACTCGCTGTCATTCGTCCGAAATCACGACGAATGGATACCAGCTCCTCTTCTTTATCCAGTGTTACCTCTCCAATAGCATCAATCCGCGCAATTAATCCATCAGCCAGAATTTTGTCCTTCTTCAAATTTTCCAGATCCCCATCTCGGTCCGAAGCAATGTATAATAGTTTTCTACTAATACTTTCTGTATATTATTTTCCAGTGCATTATATGAAGCTCTGGCTGCAATGATTTCCGGTTCCATCTCTAAGGAGATTTCTCCTCCAAAAACCAATATTTTATTTACAACATCCATAGCAGCCACAAAATCTTCTTCCGTTGCCAGTTTCTGCGCCATATCATACAACTTTTTCTCTGCTTCCAGAAGATGTGCCAGTATTCCTGCCTCTATCTGAGTCCTTTCATCTTCTGTAAGCATTAAATATGCTGCATGGGCTTCTGTAATTAGTTGAAAACTATTGTCTTCAAGGTTAAGGTCCTCATTCCTTGGAATTACTGATATCTTTTCCTGTACCAAAGCAATTCTCTCAGCACTCTCTAATAATGAAGCAAGTATTTCTTCTGCAGACTCCAGATTTCTCATGCTTTCTGCATCCACCAATTCTTTTTGCTCTTCACTAAGTTCATTATAAGCTCCTCTGGCTCTTTCCACTAATTCCTGAGATTCTAATGTTATCTCACCTATAGATTTTATAAGGTCCACTACTTCTTTTGCCTTATTGCTATTTTCTACAAGTACTGCAAGTTTGGCCTCTGAGTCAACCAGTTTACTATAGTTTGTAACCAGTTCTTGATCGTCTTCCGATAATAATTCATAGGTTGCTCTGGCCTCTGATATAGCTTTCTCATCCTGCAGTGTAACTTCAGTTTTCAAATTATTGATTAACTCTATTACAATTTTACTTTCTTCCATCCCTGCTTCTAAAGCAGCAAGCTTTTCTTCTGCCTGAACCAAACGCTTATAATAACGAGCATTAATTTCTGCCTGCTGTATTGCATACAGTCCATCATAGATTTCTCTCGCTCTTTTAATTTTAGACCTGTCTGAAATTGTTAATGCCTCTACATCTAACTTATTTACAATAGCGAAAAATTCGTTTAATCCGGTAGTGTAGTTTACAATCCATTTTGCATAGAATGATTGTGGTCCATAGCTGCCTTTCGGTATCTCTGTTACAGGTTCCCCAGTAAATGAGGGATTTCTGTACCAACCTTTGAATATACACCCATCTTTCGTTATCTGCTGTTCTGTTGGCAAAACAATCGTATCACTATAAGGAGTGTAATTCTCCGGAATGACAACTCCCTGGGCAAGTGTTCCTTCTCCAAGATTTATACTTATGGAATAATTATTTTGTCCATACTGTGCATAAAGCGTAATATCTTTTTCCGGCATTGATAATAATTCTCCCGGCTGATAAAAACTTCCGCTTCCATCCTGCTTTGTATTCCAGCCGATAAATTCCTGTTCATCTAATGAAGTAAAAACGGGCATGGTTACTTCGGCATAAGGGCTGTATTCCTTTACATCTTCTTTTTCTACAGCATGATCATTTCCATCAAAAACAACTGTATATGAGGCAGGCGCCATTTCCTGATAACTTCCATCCATCATATCAGTCATATCATACAATGTATTTTCCTTATTTATAAAACGATCATAAGCAATTAAGCCATAAACCGCCTGATCTGTAGCCATTCCATTAACGGATGTTCCTGCACCACCGCCGCCATCAAAACCTGATGTTATGTGCTTAAATCCTCCAGATCCCGGTGATGCTCCACTTTTTGAAGCCCAGAAAGTAAGAAGCGCGTCAATCATATTGTTTGTGTTGACACCATCCTGTACCATGCCCTTCTGAATGAATCCACATCTTTTACCAATATTCGGAAGCTCCACATCTGAAGACATCGGATCAATATTTAAAGCAGTCAATGCCACAATAACCTGAACAGTAGATTCCGCATTAACATTTCCCCATCCCTTAAATGCACCATTTGCTGCCTGCAATTTACTGAGTTCCAGAATCCCGCGCTCCACAACTTTTAAAAATTCACCATAAGGTGTATCTGCTCCACTGCGAAGGTATTTTGCCTGATCCAGATAATACGGTGCCAAAGCCTGCAGTGCCATTCCAGTTACATCCGGATCCGGAAAATTGTTTATCAGTGAAAACCCTCCTTTTGTCCCATCCTTCTGCTCTAGTTCTTTACTAACTATAAAATCTATCATTCTTCCATATGTATTCACATCACCAGGATCAGCATCGGATGGGTTTTTCATAAAAGAATAACCACCTGTATTCATAGCGATAATTTCCCAAATTGGACCGTTTATTCCCTGCAAATAAGAAAATTTATAAGAAGATGATAACTTTTCAATAAAATTATAACCTCGAATATCAGTGATATCATAACCCAGAGCAGTGAGTGCTAATATGACCCTGGACCACTCCGTTGACTTTGCAAAATCCAATTCGCCTTCTCTGTCAACCACATACTGCTCAACCCTTTTCAAATAGTCACTAAAATATCCCTCTTCAATATAATTCATATAATCAGCACCAATATACATCCCCCGCAGCAGGTCCATTACCGACCATTCCCCGTTATTGGTTCCTACACTGGGTTCTTTCACATGCTCCAGGATATACCGTGCTCCTGCATTGATATAGAATCTTATACCAGGCTTTTCATCTTCCCAGAATCGTATATCCAGATTCTGATTTGCCTCATTGGGGTTCCACGCTTTTGCCTGCACCTTAAGAGAGGTAACCGGTACGATTCCTAAAATCATTACAGCTACTAACACCAGGGCAACTACCCTTTTACAAAAAACATTCCATTTCATAACCATCCTCCTTTGATTCCGCGAATAAGTTTAAATATTACCAGGGGAATAAACCTGCCAACAGTTGTGAGCTAGATTTACAAAACCCTTCTCAAATTATGCTTATTTTATAATCTTAATATTTACGGTTTTAGATTTGCCATTTTTGCTCCTCACCTTAATCTTGCAATGTCCTGCCTTCTTCGCCCTTACAACGCCTTTCGAATTTACAGTAGCTATTTTTTCATTCGATGATTCAAAGTAAATTTTTTCCGTTGCCGTAATTGGTTTTCTGACAACTGTAATCGTCGCCTTCTTCCCTTTTTTCAGTTTCATACTTTGAGCGATTTCGTAACAACTTTGCTTTTTTGTACCTTTACCCTGCAGACTGCTTTTGCGCCGCGTTTTGTCTTTACGGTAATTTTAGCAGTTCCTTTCTTTTTTGCTGTAATTTTCCCACTCTTTGTAACCGTTGCCACTTTTTTATTTGAGCTGGTCCAGGAAGCAACCTTGTCTCCTTTTCCAATGCTTTTAACTTTCACTACTTTGGTTGATTTTTTCACCTGCAGAGGAATACTGCTTACATTTAACTTCACATAGGCTTTTGGCTGTGGTGCCGGTTTTGGGGGCTGTGGAACAGGTGGTGTTGGGGTTGGCGGAGGCGTTGGCTTCGGTTCCGATTTCTTCTGAACGGTTATTTTACAGGAAGCAGTCTGATCACCTGAATATACCGTTACATTCGCAGTACCTAAAGATTTTGCTGTAATAGTGCCGTCTTTGACCGTTACAATCCTTTCCTGATCGGATACCCATTTAAACGGATCCGTAGCATTTGCTGGTGATGTTTTAATCGGTAATGTTAAAGTTTTTCCTTCTTCCAGAGATATTTCAGATTGGGAAAATGACAGACTGTTAACGGAAACCGCTTTGTCGATCACTTTTACCATAGTACTGGCACTTAATCCGCTTTTATCCCCGTATGCCGTTATCCAGACCGTACCATTTTTCTTTGCCATGACCAGACCATTTTCGTTTACACTTGCAACGGAAGAGTCCGAGGACTTCCATCTGATCTTTTCCGTATAGTTATCCGGCGATACAGTTAATAATAAATTTTTAATTTTCACGCCGCTGACGCTGGACAGGGAAAAACAAGGGGGACTGATGCTGATTTGCTGCAGCGGTATTTCCTTTACGGTTACCTTACATGTTTTGCTGAATGCCCCTGACGAAACCGTTATATCCGCCTCGCCTTCGGCAATCCCTTTGACAATCCCGGTCTTACCCACGGCAGCTATTTCCGGATCAGATGTAACATAAGTCCAGGTGATGTCGTCTGTTGCATCCTCTGGAATGCTATTTGCCTTTAAAGTCATTGTGGCACCTTTTGTTAATTCCATGGATTCCTTACTAAGACTCATATCCGTCATAGGAATCTCTTTGACGCTTACTGTACAGGAAGCGTCAAAATCATTACAGACAGCCGTGATGACAGTGTCACCGGCGGCTCTTCCTACAACCATTCCTTTTTCATCTACTGTGGCGGCATTTACGTTAGAAGAAGACCACTGTACTTCCCTGTTATCCGATGTATTTGACGGCAGATAGATTACTTCCAGTGCACTTTTCTGGTTTTTCCGAATATCCAAATGATCTGCACTCAGTTCAATCCCGGTCATGGGGCTTTCCGGTACCGTAATGGTACAGGATGCCTGCAGATCTCTATAACTGGCTGTAATCTGTGCCACACCCGGACTTACTGCCGTTACCTCTCCGCTTTCTACTGACACCACTTCCGGGTCACTGGATGTCCAGTGGAGGTTAACCGGAAAATGCGTTTGTTCCGGCTCCACTGCCACCTGCAGTTCTTCACTGTCATGAATCATAATCTCTTTATCTTCTGTCAGCATTTTTATAGCAGTTACTTCACCAATCAATGTATTTTCCAACATTTCTGATATCTCACCTACCACATTTTGCTCTGCTCCTATATCACTCATGACCTGGTTCGCCTGATTTACCATAAGGTTGATCTTTGGATCATTCAGCAACGCTTCTCTATTTGCTGCAGAATTTATACTGGCAAGCAGATATGTCAGACGGTCTTTGTCTGCTACCAGATAATAATCATCAATATCCCCGCCGCCCATCGCACCGGAGCCGCCGATCTCAGAACCATATCCTACCGTGAACTGTACGCGTACCACGTCTCCGTCTGATAGATAGGTGTCCGCAAATCCTACATTTGGAAATACATTATTCAAACAATACATCCAGCCGCTCATTCGGCTGAAATTAAATTCTCCCAGCTCACCCTCAATATAAGCCGCCGGATCAAAAGCATTTCGCACTTCATCCACGGTAGCCACCTTAGGCTCTAAAACCGCATCCTTTAGGAAACCAATTGGCAAATTTTTAATTTTTGCTAAATAAAACCCGGTATCCAGACTTCCCGTATAAACCATTTCGAATCCGTATTTGTGAATCAGACGCTGGAGGGCGCGGACAGAATTCTCACCTTCATACACTGGAACCAGCACCGGTTCTATCAGATAATCTTTTGAAATAGTGAATAGTTCAATATCTAAGGCTGCATATCCAACACACTCCCCTTTATTTGCTGCTTTGTATGTAAAATGGAATTGAACCTCTTTTTCAGAACCGTCTTCCTTATATCCCCGGACAATAATGCCGTAACTGCCATCCGCCTTACCGGTCATATTTAATAAATAGCTGGTTTTTTTATCGTCGTTCCAGCTTACCGCCAGCGCTTCCAGGTCTTCGGGTGTATCATTGCTGTATAAAAATGCCTCAGAATCCACCTTGTTATCTTCGCTGTCTCTTGCCCAGACATCAAATGTTTTTTTGCTCGCCCGTTGGGTAAATCCATTTTGTAAGGTAGTTTTCAGCATGATTTCTTCTTGCTGGCCGGAACCTGTTTCATTCGCCCGAACAACCATTACCGGAATATCTGTTATCAACAGCAGCATGACAATCATCCAAATGAAAAATTTCTGAATAACTTTCTTCTTCCTCATTTCATTTCCTCCTGAATTATTTATCATATTTTTTTACACATAAATAAAGCCCTCCTGTATGTAAACAGAAAGGCTTTTATATTATAATCAAATGGGATTCCCATCCTCTTTATTCCATCATTCTAATGCATCAAACATTAAATCGCGGTATAAAAACAAATCTGTTTCCTCAGCCCGGAAATTCAGCAATCTGTTTTTACGGCAGGTATCCTGACTCCGCTTCGACCTTAGAAACGCCTTCTCAGCAGCTATCTGTGCAGCACCAATGGCATATTGTTTCCTCGTCCACGTTACAGTAGAGGTGACTGTGCCGGAATTGAACCGGCTTCCCTATTATCACTTTCATGACAGATTTCGAAAAACTGCATGAAAAATGACCGCAATTAATATTTTGTTTATGAAATAATACTATCTCATTGATATGGGAAAGTCAATAAATTTCTTTGGATAATTGGTATCTTTTTTATATTTCACCTCAAAATTATAAATATATTTTTCATTTAGCAGCTCCCTTTAAGAACTTTTCTCATTTAGAAAATCAGCTAATTCATCTATATTTTTATATAAAATTTCATTTTTCTTAGGCTCCAGTTTCGACACCATGGCTGTTATTTTTTTATCGAAAAATCCCATTTTATGTTGACGGAGTTCACCTCCCATATTTACTGTTTTTTCAGCATGCTTTCGCAGCGAAGCAGGAAAATTTTTGCTGAAAAACTCACTTTCCTGATCAGGTGTTGTACAGCACATAAATAATACAATGTTTTTTGTAAGCAGGATTTGCAGATTCTGTTCACAAAAAAGTTTTACTTCTTTTTGTATTTTCCCTATGTATATGGAGCCGCCGATGATAACCCAGTCATAATGCTGCAAATCGACGTGTCCGGCACCTTTTAAATTTATGGTTTTTACTTCCTGTTTCAGTTTGTCTTTTAGATTGTCTTTGATTTTGTCTTTGAGATAGCTGGTACAATCCTCTGTACATCCATATTTACTTGCATATAGTATCAATATTTTCATACACTTTACTCCTGTATACTATTTTATAGTTTTTATCCGATGTAGTACTCGAGTATGTTTGCGCATACTTAACACCGTTAATTTAATTTATATTGTTATCATATCCTATTATTATCTACTTGTCAATAAGGCCCGTAAAAACTTTATCTAGATACTTTCAGTCAATACACACAAAAAACTGCACGATCCAAACCACAGAGAAGGAATTCAAATATGGACAATGCCATAGAGTTTTCATATCTTTCTCTGCTGCCAGATCGTACAGTCATATTTTAGTCAGCATATTGTGTTTTATTTTTTGCTGCTATTTATAACATTCACTTTTACCGTTTTCTTCTTCCCATTTGAAGTACGGATTATAATCTTACATTCGCCTTTTTTCTTTGCAGTTACCACTCCATTGGAATTGACCTTTGCAACACCAGGATTCAAAGATTTAAATGTAATCTTATCTTTCGCCGTAATCGGTTTAAGCGTTACCACTAATCCTGCTTTCTTCCCTTTTTTCAACTCTAGCTTTTTCTTATTAACAGAAATGGAGGTTGCTTTCACCTTCCCTTTCTGTACTTTTATATCACAGGTAGCTTTAGCTCCATATTTTGTAGTTACGGTGATTATCGTTTTTCCCGGCTTCTTCGCTGTTACTTTTCCTTTGCCCGATACCACAGCATACTTTTTATTAGAACTCTTCCAGGAAACCACTTTATCCCCTGCTGCCAAACCAGATACCTTAAGGGTCACCCGCTTCTTTACCTGTAATGGCAATGTTGCTGCATTTAGTTTAACTTTTGCCTTTTTAACCGTAACTTTACAGTCAGCAGATTTACCGCTTCCATCTTGTGCTGTCACAGTAATGACAGCTGTTCCAGCAGCTTTTGCGGTTATTTTTCCATTTGCGTCAACTGTGACTACTTTTGTATTACTGCTCTTATAGGTAACTGCTTTATTAGCTGCATTAGCAGGTGTCACCGTTTCTTTCAGCAATTGCGCCTGTGTAGGATACAGGGAGATCCCTGATTTCTCTAACGTAATATCGGTTACCTTTACAACTTCCGGAGGTACTGGTTTTGATAACTCAGCCAGTGTTTTTTCTGCTGCCGTTAAGACACTGTAATTGCTGACATATTTTTTTGCTGCATCTGCAAGTGAATCATATGCTGCTCTTGCTTTTTCTATTGCTGCTTTGCTGTCTTTTGTTACAGTACCAATTGCTGCGATAAGCTTTTCAACCGGAGCTGCTGCTTTTTTCAATTCGTCAACTGCGGCATTTTCTGCGTCAAGTGCATCGGAAAGATGCCAGTAGTTTGGTACATATCTACGTAAAGAATTATCATTTAATTCTTTGAAAGTACTATTATAAGTTTCCATAGCACTATTTAAGGCTTCGTAATATCCTTCTGTACCTTTTTTCGCTAATGCATTGTCTATCGTTGTTTTTAAGGTATTAATAACGGATGTATCCTGGGCTGAGAACTCTGCACGATAGTCATATATATAACGCATTCCATTCAGATATCTCCAGGCAGCAACTAAACCATAACCTCCCTGATCTGTTGCCATGGAATTATATACTCCGTTAGATGCCGCAGCATTATCCGGGTCATAATCAAAGGTATGACAGAATCCACCGGACTCTAATTTGTACCGTAAAACACCGTCAATCAGGGTATTTCCATTTTTAATAAAGCGCTGGTCGGTCAAAGGATCTACTCCCACAGAAATAATGGCAAGCAGTACCTGAGACGTACTTTCCATATTTCGTGTTCCCCAGGATAAGTAATCACCCAGATCTGTCTGCTATGTCCCCAATCTGTTCAATGCTTCATCGATTGCTGTGCGAACCGTTTTCGTTACAGTCTCACCACTTGCCAGATTTGTGTAAGTATACTCTGTATCATCCCAATAATAGGCAGACAATGCCTGTACTGCCATAGCTGAGATATCAGGATCAGATACCGCTCCCCACAATGCCCATCCGCTGCAGCTTCCATTTTCACCGTCCTTCAGCTGTCTCTCCAGAATATATTTGATCAGATATTCATCAGAATATTTCATTTCAGCGGGACGGGTAAAGTCCTGTATATTCATTGCTATCAATGCAAAAATCGGTCCGTTAATTCCCTGCCTTGCGGGGTCTATAACCGCATTAAAGGCTCCATCATTGATAAGGTTAATCCCATTGCCATTATAAGTTCCAAAATCAGTAACATCGCCTCCTATAGCTGCGATTGCAAGTGCAGCACGATGCCATTCTGTCACTTTATTTTTATCTAATTTTCCATCGTTCTCCGTATATCTTTTTTCGATATTCGCTTTCATTGCTTCCATGTAAGCGCTGTAGCCTTCATTATTCTCGCCATCTTTATAATTCAGGTTCACACTTCCATCGGAATTAACCATGCCAAAACGTCCCATTGTAAATGCAGCCCAGTCGGACCAGGTTGAACTGGCACTCTTCAGGAATGGCTCACTTCCCAGTACCAGGGTACCATCACCATCTCTGTCACGACGTGCCTCAAATGTCTGTGTAATCCATCCCGGCAGATTTTCTTCCAGATGATTCCGTATAAATTCTACGGACACTGTATATTTCTTTGTTATTCTGCCATCCTTGGATATAACAGTATAAAGAACCGGCTTTGTTAAATCCACTTCTTCTTCCGATTTTGGGGAAACTGTGGCACCATCACTTAATTTGATGACCGGTTTCAATTTCGTAAGATCTGTATTTTCAGGTATGCTTACAACAATTTTATCATTTGTAATATTCCCTGTTCTACCGTTGATCGCAAGAGATGAAATATCCGCCAGATATCGTTTTTCTGTTGTTTCTGTGTAATGCTGCCTGATTTCAACGTTATCTTTAAATTCGCCATTTTTAAATTCTACTTTACCATATTTGCAGCCATCTGCATCTTCTTGATCCGGTAAGCTGATCATCACATTTCCGGAAAAATAATCGGTATTTGAAATCGTCGTTGCTTCGGTATAAGTTTTTCCGTTAATGGTAAATCCTTTGAATTTGTAATAATTATCTGCATTTTGGTTGATCTCACCGGACATGCCAAAGTATATACGTTCTACACTGCCTTTTGGCATTCTGCCATTTTTAGCTCCGGCTTCCTGGGGAATAATTCCTGCACCCTCAGGACCGTAACACCATTTCGCAGATACATTCCATACGTCGGTACCTGCATTAAAGGTATAAAATGCACTCCACTGGGCAGTAAAGGTTACGTCATGATCCGGAATCGTATAATCATCACCCGGCTGGTATGTCTGCGTCCCATCATTCCATCCATCAAAGTCAAAACCTGCTTTTGTATATGGATTTTCCGGAATTTTTACCTGGTCGCCTGGTTTCTGGTTTTTTAAAACGATTGGCGTTCCGGAATCAGCTCCACCTGATTCGAATTTAATATCAGAAGAATCGGATTTTGTCCACTCAGCCGTGAAAGTGATACCTCCAAACGGCATGTTGTATACAGACCCCGGCTTATAAACTTCTTTACCATCATTCCAGCCCTGGAAACGATATCCATTTAATGTAAAAGTATTATCAGGTAAAGTAATTTCACCTGCTTCTTTACTGGTTATTTTTTCTGGTGCTGTTCCAACTGCTCCTTCTCCTCCGGTAAATACGGCATCGAAAACGGCATCGGGGTCTTTTTCAAAGTATGCATTTAGATCCACATCACGATTAGGCATCTTAAATAACTTTTCCGATGATGTTAAATTCTGTGAAAGCTCTGGATCAACAGGTAAATCTGGTCCCATTGAACCTGAAGTTGATATATCCCACGTCTTGAAACGATACCCTAAATTGGGTAAAGCCTTTATCGTAACATCGGTATTATACGGGTTATACCATTCCGTTTTATTTCCATTCACATACTCTTCACCGGTTATTACTATTGTTCCGCCATTTTCTGGTTCCATATATACATTTCTAACACTATACTGCCTCATTAGATAAAGATCAAATGTAACATCATGATCCGGCATTATAAATGAAAAAGTACCATTTGTAATCGCTTCAATCATATTGTTTTTATCTGCTTCTGATAATTCCAGACCTGTCACTTCCGCACGATTAAATACGCTTTGCGGGTAGCTCATAGAATCAAGCTGTAAATAGTATGTTTCACCAACTTTACAATATTTTACAGGATCATAAATCACATTATGATTACTATCTGATAATGCAAATGCAAAGCTATAGAAGTCCTCATCAGGCTCTACTCCCGATTCGCCGCAATACCCATTAATCGTAACCAATCTGGTATCTGCATTAGTTAGTTCACTCATTCTGTCATAATATGACTCACTCTGTATATTCTCTGATTCTTTTACTTGCGCCTGTACATTTGTCGGAACCATTGTTAAGCACATACACATGGACATCAATCCAGCCAGATAACGTTTTGCCTTTTTTATCATAACCTACCTCTTTCTAACAAGAAGCAAGGCATCCGAAATGGGATACCCTGCCTTCTCACAAATTGTAATTAGAATCCAAAACCAATATCTGCACCAAAATTGCAGGTATACTGCCAATTAATTTTTTCTCCGCCTTCCAGATAATACTGAGCTGCACCATACATTGGTAAAAACTCTTCTCCACCTTGAGGAATTACGGTATACATCCATCCACTCATACTTCCACAGGTAAATTCACCCAGAGTATATCCTCCCTTAGACATCTTGGAGATATAATTATTTTCTGCTCCAGTTAATTGAATACCACGCATGCCTGCTGCCTTCACTAATGCATCCATAACGGTAGCCCCTGCGTCCAGGGTAAGAGTAACATAATTATTCTTATTATTGGAAGGAAGCATAATTGCATTTGCTGCAGCCTGGAATTCAGTTCCATAATTAAATGCATTAATGGTACGAATTCCTAATTGTACAGTAAGTTTTGTTGCATCCACAGTAGCCGTCAATTCATAAGCTCTGGTCTCACCACCAAAAGTAACGGAAATCGTAGCAGATGACGCAGACACATCAACGTTATTAAATGTTCTTGTCGTACTTCCTGTAGCGCTTGTCTGACTATCAATGCTGACAGCTGCATCAGAATTTACACCAGTCAGAACAACTTTTAGTTTCTTAAGATCACTTGTAGCTGTTCCAGATGGTAATTTTGCATTATAAGTATAACGGGTTACACCACCTACGGTTACTGTCTTTAATTCTGCTACTGCACTTTTACCGGATGCAGGCGCTGTTAACGTAACAGAACCAATCGCCAGGTTATCACTTGCTGCAGACGCTGTAATTGTGGTCATACCGAAAACTAATGTTAAAGCCAGTACCAACGCGGTCAATTTTTTAAAAATCTTCATAAATCAAATCCTCCTTTTTCATGTCTCTCATTTTTATGCTGTTCGGAACCAATCATCACCATTTCCCCTCCTTTCCGTTCCGTTCATCAGCTGTTACTCCCTTTCTATAGAAATATGGTATCGTTAACCATAGAAATGGACTTTTTATCTGTCCCAAAGTTATATAAACTTAAAAATTCATTAAAAAAAGCCTTCCTGCACTCAGACAGAAAGGCTTATTATTCCCCATATGTAATTAATTGAATTGCGGCATAAAAATAAACCTATTTCCTCAGCCCAGAAATAAATAACGTGCAACACGGCAGGTATCCTGACTTCGCTTCATCCTTAGAAACGCCTTCTCGATAGTGTATATCAATGGCTTTTGTCTCTTCGTCCACGTCACAGTAGAGGTGACTGTGCTGGATTCTCACCAGCTTCCCTATTATCACTTTCAATTATTAATTAAAGAAAGATGACCGCAATTCCATATTTAATTTTGTAATTTTATGTATTACATCTTAGCTCATATAAATTTGGTTGTCAATAGAGTAATTTTTTTCGCATGATTCATAAGTATTCCCGCGTAAAACCAAATTTCTCACAGTATTCATCCAGCATACTACCCTTTTTACATCGGATCATAGCACTTTTATTAATAATCCAATCTCCTATTTCATCCGGATCATGATGAATTTCCAATATCTTCAGCCGATTACATCCATGGAATACCCATTTTCCGATTTTCTTTAATGATTTCGGTAATATAACATATTCTAACTGGTTACATTTAAAAAAGGCGCTGTCATCTAAGACCTTTAGGTTACGGGGAAGTTTCAACATTGTAAATCCCGTCTGATAGAAAGCCTCACGTCCAATTGATTCTAATGTAACCGGAAAATGCAGTTTTGATAAACTCTGGCATTTATAAAACGCACGGTCCTCAATACGATTTATTTTACTTGGCAATATAAGTTTTGTGAGTTTCTGACATTGATAAAATGATTCTCTGGGTATGATAAAGTTCACTCTGCTTGGTTCAAACGTGACTGTCTCCAGACGTTTACACTCTTTAAAAGCTCCATCTTTGATTGCCTTCGTACTAGCCGGAAAATATATTTCCTTTAATTTTGAGCATCCGCAAAATGCCTCTTCCTGAACTACTTCCAGATTCCCAAAGTTCACCTTGTGTAATGAAGTACATCCATAAAAGCTTCTTTTCCCGATTTTCTTTACGTTGGGAGAAAGATCTGCTGTCTTCAGACGTATTTTATTACGAAGTGCCTGATCAGAAACTTCATCAAAAACGGTACCAATAATTAAATTTTTATCTGCGCATTGTTTCCCATCCTGCATGCCAAATACTCGAAAGCCGACATTTCCTCCCTTATAAATAAGTACTTGACTTCTCATTTTACTCTCCCTTTTTCCTGTGTATCTTTCCTTTAAAAAAGAAAGCCCTTCTGTACATAGACTGAAAGGCTTTTCATAACATATAAATTTTTGCACAAAAATAAACCTATTCCCTCATCCCGGAAATAAAGTAAGCTGGCATTACGGCAGGTATCCTGACTTCGCTTCATCCTCAGAAACGCCTTCTCAATATTTTTCAATATCAATGGCATCCTGTTTCTTCGTCCACGTTACAGTAGAGGTGACTGTGCCGGTTTCACACCGGCTTCCCTATTAACATTTTACTCCACATCATCTGTGGAATATGACCGCAATCCTTAGATTTATTCTTATTTTATCATAATATCTCAATCGCATTTAAAAGTCAATTGTTTTTGACTATTATACTCTTTTAGAGTTCTTTCACCCCCAATTCCAGGGTAACCTCTTTTTTCTCCCCCGGCTTTAACTCTATCAGCTGATGATTGATCCTTGCCGCACTTCTTCCTTCCGCATATCCCGTTGAAGGTATCAATCCCATTACATACTCCTGCTCTCCTAACTGTTTCCACTGGCAGAAATAGGGCAGTTCCTCTTTGCGGTATTTCAGATAGACCTCAAGGCCTGATTGTCCGAGACTGGGATTCTGAAGACCGACACAGACCTCTCCCCGTTCATCCGGTTCAAAATCATGGTAGAAACACTGCTCCTGGTATCCGTGTACCGGCTCTGTTAATTTCTCATATTCCAGTATTCCTTTTTCCGCTTCTTTTGTTCTGGGTGTTACCAGACTCTTATTCATAACCAGCCTGGATTCCTCACTTAAAAATGGAAAACCAAAATTCATATGGTACAAAAGCATAAAGGGCTGTGCATCAAAACCTGTATTTTGATATACATCATGCACCACTATTTTATTATCGCCCAACTCCATTTTAATCGTTCGTATCAGTGTAAAATCTTCCCCATAAAATCTGCTCTGTCTCACTTTGCCTGACGCCGTCATAACATACGCATCATTTACCCATTCCTTTGAAATATGGACTTCATGTGCCGGAATGTTATTGATTACGCCATGTAATCCATATTCTTTGCCCTGATCCGTATTACTTGCCCCGGTATTGGAGAGTCCGGAGGTAGTCATTACTCCGGCAAAAAAATTATCCAGAAATCCCTTGTCCTTGTTTTCTGTAAAATACGCCGGACTGCAGACCTCCGACTTGGAAATATAAGAAAAAGGATGACCCTGATAAGATGCCCAGGCAATATCCATGCCGCGGTCCGGCAGTATGGTAAATGCAAGCCCCGATCCATTTTTGCACTCGATGCTTCTCATGCCTCTGGCTTTGCCATCTTCAAATGACATCAGACGCATATCTGCAATCTGGCTCATATCACCCACACGTCTTCTGATTTCCTCTTTACTCCTTATTCTTCCGTATAAATTTGCCATCTTTTCACCCCACTGTTTTTCAAATATGCAGCATTATAATATAAAATATTCCTCAGCCTCACAACATTACAAGCTGAATCTTTCCCAGCTTCACAACATTACAAGCTGAATCTTCCCAGCCTTACAGTATTACACTCGAAATCGCTCCTCTATTTCACAGGAATACGCCGGAATGGCTCCTTTGTGGGAAGCTACATAGCCTCCCAGCAGATTTCCGTTTTCCCCGCACGTGGAAAGTGGCAATCCCCTTGAATAGCTGTAGATAAATCCCGCACCAAATGCATCCCCGGCACCCACGGTATCCACTGCCTGCACTTTCATTGCCGCCGCCGTGATCATTCCTGATTGCTCATCATATATCCTGCAGCCTTTTTCGCCATTCGTTACGCAGATAATCCGGATCCGGTATTGTTTTCTGAGATTTTCTATAACTTTTGCTTCTTCCAATCCGGCATGATACAGTACTTTTGCCAGAACGGTTACTTCTTCTTCATTTAATTTCAGAATATCCGCATACTTTAGTGATCCTTCCAGCATCTCTTTGGAAGGATTCTCCACTCTCAGGTTAATATCGCAGAACACCAGCGGAAAGGCACAGGATTCCAAAATTCTATGGAGATTCTTTCTTGTCTTTTCGCCTGCCTGGCAGTAGGTGCCAAAGCAGAAGATATCAATGCTCTCTCCACGGATTTTCTCCAGTAATCCTTCGTCTGCATCTATAAATTCATGGCTTGCATCAGATGCAAATTCATATGCAGGTACTTTCTTCTCATCCAGGGTTATTTTTGCATACCCGGTGCTCTTCGTGTCGTCGGTCTAAACAAAGCTGCAATCCACACCCAGATTGCTGATTTCCTTAAGGGCTTCCATTCCCAGGCTGTCCGTCCCCAGCTTGGTGTACATATACGTCTTCATCCCCAATTTGCACAAATGGGCGGCTAAATTTAATGTACATCCCCCAATGTGTTTTTCATCCCCTACGATATCCCATAAAACTGCTCCGTAACTCATGGCCTTTAACATTCGTCCGCCTCCTCTTTAAATCAGCTGCCGCCATGAACTTATGGAGACAGCTGATAACTTATCTTGTTCTATAAAGCATAACGTTTTCTAGACTTTTACTTCAATATAAAACTTATTCCGGTCCCCACGATATCTTGAGCTGCAGTATTCCAGCACCCGCCCTTCCTCATTGTAGGCCTTGTTCAGGAAGCTCTGAACAGGAAATCCTTTTTCCACATTTAGAAGCTTACTGTCCTCCCGGCTGACGATCATGGCTTCTACCACTCTCTCCACCAGTACTACCGTTGTATTTTTCTGACCACTAAGTATCTGATAAAGGGAATTCCGCTCCATATCCACATCCAGAATCTCATGGCACAAATCATAGGGCAGGTAGGACTGAACCACCGCAATCGGTTCCTCATCTGCAAATCTCAGACGAACCAGTTCGATTACTTTATCGCCTTTTGACAAGCCCATCTCTTTTGCCAGGAGCTCATCCGCGGTAATCACCTCAAATTTGAGAACTTTCGTAGACGGGGTTAATCCCATACTCGTAATCTGCTCATTATAACTTACCATATTTCCCATATATTGCAGGTCTATTTTGGGTTTTGAAACAAACGTGCCAATCCCCTTTTTCCGATACAGCAGATTTTCATTTACTAAATCTGACAATGCCTGCCGGACGGTGGTTCTGCTTAATTTAAAATAATCAATGATCTCCCATTCTGTAGGAATCATATCGCCTGGCTTTAATTCTCCGGTGGAAATTGCTTTTTTTATCAGCTCTTCCAGTTGAAAGTAAAGCGGCAAGCGAGACTGCTTATCGATATCTTTTGTATTACCGAACATAAACTCACTCCTGCCTGTCTTTTTGTGATTATTATAACAGTAAACGGATAACTTCGCAAATATCTATTGCTAATTCCAGCTAAGCGGTGAATAGGATGCCAATGCAATGCATGACCAAAAACTCTGCCACAGGCGATGGTTTTTGACTATTATGGCGCCGCCATATGGATCCGCATATGCGCCCAACCGGCATCATAGCACGCGGGAATTAAGTAGCAGATACCAGCAATTTTTCCTGCGTCACTTCTTCTCTGTTAAAACTGCCATTCAGCCTTCCGTCTTTCATGACATATACCCGGTCGGCAAGACTGATGATTTCGGGCATTTCCGAAGACATTACAATTACACAGAGCCCCTGTTTCGCCAGCATATTCAGCAGAGAATAAATCTCTGATTTTGCTCCTACATCGATGCCTCTGGTAGGTTCGTCTATCAGCAGTACTTTCAGATTGTTCTGCATAAGCCATCTTGCAAGTATCACCTTTTGCTGGTTTCCACCACTTAAATTAATAATCATCTGTTCCATAGTAGGTGTTTTGATTTTGATACTTTCAATCATTTTTTCCACACCTGCCGCCTCAAGCCTCCTGTCAATTGCAAAATGCTTTTTGAAGAAGCCTTTCGATGCAATCGTCATATTTTCCCTCACACCTAAGTTTGGAAATATGCCATCGTCTTTTCTGCTTTCTGGCACCATTCCAATTCCTGCTGCAATTGCTTTGGATGGGGCATTCTCTTCCAGATTCACGCCTGCAACCGTAATGGTTCCGCCCTGCCTTTTATCAATACCCAGGACCGCCCGGCACAGTTCTGTCCTTCCGGATCCCATTAATCCTGAAAATCCGATTATTTCTCCTGCCCTTGCCGAAAAGGAAATATCAGTAACGAAATCGGTACTCAAATGATCTACATGCAGCACCTCTTCTCCCAATTTCACTTTCTCCTTTACAAAAAGATCCTTCAATTCCCTGCCCACCATCATGGACACCAGCTTTTCTTCATTCAGGTCTTCAATTTTATCGGTTCCAATATATTCCCCATCTCTTAAGATACTGACCTTATCGCATATCTCAAAAATCTCATCCAGTTTGTGGGAAACATAGATAATGGCGGTGCCGCTTTCCTTCAACATTCGGACAATTTTAAATAAGTTCTCTGTTTCCTGTCTGCTCAATGCTGAGGTAGGCTCATCCATTATAATTACCTTTGGATGTTTGGATATGGATTTTGCGATCTCTACAAGCTGCTGTTTTGCTATGGTTAAATAAGATACCTTCATGCGCACATCCAGGTTCAGCTGCAGTTCTTCCATAACCTTTGCGGAATCGGCATAAAGCTTGTCGTAGTCCACTCTTCTGCCCTTTTTAGGAAAATTCCCAAGAAAAATATTCTCTGCAATAGACAGGTTGGGGGCGAGATTTAATTCCTGATAAATCACGCTGATGTTTTCTTTGATTGCCTGTGACGGATCTTCCATCACAGTTTTATTTCCATTGGAATAAATAAATCCTTCATCCGGTTGATATACCCCCGATATCACTTTTATTAAAGTGGATTTTCCAGCTCCGTTCTCTCCCATCAAGGCATGAACCTCTCCAGGGTAAAGATCCAGGGATACATCTTTCAGTGCATAAACTCCGGGAAATCTTTTATGTATATTTTTTAACTGTAATACAGGCTTATATGAATTGTTTTCCATGCCATCATTCCTCCTTGGCAGTTTACTTTTTTCCCATCAGAATCTTCTTTTCCGCCATACGTTTATTTCTGGAATCAATATATACAGCCAGTAAAATTACAATTCCTCTTGATACTTCCTGGTAAAAGGAGGAAACCCCTGCCAGTACCAGAACATTTGACAATACGCTTAATATTAACACGCCGATTACTGCCCCTGTAAGATTTCCTTTTCCTCCCGAGAGGCTCACTCCTCCCAAAACCACAGCTGAGATCACCTGAAATTCAAACCCGTCACCTGCATTGGGTTGTGCCGAGTTCAGGCGGCAGGCAAGTATATAGCCAGACAATGCCGTTAATACGCCCACGATAATATATGCTGCCATTTTAATATGTCCCACATTGATTCCGCATAACCGGGCTGCAGAATTATTACCGCCTACCGCATAAATATTTCTTCCAAACACTGTTTTATTCAGTACAAAATACAGGGCTGCAAAGATCACCACAGCAATCAGGAAAGGGATTGGAAATGGGCCGACATAACCTGTTCCCAAGATTTCAAACCTAGGAATATTTGCCTGGATAGAAATTCCGTTTGTGATTATATAGGCACTTCCCCGAAGGATCGCCATTGTTCCCAGAGAAGCAATCAGGGAATTAATACCCGCTTTTGTAACCAGCAGTCCGTTGATGCATCCCAATACAGCTCCCGTAATAATGCCTCCCAGAAGTGCCGCCGGAACATTTTTGGTAAAATTCAGTATCATAACACTTACAATTCCTACAACTGCCTGCATGGAACCTACGCTCAGATCCATCTCTCCCAGCAAAATAACAAACATATAACCCATGGCGCAGATCGCCGTCAGGGATGCTGTCCTTAGAACATTCATTAGATTATTCACACTTAAAAACACCGGAGAGATGATGGTTGAAATGATACATAGTCCGATCAGTGAGAGCAGCAGCGCCATCTGTTCATATTTTAAAAGCGCCTTCATTTTATCCTTTGCAATCTCGTGCATAATTCTTACCCGCCTTATTTATTTAATTTATCTACCGCTTCAAAATTAACTTTATAGGAATCTCCGTCCTTGCTAAAATACTGGTCGAAATCCTTCTTTTCGATGACCGTAGTTGGAGAAATGTATTCTTCCTTAGCATTTCCGCCGACAGCGTCTACTGCCGCATCTACACAGACACTGCCCACATATTCCGGGAAACTGCATAACCCGGCTGTAACCAATTCATCACTTTTTAAAGCTTCACGTCCTGCAGCACCTTCCACACCATAGAGCATGGTAACAAAGTCATTCCCCGATCCGACCTGTCTGATGGCAGATACCGCGCCCAATGTGGAATCATCATTAATTCCAAATACTGCGTTAATATCCGGATGTGCCGTTAAAGCATCAATGGTTGCATTCATGGATTCTTCCCGGAACCCGCCGTCTACTTCGGAAACAATTTCATATTTAATGCCGGACTTTTCAAGGGCTTCTTTAAAACCTTCCGTACGGTTCTTACAGTTTTCCAATGACTCATAGCCTAGTATTAAAATTTTAGGATCAATATTATTTGCCTTTACATACTCTGCAAACCAGTTGCCGGATGTAATGCCGCATTCCTTATCCGGAATTCCAACCCTGGTATCTGCACCCTCTACCATATTGGATTCGCACACAACCTTTATTCCCTGTTCCTGGGCTTTTTTCACTACGTTAATTAAAGATTTCGTATCTACAGGTGAAATAATAATTGCATCTACGCCTTTCGTAATCATATTTTCAACCAATTCTACCTGTTTGCTGGCGTCGTTATTGGCATCCGCAACTGTCAATTCCGCTCCAATCGCATCCGCTTTTTCCTGAGCTCCGGCAACGATATTCTGATACCACTCCTGAGCCATCATATAGGTTACCATGCCAATTTTCAGATCACTTTTACCGCCTTTGGTGTCTGCTGTTGATTCTCCGGCATTTTCTTTTACTGCTTCTGTCTTAGATTCCGCCTGGGCTTTTGTTTGTGCCTCCGTTTGATTTTGCGCAGTGTTTTTTGTTTCCCCCGTTGCTGCAGTGCACGCCATCAGACTTACCGCCATACTCAGTGCCAATACCATAGAAATCACTTTCTTTTTCATTTTGCTACCTCCATTTTCTCTTTTTTTATCTATAATTTTTTGCTGCCTCTATCATAGCCACCAGGTTTTCCGCAGGTATATCCGGTGTGGCTGTGTGGGTGGGAGATAATATGTATCCGCCATCCCGGAACATAATGTCCAGTATTTCTCTTGTTTTTTCCTTTACTTCATCCGCCGATGCATAGGGAAGGAACTGCTGTGTACTAATTCCTCCGTAAAAGGTGAGATCTTTCCCATATTCCCGTTTGATTTTCTTCAAATCATAGATCTCAGGCTGAACGGTATTGTAAACATCCAGTCCCATATGAATTAATTCCGGAAAGAACTCTTCGATATCTCCGCAGCTGTGCAGGACTATTTTCTTTCCTTTGCTTTTTACCTTCTCAAACATTTCCTTAAATCCGGGTTTTATGTACTTTCTCCACATATTAGGTCCCATGATGGATCTCCGCTGCTGTCCCCAGTCATCGCCAAAATACACTGCGTCAAAATCCCTGTCCAATACCGTATCCAGAAGTTCCAGATGATGATCCAGAATCTTTTCATAGAGCTGAAAGGTAAATGGCTCATGAATACACATATCAATCATTATATTTTCCATCCCGCGAAGGCTCCAGGAACGTTCAAAAAATCCCATCGTAATGCTGAACATAGTAAAATGTTCCCCATGATCTGCTTCTAACTGATCACAGATACCGGACGCAAATTCCTTGTCTACTTCCGGAAACCGGTAGTCTCCCAGTTCATCCTCTTCCAGCGGATATTCTGCAATGATACCCACATCTCCTCCGTCTTTGGATGCCATCCAGGTCACTCCAAAGAGATCCTTTTCATTCCCGTTTTCAAGCCTGGTATTCTTCTTATACTTGGCCCTCAGCATATGGTTTTCTAAATATGCAAATGCATCTTCACATCCCGCTAATCTTTTTATGTTTTCTACAGCCCCCGGCGTCAGCTCAAAATTCCATGGTACCAGATCTGTCTGCCTGTGAGAAATTGCATCTAAAACTCTTTTCTTTTTATTGTCCATTTCTTCCTCCTTGTTACTATGTCATGACATCGTGATATCATAATATAACGTTTCCTGTATTTTGTCAATATCACTGGTTTTATGAATATTTTTGTAAAATACTTGTACATAATGCCATATCTAAAATTATTCGGATAAAATCAGGTTATAATTTTTGACTGAGCCGGTTTTTCTATGAATTTGACCTAAAGTGGATGCCAAATTAAATATTTGCTGAAATTCGGAATTGAAAATTATTAGTTTTGCACAATTATTTAGCTATGCAGGAGATTTTACTTCCTTTTTTATTTCCCGTCAGCTTCGATCAGGAAAAAACAAAAAAATATCCTCCTGTGGGATACGCACAAATTCCATGTACCCGCAAAAAGATATTTTTATTTTACTACGCTGAATTTTAAGCCAGTGGAAGCAGCAAGCCTCCGTCACAAAATTCAGCCAGGGGAAATCTTTTGAAATTTATCAAATATTTCTATTTGTAACGGTCTTAATGGTATTCCATATGGTTGGAACTGCCCCTAATGCAGTAAATGCATACAGCATAAAGAGATCTTTTACATAAATTCCACCGTCTATGGCTCCCTGTCTGATCATCTCGGGAATCAGACGAAAAGCACTGAAAACATCTATATTTAGTATATCTGCCGCATCAATTGCCCAGCTGAGCTGCTGGCTTACGTAAACTACACAGATCATAAAAACTGATGAAATAACAATTCCTTTCAGGCTCATCTTCCCGGCAAGCAGCTGATATCCTTTAATAGCACAAACACCCATCACCACACCTGAGATTGACGCCATATATCCAAGCTGGTCAACTATAACGATACATAACAAACCAATCAGCGTTCCCAGAAACGCCCCTACGATACCGGCAATAATATTTTCCTTTTTTTCTTCCACCTGCTGTATCCGCTGATTTCCATACTGCGTGCTGGCATCTCCTGTATAGGTATTCGTACTACTTTCATAGTTATCCGTACTTCCTCCAAATGTATCCATACTTTTTTCATAGGTATCTACATTTCTTTGAAACGGCTCCTTACTTTTTTCATGCGGATCTACATTGTTTCCATACGGATCTACACTGTTTCCATACGGATCTACACTGTTTCCATACGGATCTGCACTTCTTTCATACTCATCCATTTTCTTTCCTCCTGATGTATTCTCTTTTCCTTACCAGAACTGACGGCTTAATCCTTATGTTCGGGATAAATATTATAACTTAGAAGTGCGGGAATATTGCCAACCATGTATTAAAAAGACAGTTTCATGTCATGAAATAGAAATAGCTGATTCAATCGTTATAAACATCCATGAATAATTAAATTTCTCTGGTAATATATATGATCAAAGGTGGACTTTAAGGAATGAAGGAACAGGAAAAGGAAAAGGAGGAGAACGATGACTGATATATATATTATTTCAGGATTTTTAGGCGCCGGGAAAACCACATTGATTCAAAAAATGTTAAAAGAGGAACTCCATGATAAACAGGTTGTATTGATTGAAAATGATTTCGGAGATATCAGCGTGGATGCAGCACTGCTGGACGATGGGAATATCCAGGTAAAAGAGATGAATGCCGGCTGCATTTGCTGTAGTTTGTCAGGGGATTTCGCAAAAGCAATGCAAGATCTTCTGATACAGTTTCATCCGGATATAATCCTGATTGAACCATCCGGCGTGGGAAAGTTATCTGATATTACCAAAGTTTGCACAAGCCCCAAGATCTGTTCTCTTGCGAAAATCAAAAAAACTATAACGGTTGCTGATGTAAAGCGTTGTGCAATTTATCTAGAAAATTTTGGAGAATTCTTTGAGGATCAGATCACAAATGCTGAAACGATTCTTCTCAGCCGAACGGAAGATTTTCCAGGCAAAGTCACAAGTGCACAACGACTTATAAGCAGTTTAAATCCACATGCCAAAATCCTGTCTGATTCATGGAAGACACTCAATACCTCCCGAATTCTGGCACTGGAACAAAACCATAAATTCAAAAAATCAGAGAAGGATAATCCGGGAAAACGACACCAATGCAGCCACGCTTCTGAACAAAGATGCGTACCTGAATCCCAGCACAGTGACGACTGCCATACAGATGAAAACGGACAAGTCTCCTGCTGCTGCGCCAGCCGCCATATGGCGGAAGATGTTTTTGATACGGTGACGATACATACCACCAGAGTATTCAATACATTCGATTTGCAGCGGAGGATATGGCGGATGGAGAAAAAGGCAGCAGGAACTGTTCTGCGCGCCAAAGGAATTGTACGTACTGCGGGAGGCTATGTCAATGTTCAGTATGTACCTGGCAGTGTACAACTGAAGGAATGTTCGTCCGGCGGCAGCACGATTTGTATTATTGGACGGGGGTTAAACCAACAGGAATTAGCCGGCCTGTTCGATGGGAATTAGGCCATGACGATACCTGTATATGTGGTAACCGGTTTTTTATATGCCGGTAAAACCACTTTTCTAAATGCCATGCTGAACAGGTATGACCGGAGTAAAATTAAGACTTTACTGCTGCAGTTTGAATCCGGTGAAGAAGAATTTCAAGGTACCAATGATTATTGCATCTGCAAATGTTTCTCAAAAAAGGAGTTGGAAGGAGCGCCTGATCAGATGATACGGGCAATTTACAGATGCGTAAAAGAACAGGCACCGGATGAAATATGGATTGAATGGAATGGCGTAACACCCTTTTCTCTCCTGCAGGATTTTTTCCAGAGCACTTTACTGCGCAGCTTGAGAATACAGAAAGTGATTCATTTTGCTGATGTCTCTGGTTTAGAAGAAATCCTGGGCAGAACCGGAACCTCTCTGCCCGAACAGATTGCAAACAGTGATGCCGTTATCCTGCGCATTTCACAGAAAAACTCCGGTACGGGAACGTACCAACGGATGCGCCATATGATCAAAAATATAAATCCCGGCGTACCTGTATTTAAACTGAAAGAAACCTGTCCCGTCAACTTATATAAGTGGGTTATGGAGAAAAAGCCTTCACCGGTCTACTCTTTTTTTAGATCACTGCTTTTTCTGACCGCTGCATATTTTTTGACAAAACCCGTTCTCGATCAGCTTTCTTTCTCTGCCAATACTATCATAAATGTATTTCTGGGCATTATACTCCAGGCAATTCCTTTTCTGCTGCTGGGGGTGCTTCTATCCTCCATTATCCAGATCTTTGTTCCCAGATCCTGGATTGAAAAGCATTTTCCTAAATCACTCGCCGGAGGAATGCTGGCTGCTGTGGCTGGGGGATTTTGCCTGCCTGTATGTGACTGTGCTTCCATTCCCATTTTCAGAAGCCTGGTGCGAAAGGGCGTTCCTCTGCCAGCCGCCGTTACATTTATGCTGGCTGCACCGGTGATAAATCCAGTAGCCATTTTATCCACTTATTATGCATTCGGTGGGAATCTGGCAGTTGTAGCGGGACGTATCGGTATGGGAGGTTTAGCAGCGGTGGCTATCGGGCTTAGCTTTGCAGTCTTTCATACCCATAAACAGGACTTGCCAAACGGAAGATTTGATGGTGTCATGTGCAGCTGCGGATGCTATCAGGGAATCAGTTCCATATCCGTTCCCCGTGCCAAAATTGAATTTTTTCTGCGTCATGCACAGGCAGAATTTTTTGATGTGGGCAAATATCTGATACTTGGCTCTTTTGTTACTTCTGTTTTTCAGGGACTGGGAACCGGTATGTTAGTAATTTCCCAGGGCAAAGCAGGGGACGCTGTATCTACAATAATCATGATGGTTATGGCGTTTGTTCTTTCCCTGTGTTCCTCCTCAGATGCAATTGTGGCACGAAGTTTCTCTGCTCAGTTTCCAATGATGGCGATTATGGGATTCCTTATCTTTGGTCCCATGATGGATATTAAAAATCTGCTGATGCTTTCCTCCGGATTTTCGAAACGTTTTATCATTCGTTTGCTGTTCACGTCATTTTTGATTTGTTTTGCTGTCGTGTTTTTATTTTATCAGATAGGAGGGATATAGATGCAGATAAGGATAAGAACGTTCAATCCACAGGTATTACTGGAATCCCTGTTCTGCGGATTTTTTGCCGGACTACTGGTCTATTTGATCCGCAGTGAAAAATATCTCTCCTATGTAACGCCCAGAATGAAACCCTATCTTTATTTTTCAGCAATTGTACTGGGAATATGGGCACTCACCGGTTTGCTGCGTCTGTTTCAGCCCCAATATAAAATAAGGTCCATGCATTGTCTTGTTTTGGCAGTCCCCGTTATAATGCTTTTACTTCCTCACTCGCCCCTGGAAATTTCGGATGTTACAGAAAATTTCAGCCGTGGAAGCAGTATGCCCACGGTCACAGAAGCGAAGCCTTTTTCCGGGGCATTAAGCATGGGGGGCACCGGATCACAGGAAAATGGGGACAAATCTGGAATAGAGGATGTGAGCGATAAGGAGTCCGGGGCACTGGACTCTCAAAACTCATCCGCGGCTGAGGATTTCTCAAGTCTTCCAGGGCTGGATGTACAGAATAAAAGAATCACAGTCTCAAATAAAGATTTCGCATTATGGCTTGCCGAAATGGACTCCAACGGCGTACAGTATGAAGGATATACTGTCGTAATAACAGGCTACGTTATGAATGATTTTAAAATTCCAAAAGAAAATGAATTTACAGTTTCACGGCTTGCCATGACATGCTGTATTGCCGACGTATCCCCCACAGGTCTCCGTTGTATCTATGACAAGGCCTCTGAACTTGAGAGCGAATCCTGGGTAACCGTTGAAGGTAACCTTTCCATAGGTGAATATCAATACAACGATATAACTTTGAAAGAACCTCAGATCCATGTTACAAAGATTACCCCCACTGATCCGATAGAGGGATATGTTTATCCATTTGTATGATGAAATTATACTGTCAAAATTACCCAGACAAATAATCAGTCCACAAAAATATAGGCAGCAGCCTCCAAAGGAAGCTGACTGCCTATATTTTTAAGAACGCCTGGAGAGACACCTGCACACCTCTGCAGATTAAGATACCGGATACAGTTCTCCAAATAACGTCATGTGGAATGTTTCATATACGGAACAAATCTTATCCGCCATGCACACAATAGCCGTCTCACGATATCGAGGCGGAATTGGTGTAAGTGGAAACATATGTTTTCTGATCACATCTTTTTCAATCTGTGACAGATCAAATTCCGCGCAGGCATTTCTCAGCGCCCTGCCCGGATGTGTAAAACCATGAAAGCGGTGGTCTGTGCTCTTCTCATGCCAGTCATATAAAAAGTAATCATGAAGAAGTGCCCCTCGGACCAATTCCTTCATTTGAACCTGCCAGCCATATTTCAGTGCAATCCAGTAACTTAAATATGCCACTGCCAGACTATGTTCATAAACGGTTGTTTCACCATGCTGTATATATTCTTTTAACTTTGTGTACTTTGGATGTTCTACTATTTCTTTAACGAGATCCAGAAACTGCTGCTCATCTTTTGGATCCATTCTTTTTTCGGCTGCCATTTGTGATGACTCCCCCTTTGGAATTAACCTTGTTCCATAGAATTAATATTTATTTCAACTCTATGAACATCTAAGTTCTCTGTCTTAATTAGTATAGCACGGTTGTATAAAAATGCAATGCAGAATATCTTATAATTTTCTTACAGAAATTCTACTATTGCCATAAATGTATACGCTGTCATAATGATACTAAAAATCCGTTTACCCTGTTTACATACTCTTCCTGTCCACTGCATATAAATATTTATCTTTTTTCACACAAAATAGGGGCATTGTCCATAAATGATCCCATCTATGATACAACGCCCCAGCGCCTGTATAAATGCTGGCTATTTATAATATTTATTTAAATACTATTTACAGCAATGCTTCATACAGCTTATCTGTCGGTCTTGGTATTACTACGCTGTGAACCATAAGCTCACTTACTGCTTCTGCCGCTTTCACTGCCTCTGTTACAGCGCTTACATCTCCGCTCATGGTAACGAATCCTTTTCCGCCAACGGCGAATCCGGTACGTACTTCGATGAGATTGATGGCTGCTGCCTTTGCTGCTGTATCTGCGGCAACGATTGCAGATGCAACGGAATAAAATTCGATTACACCTACTGCTCCTTCTGTCGGAACCTGAGATGTACTGCTGATAGCCGGCATCAGCTGGTCGCTGACATTGGCAATTAATAATTTATCTACCAGAAAATGTCCTGCCGCTGCTTCTCCTACTTTCATGGAAGCATCTACGCTTCCTGTATCTCCACCGATAATAACCATATATTTTCCGGGGCAGATTGTAGATGATCTTAATAATTCTACATTTGCCGCTTTTAACATTTCATCACAGGTTTCGATTCCTTTTGCTATACTGGATAGTTCTATCATTCCAACTGAATTTCCCATTCCTTAATCCTCCATTAGTTTACACTGATTCTGATGCCAGATGATGTTACATCACATACGGTTCCATTTATGCTTGCATGTATATTTGTGGATAATCCTGTTGCATCAGCACTGGCAATCACGTCACCTTCACACACTTTGTCACCGACATTTTTAACGGCTACCGCCGGTTTACCGATATGCTGTGACAATGGGATGAATACTTCTTTTGGATGAAGTTCAATACAGTTATGTGCATGTAATCCATTGTATTTGCCCAGATCAAGTCTGGCTATTAAACGGTCGGTGGGAACTCTGTTCAGCTCCACTGTAGGTCTGGAGTGAGGATGCATATTCTTCTCTACCGCGATTCCTCTTTCCTGAAGCTTTCCTTTCATGTATCCGTTGACTCTTCTTGGAGAAAGCCCCATTGGACATGAGAATAATTCACATAGTCCGCAGTTACAGCAATTTACTGCATCACCAAAGCATTCCTCAAACTCTTTATCTGAATCAATGATGTCTTCTCTCCATACATTTCTCATAACAAGATGTGGTTTGATACGATGGCCAATCTGGAATCTCGGACATAAGTCTGTACACATACGGCACTGTATGCATGCACTTCTTGTCTGGTGTTTAATTCTGTCCATGGGCACATGGGTTCTTTCAATTAAATAATGCTTTTTCGGCAGTACAATAATATTTCCAGTTGTCTTGGTGACAAACTGCTGATCTATCGCTGCGTCATCTGCAACCACACGTCCCATCATGGGACCGCCTAGAATAATTGCATAGTCAGAAATAGTCGGTTTTGCTGCCTGAATGCATTCTCTGATTGGAGTTCCGATTGGTACCTGAAGCATAATTGGTTCCTGGACTTCGCCTACAACAGAAAGAAATTTGCTGGTATTTTTTTTACCTTTGGTTATGGCATTGTACATTCCGATAATGGTACCAACGTTGTTGATGACTGCACCAACCTCAATTGGAAGCCCTCTTTCAGGAACACTTCTTCCGGTTACCTGCTGAACGATTACCTGTTCATCTCCTGCCGGATAAAATGTACGCATCTCAAAAATTTCGATATCCGCACCATTTTTTTCAATGGCTTCCCTTATTGCAGCTATTTCCGGTTTGTATTTTGCTTTTATTGCAATAACAGATTTCTTCGCTTCCAGATGGCTGGAAATCAGCATGATTCCTTTAACCAATTCATCTGCAAACGTTCTGCACAAGTATTTATCTGTTTCTATCAGGGGCTCACACTCAGCAGCATTTACAATATAATATTCTGCCTTGGTATTCAATTTCACATGTGTAGGAAATCCTGCACCGCCCGCACCGACGATCCCGGCATCTTTAATTGTTTCAATCAGATTCATAGTTTTCTCCATTCATTATTTAACATTATCTTGCCACATAAAACATTTCCTAAATCAGAAAAAAGACACAGTGATCCTGCATTTTGTTTTTTGTTGAATTTTGTTGTTTGATAATAAAATAACGCACTTTAAACTATTTGTCAAGTTAACATCACAGAAAAAGTCAATATTTCATACCTATTTCTTTCAATTTTTCGATTTTCTCGGTATCCGGATTTAAGGTATCTTCTTCTCTCGCTTTTTCCCGCTGTGTATAAACCCACCTTCCCAGGCGTTTCCCCTCTCCGGTGACATAATCAACAGGCATCTGAAGATTTCCATAAGTTTCATAATAGTTTTGGGCATCTTCATACCATTCGTCCCATGCCCTTCTTTGCCTTTTTCTCCAGACCATGCCTAATAATTCTAATTTTAACTGTCTCTGGTAATTCAGATTATTCTTTCGAAAGCACTTTCTCTGATAGCTGATCCATTCTCCGATGGCTGCGTTTTGATATACCAGATTCCTTGGAATGTCAATATTTCCATTTTCTATATAATATTTTTTACAATATTCATACCAAATATTCCATTCTGTACGCACGCTTATGGTCCAGACCATTCCGATCTGTTCCAGCAGATATATTCTGTGGGCGTCAATCCGGTAAACACCCTTTTCATGATACGCAGCCCTTTGCCGTTCGATCCAGCGTCCCAATAAATACCCATTTTCCGTTTTGTACTTCACAGGAATTTTTAGATCTCCATTTTTCTCATAATATTCTTTTGCCAGCTGATACCACCCGGTCCATTCCAAACGGGTATAATGTCGTCTCACTCTATTCTCCATTTTACAATCACTCACTTTCCATATTTTTGTATTCTATGACCAGTTTAAACAGTGTCCTGTTCTCGCCTAAATGTATAATCCTCAATAAATCAAAAGAGCTTTAAAGCTGTAATTATCTACAGGCTTAAAGCTCTCTTTATTTTTTACAATCCAGCCCCATACCAGATAGATTTTCTTTTCATATTTGTTCTTTTATATCTGAGTTGTTACATCAGCTTTCCACAATCCATGAAGATTACAATATGCATAAGCGCATACGAAGCTTTCATTATCAGTAAGGGCAAAAGCAGCCGTTGGTTCATCAAGCGGCGCCAGTTTTTTGCGGTATACTCCTTTTGTAGTACGTATGCAAATCCATCCTATGTAATGCTGCTCTGTCATGGGATGCGGTGCAGCCCCCACATTGACAATCACCTGTGATCCATATACAATAACTTCTGGAACATGTTTCTCATTAGCCGCATCTGTACTGTTTGGCACTAACTCATTCATTTCACCATTGCAGCAAATTAGAACATCCCCTCCACCCTGGATTACTTCCACAATACTGCCGCAATGTTTACAAATATAAAATTTCTGCTCCATACCTAATCTCCTTAGTATTTAAATTTTAAATAGGAAACGACTCTTATATGGAGACATCATAACGTCAAAAGCAATTTGGTGCTTGAAATTAAATATAAATAAGTCTGCATAAATTGGCAAAAAAAGAAAAAAGTTTATGAAAAATTTATTTTTTTTGCAAGAAAAAAATAAAAAAAGAGTTTATAATGAAATTTAATGTTTTAAATATTATCAATATGAGGTGCCGCACAATGGTAGGTATATTATTAAACGAACTTGTAACTATCGCAAAAACTTCAAAGACAGACTTTGCACTGCATATGAATATGACTCCAAGTGGACTCAGCAAAATTCTAACTGGAAAAAGATTACCGATGTTAAAAGAAAAATGGGAATTTTGTAATCAGGCAGCATATTATTTTTCCCAGCATATTTATGCAAGAAACTGTTACCTGAAATTACAGAGTGCATTTCCAATCATCTATGATTTTGATTCCAGGCATGAACTTGAGCAGTTTTTATGTACAGCCATCGAATATGCACTGAATTGTGATTTTGCTACCGAGAACAAAGCTCCCGGCAATTTTTACGACAAAGGACCATACTACATGGGAGACAAAATGATCTTGAACATTTTGTGTATCCTGATTTCAGATGAGATGGTAAATAAACCTGGCAATGAAAAATTTGTATTTTACAGTTCTTTTTTCAACTATGACACATATTACGACGAAATTTTCAAAAGAATACAATCAGCCTGTCCGGAAAAAATGAGAAATGTTATAATAAACTATGTGGTGGATTTATCGCAATTTGACACGCTCACTGTTCAACAGTTTGATATTCTTTCCAGTATAACGCGGATTCAGGAATATGCCCAAATGAATCTTTGGGAGATAAAAAAACAAATTGACAATCCTTTTATTCTGCTTAAAGGAAGATTTCTCGTGAATTTCACTACACAAATAGACGGAACCATGTTTATGCAGCTGATTAAACACCAAAGTTACCTGACAATATTTCACAATACTTTGTTAAATGGATATATAAATAAATTAAGCTATACCAGCGAGGAAGCAATTAAATATTTAGAACAGCATCCTGCCTTTGTGGACGAATTGACGGACAGCGGCATAAATGCAGTATATAACTTTCTTTCTATGGGCTATTTAATCCGGGATGATGATCTTAACCGTAAAGAGCATAAAATAATTTTATATAAACAAATGCAAAAATTATTTAAACGATTATTGTCCGGCAACTCTGAATTTTATGTTTCGACTTACGCAATGACAGACTTTTATACACAAGGCAAAACCATCGTTCCTTTGTTCGGAGAATTAACAATCCCCACGGCATCCCGCATCACTTTCCTGAAAAGGTTTAATAAATATATCACCCGTAACAGCCAGAAAAAGTTAAAAATAATAACGAATGATTTTCCACCGGTCACTGTTCTTTTTACCGGTAAATATACGATTATTTATACCTATAACAGCACAAACAAACTGGAAAAACTTCATGTATTTAAGACCCGGAAAATGTATGATATTTTAAATAACCAAATTCGGTATAAGATTAAAAATATGATCGACCTGAATTACGAATTATGGAATACCTATATTAATGACCTTACAAAATAGTTTATATCACAAACATTTTAATGATAGTATATACTTACAAAAATGGCATGAAAAAGGAAAGTTCTTCTTCGCTTTTTCCATGCCATTTGATATTAATAATCCCAATTACTGCTCTGACATTGCCTCTATAAGTGTCTGATAAAGCAAGTCCCGTTCAATTTGCGTTCCTGGAACTCCTCACTCATACCAATACCGGTATCCCGGACCGTAAATTTCAGACATACCTGTCCCTCAATCCGCTGTGGCTGGCGTATTTCCAAGTGGATACTGCCTCCTCTGGGCGTAAACTTCAATGCGTTTGACAGAAGATTTAACAGCACCTGATTCAGTCGCAGGGCATCTCCGATCAACACATTCTCTATGACTCCTATCAGGGATACTTTGAAATTAAGACCTCTATCCACTGCCTGGGGATAGATAATGGATGAAATGGAGTCCAGTACATTTTCCAGGTAAAAGACTTCGTGGGAAACCTGCATCTTCCCTTCATTAATCTTAGACATATCCAGAACGTCATTAATCAGAGTCATCAAATGCCTGGAAGAATAACCTATTTTCTCCAGACATCCCTCAACCCTGTCACGGTCTTCTATATAAGCGGCAGCAATGGTTGTCATTCCAATAATGGCATTCATAGGTGTCCTAATCTCATGGCTCATCCTGGAAAGAAAATCCGTTTTTGCCTTATTCGCCTGCTCAGCCGCAGCATCTGCGAACTGGGCCGAAAACTGTACCCAGATATATTCTCCGCCTTTTCTACGAATTCTTGATAACATCCGGTCCGGCAACTGTCTGCCTGACTTGTGGAAACATTATTTACAGCTTGTTGAAAAATATTCCTGGATAGAAGCAGAAGGCTACAGTGTATGCGAGACAGACAGGGGCAGCCGGTAAATACGCCGTATTTACACATCATGGAAGCCTTGGGAACCTGGATAAAACCTATGACTATATATTCGGGACATGGCTGCTTTCGGGAAAAGGACAACTGGATGATCGGGAAGATTTTGAGGTGTACCGTAGTAAAATAACTGCTTACGATGCCCCAGAGAATACGGTTGAGATCTACATTCCGTTAAAATAAAAATAAGCAGGACAATTAAGGCTGCTTATTTTACAAATTGGTCTATGGCTTTATTCAATTCTTCAATGGCTTGCATATTCCCGGTTTCAATGGAATCAACCAGGCAGTGGGATAGATGATCCTTCAAAACTACTTTTCCCGTGTTGTTAATAGCAGCTTTTACTGCTGACAACTGTATTAAAACTTCACTGCAGTCACGCCCGTCTTCAACCATTGTCTTAATGGATTTTAGGTGTCCAATGGCACGTGAAAGGCGATTCAGAACTGCTTTCGTATTTTCATGGGAATGTGTATGATGCGGTTGTGTATGAGATGCGTGGCTTGTGTGATGGTGATGATCCGTAGGTGGCTGCATTTTCTGATGATTCGCTGTCTGTGGCTGTGTAGTCTTAGGCTGGGTTGTCCGATTTAACCGTGTCCGGTGTTGCACCATCTGGTAATTCGTTGGGTGGGATTGCTCTGGCTTGCGCAACTCTGTTCTGTGTGACTCTGGCTGCGATTTATTTATAATGGGTTTTACATCTGTTTTATTTTTCTTTTGAACTGTACTCTTTTCCATATTTGCTCCCTGTATATTTATATATTTAAAAGTATAAACGAAAAATATACCGCTCACAAGCCGCCCATGGGGATATATTTTATAAATAATATCCCCCCGCATGGCTTGTATAGATATAATCGGCTTGTTACACTTAGTCTATACAAATTGGAGGTAAACGGATGAAAGTAAGTATTCTATTATATGATGATTTTGAAACATTGGACGCGTTTGGTCCCGCTGAATTATTCGGAAAGATACCTGAAGATTTTCATATCGAATATGTGTCCCTGACCGGCAAAATCGTAAACAGTGCCCAGGGTGTTAAGGTATGGACAGAACCATTAGTGCCGGATGAGATTGGAACTGCCGTTTTAATCCCCGGTGGTCCGGGTGCCAGACGGATTCTGGAAGACTTTGATGCTCTGGAAATTCTAAAAAAAGCCATTGACAGAAGTTCTTACTGCCTGACTATTTCTACCGGATCTGCTCTTCTTGCAAAAACCGGAAAGGGATTCCGGCGCAGAATGGCCCAGTATGAAAAAAACATTTTCTGGGCCCTGCATACCGTTTGCTATTCTCCTGCTTTTAATGTTCGGAAATTATTCTAAGTACTTCTTCTACTGTCTGAGCCAGAAAAGAAAATAGTCCCCACTGCTGCCTGCTGACGAAATTGATTTATACTAAAATAAGCCTCTTTCAAATCGATTTGGTTATTCTGCATACAGGATATGAAAAATATTGCATACCTCTTTCGCCTCCTATAAGAAGTTATGATAATTCATACAAAAAGTACCATTTAAACCTTTAGACAATCAGGCTGTTGCTGACTTTAATTCTTTTCTTCCTCAGACCAATATTTTAATACTTCTTCATCCGCATCAGCCAGGGATAAGTTAAAATTTAACACCAGTAATTTTTTTGTATCCTCTTGAGACATTCCTAATTTTCTACAGATATGGACACTAGCTTTTAGCCCCCGTTGGAGACCCTGTTCTATCCCCTCCTCAATGCCGCGCTTCCTTGCTGTAAACATCAAATGATTATGATCCCGTATTGCTTTTTCCCTTGCCTCATATTCAAACCTTTTTCGGTCATCTGCACTTATATTCTTTAATCGTTCATATGCCGTGTTGATATATTCATTCTTCTCTGCCATACTTTCAAAATCCTCCTTGCTTTTTCCTCCAAAAAATTTAGCCCAATACAGTAATTCACTGTCTTGCAGTTCAATTCTTTCAAGTTTGGGTAACTCAAGAACATGAAATTCAAACTTATCGCTGTATAGTGCCTTCCTTCCATCCTCCCAGATATGGAAAATGGAATAAAAATCATTTGTATCCTGATAAATTATAAAATCCAAAATGCCGATATGTATGCATTTCCCAAGGTCTCCATAGGAGTCTCCTGCATTTATTTGATCAATATAAATTTTGCTCATATAAAACAGGGTCCGTTCTTCCCAGAACTCATATGGTCCCACCTGCATTTCCATATCAATTTGTTCTCCGTCTGACATCAATATTCTCACATCCAGGATCCCAAGCTTTTCTTCTTTTGTCCCCTTTCGCAGAATCGTTGGCAATAAGGTAGTATCTTTCACCTCCTCTGTTCTTTTTCCAAGAATAGCTGCTATGAATCCTTTTCTAACGACGGGATCTGCCATTAGCTCCTTAAAGCAAAAGTCTACGGTTGGGCGCATAAGAAATGTTTCACTTTTATCGCTATAACTACTATAACTGCTGTAATTCCTGGTATCCTCTGGTAACATGTTGTCATTTTGCTGTGTTTCAATGTGCATTAGCTCCTCCTTTTTTTGAAAAGAGCTGCAGACTGTAACAATTTTGACAGCATGATCTAAAATTATGCCTGATAGTTTTTCATACAACACTTTTCAATTGATATTTTATTTAATGTGGAAATGTCTCTGCAAGAATTGCAGAACAAAAGAATTTTACTCATTAACCATACCACGTTTTAATCAATAACGCAATATAAATATTATAAATTAATTGATTTTTCTTAATTAGGTAACTCTTATACTTTGAAGTTTTCTTATGTATTTTTATGATGTTTTCAACTGAATACATGCCCACCTTTCTGTGCCCAGAAATTACCGATTTCATCATCTCCATGTCCTCTATCCAACCATGAATGATAGATAATCATTAACAAAATAGATTTTAGATTATAAATTGATCAGATCCGTAAATCGCAAAATAGTGTTTAAAACTCTCTTGACAATATCTATTTATTATGCAACAATAGTTATGCAACATATGTTACCTATAATTTCTAAGGAAAGCGAACTTATTTATATGCCACCAAAAGCAAAAATAACGATAGATATGATTTTAAAAACCGTTTTGGACATAACAAGAGATACGGGTTTTGAAACGGTAAATGCTCGGAGTATTGCAGGTAAGCTTCAGTGTTCTACCCGTCCTATTTTTACTTGTTATGATAACATGGATGAGTTAAAGTCTGAATTTCTTATCTATGCATACGACTACTATGAACAGTACGTTGCTCATTACCGCAATTGCACAAATGTCAGTCCTTATTTAATTCTTCCACTTTCCTATATCTCATTTGCTCAGGAAGAGACACATTTATTTAAGTTATTATTTATAAATGATATGGATTTAGAAATGACAGAAGCTAAGGATTTTTATAATGAAATTGGAAATGAAAAAAAAGCCCGACTCTTTTCAGATACCATTGGAATAGAGCTGGAACGGGCGAAGATAATTTATTTAGATTTATTCCTCTATACCCATGGAATAGCCGTCTTAACAGCCACAAAAAAATTAGCTTTAGATCAAACCAGTTCTGAAAAAATGCTGGCAAATATATTGTCAGCTTTTATAAAACAAGAGAAACCAGACTGGCATTTACCTTTTTGAACAATTGATGTGTATTGAGAATTTGGGTTTTGCTGATTAAGGACGCTTTGTAGATGTAGGTAGTGTACGGAAAGATGGGTTGTGGCTGGCTGTTCTTTATTGGATGCAGCGCAGTATGTTCCGGCTGTTTATGCGTAAAAAAGATGAACGTCTAACACTTCTTCTGATTTCAGAATGAAAAACTAATCACGGTTTCAAGATCAGTTGTTTTACATCAGTTGCTATACATAGTTGCTATACATCAGTTGTTTTACGCCAATCACGTTCAGCATGCCACAACCTCAGGGTCCCACCATGCTGAGAAAACCAGCTTTGTATCAACG
>JAGZJZ010000041.1 GCA_018365455.1 Clostridiales bacterium
CTGTGCATAGCCGCCGCCTGCTGCGCCGCCCTTTACACCGAATACCGGTCCTAAAGATGGCTCACGAAGTGCAACCATAACGTTCTTGCCCAGTTTCTGTAAACCATCAGCCAGACCTACGGTTGTTGTGGTCTTTCCTTCCCCTGCAGGAGTCGGATTGATTGCTGTTACCAGAACTAATTTTCCGTTGGGAGCATCACTTTCATTTAACAGATTGTAGTCAATTTTCGCTTTGTATTTTCCATATTGCTCAAGATATTTCTCGTCAATACCTGCTTTTGCTGCGATTTCTGTAATTGGGGACATAGTAGTCTCCTGTGCAATTTCGATGTCTGATTTGTAACCCATAGTTAAATATCTCCTTTCATATTAACCGCTTTTGCGGTGATTTACGTTATAAATTATACTACGGTCCCCGAAAGGACATGCGCCTGTCTGCCATTCTTAACCAATAAAAAAAGCAGTTGAATCATTTGCCACTCAGCAAATAACACAGCTGCCCAATATCGGGACTGCCTGCTATACTGCACAAAGAAATAGCATCTGACCATACACATTCTAAATAATATAGAAATAACAATACATCTTTTACGCAGTAGCGGGAGCGATCTTATAACGCGGAAGTCTCCTTCGTTCACCAAAAGCCTCCCCCTTTGGTGACACTTTACGTATAACATCTACTCTACTTGAACACATTATTCAATTGTTAATATAGAAAGAAATAAGTCATGCAGATTTCTTTCGGTTCCGGATAGAATTCTCACACCTGAAGTGTATTAAAAAAGGGCAACATCATAGATAACAAATGCTGCCCAGACGGTCGACCTTATCATATAATTTTGATTTCCCTGTGGTACTCCACAACTATCCGTCAGTAATCAAAACCTTTGTTACGATATATATACTATAAAACAAAGTTAAAAATTTGTCAAGAATTTTGTGGATATTTCACATAAAAATGTTACAATTGATCTCCTTTGTTGTTATATTCCATTTCAGGCTCAAATAGAACTACGCGGTTGCGGCCTTCTGCCTTTGCACGATAAAGTGCTATGTCCGCTTTCTGATAAAGGGTTGTAAAGGTCGTGCCGTCTTTGGGGTACATCGATGCCCCAATACTGGCTGATATTTCAATATCTCCATTGACCCAGCGGGCAACCCTTTTGCGCAGAGTTTCCAGGCGTTTTGCAAGGGCGTGGCTGCTCCCCACATTTTTCATGCAGATCACAAATTCATCCCCTCCAAGCCTTGCTATCACATCATCCGTCTTGCCGGCACTTTTTAAGGTATAGGCAATTTCTTTTAACACCTGATCGCCAACGATGTGTCCATAGGAATCATTAAGCATCTTAAAGTTGTCAATATCTACCATGACAAATCCATGGTTATGGCGTTTTTCGCTTTTTACGAACATCTTCGTAACCTTTTTAACAGCCTCCGACCTGTTCAGAACACCGGTGAGATCGTCATTTTCCAGCCGGTACTGCAGCTGGAATTCCTCTTTCTTTTTCTCATCTATATCGTTAAGTGCCACAAATGCAATAATATCTTTGGAGTACGGGTCCTGAATCAGCTGGATTTCACTTCCCACCCAGAAATAGTTTCCCTCCGGGTTCAGACGCCTGAATTCGCAATGCAGCGTTTTTATTCCTTCGCAATAGCGTTTCATTAAGTTGGCATAAGAGAACATTTCCTTGTAAATATCCTGATCTTCTTTATATATGAAGTGTTCCCATACATATCCTGCTGCTGCCGTAAAAGAAGTCCGGGCACTTTTGGGGATCTCGCCTCCCATAATGCCCTTAATATACTCCACGGTATCCCTGGTAATATTGTAACGGTAATTCATTACATTACCCGTCAGCTGACTCTCATAAGAGCGCTTCCAACGTTCATGCTCGATTTCTTTTTCATGGGCTATGGTCATGTCTTCCATGGATATGACCGCAGAGCGCCCATCCTCGGCGAGGGTATAATCATGGCGCAGCCAGACCTGCCGGTCCTGATCCAGGTTCATTTTTACAATGGTTTCCGCCATCTTGATTCCATCTGTCATCTTTTTAAAAAATGCCCGGTAATCTTCCTGGCTTTCCTCTGCTACGATTCCTTCCGTTATGAATGTCTCCGGCATATTTTCCAGTTCCTGGTGGTAAAAAAACTCAGCAGATTTTTCATATAGATATAATATTTCCGTATCCAGTTCATACCGTGCCGCCATTTTCTTCGTATGTTCCCATACGATCAGACGATAGGTCTCTTCCTGCCCGTACAATCCCTGAATGGCATCTTTGCGAAGGGTAAAATCCAGGCAGATACACAGGATTGCACTGGGGTGTTCACTGTCTCCTTTACACCGAAGCATAAACCAGCCCATTTCTCCGTTACGTTTCTTTATACGAACCTCCAGCTCCAAAGTTGCAGCCGGATTGCCGGGACAGAAACCCGCCATATTGCACATTTCTTCCCAGTCTTCCTGTAACACCAGTTCCTTCATTGCAGAAGGCAGATCCTGCCGCTCCTCATATCCTAACATTGTATGAAAAAAGGTATTTACATAGGTCAAAGACAGCGCCTCGTCTCCCAGAAACTCACAGACTCCTGCAGGAAGTATGTCATATTGCGCATAATCAACTGTCTTATTTATCATTTTGCCACATCTACTTTCTCTGTAAATTATGATCAGCTGCTGCCGGTTATTTTACAGTGATTTTTATTACTCTTTTAATACCGTTGCATTTTACCGTAATGTTTGTGTTTCCCTGACGAAGTCCGGTCACGATGCCCTTCCTGTTTACGGACGCCACTTTAGGTCTTGCGGATTTATAAGTGATTTTTCCTTTAGGTACTGCATTTGCTTTGATCGCATAAGTTTTATTCTTCTTTAAGCGTACTGCCGTATGGCGTAATTTGAGGGAGGGTTCCCTTACGGTTATTTTACAGGTTTTCTTTACTTTGTTTGCTGTCGCCGTAATAAATGCGGTACCTTTTCGGACTGCCGTCACCTTTCCCTTTTTATCCACCTTGGCGATCCGGCTGTCACTGCTGCTCCAGCTGATTTTATTGCTGGCTCCACGGATATCTGCTTTTAAAATAACGCTCGTTTTCCCACCGGTATAGAGCACCGTGGAGGACCTGTTCAGGCTGACTTTCGGTTTCTTAACCGATACCTTGCAAGCAGCACTTTTTTTCTTCCCGACTTTCGCCTTGATCTCTGCTTCCCCAACTCCTACTGCAGTAATCACACCATTTTTAACTGTCGCTACTTTTTTATTACTGCTGCTCCATGTAATCTTTCTGGAATCTGTTGTATCCGATGGATAAAAGATTACTTTTATCTTACTGGTCATCTTCGGTGCAAGGGTAAGTTTTTGTTTTGTCAAAGCAATCCTGTTCAGAGGGGATTTTACGGTAACCTTACATTTAGCAGTTAAATTCCCCACTCTTGCAGTAATTACCGTGCTTCCTGCGCGCAGCCCCAATACTTTTCCATTTTTGTCCACGGCTGCTATTTTACTGTCCTTGGAAGTCCAGGTTACTCTTTTATCAACGGTTGTATCTTCCGGTGAATATGATACCCGCAGTGTGGATGTTCCATTTTTATTTATGGTGAGATTGGTTTTATTTAAGTTGATTCTCTCCAGTAATGTGACTCTCGGTCTGGGATTTGGAACTGCGGCCTTAGAAGTAAACGCCTTCATCCGAACGCTGTATCCTTGCTGATCCCCATCATACCAGACATTTCCGTTCTTATTGCCCACGAAGCTCTGCCCGGCTTCTGTATGGTTCGTGATATGCATATCACTATATCTTGTATCCGACTTATCAATATGCAGGAGTACATTCGTCCCGCTTCGATTGGTAAATGTTATGACCACAGAGAATCTTTCCCCTTTATCCAAATGTACTTTTTCATTCAGAGGAATGGTATAATAACCGGAATAAGAAACATTACCGGTTTGCTCGCTGGTAAAAACCGGGACGCCGCTTACAGGATTTGTTTGATCTCTGACGTTTCGATAGATCTGTATTTTATAAGAAAGATTCGGTGTCTCACTCATAAAAGAGACTGCTTCCAGAATCTCTCCGTTGGCATTTGCAGAAGCTGTCTGATAAATATTGCCGGCGCTGTAGCCATTTTGTATCCTTACATAGCCATCGTATATGGTACCGTCATACTGATAAATGTGATCGTAATTATCCGCCGCTTCCCCTTCCATTACAAATGCGTAAGAATCGCTGCGATTTAAATAATTGTCTTCATAGGAAATCCAGAAATATCCCCGATCTCCCCAGGCACTGCCGTAACTGTTTTTCGCCAGCCAGGCTCCGTTATTGATTGGTTTGCAACCCTCCGGAAAATTATCCTTGCTGTAGGTATCATCCCAGCCTACCAGAGTAACGGCATGATTCATGTTCCCGTATCCCTGATAGTTATAGGCAGCAGTATTGCGGTTAAAAAATGGTGCCTCGTATACCATTGAAATATAAGATGCGCCATAATTTAATATCCATTGCTTCATGGTTATCCGATCCTTCGTCCCAACCCATTTTGCATTTTGCAAATGCACTTTATCCTGATAGGCAACGGCATTATTTAATGGGCGGATGGATGCCGTATTTCTTGGATAAACCGATACCGATTCATCCGCCGCACCTGTCCAGCTGCTCATAGCCATCACAGCCCACTGAGCATTTCCGCCAAAATCCAGATACCCCTTGTCCACATTCTGCCTGAGGTAAATCTGTACCTGATCGCCTGCCGTGTTCCCAAATAAATCTGCCGTCCGGTAAAAGGTAAAGTATCCCAGGTGCTGTTCAGATAAATCCAGTCCGGCACTCCACCCATCTTTTATTAAGGAAGCTTCCAGCGTTCCCTGGAATGCAAATGCCCAGCAGGCTCCCCATGGATTCTGATCTTTTACCGAAGTGATATATCCCCTATTTCTGGAATCATAAGCTGTTGGAAGCGCCATTCTTGCTCTGGGCGCCGCAGCACTTTCGCTCTCCGGTATATTGTAAGGCGCCAGTTCCTTTAATTCTGGCTCCATCTCCCTTTGAACCTGGATTTCAGCTTCTGTGAGTGGACGTCCTTTGATATAATCCACTCCCCTGTCCACATTCTGGGACGCATAAACCGTAACCGGGAACTGAAATAAAATAATCAGTATTCCCCAAAAAATGATCGCTTTCTTTTTTAACATATCTATCTCCACCTTGTTGCTTTTCCATGTATTCTATGCTAAACTTCTGTACATAATATTGATACCTTTGATTTACAAACATTGATCTCAAGAGCGTGTTTGATCATACTTTCTGCAAATATGGCATTGCATAATGACTTTGCATAAAGTGCCTGATTTTTGTGCCTGATGTGCACCTTTAAAGCAGAGGCACAGTGGGCTGCAACCAGGGCAGATGATCCAGCATGATCTGGAAAGGAGTGTAATTATCATGAACTTTACGTTTCAGAAAAATCAAATTTCCTTACACAATGCCGCCAATCAGAAGATGCTGGCAGAAGTAACTTTTCCTGATATAGACGAAAATACCGTTGAGGTAAATCATACCTTCGTTGATGAATCCCTTCAGGGCCAGGGCATTGCCGGCCAGCTTATGCTGGCTCTTGCGGAACACCTCCGCTGTGAAAAGAAAAAAGCGGTGCTCACCTGCTCCTACGCTCAGCACTGGTTTTCCAAACATCCGGAATATAAGGAGCTTTTAAAATAAAAATGACCTTATAATAAAATGTTCTTTATTACAAAACATTTCACGAATTTACACATGAACCGTTTCGTTCTCTAAAAACTGTTCAAATTCTTCAGGCGGCAGAGGAGTGGAAAAATAATAACCCTGAATATAATCACAATCCAGGCGCTTCAATATCTCATATTGTTTTCTGCTTTCCACTCCTTCTGCCACAATTTGAAACTGCAATCCCCTTGCAATTTCTATTACATTTTTCACAATCAGAAGATAAACTTCTGATTCTGCTATCTTATCTACAAAACTTTTGTCTAATTTAATGCTTTCTACCGGAAGGGTTCCGATATAGCTCAGGCTGGAATACCCCGTTCCAAAATCATCAATGGCAAAGGATACTCCAAACTCGATTAACCGCCGCATAATATTTATGATATATTCAAAAGAATTAATAATAATGCTCTCGGTAACTTCCAGCTGGATCAGTGAAGGATCTATATGATATTTTTGAATTACATGTGTCACATCGTCATAAAAGGTGCTTTTGGAAAATTGCACCGTAGACACATTCACATTAATCTGTATAGGCAAAAGCTTCCTTTTTGCCCTGTGGGCAATCATCTTACATGCTGCTTCTAAAACAAACGCCCCAAGCTGATTAATCAACCCGCTCTGCTCTGCGATGGGGATAAATTCTGTCGGCGGAATCCAGCCCAGCTTTTGATCCTTCATCCTTAAAAGTGCTTCACACTTTGTATATCTGCCAGATTCTACCCCATAAATAGGCTGATAAAATACTTCAAAAGATCTTTCTGCCGCCTTTTCACGAATAACTCCTGCAATCAGGTTCTTTCTCTCCAATTGCAACTGTTCCGATTTTCTAAAATACAGTACTTCGCTGGACTCCGTTTTCTTTGCCTTAGACAGCATGTACTCCGCATTATGTATCACCATTTCAGGATTCCATGCATATTGAGGAAACTCGATTAAAACTACATCTATAAACAGCCGGAAATTCTGACTTGTTTTATGTGCCTCACTATGAACAGCACTGACAATTTTCTCCCGGATCACTTCACATTGCCGCTCACAGGATGCCAGAAATGCAAATTTCGCTCCACCGACACGGTATAACTGTTCCACCGGGAATATGTCAGCACATCTCTTCACTAACAATTTCAGAAGTTCGTCCCCCTTATGCCTTCCAAAGACAAGATTATAATTATTAAAATTTTTCATATTTAAAATACAGACACAGCCACTTTCTCCTTTTCGGAACATGAAAGACAGATCTTCCATAAATGCCGTCCTGTTTTTAATCCCTAGCTGCATATCATTAACTACCGCAGCTTTCAGCTGATTTTCATAAACTATGCGTTTGGAAATATCGTAACCAGTAAAAATAGCCACCGGCTTTGCATCAGATCCAATTACTCTTACACTGTCAATACTCAGATGTTTTTTCAATTTTTCATTATATATCTCCATTTTCCAGCTGGGATTATCCGCATTCAGATGGGGTATCGGGCAATGGCTGCAGGGTTTCTGATTATCCCAAAGTGCCTGATAACAGTAATCATTTTCCTGAATATCCGGCAGCATATTGCGCAGTTCCTGATTGATAAAACTGATCCTGAAGTCTTCCATCCTGACCGTATATGCCGCCGCATGAATCCCATCCAGAACGGTCCTGGTCATGCGGACAGACTCTTTTACACTGGTAATATCAACACCGGTACATATAACGCACTTTCCCAGTTCTTCATCCTGATAATCACTATAATCCAGCTGAAGCCACTGCTGCAGGTTTTCCATCCACATAACAGACCGTACATTCTTCTTTCCATGCCCGATTTTCTCCGCCGGACAATCGCTGCAGACCTCTTCACTGCCAAAAAATAATTTATGGCAGGTGATATCCTTTTGTAAATTCGGAAATTTCTCCCTTAACACCCTATTTGTATATAAAAACTGATGTGTATCACAACGTACCGCATAGACAAATGCATCCATATTATCTACAATACGTTCAGAATCCCACTTCGCCATTTATGCCTTCTCCTTAAAATATCCGCTTTTATAGTCTGCCATATGCCTACTAATTATAACATACTTACCTGTAAATGGGACATTCTTTTTCACAAAATCTCTTTTTCAATATCCAGTATTTTATCGGTCCATCCCCTGTAAAATTTTTCCTCATGGGAAACCAGAATGACACTTCCTTCAAATTTCATCAGGGCTACTTTCAGCGCTTCTTTGGCATCCTGATCCAGATGGTTTGTTGGTTCATCCATAATCAGAAAATTACACGGGGATAGGAGAAGTCTGCAAAGCTTAACCTTAGACTGCTCACCGCCGCTTAAAGATTCAATCCCCCTAAGCACATGTTCTTCTTTTACTCCACAACGTGCCAGTGCCTTACGAACTTCTTTATTTTTCATTGACGGATACCGATCTGAAATAATCTGAAGCGGGGTTCTGTTTGGATCTTCCCACCGCAGATCCTGTTCATAATATCCAATCTTTACCTGGTCTAAAAACTTGAAACCGCCTGCTAATTTAGGTATTTTTCCAATCAATGTCTTTAACAGCGTGGATTTGCCGATTCCGTTAAATCCGGTAATTACAAGCTTCTGTCCACCGTTGACAACAAAACTGATTTTAGACAACAGCGGATAATAATATCCGATTTCCAGATTGGAAACCGTAAGCGCCTTGCCAGGAGAGATCTCCGTCTCCTGAAACTGTATCACAGGCTTAGTAGTAAAGTTGGGCGGTGCAATACGCTCCAGACGGTCCAGTTGTTTCTGCCTCCCCCTTGCCATTTTTGCATTTACTCCGGCTTTATTTTTTCGGATATACGCTTCCGTCTTTTCAATTTTCCGCTGCTGTGCATGATACTGACGGATATAATCCTCTCTGAGATGTACCTTCTGATCCAGGAACTTCAGGTAGCTTCCATTGTATTTACGCACTGTACCAAATTCTATATCTAGAATTCCCGTAGTTACTTTCTCTAAAAATTCAAAATCATGGGATACCACCACATATGCCCCTTCAAAGCTGCACAGAAACTCAGACAGCCAATCCACATGCTCTTTATCCAGAAAGTTAGTCGGCTCATCCAAAAGAAGAACCTCCGGCTTAGCTAACAATAATTTTGCCAAAATTACCTTGGCCCGCTGTCCCCCGCTCAGCTTTTCCAGCTGCTGATCCAGTCCGATGGCATCCAGTCCAAGTCCCGTAGCCACTTTGCCAATTTTACTTCCAATTTCATAAAATTCTGCTGTAACCAGCTGCTCCTGATACCTTCCTGCCCGGATCAGCAGCTCTTCCTTATCCTCTTCTGCCCCTTCCTGATACAGCCTCTCCATTTTTTCTTCCATGGCATAGAGCTCTGCAAACGCCGTCTGAAGATACTCCACTATAGTCATATCCTGCCTGATCACCGCATACTGGTCAAGGTGGCCAATCTGAATCCCAGACTGCCACTTTACTTCTCCCTGGTCAGGCACAATCTCACCCAGCAAAATACTGATCAGGGTACTTTTTCCGGCCCCATTCTGTCCCACAACTCCAATGTGTTCCCCTTTAAATAAGTGAAACTCCGCATTCTGATACAATGCTTTTTCTGCAAAACTGTGTGTTAATTCTGTAACGTCTAATAAACTCATATCCATTCCTCTTTTCTAAATTAATAAATGCAAAAAACTTGATTACCGCACCAAAGCCAATTACCCTTGTGCTCTTTTCTAATTAATAAATACAAAAAAACAGAGAGACTGCACCTGTAAGGTACGGACCCTCTGTTTTGTCGACAAACTATTTTTCTGCAAAACAAAAGGCCAAGGACAAAGCAAAATGTCCCTGGCCAAATCTATCATTTCTGTCTTCTGCCGGCAAATAAGTACGCAAACTAAGCATAGCCAAAAGCTACACCTTGCTAAACTTTATCCGCCGATGAAGAACCGGGTTTAAACCCTCTGATTAACCTCTGCACAATGCTTCACCGTTTTCATTTCCAGTTGTACAGAGTTAAGCTTCTCGACTAGCTTTACGATTTTATTACTTATCATAATCATAATGAATTCCTTTCACAGACCATACCTCTTTGGAAGGATAGCATCTGTTTGTTCTATTGTATATATACCATATGAATTTGGGAGTGTCAATGAGTATTTAAAATTTGGTTAAAATTTTTCCGATAATATAAAAAAATATCTTGACGAATCCTGTCAGATCAGGTTATAATACCAAAGGTTGTTAAGTAATATATTCTTAAGCAATATGTTCTTAATAATATGCGGATATGGCGGAATTGGCAGACGCGCCAGATTTAGGTTCTGGTGGGAGACCGTGCAGGTTCAAGTCCTGTTATCCGCAGGATATGGAAAATGTGAGAATACCGTTGATTCCTTGTAGTTGGAGGGGTTGGCGGTGTTTTTGTTTTACTTGGAGGGTTGGGAATTAGCTAAAGTAATACGAAACGATCCCACCTGCCGGAATATTTGATAAAAAATCAGAAGCATTTATAGTTAAAACACGAGCAGCAATTGATTGATTTCACAAAAAACAATATAAGAAAAAATTTGACAAAACCCACCATCCATAATATACTAAAAGTGTATTATCAACTATGATAATATATTTGACTCATAGCCCAGATCCCACGTCTGGGCTATACCCGGTTGGTAAAAATCACTTTACCAAAAATTGTTAAAAAATTTTGTAAATTTGAATTGCATTATTTGCCAAAATGTGCTAAAGTACTATTGTATTAGCGAACAGCTAATATATTTCATAACTCACACTTCGCAGCCCCCACACGCTGCGAAGTACTCCCTAATAGCCGACACTGATTGTCAGGGCTGTTTTTTTATGCTCTTTTATAGAAAAATCACATATTGACATCTGACAAATGACTATATACAACTGGAAATTCTTATCATTCTATGTTAAAATACCATATACTTTTATTCAGTGACTTGTCACAGCGCCACACTACATAAGGAGCTATTATCATGTCGGCAAAATTTAAAATTATCCTATCCATGGCTGTTTTTGGAACGCTGGGTATTTTTATTAAAAATATCCCTCTGTCTTCCGGAGAAATAGCCCTTTTCCGTGCTGTCATCGCAGCTTTTTCTATTTCGCTGTATAAATTTGTAAAAAAAGAAAAGATCCCCTTTGCAGAAATTAGGAAGGATCTTCTGCTGCTGTTTTTCTCCGGAGCTGCAATGGGATTTAACTGGATCTTTTTGTTCCAGTCCTATCGCTATACAACGGTGTCTATTGCTACCCTGAGTTATTATTTTGCTCCGGTAATTGTTATGGCGGTATGCCCCATATTATTTCGTGAAAAACTAAGTCTCAGGCAAATTATATGTTTTGTAATGTCAACGCTTGGTCTGGTGTTTGTTATTGACCCGGGGAAGCTTTTACCGGGCAGCAATCATTTTATAGGAATCTGCTTTGGGCTTAGCGCCGCAGTGCTCTATGCCACTGTGATTATATTAAATAAACTGATTAAAAATGTAACCGGGATTGACCGCACTCTGATTCAGTTTTTTGCAGCAATTATCATTCTTTTTCCTTATGTCTGCCTTACAGACGGGATTCATTTGTCTGCAGCCGGAACCTTTGGAACCGTGAATTTGATGATTGTCGGCGTCGTACATACCGGAATTACATACTGCCTCTATTTTTCTTCTTTAAAAGATTTAAAAGGACAGGAAGCAGCAATTTTAAGCTATACTGATCCGCTGGCAGCGATTATTGTATCCGTATCTTTTCTGGGTGAAACCATCAGTTTGACGCAGATATTGGGAGGCATACTTATTTTAGGTTTTACTTTACTGAATGAAACCAAAGCCCGTGTTTCGTAAATACCCGTTTTCCTTCAATGCTTCAATGCTGATTCGATTCGTTTCAATGCTTGCCCCAACTGACTTCTGGGAATTCCTGCATTGAGTCGAAAATAACCCTTGCCTGAACCAATGCTCCCCGGCCGATTGGATGAAAATGCGCTGGAAAACGGCAGCCGTTTCTATGCGCAGTATGCCCTTGATTGGCTGGAACATGTTTGAATCCGTCCAAATAAAAAAAGAAAAAAATGCAACCCCTGGCTTCCTATAACAAAGCCAGGGGCTGTAGACTTTTAATAACAGATTTCTATTACATTCTCAAGACCTTTTAAGTCCCTCTCAATCTTCTCTTTTAATTGAATGGCATCTTCAAAGGACACACCCTGTTCCTCACACCTTGCCATCAACATTCCATTTGAGATATTTAAATAGACCACAAAATCGCTTTCCATAACCACGGTTCCGAAAATGGGAAATCCCGCCTGGGTCTTAATCTTGCTTTTAACCAGTCTGTCCATTGCCTCCCCTGTTTCCGGTGTCCAGGGTGCCTGCATAACCTGCTCCATCTCTTCCTCTGACAATAAATAGCATATCGCTTCCGCCATGTTAACACAACTTCCAATATAACTGGCAAAGGAAGTTTTCCCGCAGCCGCTTGTCCCAACCACACAGATTCTTTTGTCCTCAAACCTTTGCAGGATACTGTTTAAAACGTCCGCTGCTTTATCACTTCCTACTTTTATTTTAACGAAATCACTGCTTTTTATGCCAACCGGATCATCCTCACCTGGAATGGCTATATATGCTCCATTCTTTCCTGCACAGTCTCTTAAAATCTCTTCTATCGTCATATTTCCTCCATTTATTGACCCGTTGTCAGGTACTTTTTCCCGGTTTCAAAACAGCTGAAAAGCAATAATCCTCCCGATAACCAGGCTCTTCTATCATTTTCAGTACAATCTCGGCGGCTTTTCTGCCAAACACTTCCTTGGGATGAATTATCGTTGTGATCTGTTTGCCCATGCCGGCATATTCCGTATCATCAAATCCAGTCACCGCCATATCCTCCGGAACCCGGATTCCTCTGTCCTCTAAAAACCGCATCAGATAAAAAGCAACCCGGTCATTATGGCATACCACTGCGGTACAATCCTTTATTTTTTCCCAGAGCCTGTGTCCCTGTTCCCCTGCAAATATTTCATTTTCCGTCTCACTGGTATACCAGATTACCCGCTCATTATTCACCGTCAGTTTCAAATTCAGCAATGCGCGCATATAACCTTCATATCGTCTCATACCAGTCTGCTCATCCATCTTACAGATTGCTCCGATATTCCGGTGCCCCTTATCAACCAGATGTTTTACCAGCAGTTCTCCTCCCCATCTGTCATCAACGGTGACGGCAGAAGCCGGATAGGGCGTATGCAGCGGCTGGGTAAACACTACCGGCAGCTGAGAAGTCAGTTTTTCATACAATCCGTCATTAATCACGGGCAGTGCAGACTTTACCGGCTCCATAATAACTCCCTGCACTCCCCCATCCAGAATGGTGTGCAGAAACTGTTCTTCCAACAGGATCTGCTGGGAGGATAAAAAAAGCTGCATTCCATAGCCCCTCTGATGTAACCCATCGTGAATTCCCTGTATCAGAAAAGGAAAAAGATAATCCCCGGTGCTGTTTACAAGCACGCCTATGCATCTGCGCTCCTTCCCTTCACTTCGTAAAGGAGGTCCCTGAATCTTCCTGGTTACATAGGTACCGCTGCCCTGTACTTTATACAACAATCCTTGATTTTCCAGTACCTTGATCGCCTGCCGGGCAGTCTGGCGGCTAACCGAGAACTTTACACATAATTCTTCCTCTCCCGGTATTTTCACCCCACCCGGATAATTTCCGGAATATATTTCATTCTTAAGCCAGTCTGCAACCTGGGAATATTTAAAATTTGCCATGAAAGCTCTCCTTGTAACATTTGTATTCCTATTATACAAGAGCCTGTTTAAAATTTCAATTCTTCATTCTGCTAGTCGGACTTTTCTAGTACTATAGTGAATGCTTAATTACTTACTGGTAAATAGCGGGAATGAATTTTCAAACACGCTCTTGTACCAAATCCGAATAATTCAATTTAGAAAGAATATAATAAATAAAAATATAAGATTTACGGAGAAAGGGGATTTATGCTAAATATCGGGTCACACCTGTCCTCTGCAAAAGGATTTTTACACCTTGGCAAAGATGCCTTAAAAATAGATGCCAACACATTTCAGTTCTTCCTGCGAAATCCCAGGGGCACACGGGCGAAAGCCATGAATCAGGAGGATGTGAATGGCCTGCGGAATTTTCTGGCGGAACATCACTTTGATCCAATTGTTGCCCATGCTCCCTATACCTTAAATCCCTGTTCCTCGAATGCACATGTCCGGGACTTGGCTCAGGAGATGTTCCATGATGACCTGTTGCTTATGAAACAGCTTCCCGGCAATTATTATAACTTTCATCCCAGAAGCCATCTGGGTCAGGATATGGATACAGCGGTTTCCTTCATTGCTTCCATGTTAAACAGGGAGTTACAGCCGGGCCAGCCCACCATGGTCCTTTTGGAAACCATGTCCGGGAAAGGAACGGAAGTAGGCAGAACCTTTCAGGAACTGCGCGCAATCATTGACCAGGTTGATCTGCAGGAACAGATTGGGGTCTGTTTCGATGCCTGCCACCTCTCGGACTCCGGTTATGATATTGTCCATAACCTGGATGGGGTGCTGGATGAATTTGACCGGATTATCGGACTTGGATATCTTCATGCGTTTCATATTAACGACAGCCAGAATCCTCCGGGAAGCCGCAAGGATCGTCACGCATTAATCGGAGATGGATACATCGGACTGAATTCCATCGTTGAGATCCTGAATCATCCATTGCTGCGCCATCTTACTTTTATACTGGAGACACCAACGGATCTGGATGGACACGCAGATGAAATTAAGCTCCTTCGTTCCTTGTATCGGGATTAAAAAATATGGAATTGCAATGCAGATGAGGCATACCCCAGCGCCAAACCATGACGTTGGGGTGTCTCACACAACTGTATTTAAAAAGTATATTATGCCTGCATCCGTAATTATTTCATTACCTTGCGGTACTTAACCGTTGAATACGGACCATAGATTTTCTTGTTCCCCGCCTTACGGTAAGCACGAACTTTATAATAATATGTTTTCTTTTTTGTTAATTTACTATCTTTATAGGTGAATGTCCTGCCTTTTTTAATGGTTGCTATTTTATGATAAGTTCCATTTTTTTTGACGGCACGCCTGATCTCATAGCCGTGTGCACCGCTCACTTTCTTCCACTGCAGTTTCAGTTTTCTACCGGAAAGATTGGTAACCGAAGAGATCACTGCTTTTGCAGGTACCGGTTTCCCGGACTTCACCTTTGAATATTTACTTTGCATGGTTCTGCCATTGTGCTTGGCATAAGCCCGCACCTTATAATAATATTTCTTGCCGGTCAACAGCTTTCCATTGACATAAGAAGTTTTATTACCGCCCTTCACCGTGGCAATCTTACTATAGCTGCCGTTCTTTTTTGCAGATCGGTATATGCGATAGCCATCCGCTCCGGGAACCCGGGACCAGTTTAACCTTAACTTTTCATAACTTCCGGATTCTACTTTTTTCAACACCGGTACTACAAGCTTAACTGGCTGGGGATCAGGCTTGGGTTGGGGTGTTGGCTCTGGCTTAGGCTGTGGTGCCGGCTCTGGCTTAGGCTGTGGTGCCGGGTCCGGTTTTGGATCTGGTGTGGGTTCTGGTTTTGGATCTGGTTTTGGATCCGGTGTAGGCTCTGGATCAGGCTTATCGGGTTTCTTCTTCAGATCCCTCTGGGCTTTTATAAGATTTTCCCTGGCAGCATCTACCCCATCCTGTGTAATATTCTGATTGCTTTCTGCTTCCCTTGCCTTTTTCAGTGCATCCTGAAATACACTCCAGGTCTCTTCCGTATAATCCTCTTGCCCTGTGATCTTTTCTGCATCGGATATGGCTTGTCGAAGTGCCGTTTTATCAACTATTCCAGCAGCTTTATCCATATCACTGAGCTTAAATTTCGCCTGTCTGATATAGCAGAGATCGGTTGTCACGCCCCCCTGCCAGCTCTCGGAAAAGGCTTTATCCCAATGCCCGTAAGAATCCATGATAAAGGTACCGTCGGGCTGGACCACAATTCCCGCATATCCCGTATCACCCGATTTCGCATTATTTGCCCAGTCTTCATCAATCAATATCCGGTACTGCCCTTCGTTTTGTTCCATCAGGTCCTCGTAAGTACCAACCCATGCTGCCCAGTCACCTGCTTTCCAGTCGTTTCCTCCGTCAAACTTTCCATTGCCGTTAAGATCGTAATTAATTTCACGGAATGTAATCAGAAGCCTTCCGCTCACCGGATCATAAATGGCTTTATGCCGCTCTCCAGCCAGAGAACCCGGCAGATCCATGGGCTTGCTCCATGTCTCCCCTTCATCCTCTGAATAAATCAATGTTGCCGGATTATTGTGAGACTGGCTTCTGGCAAGACCTACAATCCGTTTTCCGTCGGGCGAACGGAACATGCCGATCTCACACATCTGATACCCGCTCTCTATAGAACGGTATTCACTCAGATAAGGCTCCGGCTCGCTCCATTGTTCCTCTCCGTTTTCATCAAATGTGAGATATGTCTTGTAATTGACATAATCATAATTGTGGTACACGCCCATCCATTTCTGTATATCCTTTCCATTGCTGTCTTTTAACTGGATCAGGCTTGCCATTGCCACAATGGATTTGTTCGGCGTGCCATCCATATGATTGGTATACCAATGCTTATACTCTGTCCATGTCTCACCCCCGTCATCAGAATAGGACGTATTCCACCCGGTAGCATTGCCTTCCAGATCCTGGCCCCAGCCGGGACACGCCGTAATCAGCATCAGCCTCTGAGTTCCGTCCTTCAGGTGTATTTTGTACATGGTTGGCGTCTCCTGTGAACCTCTGAAGGATTCCGGAGTCTTTTTTTCTACCCATGTTTCCCCGGCATCATAGCTGATCTTCAGGACCAGAGGGCCTTTTCCGTGTCCAACCGGATAGGAGGTAACCAGTGTCTGGTTATCATCCAGCATCACCATATCCGGCTGTCCTAAATACTGACGTGGTCCTCCCGGATCTTTATCAATATCGGACAGGTATTTTTCATCCAGTTCATAGACCGGAAGTTTATTTGAGATGGCTAATTTTTTCGTAATCACTACCGTTACCAAATCCCGGTATCCAGAAGCCTGGTTTTCCACAGTTATGGTAACACTGCCCTTTTTATGTGCGGTAACCAGCCCTTTTTCATCTACCGATGCTGTCTCCGGATCACTGGAAGTATACACGATGGACTTATCATCCTGATCACTGATCAGATTTGTCTGTATGGAAAAATGCTCTCCTACGTTTAGCTCTTTATAGGTTTCCTGAATGTTCAACCCCTTCGTCTGCATAATGGAAACGATTTCTTCTGTTGACAGTACTCTGTTAAATATCTTCAGTTCATCTATTTTTCCAATAAACCCGTTTCCTCCGATGATATCCACCGGGCATGGGAATTCGTGGTTGACGGTCCATGCATTTGTCTGTATCAAGGTACCGTTAATATACATGGAAAGCCCATTTATTTTATCCTGTGTCCACACCACATGAACCCAGGTATCGGTTGGAAATACATAATTAAATGTCAGTACATCTCCGCTTCCCGTTCCCACATGTACGCCCGCTTTCTCTCTGTTATCCGCCAGCCGCACATCAAAAGAATAATTACCGTCGTTACTCATGATAACCGAGTTGCGTTCAGGATCTTTTGTGCTGTTCATCACCCAGTAACCTACCGTCCAGGTATCAGAAAGGCCGGAATTTCCCTGTAAACGAACCGATTTTTCAGCCTCTGTAATCGTCAGCGCTTTTTCCGACCTGCCCGGTGAAAGTACCGCTCCCTGGTTGACGCCGTCTCTGTTTCCCCATTCATCCTTTACCACATTATTTTCCATAGAGTCAAAGGAATAGTAAGCAGTCTTTGCCCCCTCTTCAATAGTGATTCCGGTTACCGTTGCAGTAATCTCGGCACTCTTGGAGGGATCTTGTTCAGAAACTGCGGTAATTACAGCTCTACCTGTCTTTTTCCCCGTCAAAATCCCCTGTTCAGATACGGATACCACCTCATCATCAGAGGAGGTCCAATTCAATTTCTTATGGATCACATTGTCAGGAAGAATAACCCCATGAAGCTGCAGTGTCCCGCCTATAGACAGTAACACGTCACTGCCTTCCTCAATCGTCACGGATTCTACCTGATCCGTTCCCTCTTCCTTCAAAGTGAGATACTTTTCGGTAATTTCGGCCACGCCTTCTTTGAAAGTTTCCATCTCTGCTGACAGAAATGCAATCTTTTCCGGGCTTAAATAAGTTCTTCCATTTGCCGCCGTGGTGCTGACTGCACCATATAAGGCATCGATATCTTCTTTCAGCGAGGGGATCTCCCGTTCTATCAGCATTAATTTGTTTACATCCCGCACGCCTTCTGCCATCTTCTCCAGGCGCACCGAACTTTTTCCAACTGGTTCCGGGGCATCTTTTTCGTCCGGATAATAAAGGAAGCAGTCACCTGGTTCAAAAGCATTATGGGTCACATCATTTAGGGGATCCGCAACCCATGCATCATAAGCCCAGCGCAGAAATCCGGCAGTCCCCATCTTTCCGGCATTCATCATGGACCAGTAACTCTCTGCCGGTGCACTCAGGGCATAATTTCCAGGCGTGTGTTCTGTACAGGAATAAAGTGTTGTCCGGAATCCTTTCGCTTCTCTTTCCTTTAAAAGCTCTGCAAATTCTGCAGCGCCAGCCTGTGCCGCACTGTCGCCTACATTTAAGTCTGTCACACGCAGTGCCAGTTCTTTTTTGTCTGCAAAATGATCCATGGCTCCTGCCGTCTTGAAGGATTCACCATGAATATTCTTAACCGATTCAATCAGATCAAATGCTTCTTTGCTAAATCCCCGTTCATCAATTCCTATATAAGATTCATCAAACCATCCTTTTTCCATCAGATGTTCCGTAAGCTTTTGCAGGAAGTCCCGCCAAACCTGTGTATACCGGCTGCTCCCCGGGGTAAAAGGCTCATAGATTAAGGTTCCATCTTCCCAGTAAGCAAAGGAATTGTGCCAGGGAGCAATACTGTAAAGCACTATTTTATCCCCAATACCAAGACTCTTATTAAAAGATATCCACTTGTCAAAATCCGTATAATCATACTGGAAGCTGCCATCGCTATTTCTGGTCCATTTGATCATAGAGGGATAATGCACTTCATTTGCACTGTATGTCTGCCCGTCCCATGCCTCCTCTACAATAGAAGCCGTGATTGCATGACCGCCTATTTCCTTATATTTCAACATGGCGGATTCCAGGATCTTAAAATGTTCCGGAGAAAAAGGCTCTACTCCATAATATTCTGCACTGCTGTAAGGATACTGCCATAACTCAATGTCAAATCCATTCTTAAATTCCTCCGAATCCGGCAGCTGCACATCCTGAACCTCTATTTTATATTGGAATAACAGAGGCTCTTCAATTCCATCTGCTGTTACGGACAACGTTCCGGTGTAAGTTCCCGCAGCCTGGTCTTTTGGAATAGAAAACGTTACCCATACAGGCTGTACACTGTTAAATGGCATATCAACCGGTTCTGACTGATACAGGATATCCGAGGATTCACTGCGGTTATCACCGGTAGGCTCAGGAACCGGACGGTCTTTGCTGCCATATCCCAGATAGGGTCCGTTATAGGCTTTCGTGGATTTTACAAAAACAGTTTTTACTAAATCTCCAGAAATGACGTCATTACCATTCGTCAGATCACTGGCGGTAACTGCCACATTTTTTAAACTGCATCCAATGGATACCAGCGCCAGTTCGCTCACCGCCTTATCATTTTTCCACGCTGTCAGACTCCCCGACATAGTATGCCTGTCCAGCAGCTCTTCATAGCGGTCCTGGGTATACTGGGTATTGGTATCCACAATTGATCCTCCCAGCTGGCGCACCCCTGCAGCCACTGTCACCGCTATTTCTTTTGCAATACCGGATTCTTCTCTGATGATTCGGATCGTTGTTTTTCCTTCTGACCGGGCAGTTATCATGCCCTTCTCCGATACCTCCGCTATCTCCGTATCCATACTTTCATATACAAGATCTACAGCTTGTGCATATTCCGGTATGACTGTATAGCTGATCTGCCTTGTCTCATCTTCGGTCATCTGCATTTCGGAATCAGCCAGTACAATATCCTCCGGTATATAAGGAGCATGGGTAATCTGTGCATATGCCGTCTGATTTACGATCTTATTTCCCGTTCTTTCATTCAGTGTGACCGCCTTCAGTACATGCATGCCTTCCTCCAGATCACTTACCGCATATACGGACTGTGGTTCTGTGCGTGTCTCATTGTACAAATCAGCCACTGCCGGATTTTCATCATCCACAGAAAACCGGACTTTTCCATGCATGGGACTTTTGTTAGAGTATATCTCCACCTTATTTCCCACAAAAGGGATTTCATAGTAACATTCTTCAGCCCGTTCATCAGAAGAACCCAGATCCATATATGCCTCGTTCTCCAAGACGGTCCACTCCTTTCCCTGGTAAGCCGTATAGGAAAACTTATTCCAGGATCCTTCTGTCATATCCGGTTTCAGGGTCATGATTTCCCCCTCCACGGCAGTATCTTCTGAGGCACCCTGTGCAAAAACCGGCAGTACATCAGAAGTAATTACTAACGTAAATACAAGCAGCATACTAAAAAATTTTTTCCATTTAAATCTCATCATAATTCAAATACCTCTCCTTCAAACACCCTTCTTTACAGGAGTTGATCTGAAATAGTCTATTTTTCATTTTTCATAATCACTCCCTGGTTTACAGTTATTCATTCTTACATGTTGCCTTCACACCTCCTTTTTCCCACCCATACCTTATCCAGTCTTTCTTTTCACGTTTCATCGGTATATTTATTATTATATATAAAGGATATTATTTTTTCAATTGTATATTATAAAAAATATTTTTTCTTTTTTATGAAGTGAAAGGAAGATTATAAAATTACAATCCTATGGAGAAAGTTTCATTTGGGCATACAATAAAAAGAGCCCATTACAAATCGCTTTGCAATGAGCCCCTTATTTCATAAATATCCCATATACTATTTCACAACTCTGTCAATTATGCGTCACAACCGCTCCGCTGCCCCCATACATCTCCACTTTACCTTCTAATTCTACCTTCAGTACCGTAACCTGCTCATGACAATCCTTTTCTCCCATATAGATCCATGTAATGCCCGGAATCTGAAACCAGGGCACACCGCCGTGTACGTCATACGCAAGCTCTTTTCCCGAATGAAGCACTGTGACTTTCCTAATTTTATTGCACAGGCCCTTGATGCTTATATTCTCCTTCGGTTTATCCTGCACAAATAAATACAGCGTTTCTCCATCCTTAGACATCGTACTGCCACCGGGATAATAGCGAATCATAATGCCTTCATCGGTACCAAATACAGCCTCTTCGTGCTCACCGATCCATTTGCCCAGTCCCAGAAGAATTTCTTCCTGTCTGGTATCCACCGTGCCATCTTCCCTGGGACCAATATCCAGAAGCATATTTCCGCCCATGCTGATGCAGTCACAGAACATACGGATAATCTGATTCAGGCTCTTATAATGATCATCATCCGGGGCATATCCCCAGGAATCATTTATGGTGGTACAGAACTCCCAGGCACCTTCGGGCCTTGTAATGGGCAGCCCCTGTTCCGGGGTTTTATAGTCTCCGTAACCGCATAACCGGGAATTGACCACAAGCTCCGGATTAAAGCTTCTCAGATAATCTTTCAATTCCGGAAGCCCCCACTGGGATGCGCTTCTTTCCCAGTCTCCGTCGAACCAGATTAAATCTGCCGTGCCGTAATTCCCAAGTACTTCCGAGAGCTGGTTTTTATTAAAATCCAGGAACCGCTGCCACGCTTCTTCGTCCTGGACTCCGTCCACCGGATTGGAAAAAGAATTTACCTGTGACAGATCCTCCGGTATCACACCTCCCTCATAGACCGAAGCATAGTCCGGATGTGACCAGTCCAGCAGAGAATAATACATCCCCACACGGATTCCCCTTTTTCGGACTGCTTTGGCATATTCAGCCACTATATCCCGTTTTGCCGGCGTTTTCTTTACCACGCTTAAATCACTGTATTTTGTATCAAACAGTGCCACACCGTCATGATGTTTCGTGGTAAGCACCGCATATTTCGCTTTGCTTCCTGCGATTAAATCTGCCCAGTATTCCCCGTCAAATGCAGAAGCCGTAAATCCATCCAGCTGCTTCATATAATCCTCGTAGGAAATCCGATTATTATAGAAAGACCAGGACTCCGCAATACCGTTAACCGCATAAATGCCGTAATGAATAAATATTCCAAGCTTCGCATCCTTAAACCATTGTGGAACCATTATAATATCCTCCGCTTTCTTTTGCTTATTGCTTCAGCCGATCAGGTCAGTCCCCGGCAAATTGACTCCCGGATCACCCTGGTCAGAGTCTTCGTGGAATCACAGCCATATTCCCAAAACATTATTCCTGCCAGTCCCTGTTCCTTTACATATTCCGCCTTATGGCTGATGGACTCCTCATCTTCGTAGCTGATAAAGGTATCACCGTTAAACAGCCATGGTGCCTTTGCCTCATCATCCCAATAACGTTTAAATCCATTTTTATTAATATAGTGTTCTGCAAGCTCTCCGTAATCCGGTCCATAGCCTCCGGTAGACTCCGCCATCTGCATCCATCCGTGATTCGCATCCGGAACCCCTTTCCACATCCGGGAATAAAATGCTGCCCCGATCACCAGCTTTTCCCTTGGCACACCGGCTTTCAGATAAGCCTGCACTGCCCGGTCTGTGCTGACATCCAGCAGATCTTCCCGGTTGTCATACAGGTTTGTGTGGTGTCCCGTTTCAATAGTAAAGCCGCCCCTCAGATCATAGGTCATAATCTGTACATAATCCAGATATTTTGAAGCCTCGGGCATATTGGTGCACCGCAGAAAATAATTTCCACCGCCCCCTGCGATATTTACCAGGCATTTGCGGTCTTTAATCTGATCCAGGCTTTGGCGCAGGTCTTTTAGCATAAGTGTAAAATTTTCTTTATCTTCCCTGGAAGCTTTAATTCCGCTAATTCCTATACAGGGATACTCCCAGTCAATATCGACGCCATCCAGTTGATACCGTTCTACCAGCTCCCGTGCGGAAGCAGCAAATTGTTTTCTTCCCCCATCCGTTGCCATTGTTTCTGAAAAACCTCCCGCTCCCCAGCCTCCAACGGAGAGCACCATTTTTAGTTCCGGGCTTTCTTTTCTGATATTTAAAAGGTACTCCTGATAATCTGCAAGGTCACAGATTACATTTCCCTTATCAATCTTACCAAAGGCGAGGTTTAAAATAGAAAGCATTTTTGCATCTTCTGCTGTAAGTTCGGGAAGATGGTTCGTATAAATATAGCCGATTACTTGTTTGTCCAATTTCCGATTCAGTGAATATCATAAACGCTGCGGACGCGCAGACCGCTGGTACTGCCGCTTATGACAGTCACTCTCCTTTCTCCTGCATTCATGTCAAAATAATTGTCAGACAGCACCAGATCCTCTTCTTCGTTTAAAATCTCCACACTTTTTGCATAAGCATCTGCCGTCACAACAATTTCATTTCCTTCTATCCGCAAGGCAAGCCCCGGGTCCCGGTAGCGGAAATATTTGGGGTAAGTGAAAATGACGGTTCCCTCCGAGATTACCACCCCGTTTTCCTCTGCCTCATAGCTAACATATTCATTCATATAATCAATCTCAGGCAGTTCCACTTTATCCAGCCAGACAGCCGACATTGCTTTCACCTGTATGGTATCCTCCATCAGACGAATAACCGATGCATCTGAATTCCTAAGTGCCCAGCGTACTTTTATCGTGCGCTCCGACAGGGTCTCATTTGCTACATTCAGCCGGATGGACTTGTCAAAATGGAAATGCTGGCGGTTCATATCCGCTTCCTGGGTCATCCAGCTCTCTTCCTCACAGGAAATCATGCAGGGTGCAAAGAAGCGTTTCGCATAATACATAAGAGCCTTCCATCTTCCGCATGAATCAATGGCGGACCAGGAAATTACCGGCCAGCAGTCATTTAACTGCCAGAATACAGCTCCCATACATCTGCCCCGGTTTCTCCGGAAATGCTCCACACCATATCGGATGCCGTCTGCCTGCAAAAGCTGGGATGCATAAATCAAAGTGGAAAAGCTGGTGGGATATAGATACATCTGCTGCATATATTTCACAATCTTCCCATTGCCACCATTATTGCGTTCATGTTTCTCACATACATAAGAAAACAGGTTTAAATCTTTTGGATCATCGGTAATCTCTTCCATGGTTTTTAAGGAAGGAATTGACTGAAATCCAAACTCCGAGATATAGCGGAAATAATATTTGCGGTATTCCGAAAATGGTTTATTGCCATGCCAGACTTCCCAATAGTGTACGTCCCCTCTGTCCGGATCATTTGGTTTGTCAAAAGAGCCCCCAGAGGATGGGCTTGCAGGCCAGTAAAAAGTATCCGGATCATGCTCTTTTAACACTTCGGGGATGAGTTTCTCATACATAAACAGATAGTCCCTTACTTCGGAAGGCTTTGTCACCCAGCAGCGCTGCTCCACGAACATCTCCATTTCATTATTCCCGCACCAAAGCCCCAGGGAAGCATGGTGCCGGATTCTCTTAATGTTTGTGATAAATTCTTCCCGGATGTTGTCTTCGAACTCCGGTGTAAGTTCATAGACCGAGCAGGCAAACATGAAATCCTCCCATACGATCAGCCCCATTTCATCACAGGCATCAAAAAACCAGTCTTCCGGGTAATACCCGCCGCCCCAGATGCGGACCGAATTAAAGTTAGCAAGTCTGCACTGTTCTAGTAAGCGGTAAGTACGCTGGCGGGTGGTACGTCCGATCAGATGGTCCTCCGGAATGTAGTCAGCCCCCATGGCAAAGATTGTCCTGCCGTTTATTTCATGGGCAAAGCTCTCTCCCCACTGATCCTTCTCCCTGCGTACCGTCATGGTCCGCAGACCTATTCTTTTCTGCCAGATATCTAATAGCTCATCCTTATGATACAGCAGTACCTTAATATCATAAAGGGGCTGCTCTCCGATCCCATTTGGCCACCATAGCCGGGGCTGACTTATGGTAAAGGTATCCGTTCCGGTCTCTTCACATAAAATTCTGCCATCTGGATCTGTAATCAAAACTTTCATATACAGACCCTCTGTATGAGAAGGCTCTGTATGAAAAGGTTCTACCCGCACCAGATTCTTATCTGCCGTTCTGTTCGTATTTTGGAAATTGTCGTTCTTCTCATTTATCTCTGCTTCCACATTTAACGTTAACAAGACCTGGCCGGCTCCATGCTCCTGATGTATTCTTACATTATCAATTCTGGCATGATGGATTCCAATCAGTGAAACCGGGCGGAAAATTCCTGCATCGGGCAGGCAGGCGCCCCAGTCCCAGCCAAACATATAATGGGCCTTTCTCAGATGCATAAATCCCTCAACCGTATCTTCATTTCCTATGTTCCCATATCTTTGATATGCCTCTGCCAAAAATTTAAGTGGTGAGTGGAAAACCACCATGAGTTCATTTTCTCCTGGTTTCAGCATATCCTGCACCTCATATTCCCATGTCCGGTGCATGCTGAATGCCGCTCCTGCCTTTTGGCTGTTCACATAGATATCGGCAAGGGTATCCAAACCATCAAAATGCAGTAATATCCGTTCACAATCTTCAAATGCTTCCGGTTCAAACACAAACCGGCACACATATTCATAGTCCTTATTCATTAGCTTCTTGGCACGGATCTCGTTGTCCTTAAAAAATGGATCCTCCATGTTTCCATTTCTAAGCAGGTCTGTATAGACACTGCCCGGAACGACAGCCTCCTGGAATATTTCTCCAAGGGGTCTCATTTTCCAGCCATGATTTAATTCCAGTCTTATCACACTTTTCCTCATTTCTTTGGATTACTTCTTCTCCGGCTTTCCTAAGGAGTAATCTATATTTCTTCTTTGTTCATATCCCGTAAGAAATCGGCAAGCCAGAATATCACATGGGAAACTCTGTACAATTCAGATTCCCTGCTGATACTTCTCCACATTTTTTTGTATTCACTGAACCAGCATTCCAGCTTCTGTGCAGTCTCTTTTGCCTGGTCCGCACATCCTTTTATCCCCAGAAAATGATTCTTATAGATCAATAATCCCACACTGTTCAGCACCCGAATGCCCTCTGCTCCAATGAGATAATCATGAACTGCCATTTTCTCTCCTGCAGTCATCGCTGCTACGCATTTCTTCAGTTCCAGCTCCTCTGCCAGAAGAATTTTGTTTTCTTCTTCCGCTCCCAGTATTTCTTTTTCACAGGATCTGATCCGCTGGATGCACCAGTCATCCTCTATTTTGGATTCCGTTAATTCCTGGAAACGCACTGCCATTTCCCAGTCAAATACTGCGTGTCTGCACATACGGCTCACAACTGACATCAGGTTTTCCGAGGAATCCTGGTACTGGAGAACAGAAATCATGCGGTTCATTTCTTCAAAAGGAATTTCTTTTCGGTTCCAGGAAAATGCCGCTCCGTAGATCATCCCCGGCATGCTGAAATCCGGGTGATTAATGTGTCCAAAGTCTCCCCAGTCTGTATTCAGCATACCGATTGCCCCGTATTTTTCCCCGAATGCGCACATTCTGCTGATATTCAGATACGCTGATTCCATCAGATTAATAAACTGATTCCATCCCCCTGCTCCCGGGCATACATACTGGGTGGCTCCGGCCTCTGCAAGTGCTTTTGTTCCGTCTTCACACTGGTTCCAAGCATACCCCCAGTTTAAGCAGATGGTTTCCTTTGGAAGTTCCCGAATCAACTCCGGAAATCCGCAGATTACGTCTCCCCAGAACATGGGGCGGTATCCCCTGTCTACCAGATATCCGCAAAGCTTTTTCACGTAGTCAATATACATCCGGTCTACGCCCACTTCCTCTGCGAAAAATTTACTTTTTCCTTTTCCCAGGTCAAATGTTTCATCCGCACCTATGTTAAACTGCTTCGATGTAAACAGCGGCATATATGCTTCCATCATTTGAACCGCCAGTTCATAGCTTTCATCCATAGTAACATTTAAGGTGTGATGCATCTGGCGCCCCCTGAAACTAAATGCCATCTTCACGGGATCTGAAAGCTCACACAGATGTTCATAAGATCTTGTGCTGAGAAGCTTATATAAATGTCCAAAAGAAGACAGGGACGGTACCAGTTCCACTCCTGCTTTTCTGCAGTGGGCATCCAGTTCCAGGATGTCCTCCGCCGTAAGCGGCGTGTCATCTCTCCACATTTCACTAAGCCCTTCAAATAAAAAGCTGTGTTCCACATACAGCTGCAGCTGGTTGATTTTATAAAAGCTTAAGGTATCCGCCAGCTTTTTTAACGTTTCCAGCTTCGGGATTCTGCCCCTGGTAACATCATGGTAAAAACCCCGGTACTCCATAGCCGGTTCATCTACTATTTCCACAAACGGCAGGACACAGCCTGCCTGGCGGATGATCTGCCGCAGCGTCTGTATTCCGTATAGAATTCCCCGGTATCCTCCTCCGGTTATACGGATTCCCTGCTTCCCGATTATCAGAACATAACCTTGATCCTTTTGTGTTTCATCTAAATTCAATATAATTTCAGCCGCTCCATTCGTATTCTGTGTCCCACGGTTCAAGCTGTAATCCATTCCGGTAAAGCGCAGAATCTCATTTTTTAACAAATCTGCTGCATATAATACATCCTGCGGACAGGAAGCATCCATTTCAATCTTCCCGTAATGAGGAAGGACAAAGTTCCCTTCCCCGGATACTATTTTCTGCGGTTCGGGTAGTAAATACAACGATTCCATATATTCCTCCTTAATATTCTTCCTTAAGCTTCTTAGTAGAAGCACTTCTTAATTTAAGCGCTTCTTAATTTAAGCGCTTCTAAATTTAAGTGCTTCTTAATTTAGGCTTTCGCTATTCGCCTGTTTTAAATGCAGTCTTTTCACATCAGGCAAAACACTCTGGCTATCGGTGCTGTTTCTTTGTCATACTCCTCCAGGTGAAGTATATAGCCGTTATCTTGTCTGGTAAACTCCACCACTGCTCCTGTATCCGCCATCGTAATGGATGTGACCGTTCCTTCATATGGAATCCAGACTTCAGATTTAACCGGATCCGTTTCTTTTTCAAAGGTTTCAATTGCATATACCCGGCCTTCCTTCTTTGTAAATGCGATTCCGTCCTTTTTATAAGGAGCACAGACTCTGGTTCCATATATAGCATCCCCGTAAACTGCAAGCCATTCCCCCATATCCTCCAGACATTCCACTGCACCTCTTGGCAGTCTGCCATCCGGCTGAGGTCCCACATTTATAGCCAGATTTCCTCCCTTTGCCACAATATCCACGAAAAGAGCAATCACTTCCCGGCAGGACTTATACCGGTCTTCATAAGCAAAGGAAAAGGATGTTCCAAGAGTGATACAGCTTTCCCATGGTACATTTAAGGGTTCCTTCGGTACACACTGTTCCGGAGTAATATAATTTTCATATGGTCCGCCCATGGTACGGTCTGCAGCAAGCATCCCCGGCTGGAATTTCCGGATCTCTTCTATGGTCTCTCCCAGTCCGATATCGCTGACCCAGCCCGCGTCAAACCACATAATGTCCAGTTTTCCATACTCCGTCGCCAATTCCTTGATCTGATTCTGGGTGAATTCCACAAATTTCCCCCACTGTTGGGGATGTTCCCGGGGGACATAAGACGGTCCCCGGTGCATATAGTTCCCCCTGGGATACCCCTCACTCCAGTAACTGTCCACATGCCAGTCTGCTTTTGAAAAATATGCGCCAATCCCAATTCCTCTCTTACGGAAGGATTCAAACAAGTGGGCACAGATATCCGCATATTTATGAGTATGAAACGGACAGTCCTCTGCTGTCACTTTATAATCAGAAAAGGCAGTGTCCCACATACAGAAGCCGTCATGATGTTTGGTTGTAAAAATCAGGTAACGGATACCTGCTCTTTTCGCCAGATCCGCCCATTTTTCCGGTTCAAAACGAACCGGATTAAAGGTCTTATTCAGATTAAAGTACTCCTTTTTAAATGCTTCTCCCGTAATCTCCCAGTCAATGCCATCCCTTGACCACTCTGCATCTGCATCGGACAACGCCCAGGATTCCACTATTCCAAGCTGGGAATACGCTCCCCAGTGAATCATCAGTGCCAGTTTCTGATCCTGGAACCACTGAAGCTTCTGCAGGACCTTCGGGTCATCCGGCCAGATATATTCCTCCTGGGCACTGTAGTTATGTACACCCTCCGATACCTTTTCTTCCTCATTAACCGGGGCAGCTTCCGTAATGCCCTCTGTGAGCTCTTCCGGGCTATTCCCTGTAATGCCCTTTGCGAACTCTTCCGGGCTATTCCCCGGGATACCTTCCGCAATCCCTGCTGCGTTATTTCCCATCCTGTCTTCTGCCTTATTACCTGATATCTGCATTTCCTGTAACAGTATCTTTTCTTCGTCCATGTTGTCTCCTTTATGCAGAAATATATGTTATTATTCTGCTCTCTATTCTGCCGCTTCCGTTGCCGGCTCTGTTGTGGTCTGTAATGCCTTTTCACGGATGGCTATATAATCCTGAAGTCCAAGCGTATCAAGCTGCTCTAAGTAACTGTCCCAGTCTTTATCAATATCAGACTGTCCGGCAATCCATTCTGCTGCCTTTTGTGCAATGAAATCCCGGAGGGAAGTCTGGATATCAGAAAATTTCGCAGAATCATCTATCGATACCCAGTAAGAGGGAATGGCTTCCGTTAAATAAGGTTCGTAAATCTCATCTGCCTTGTCTTTTTCCGGGTACATTGGCACATCTTCTTTAAATTTGAATCCCTGTGGCAGATAATGGGGCAGCGACTGTGGAAACAGGTTCGCCCAGGAATACTTCTTTTCATCTTCCGGCGACAGGGTTGCCTTATCAATGGCACGGTAACCATCTCCGTCTTTAAAGATGCATATATCCAGCGGTCCCGAGATCTTCTGGGCAGAGTTCTGGAATTCAAACAAATCATCCCACCATCTGATAATTGCCCCTACATCCTTCGCCTTATCGGTGATTACCACCTGTGTCTTCATTACAGATGCACCGTCTGAACCTCTAAGCCATACAGGGTTATCCGTGTCAGGGCTTTTTAAAACCGGCAATGGTTTAAAATCAGGTTCTTCTCCAGCAAGATATGGTACGATATCATTGCTGGCATACATCATGGAACAGCCATAACGGTCCTGAGAACCTTTCGCCTTCCACTGGCTTAAATCCTGTGTAAATGCTTCCGGATCAATCAGCCCCTGGGCGTACAATTTTTTAAGCCATTTAATGCCATTCTTATATTCTTCGGTATTGGCACCAAAGATCAGTTTGCCATCCTTCATGCTCATTCCGTAATTATCTACCGGCATTCCGAAATACCCGCACATATAACCGATATGCTTATTATTCGGATCAAAGGACATTGGTATTTCATCATTTGGGTCCCCGTTTCCATTGGCATCTTTTTCTTTAAACTCCATCAATACTTTTTCAAACTCATCGGTAGTCTCAGGCATCTCCAGCCCAAGATTTTTCAGCCATTTTTCATTGATATAGGGTTCATAATCTACCAGCGGCGCATCAACCACGTAAGGAATGGTATAGATATGGCCATCCGGCGCTGTCATCGCTTCTCTGACTCCTTCTCTTTCCAAAATCTTCATAATGTTCGGCGCGTATTTCTCAAAATAATCCTCCAGTGGAATAAATATCTTCTGGTCAACGCCATATTTCAGAATATCACTGTCCTGGAACAGCCATCCGCCGATACAGTCCGCATAATCTCCGGAACTTAATGCAAGAGATAACTTTTCTTTTGCCACCTCATTTGGAAAATACTCTAAGTTTACCTTAATATTGGTCTGCCTTTCCATCTCATCCATCATCCAATACTCTCCGTTCTCGGAAGAATCATCACAGAAAAGTGAAAAGCTGTATGTATCTTTATCTACAATAGGAAGCCCCGTTTCATAAAATACACCATTTACCTTGCCATCCTCATCCACTTTATCATTCGCCGGACCGTCCGCTTCCAGGGACGCAGTGTTTTTGCTGCATCCTCCCAGCCCCATTGCGGTTATGGCAGCCACACAAACTAAAATTGCCAATACTCTTTTTCGTTTCATACTCATACTCCTTTTCATTCAAATTTTTCATTAAAAATAGGTGCGTTGCAGTACTTCTCTATATTCACATACACATTGCATGTTATGTGCCTTGTCAGCCCTTCACCGAACCAATCATGACACCTTTTACAAAATACTTCTGTACAAATGGGTACATGATCATGACCGGTATGCTGGAAATAATAATCAGGGAATATTTCATAAGCTCTACCAGCTGCCTCTGCGCCTCCAGTGCCACCTGTGCGGAAACGCTTGTTACCTGCTGGGCAAGTGCTGCCTGATTCTGAATCAATATGGAACGCAGGACTAACTGTAACGGGAATTTGGCATCGTCTTTCAAATAGAGCAATGCACTGAAATAGGAATTCCAATGTCCAACGCCATAATACAGCACCATAATTGCAATAATGGATTTGGACAGCGGCAGCGCCACCTTAAAGAAAAATTTTGTCTGGGTACACCCATCCACACTGGCAGCCTCCCACAGTTCCTCCGGGAGATTACTTTGGAAAAATGTTCTCGCCACAATCATATTGTATACGCTGAGTGCCCCCGGAAGAATTAAGGACCACATGGTATCCAGCATATGCAGGTTTTTCACAACCAGATAGGTGGGAATCATACCTCCGCTGATAAACATCGTAATCATATAGAACCAGGTAACAATTGTCTTACCGCCAAATTTGCTTCTGGATAAGGCATAGGCAGTGGGGATCGTTACCACCAGATTGACACAGACACCGCATGCCGTATACACAATTGCATTGATAAATCCCGATACAACCAGGGAATTTTTAAATACTTCCCGATAACCCGCAAAATTAATTCCTACCGGCAGAAAAGTAACCATTCCACTGGCAACAGCCTTGGGATCACTGATGGAAGAAATAATAATAAAATAAAGGGGATACGCCACAATGATTAATATAATTGTCAGAATAATAAACAGGGAAATGTCAAAAAACTTATCCGTTGCTGACTGTTGTCTGAATCTCTTCATCAATCTATACCTCCTTTCCTAATACAAACTGATTCCCGAAGACTTACGGGCTATTTTATTAACTGCAATCAGCATCACTGCATTGACTGCCGAGTTGAACAAACCAATTGCGGCTGAGTAGGATACATTATTTTCAACAAGACCAACCTGATATGTATAGGTAGAAATAATTTCAGAAACGCTCTTATTCAAGTCGTTCTGCAGCAGGAATACCTTTTCAAATCCTACCGAAAGGATACTTCCGCAGCTCATAATCAAAAGGATAATTGCAGTTGGCATAATACTTGGCAAATCAATATGCCGGATCAGCTGAAATTTATTTGCCCCGTCCATAATCGCCGCTTCATGCAGGTCGGGACTGACTGCCGAAAGTGCCGCGAAATAGATAACCGAGTTCCATCCCATGCTCTGCCAGATACCGGACCAAACGTAAATATGTCTCCAGTAGGATTTGTCACCCATAAAATTAATTGGTGCTATGCCAAAGAATGAAAGTATCTTGTTGAGAATTCCCGCGTCCGGCGATAAAAATAACAGCAGCATACCGCACATAACTACGACAGAAATAAAGTTCGGTGCATAAGTAACCGTCTGAATAACCTTACGGTACTTTTTATGTTTAAAAGAATTCAATCCCAACGCCAACAGGATCGGAATGGGGAAACCTGCAATCAGAGAATAGATACTGATTAAAAAGGTATTCTTTATAGTAGTTACAAAATAAGGAGATTCAAAAAATCGGATAAAATATTTAAACCCAACCCACGGACTTCCCAAAAACCCCATCCTTGGGTTAAAATCCCGGAACGCTATCTGCACACCATACATTGGAATATAGCTGAAGATAAAAGTCAGAATTAAACCCGGCAGGACAAACATCCACAGTGAAATATCCCCCTTTACAGCAGTTTTGCTCCGTGTTTTCTTTACTTTAACGGGTTTGTTGTTTACCTTATCGTCTTTTTTCATTTTCAGTCTCTCCTTTTCTATTTATTGTTTACTATAATTTAACATAACTTTTAACAAAGTACACAAAAATTATACATTTGATAACCGCTATATCTGCTATTATTTTACATATAGTATATATATTTGTCAATATAAACAATGCATTTTTGTAATTTTTTAACATTTTGCACAATTAAGGATGAGTTTTTTATTATATAATGTATATTGAAAATGTATTTTTTTAACATAATGTTAAATTTTATTTTCCCAATATATTTATCATTCTTTATGGACAGCGCTTCCGTTTACAGGATTATGGCAGCATAAAAGAGTGTGTTTTAGAATTGATTCTGACAGCAGCCCAATAGAATGAGTATTAAAAAACCGCGGATATCACAAGTTAATATGCCCCCATCGAAAGTCATTCTTTGAGGGCTCTTGTAATTACCGCGATCCGTTATTTTAATATGCAAGATTATTTTTTACTTCCCAGAACATTTTTAACACTATTTTTAACATTTTAACAAAACCTATTGCGAAACTTATTGTGATTTGGTAAAATAATAAAAAAAGATATCTGCTTAAGGGGGTTCCTTACTCACGCAGACATCTTATCTGATGTGCGAGGTATATAATTATGAAAAAACCAACTATGCAGGATATTGCAGAGGCTGCGGGTGTCTCCCGCGTCACCGTTTGGAAAGTACTGAATAATCATCCCGGCGTTTCCGAAGTGAAAAGCAGTATGATTCTAAACGAGGCTGCTCAGCTTGGCTACCCTCTGCCGGAAACGTTTACAAATAATGGGGTACAGAATCACCCGGCTTTGAAATCCAACACCGTCCATGACAGCGCCACCATATCCGTTGTGGTATCCAGACCAGATTCCTCCGTGTTCTGGAGTAACATCATCCATGAAATTGCAAAGGAAGTCACAAAAGCCGGATGCAGCCTGATGTACACCTATGTTCCCACCGAAATTCCGGACGATTATATTTTGCCCCCGCCGCTTACTTCCGGGCAGGTGCAGGGGATTATCATTCTTAACGTGTACGACGCAAAGCTTCTGTCCATTTTGAACCGCCTTCCCATCCCAAAAGTATTTCTGGATGCCGTAACCAATTTCTCTCTGGATACGCTGACCGGAGACATGGTTCTGCTGGAGGGAAAAAGCTCCGTGGAGAAAATTACCGACTATCTGTTTGCCTCAGGCCGGCAAAAAATTGGGTTTATCGGAGATATCAACTATGCCCTGACTAACAAACTCCGTTACGAAGGATACGCAGCTTCCATAGCCAAACATGCATCCCGTATGGAACCTGCCTACTGCAAAACAGGTACCATTGGAATTGAAACTTACGTAGAAGAAATACATACTTATTTATCAGGTCTTCGGAAACTGCCGGATGCATTTGTATGTGTCAGTGACTTCGTAGCCCATGTCGTCTATCAGGAACTGATGCTCATGGGCATCCGCGTCCCGGAAGAAGTGATCGTAACCGGCTATGACAACATTTCCGACTATATAGACATGAAGGATTTCCTCACAACTGTTAATATTAACACCTCTGCCCTTGGCAAGCGGCTGATCAGCCAGTTGTTTTACCGTATAGAAAATCCGGACACGCCTGTGGAGGTTATTTATTTGTATTCCGAGATCCTGTATCATTGAGCCGGGCGGGAGATTAATCCCGGATGAAGGATGCGTAAGGGACTGCCCGCGGGACGTAGATAGACGGTCAGCCCTGGTTGATTTCTTTAAAAAAGTAACCGCAACCTTTGGCTTGGGGCGGTTACTTTTTGTGTAGTTTAAATACGCCTGTAAGATTATTACGGCACCTGTACCTAAACAAAAAACAGCGGAAACGCCTGTATTTAAAGGCTTTTCCGCTATTCTAAAGTAGTGAGACATCGGGGATTCGAACCCCGGACAACTTGATTAAAAGTCAAGTGCTCTACCAACTGAGCTAATATCCCGTATTTAATTTTAACCATATTGATCGTAAGTATTTCTTACGGCTTTCGCCAAACTGGGCTAGTTGGATTTGAACCAACGAATGCAGCAGTCAAAGTGCTGTGCCTTACCGCTTGGCGATAGCCCAATATGTGGTTAGGGTGGATAAAGGGATTCGAACCCTTGGCCTCCAGAGCCACAATCTGGCGCGCTAACCAACTGCGCTATACCCACCATATTAATTTTGTTTTCTTTGCAGCAGACATATGATCACTGCAAAGAAAAACGAGCCTGAAGGGATTCGAACCCCCGACCCACGGCTTAGAAGGCCGTTGCTCTATCCAACTGAGCTACAGACTCAAACAGCGGGTGATGGGAATCGAACCCACGTATCTAGCTTGGAAGGCTAGTGTTCTACCATTGAACTACACCCGCATATCTGCGTTATTTTAGGAACAAGTCGGGGTGACAGGATTCGAACCTGCGACCTCCTGGTCCCAAACCAGGCGCTCTAGCCAAGCTGAGCCACACCCCGATGGTGTCTTGTTTGTTTTTGTTGTTTCGTCTGTTCCCTGACGCAAGACATATTATATTATAGCTCACCCCAAATGTCAACAACTTTTTTCAAATATTTTTTTATTTTTTTGAAAAAGCCCGAAAGTGCTGAATATTCGGGCTTTTTCGCCAATTTATTTTTTGAATTTATTTCTTCAAATTGGTCAAATCGCGCTCTTCACCCTAAATAATTTACGGTAAAATGTGCTTCTCCTTTATGATCAATTTCCATAATAATATAGCTTGGTTTTCTCCCATCCTGTCTGGGATAGGATAAACTGCCGGGATTTAGTGCTGTAACATCTTCCTCAATCTCTAAAACCGGTCTGTGCGTATGTCCAAACATAACAATATCAAAGCCTCTTGCTCTTGCTTCCTCTTTGATGGAGCGGGTATCCAGAGATACATAATAATAATGTCCGTGAGTGAGCAAAACTTTGTACTTCCCAAGCTGCAGTTCTTCTTCTCGAGGCAAATCACTGAAGAAGTCATTATTTCCGCTTACGATATGTACCGGGCAGTTGGCAATCTGTCTGATATAGTCCTCACTGCCCTCTGAATCGCCCAGATGGATTAATTTGTCGATGGGGCTAACTTTTAATAAGACCTCTTTTAAATTGGCATCTCTGCGATGCGTATCACTTACAATCAGGATCTTCATCTGGCACCAATCTCCTCTAAATTTTATTTTTTAATTCTTCTTTCATTGCCCGAAGTGCTTTTCCTCTGTGGCTCAATTCATTTTTCAACTCCATATCCAGCTCTGCTGTGGTGCATTGATGTTGCGGGAGATAAAATATGGGATCATATCCGAATCCATTGCTTCCTTTTATTTCATAACCAATCATGCCTTCAATGGTTCCTTCTGTAGTCAATATATCGCCGTTTGGAAAAGCTGCTGCAATCACGCATACAAAACGAGCCGTCCGCTCTTCATCCGGCACCCCATTCAGGCGTTCGATCAGATTATTGTTTTTAATATCATAGGACGTATCCTCTCCCATATACCTGGCTGAATAAATCCCCGGCTCTTTATTCAGGTAATCAATTTCAAGTCCGGAATCATCCGCCAGTACAATATCACCCGTCATTTCCATAATGGTCTTCGCTTTAATTACAGCATTTTCTTCAAATGTTGCGCCGTCTTCTACAATATCCGCTTCGATACCGGCTTCTTTCAGGGATAATACCTCTACATCCATGTCCCCCAGTATCATTTTTATTTCCTTCATTTTACCCTGATTTCCAGTTGCAAAAATAATTCTTTTACTCACCGTTCCACCCTTTTCTTTCCGTAAATTTTAAAAAAATTATAACACACGGGGAATGAATTTTCAAACACGCCCTCATACATAAAAGCTATGCTTCTCTTGTATACACCTTCAGACAAACATTGCAGGAATGCTCCGTCTCCGTTCTGGTCCAGGTATACCCGCTCATGCTGATATACCCTTCACCATCAGATATATCCACGTTCTTTGTGGCTTCATCAGCCTGATATTCCGTAGCAACCGGATACTGAAGACCAGGGGATTTAATTTTTACCATGATGGCAAACCGCTGTCCCTCAGATACTTTTACCGGTTCATCTAGGTCTACGGTGTAGTATCCCCCGTTGTCAAACTTACCGGTTTTATCCGGGCTCCAGGATATCAACGATGAAGGTCCGTCAAACGTTTCAATGATATGTATTTCATACTCCGTATCTTTCCCGGTAGCATAAAATCCCACGGCGCTCAACATTTCATCTCGCCTGGCTTCATATACATTGGCAAAATAACAGGTATCCGAACCATAACCAATCTGCCCAACCCAGCCGCACTGGTCGGTCTGGTAGATATCATTATAGTTCCCGGTATTTTCAACTCTGGAATAAGTAACACAATTATTCCCCAGATTAGCATCTTCATAAGATACGTAAAAGATACCTTCTTCCCCAAAGTCCGGTCCCCAGCTGTTCTGGCAGATAAATGCCCCGTCCTTCTTAATATCCGCATTAAACTTAGCCGCCGGATAGTTGTCATCCCAGCCAATAATCAGGATATCATGATTGGAACGTGCCTTCCCCACATAACAGTATGTGCTGTTGATTTTATTAAAGAACACCGAGGAACTTACGGTATTCTGAAGATCCATATAAAGGGAAGACTGGACGGCGCCATGGTCATAAACTGCCCGTTTTACCGCCTCATAATCTTTATCCTTAATCATCTGAATCTCCTGGACATGCTTCACCGGAGCCAGGCCATCCGGTGATACACCATCGCCGTAAGGGTCATCCTTTTCCAGCACCGGTCCCTGCCAGCCGGCAAGATACGCCATTGCCATAGTATAATCCCCGCCATCATTCTGGTTTTTTGCGAAATGATTTTGAAGAGATATATGGTCTGCAGAAAACACCAGGTGCTCCCGTGGCAGCAGGGATGCTTCCAAAGCCGAGGACGTGGCTACCGCCCAGCAGGTGCCAAGTTCCCCCTGATTTTTAATAACAGGTGCTCTCGCCTCATTCCGGCTGTCATAGGACGCAGGAAGCTTTTCCATTTTATCTGTGGCTGCCCGCTCCGTATGGTCTTCCGGTGCCGAATATTGGTTTTTAGAACCTTTTTCCGACTCCCTTTGATCCTGTTGCTTTTTGCCGTCCAACAGCCCTCGAATTTCCGGCTCCATATATTGAAACGCCCCGTATCCAATCAGCACAATGATTAGAATACCAATGAATGTCTGAATTTTTTTAATCAATGTCTACCCCTTATTTTTTGATCTTAGGCGGTCTGGGACCCAGGAATTGATAAAAATACGTTTTTATCATTCCATTATAAATCTTTCTGTTCTTATCAGCCTTTTTCCCGATATACTTTTCCGCTTCTTCATAGGAAGTAATCAGATATTCCGACCAGGAATCCAGCCGTTTAAAGCTTTCACCAATTTCCCGGTACAACCCGGGCAGATTCTCTTTATCCTCAATTCGTTCACCATAAGGCGGATTGGTAATTACAAAACCATACTTTTTGGGATGTCTCAGTTGAGAGACACTTCTCTGCTGAAAATGGATCAGATGGTCAACTCCCGCCAGCTTTGCGTTTTCTCTGGCGGATTTAATTACATCCCCATCCAGATCATATCCCTGGATATCCACCTCAATCTTGTCATTTACATTTTCCCGGGCTTCATCCATCGCATTGTACCAGTGTTTCTTCGCGATCAGGTTGTCCCAGTCTTCCGACAGAAAAGAACGATTCATTCCCGGTGCAATATTTGCCGCCATCAAAGCCGCTTCGATGGGAAAAGTACCGCTTCCGCAGAACGGATCCACCAGAATCCTGCTCTTGTTCCAGGGTGTCAGCATAATCAGTGCAGCCGCCAGCGTCTCGGTTATGGGTGCCTTGCTGGTAAGCTGCCGGTATCCCCGCTTGTGTAGAGAGACACCGGAGGAATCAATCCCAATTGTAGCTTCGTCTTTCATAAAAAATACACGAACCGGGTAAGCCGGACCTGTCTCCTCAAACCATTGGATGCCATATACGCCCTTTAAACGCTCAACCATGGCCTTTTTCATGATCGACTGTATATCGGTGGGACTAAACAGCTGGCTCTTAATCGAAGTTGCTTTGGTTACCCAGAATTTACCGTCCTTAGGAATAAAGTTTTCCCATGGAAGTTCTTTTGTCCGCTCAAATAATTCATCAAATGTTTCGGCATGGACCTTTCCGACTTTTAAAAGTATACGCTCTGCCGACCTTAAAAATACATTGGCATAGCTCACTGCTTCCATATCCCCGATAAAGGTAACTCGTCCATCTTCTACCTGGCTGACTTCATATCCAAGGTCAATAATCTCCCGTTTTAACACGGCTTCCAGCCCAAAATGGCAGGGTGCTATCAATTCAATCTGTTTCATCTTTTCTCCTATCTGTCTGCATTTGCAGGTATCTTATAATGCCAGCTGCTTTACGGTATTTCCATTAAAATCTTTTATGGTAAATAATCCATTTTCCAATATTCCATATGTTGGCACATTTCCCTCTTTCGGCAAAGACACGGAACCCGGATTTAACAAGGTAAAATGCGGATATTTCTCGGCAGCAGGTACATGGGTATGTCCATGAATAAAAATGTCCCCTTCTGCCAAAGGAGGCAGATTGTCTTTGTGAAAGACATGGCCATGGCTGGCATAAATCGTTTTATTCCCTTCCATAATTATACAGTAATCTGCCAATACAGGGAATTCCAACACCATCTGGTCCACTTCTGCCTCACAATTGCCTCTTACTGCATAAATCTTGCTTTTCAAAGGATTCAGCATGGCGATGACCTCTTTGGGAGCATATTCCTTTGGCAAATCATTTCTTGGTCCATGATAAAGAATATCTCCCAGAAGCACCAGGCGTTCAGCCTCTTCTAATCGGTATGCCTCTAACATCTTTTTACAGAAAAAAGATGAGCCGTGTATATCTGACGCAAACATAAGTTTCATTTGCATTTCCTCCATTCTATTCATCTATCTCCTATATTAATGCCAGTGTCTGCACCTGTCAATATTTTTACTTCCTTAATATTTTCAAAATGCGAACTGCGAACTATAGCGTGTGGCGATAGGATTCCAGGTATCTTCCACGGTAAGCGTGGATTCCACCGATCATAGTCTTTACATGATAGCCTTTTTCCGCAAGTTCCCTGGCTGCAGCCATACTGATGGAACCACGTTCACAATATACAATAATCATCATATCCTGGGGCAGTGTATAACAATTGCCCAAATTTTCATAAGGGATATTTACTGCTCCTTTAATATGACGTTCTACGAATTCGTCCGGTGTTCTGAGATCTATAATAAATGCGCTTTTATCCCTGACGTACGTATCCAGCTGTTTCGGTGCAATCATCTCAAAATTCATAAATACATACACTCCTTCCTGACATAATATATGCAGGAATTTTGATAAGTGTGCAAAAAAACAGAGCCCCGGCCGAGTTGTGGCCAAGACTCCATCTCTTCAAAACCATTTAATTCCCGCGGGCAACGAGCCAAGCGGACACGCTGGCGCGTCCATTTGGCGACTGCCGCGAGGGTTACTGAACGTCCAGTGGACGTTCGTTCAGCATCGACCGGAGCGGAAGCGGAGAACAAATTCCCCGCAACGGGGTATTTGACTTTACTTGCTGTCACAGTCTGATGTTATGAAATGGTTTTAGTAGTTGCAATCGCTGTATTCATCAGATTCGTGGTGACAGTCTGAAGAAGAGTTGCGGCTTGCATTTTTGGAAGTATTGTTGCTGGTAGCGTTCTTATAAGAATTGTTGCTGTTCTTGTAAGAGTTATAGGAATTCTCGGATTCATTAGTACTGTTATAAGCACTGTTTTTTTCGCTTGCATTCTTATAAGAATTGCTTGCTTTATTACTTGCTTTGTTCTTTGATTCTACGCTAGATTCATAGTTGTTAGTACTATTTTGAGTCTGGTTTTTAGAATTCATATTCTTTGCCATAGTTTCATTCCCTCCTGAATAATAAATATTTTTATTACAAAATTTATTATCTCAAAAATAGTAAAAAATATGTATTGCATTTTTTTCCAATCTATATTATAATTTGAGATGTAAAAAGAATTTACCCTTCAAAAAATTTTTTTTACAAACCCCTTATTAATTATTTATACTCCCCTCGAAAGACCCAAGTAGCTCCCCTGCTTGGGTCTTTCACTGTCTAAATATAAGTAAAAGCGGATTAGAAATTCTATTCCGCCTTTACTTTTTTCCACTTCTTATTTCGAATCATATCAAATACAGAGTCCATGATAAATACAGCCAACGCAATCATTCCCGCTATTTCAATCGTCTGTAGCAGCGAATTCATTGCCTTTTGCTGTTCTCCTAAAAAGATCTGGTAAACCGTCCGATACATGCCTGCTCCCGGTACAATAACCAGAATTCCCGGTATTAAAAACACTGTTACCGGAGCCTTGAATATCCTTGCAAATACATGAGAAATCAGCGCAATCACAAGTGCCGCCAGAAAGTTTGCCATTACAATGCCTTTGCTGTCTGCATTCAGCAGATACACAAGCCACCCTGATGCTCCGATCAGACCGCAGTAAACCAAATATTTTTTCGGCACCTGTATTACCGTTGAAAATGCAAGTATTGCAATAAAAGCACCTACCACCTGTACAATCATGCCTTCACACCTCCCATTATAAGCATTCCAAATGCCACGCCAATTACGATTGCTACTGCTTTTACAAATGCTTCAAGGGCTTTTGCCCCGCCTGCAACATAGTCGCCCTGCAGTGTATCCCTTATGGCATTGGTTATGGCTGCTCCAGGCACCAGAGGCATGATGGTACCAATGATGATCATGTCCATATTCATAACTGCAAAAGGTATCCTGGATAAAAGGATTGCACCTACGGCGATAACGGCAGATGCAGCTACATCTTTAAAAAAGGGATTAAAACCAATTTTAATGCCCAGTTTCAGCACCAATACCAGAAGTGCTCCGTCAATTGCCGCTCCTAAGGCATCCATTGCCGTTCCGCCCAGTAAAAGCGCAAATGCTGATGCTACTATAATCGTAGAAATGTCCAGCACCCTTTGGGAATACTCCCGGGATTCCAGATGTTTCAAATCATGAAACGCTTCTTTCAATGTAATTTCCCCTGCACAAAATCTTCTGGAGATGGTATTAACCAGCGTGATTTTATTGAGGTTCGTCTCCCGGTCTGCAATTCTTCTGATAACAGTCAGAGAATCAATCTGAGGATCATCCAGCGTAACAATCATGCCGGTTGTAGTGACGTAAGCTTCCGTGGTCTTTAGGCTGGATACCTTTAAGATGCGGTGTATGGTATCTTCCACCCGGTAAATTTCCGCACCGTTACGCAGCATGATCTGTCCTGCCAGCACTGCCGTATCCAGTAATAGTTTATAATCTGTAATCTGCTCCATTTTTGCAATTCCTACTCTTTTTATTTTCCATTGCAGTCTTTCCCATATTTGCTTACATTCTACAATATTTTTCCCATAAAAGAAAGCTGTTATTAAAATAAAATGAAATTGCAATGTAAAGCTTCGTAACAGTTCAGACAGATCTGCGCATTTACTGCGCAGATCGTACGAAACCTGGAGCATGTAGACATCCAGCCCTTCGCCGAAGGCGAATTTCAATGGGCTGGATGTGTAACAGTTCATGCCGTCTGAACTGTTACAAAGCTTTTTCATCTTTCTATTCATAAAGAAAGCGCCAGTCAAAAGACCGGCGCCTAATCTATACTTATGCTTCAAATAATTCTGTTGAAAGGTAACGCTCTCCGGTATCCGGTAACAGTGCAACAATAGTTTTGCCTGCATTCTCCGGTTTCTTCGCAAATTCTATTGCAGTATGAAGAGCCGCTCCGGATGAGATTCCAACGAGAATTCCTTCTTTTTTCGCAATTAGCTTTGCAGCCTCAAACGCTTCAGCATTTTCCACTGTCACAATTTCATCATAGACATTCTGATTCAGGTTCTTAGGTACAAACCCTGCACCAATACCCTGTATTTTATGAGGTCCGCCGGTTCCTTTGGATAAAACGGGGGATGCTGCAGGCTCTACGGCGATTACTTTTACTTCCGGCTTTTTGGATTTTAAGAATACGCCGGTTCCGCTTAATGTTCCGCCGGTTCCAACACCGGCAATAAACATATCCACTGCCCCATCCGTATCTGCCCAGATCTCCGGTCCCGTTGTAGCTGCATGGATTGCGGGATTGGCTGCATTTTCAAACTGCCCCGGAATAAAAGCATTCGGGATTTCTTTTGCGAGTTCTTCCGCTTTTGCAATTGCACCCTTCATTCCCTTAGATCCTTCCGTCAGAACAATTTCAGCACCATATCCCAGAAGCAATTTTCTTCTTTCAATGCTCATAGTCTCAGGCATTGTGAAAATCGCTTTATATCCTTTTGCCGCTGCTACACTTGCAAGCCCAATTCCCGTATTTCCGCTGGTTGGCTCGATAATCGTAGCACCCGGTTTTAAAAATCCTTTATTTTCCGCATCTTCTACCATGGCCTTTGCCACTCTGTCTTTTACGCTGCCTGCCGGGTTGAAATATTCTAATTTCACCACTACTCTTCCGGCCAGCCCTAAAGCACTTTCAATATTTTTTAATTCCACAAGGGGAGTTTTTCCTACCAATTCTGTAATACTTCCATATATATTAGCCATTTTAAACATCCTTTCTTAAATGCGACAGAGCGTGTTTGAAAAATACAGACTGTCAGCTGTGCGTTCCGGTTTGTGGGAGATTTCTCACAAATGAAGGCGACAAGCATACTATGTAACCTGAATTCGGGGGAAATATACCGCAAAGTGGGGCGTACAGACGGCAGGAATGATTTTTCAAACAGGCTCTAGGCTTCCGGCTTACCCTTATTTGGCAATTGCCTGAAATGCCTGATCTAAATCATAAATAATATCATCAATGTGTTCCGTACCGATTGATAACCGGATTGTATTTGGTTTGATTCCTGAGCCTGCAAGTTCTTCTTCTGTCATCTGGGAATGCGTAGTACTTGCTGGATGAATTACTAATGATTTTACATCTGCTACATTGGCAAGTAAAGAGAAAATTTCCAGATGATCAATAAATTCCTGTGCTTCCTTGGATCCGCCCTTGATTTCAAAAGTAAAGATCGAAGCTCCTCCCTTAGGGAAGTAACGCTGATAAAGTTCATGATAAGGGCTGTCGGCAAGCGCCGGATGATTTACTTTTTCTACCTGTGGATGTTTGCTTAAATAATCCACAACCTTCAGCGCATTCTCTACATGACGCTCTACACGCAGTGACAAGGTCTCTAAGCCCTGCAAGAAGATAAATGCATGTATCGGAGAAAGTGTTGCCCCTGTATCACGCAGTAAAATTGCACGGATCTTGGTTACAAATGCTGCCGGACCAACGACTTTTGTAAAACTTACTCCATGATAACTTTGGTTTGGCTCTGTAAGTGACGGGAATTTTCCGGATGCTTCCCAGTCAAACTTTCCGCTGTCCACAATCACACCACCGATGGTTGTTCCGTGTCCTCCAATAAACTTTGTGGCGGAATGTACCACAATGTCTGCTCCCAAATCAATTGGGCGTACCAGATAAGGGGTTGCAAAAGTGCTGTCAACCACTAATGGTATTTTATGCGCATGAGCAATTTCCGCAACCTTTTCAATATCAATCAGGCTTGCATTTGGATTGCCGATAGTCTCAATAAAGACCGCTTTTGTATTTTCCTGGATTGCTGCTTCAAAGCTGCCTTCTACATCCGGGTCTACAAAGGTTGCTGTAATCCCGTATTCCGGAAGCGTATGCTCCAGAAGGTTATAGGTTCCTCCGTATATTGTCTTGGCTGCTACGATGTGGTCGCCTGCATGTGCCAGATTCTGAAATGTATATGTAATAGCAGCTGCACCGGAAGCGACTGCAAGTGCTGCCACACCGCCTTCCAGCGCTGCTATACGCTGCTCGAATATATCCTGTGTGGTATTCGTAAGCCTCCCATAGATATTTCCTGCATCCGTAAGGTTAAAACGTGCTGCGGCATGGGCGCAGTTTTTGAAAACATAAGAAGATGTCTGATAGATCGGTACAGCTCTTGCATCTGTCACCGGATCGGGATTTTCCTGTCCTACATGTAATTGAAGGGTCTCAAATTTTAATTCTCTCTTTTTACTCATAATATTTCTCCTCACTTTTCACTATATTCTCATTGTCTAACGAGTTATTCTTCTACCGCTTGCAGCAGCACGTGGTTGTTACCACAATTTATTTTCATACTGTGCCCTTTTAAGCACTTAGTATTCCAATTAATATTATTAACTAAGTAGGAATTATCATTGAAAGAATACGAAATATCCTAAATTGATTAAATATAGTACATATATTCTTCTTCTCCGTTTAATTTCTGATATTCTTCTACCAAATCCGAAAGGGTCGTACTTTCCAGATAGTGGTTTACCTGCTGATTAATCTTTTCCCAAACCAGCTCGTTAATCGCCATCTGCACTTTATCCTGTTGTTCTTCCGGTGCTACTTCATCTATAATACTGAATTTACCTTCAAGTGCTGTTAAAATATCTGATACCTGCATCTCTTCCGGCTTCACAGCAAGCATATATCCTCCCTGCGGCCCTTTGATACTTTTTACTAATCCGGCTTTTCTAAGTGTTGCAAAAACCTGCTCCAGATAATTAACGGATATTCTCTGCCTGTTCGCCACACTTGCCAGAGACACTGCTTCGCTTGTAGAATGAGATGCCAGATCAACCAGTGCCCGCAGACCATATCTTCCCTTTGTTGAGATTTTCATTTCATCACCTTTTCTTATTTATTTCCTACCAAACCGATATATTAAATAATATATTTATGTTATACAGGATAATATTGTAAATGTCAATACTTAATTTCAAAAAATATAAAAAAGAAGAAAAAAATAGAACCGCTCTTATTCTGCAGTTCTATTGTGTATAATCTTAAACCACGCTCTAGAGGGTATGGCTGGATAGGGTGTTGGCTTTGTTCAGCAGATCTTCCAACCTGGTCTCTTTTGCTGCATCCTTAATCAGTTCCCACATTTGGTTCCAGACACGCCTTGTAGGACATTTTTCGCAATCGATTCCACAATCGGTAGATTTAATCAGACATTCCACCGGTGCCAGGTTTCCTTCTACGGCAGTCAGGATATCATAAACCATAATTTCATCTGCCGGTTTCGCCAGACAGTATCCGCCTCTTGCACCCCGGGTACTGCTTACCAGATTTGCCTTCTTCAGCATACTGATAATCCGTTCCAGATATTTTTCCGAAAGATTTCTCCTGCCGGCAATATTCTTAATGCTCTCCAAATGTTCTGCATCTGAGTGTATCGCCAGATCCACCGCTATTTCTAAGGCATATATGCCTTTCGTCGATATCTTCATCGGCGGCCCCTGCCCTTAACCAGTGCCACAACCAGCACAATTACTACAATCGGAATAAAAAACCTGGAGAGAATTGCAATGGCTGATCCCAATATACTGAGTATGACTGCAAGTATCACTACAACTCCTGTGATAATGAGCCACTTTGGTACCCCAGTCTGAATATGAAAAGAACGGAAACTGCTTTCCGGGCGTCTGTTATCATTCTCATCCTGCTGATAAGAAGATCCCTGTCCCTGAGTCTGATAGCCTGCTCCATTTGCTTTATTGCTGGTTTCAATAATGGTTCTTGCAATTAAAAACGGACTTCCAATCTCATTTAAGATCTGTGATTCTGATTTTCCATTTTCTACTGCATCCCTGATATATTCATCATAATACCGGATATTCTCTTCCACTTCCCGTGAACTGATTTCTCCCGATAACTGTGAACGCAAAGTATTCAAAAACTCTTGTCTATTCATCTTCGAATGTAAATCCTTTCTGACGGCAGAAACTGCCTCATAACATAATTATTAGTATACCCACACCTGACAGCATAATCTGTCGTAATTGCTGACATTATAGCATAGGTTTCTACTATTTTACAAGGCATTCTCCGCAAAAGTTATCAGAAGCTTATCAAAAGGGACTGTTTTTTAATCTTCAAACAATTCTGTGCTGTAATAACGTTCTCCCGTATCCGGAAGAATGGTAACCACTCTTTTTCCCGGACCCAGCTTTTTTGCAAGGCGCATTGCCGCCGCCACATTGGACCCGCTTGAAATGCCGCACAGCAGTCCTTCTTCTCTGGCAAGCCGTTTGGATACATCCAGTGCTTCTTCATCCGTCACAATACAGATATCCTCATAGATATCCATATTCAGATTCTCCGGAATCAGCCCATCACCTATTCCCATCTGTAAATGCGTTCCAATGCTTCCGCCTGATAAAATTGCTGCATGTTCCGGCTCTACAGCCCAGATTACGATATCCGGATTCTGCCGTTTTAATACCTCTCCAATGCCGGAAAGCGTGCCCCCTGTGCCCACCCCGGAACAGAAACCATGGATTGGTCCTTCTACTTGTTCCAGTATTTCCACTCCTGTATGGTATTTATGCACCAATGGGTTATCGGGATTGACAAATTGCTGGGGAATATATGCATTGGGATCATCTGCCCCAATACGAAGAGCCGTCTGGAGACACTCCTCGATACAGGCTCCGATATCTCCCTCATCATGTACCAGTATTACTTCCGCCCCATACTGCGTCACTAATTTCCTGCGTTCTTCACTCACCGAATCGGGCATCACTATTTTTACCTTATAACCCTTTACAGCTCCAACCAGCGCCAGTCCAATTCCCTGATTCCCACTGGTAGGTTCCACAATTACCGAATCCTTATGAAGCTTTCCTTTTTTCTCTGCCTCAGCAATCATGTTGTACGCGGTTCTTGTCTTCACGGATCCGCCCACATTTACCCCTTCGTATTTCACCAGGATCTCAGCACTGTCCGCCTGGGACAGTCTGTTTAAACGAACCATGGGTGTATGTCCGATTGCCTCCAATACATTATTATAGATCATTTTCTGCAGCTTCCTTTCCATCTAAAGAATTTTTAGCTTATTTATCCGGCATATTATTTGATACTTTTATATATGCCTATTCATATCATGATAATCTGCATAGTTCTCTTTTAGACCTGATATTTTCTAATAGGAAGTATAGCATAGACCATTTGGATTAGCAATATATACTCATTCATTCCCATAAACCATCACCCATTTATTCCTCTCCCGAAAAAAGATCAGCTTCACATTTTTCAAAATCCCCTCTACTTCCATTTCGCACTGATACTCCATGGAAGAAATCCCCGCAAAATTCTTCTGTTCCGAACACAGTACGCGTATACTCCCTATCGTATGTATTTCTCCTTCTTCATCCTGGTATTTTACTAATCTGGGTATGCTGATCCCCGTTCTGGTAAACCAGCAGTAACAGGCTATTTCTATCTGCTTTCCCCGAATTCTCCCAGCATCCGGAGAATCCATATTAATCCCTGTACCAAAAACCATGATTATTCCTCCTATCTTTTCGAACATTTGTTCTGTTTTTGTTATTATAACAGTAAACAACTTTGATTTAAAGTAGCAATAAAAGGAAAATTCAACGGCTCCCATGGCAGTATTTCTTAAAACACTGGCATTGTTATTTATTCTTATCACCGATTTTTCATATAATAATCACATTTTCAGTATATAATAAACAATCAAAGCATATCTGGAAAATGCCTGTAACACAACTTCATTGGTTATTCATAACCGTACTACGGAAATTATTTTTCAGACATGCTCAAAAGGAGGTATGTAACTTGGAACTTTTATTCCAGAACGAAACATCGTATGATGATGAATTTGAAAAACTATATTATGATACTCTTTTAGAGAATTATACTCCTGCTTATCAGGCAGTCAAACGTTACCAGCTTTGGGGAATTGGTTTCCTTCTGATGAGCGTTCTGGCTTTGAGCCAGGCACCTCGATTACGGAACTGGGGGCTGGGTGCCGCAGGAATGGGAGCCATGGTCCTTGGCATTATCTTAATTTATTATGCCAGAGACTTTTTTAAGAGGTCTTTTGTAAGAACTCTTCGCAAAACCAAACATGACTGCCTCAGGGGTAAAAAGATGACCTTTCAGATTACCCCAAATGCTCTTACCCAGATTGCTCCGGAAGAAACAACGGTGGTTGACTGGTCCGGCATTAAAAGCTGGACCTTGATTCACAATTATTATTTTCTGGAACACGGCGGCAGATATCTGGCTCTTGGTAAAAACAACTTCACAATAGGCACAGCGGAACATTTTCAAATCTTTCTGGACAATAAGTTTAAAAAAATCAGCAGTTGAAAGGCATACAAGCCAGTTTAAAACTGATTTTCAAATTCTTGTTCCGGTATGGGTCTGCTGATCAGATATCCCTGGATATAGTCGCATCCGAATTTACGCAGCAGCTGCAATTGTTCCTCTGTCTCCACACCTTCAGCCACAACTTTCATATTTAATGCTTTCGCCATAGAGATAATACTGGATATGATGGTCTGATGTCTGGGTTCCTTGAGATTTTCATTGCGGAAAAACATCATATCCAGTTTTAAGATGTCCACCGTAATATCTTTTAGCAGGTTCAGGGAAGAATATCCGGAACCAAAATCATCCATGGAGAAGAAAAATCCGCTTACCCGCATGGTGCGCATTACCATCTCCAGCAATTCTGCATTCTCCACCAGCACGGATTCCGTACATTCCAGTTCCAGCAGGCCGTTTGGTATATTATACTTTTCCTTTAACCGAATATAATGTTTGGAAAAGTCCCGTTGAAATACACTGATTCTGGAGACATTCACCGATATTTTAATGGGTTCCCTTCCTTCATCCAGCCACTTGCGCAGAAAACGGCAGGCCTCTTCGAACATATAGCTGTCCAGGTCAATGATAAATCCATTCTTTTCGAATAGCGGGATAAACCGGTTAGGAGGAACCACACCGTAACCCGGACGTATCCATCTTGCCAAGGTCTCTGCCCCAGTTACCCGTATTCCATCCTGAATCTCAGCGATAGGCTGAAAATAAGCGCAAAACTCCCGGTTCTCCAATGCTTTGTACATGGCTGACTCCATCTCTTTTTCCGACAATATCTGTCTGCGCATGTCTTCCGTATAGACGGCATATCTGCTGCCTTCCAATACCTTCACACTTTTTTGTGCAAGGTTGGCACAATCTATCATATCCTCCACGCCAATGCTTTTTCCGCGTTTTTCTATCAAATAAATGCCCGCTACCATTTCAAGCCGCAGCTTTTTCCCTGCCAGCCCCTTGAATTTTGCCAGTAATCCAGCATTTTTCCGAAACCGCTTTTCCAACTCTTCGATGCTGTCGTACCAGAGAAGCGAAACAAAATGATCTGCCGAAACTCTGGCGAATATTTCTCCCTCCCGCTGGTCACGGCTGCTGATTTTTGCCCAATACTGCAAAACACGGTCTCCGAAATCATATCCATAGACGTTGTTCACCAATTTGAAATTGCGAAGATCGCAATACCAAAGGGCATATTTCTTTTCATTTCTGTTTTCCAGAATCTGTTTCGCTTCTATTTTGAACCGGCTGAAATTAGAACAGCCTGTCAAATCATCATATTCTGCTCTGTATTCCAGTTCTCTCCGGTTTCTGGTAGCTTCATCCACATCTGTTATAGTAAACAGGGAACGGTTGATTGTACCGTCTTCCGCCCTTAATACCGTTAGAACAATATGACACCACATAAACTGACCATCTGTTTTTTTCAAACGTACTGTAGCGCCTGCATTCATGGCTCCGTCGATCACTTTTCTAGATATCATCTGCGCCTGGTGCCAGTCATTTGGATGAACGTCATCCTGTGTGATAAAGCGCTGGTTCCCGTTATTGCCTACATTTTTAATAAATGTAAACTGCTTTGCCGGAGGGGATGCGTAGTAACTGTCATTCTCCCTGTCATACTCCAGTAATATGGTTCCGGATAATTCCATGATTCTACGGTAACATTCATCTTCGATCTGTCTGCGCAGCTGTATCTGGAGTGTCCGGTTCTCTTCTTCACGAACTTTTCTGGTATGAATATCCTGAGTTAGGCAAAGATACACCTCATCCCCATTGCCCCTGTCCATGGGAACCAGATAAAATCCTTCCCACTTATAAATTTCACCATCCTTACCTGTCCTGAATTCACCATAAACAGCAGAATTACCTTCCTGTATTGCTTTTCTCACAAGTTCCCAGTTGGTAAACTGTTTAAAGCGTACCTCGTCCTCAGGACAGATGCGGCTCCTGGCTATGGAATCCAGTTCTTCTCCCAGTTTTCCAAACTCCCATTTCTGCATTTCTCCATCACTCTCGCCCAGCATCCGCCTGTAGTGATTTTTCGTTACATTCATTACGGCAATGTCACTGAATATACGATGAACTGACTTTATATAACGGTTTATCAGCTCACTTTCCTCAAGATGCTTCAGAGACCTGAATTCTGTCCGATACTCTTTATTGTCCATACTTTTAGGCTGCTGATCAGCGGCTTCCATTTCTGCCCCGGTTTCCGCTGTTTCCCTGCACCTGTTCCGGTCTCTTTTTTTCTGCTCCATACCCTGTTGATAGAATACAAACTGATTGCGTCCCAGCTCCTTGGCGGTATAAAGCGCAGCATCGGCACGCATATAGAGCTCATCAAAACTGGTTCCGTCCTTGGGGTATACCGCCACACCCATACTTCCGGATACGCAGATGCCTTCTTCATAATGCCTGGAAAGATTCGTAATGATACTTCCCAGCTTCTGTTCCAGAAGGGTATTCAGCGGAATATCCCTTAAGCACATTACGAATTCATCTCCGCCCAGACGCCCCACAATATCATTGATACGGACGGAGGTTTTTAATATATTCGAGATTTCTCTTAATACCTGGTCTCCAAACTGATGCCCCATCTGGTCGTTCAGGGATTTAAAGAAATCAATATCTACCATAATAAAAATGTGCCGGCTGGACAGCGGACTGTGTTCCAGAAGCATTGATACTTCTTCGATTACCGTTCCCCGGTTTAGCAGCCCTGTCAGTGGATCGATCTGGGAACGGTTCTCTAATTCCAGACTTCTTCTTTTTTCTTTATCAATATTGCGTATCAGAATCATCGCCCTGATTTCGTCCAGAACAGCATCTGAAAGAAGAAAAATACAGATTTCCGTCCATACGGGATTGCCCTTGGAATCCAGAACTCTGCAGTCCATTTTCAGGCTGCAGTCTTTTTTATAATATTTATCCAGCAGTCTAATTCTGTTAAAAAATTGTTCAAATGCCTGTCTGTCCTCTTCATAAATCCACTGTCCGGCCACAAACCCAGCCAGTCCATCATAGGTACCAGCGTTTTGCAAAAGTTCGTCCGCCATGGGACCACCCATATGCTCCACCGTATTCTGGTTCAGGTTGCACTCAAAGGACACAATTTCCCCCGCAAGCTGATTCTCGTTATATTTCTGCCATTTTTCATATGCAGCTTCTTTTTCCCGCTGGACAGTATAGTCCTCATAAATGATAATGCCTCTCTGAACTTCCCCGTCCTGCCCATACGTAAGCCGGTACTTCATTCGGTACCAGTTAAGGTTTCCTTTTTTATTTTTTAAACGGACTACAATCTCGCCCATGGGGATTCCATCCTTCATAGATTGAAAAAACCGGGAAACATCTTCTTTACTTTCTTCAATTACTACCTCTGTATCCAGCAGACCATCCGGCATGTTTGTTATAACTGCCGGAAGTGCAAAATTTTGTAATCCCTTTTTTTCTATATAAAGCGTCCGGTTTTTGATATCATAAATATCCATCACCTTTCCGGTCATGGCAAAAGCTATGCGGTTTTCTTCTTCTTTTAATACCAGCAAAGCTTCTTCACTCTTTCGGTCCGTAATATCCGTAATGGCACAGGTAAGAACCCCACCCTCACACGGATCATAGGATGACTGTACTCTCATCCACATAATACTCCCGTTTTTGTGGATATAACGGTGTTCACATTCAAAAGTATATGTATTCTGCGCAATTTTTTTATGAAGCATACGGATAAGTCTTTGAAAATCCCCGGGGTAAATGATCTGCTTAACGCCGGTTATCTTCGCCTGCTCTTCCTTTTCAGTATACCCAAACATTTTATAATAGCGGTCATTTGCCCATATTATAGTAAAAACCTTATCACATTTCACCCTGCACACACCGCAGGGAATCTTGTTCCTGTCATTCTTGTTATTCTCTGTCTCCATGGTCCCTCCATATACGGACGCTTCTTGTCAATGATATGTTAATCTGGAATGTTCTTATTATACCTTGAATTCTGTTAAAATACAATTATATAGTGTGCAGAAAAGATATAATTTTCTGCACGCTCCCTCTCCTTTATCATATAATATACAGATACCATAATTATAGAAAAGATGTGATACTCTTGGCAATTCGTATCTTTGTAGACCAGGGACACAATCCCAGCGGCTTTAATGCAGGAGCAGAGGGAAATGGTCTTCGGGAGCAGGATATTACCTACACAGTAGGGGCATATCTGGCAGATCTTCTCGCCGCCGACCCCCGCTTTGAGGTTCGTACTTCCCGTAACTCCCCCACTGAAGTTCTGGGTACCAGTAATGCCACCAGTCTTCGTGAACGTGTAAATATGGCAAACAGCTGGCCTGCCGACTATTTTATCAGCATCCATGTAAACTCTAATACAAACCCTGACATCAACGGCACTGAAGTCTACGTATACCGACCGGATTCCGTACCTTATTATCTGGCTCAGGATATACTGGCTGAAATTGTACGCCGGGTAGGGACAAAGGATAATGGCGTCCGGATCAATCCCGGTCTGTACGTACTGCGCCGCACTAATATGCCGGCGGTTTTGGTAGAGCTGGCTTATATCAGCAACACCAGTGATGCTCAGCATTTAAGGGATGACCAGTATCAGTTTGCATACGGCATTTACGTGGGGCTATTGAATTATCTGGGACTTCCCCAATTGTAATTGGCGTAACTTTTTAGCTGATTTACGCAATATCCGTTCCCTCCCGCTCTTTTTAAACAATTTCTGATCAATTTCAACATTTTTTTCTTTCTTGTCATGTTTTTGTATGATATAGTATAAAGAGTTAAAAATAATCATAAAACAGGGAGGGAATTTTCTTGAGCGAAAGAAAGATCATTCAAGTTGAGGACAAGGTACCATTTAAACTGCTTGCTCCTCTGAGTATTCAACACATGTTTGCCATGTTTGGCGCATCTGTACTTGTTCCATTTATTTTTGGAATCAGTCCCGCAATCGTATTGCTTACCAACGGTATCGGTACGCTGCTATTTATCCTGATCACAAAAGGGAAAGCACCCGCATATCTGGGATCCAGTTTTGCCTTTCTTGCACCTGCTGGCATTGTAATTGCCAAATGGGGGTACTCATACGCCCTGGGCGGTTTCGTAATCGTAGGTCTGTGCGGATGTATTCTGTCGTTTATCATTTACAAATTTGGGACAAAGTGGATTGACATTGTTCTGCCTCCGGCGGCCATGGGTCCCGTTGTCGCACTGATTGGTCTGGAGCTTGCCGGAACAGCTGCTTCCAATGCCGGGATTTTATCATCCACAACTTATACACTGGATCAGGCATCCGGATTGTATGAGCAGACGGTTACTCCGGTAGCCATGAATAACCTCATTGTCTTTTTAATCACATTAGGCGTTGCCGTTTTCGGAAATGTACTGTTTAAAAAGTTCCTTGCCGTTATTCCAATCCTGATTGCCATTATTGCCGGTTATATATCAGCCGTCATTTTCAATGTCATTGATTTTGGCACCATCCAGGATGCACTGGCAACACCTTTTATTTCCCTTCCGAATTTCCAGCTTCCCCACTTTAATGCGGAAGCGATCCTGATACTGCTTCCGGTTATCCTGGTAATCGCTTCTGAGCACATCGGACACCAGGTAGTAACCAGTAAAATAATTGGACGTGACCTGTTAAAAGATCCGGGTCTTCACCGTTCTTTATTTGCAGATAACTTTTCCACCATGTTATCCGGTCTGGTCGGTTCTGTACCTACCACAACTTACGGAGAAAACATCGGTGTTATGGCTATGACAAAAGTATACTCCGTCCGTGTTATCGGCGGTGCTGCCGTACTCTCGATTCTGTGTTCTTTCATCGGACCGATGTCGGCATTAATCAACACCATTCCGGGTCCTGTCATCGGCGGTATCTCCTTCCTCCTTTACGGAATGATCGGAACTTCCGGAATCCGTATTATGGTAGATGCCGGTGTAGATTATGGCAAAAGCCGCAACCTGACATTGACATCCGTAGTTTTTGTCACCGGACTCTCAGGTGCTGCACTTACTCTTGGCAACGTAGAATTAAAAGGCATGGTACTTGCATGTATCGTTGGTATGATCCTGTCTCTTTTATTCTATATCTTTGACAGGCTGAAATTGACCAACGACAGAGAGGAAGCGTAGGACAAGTTCACCGTAATTTACGATACTTAAAATCTCTTTTCCAACAGGTATAAACCCGCGCGAAAAGAGATTTTTGTCTATTCGGACTAACTGCCCCTATTAACCATAACAGAGAGGTATTTTCTATGAAATTTAAACTGACTGCCCTGGAAAAGAAATGGGTCTTATACGATGTGGGCAACTCAGCATTTATTTTGCTGGTTTCAACAATCATTCCCATTTATTTTAACTATCTGGCTGAAAATGCTGAAATTTCCGACGTGAATTATCTTGCTTACTGGGGTTATGCCGCATCTGTCGCTACTATTTTAGTGGCACTCATCGGCCCCATTGCCGGAACAATTTCAGACACCAAAAATTATAAGAAGAAATTCTTCCTTCTTTCCATTGGAATCGGCATCGCAGGATGTATCATTCTAGGATTCATCCATTCCTGGATCTGGTTTCTGGGTATTTTCATAATCACAAAAGTCGGTTATTCTTCTGCAAATATTTTTTATGACTCTATGCTTACCGATATCACGGTACCGGAACGAATGGACAAGGTTTCTTCCCACGGCTATGCCTGGGGCTATATCGGAAGCTGTATCCCGTTTATTGCAAGTCTGGGACTGGTATTGGGGGCAGAGAAACTGGGACTTACCATGACACAGGCTATGGCGATGGCTTTTTGTATTGTTGCAGCCTGGTGGCTGGCTTCCTCTCTGCCTCTGATTAAAAATTACAAACAGACCTATTATGTAGAAAAGACCGGTAATGCCGCCCTGGAAAGTTTTGGACGGCTGTATCAAACCCTGAAAGACATGAAACGCCAAAAGCATATTTTTATGTTCCTGCTGGCATTTTTCTTTTATATCGACGGCGTCTACACCATCATAGATATGGCTACGGCATATGGCACCTCTCTGGGGCTTGATACCACAGGACTGCTGCTGGCACTTTTACTGACGCAGATCGTTGCCTTTCCCTGTGTTCTGATCTTCGCAAGAATTGCTCAGAAGCAGGATACCACACGCCTCATAACCATCTGTATTGTGGCATATCTGGGCATCACACTGTTCGCCATGCAGCTGGATTCCCAGTTAGAATTCTGGATTTTAGCCGTATGTGTTGGTATGTTCCAGGGAACGGTACAGGCACTGTCCCGCTCTTTCTTTGCAAAAATCATTCCGCCTGATAAATCCGGTGAATACTTTGGGATTCTGGACATCTGCGGGAAAGGAGCTTCTTTTCTTGGTACCATCCTGGTGAGCTTCATCAGCCAGCTTACCGGAAAAGTTAATCTGGGCGTAGGTGCCCTGGCAATTATGTTCATCCTTGGATTGATCTTTTTCAGGCGGGCAGCGAAGCTCACAAAAGAGCTCTAGAGCGTTTTATAGTGTTCTATTAAATGCATTATATTTGGGTTTTGCTGAGTAAGGACGCTTTGTAGATGGAGGTGGTGTACGGAAAGAGAAGGGGGCGGACCAGGAGAGGGGTTTGGAAGGCGTATAGCAGATCTGTGCATTTTCTAACCTTCCCGAAGCGCTTTTTGGCGGCACGCGGGCATTCGCTGCGAAATCCTGATGCATTTCGCAGCTCAGTGCCCGCTTAGTATCCGATGGGAGCCAGTCGAATACTATCCGCCAAAAAACACTCCGGTAAGGTAAGTAAA
>JAGZJZ010000042.1 GCA_018365455.1 Clostridiales bacterium
GCGGTCGGAGCTGGGAAAATATGTGGAAAGCATAAGCTACAGCATCCGTTTACAGACGAGGCAGAAGATGTATTTTCAGCATCATATCTGGGACCTGTAGAAGACATCGGAAAACAGAACGGGAGAAGCAGGTAAGGATTGCCTGGAGATAAAAAACAGTAAAGGTGCTGTCGATGTCAATGGGGTGCAGATCGAACGATCAAAGCCTCCTGCCATTAACAGATACAGGACCTTTGCGGCAGCATGCCCAAAAGTAAAAGGTCTTGAAAAGAAAAAAGGCATAGAAAAGCAAATCTAATATAGACTTAACACAAATCAGGGTAACTCTACCCTTTACAATCCTACAGTAAATTTACGCCGCCATTAAAGAAAGAATTATTGACAACCTAAAACTTTTGTAATATAATGGTATAAAATAAGATATTTGGAAAAAAATCAATGAAATAATGCTTTTTATGGGAGGAATTGAAGTGAAACTCTGCAAAAAAGATATTTAAAAATAAACTGGTCTTGTTTTTGAATTTTATGGCTCTATCATTGCAGAATACTAGGTAATCCATTTTTGTAAACACAAGCACTTATTAGAGGCTAATCGCTGGAGGGACACGTTAGCTTATGGTAAGGAATATAAAGAAAAAACGCTGTTAGCTTATCTGTTAAGAAAAGTGAAAGGGCGAAGCTATGTGTTTTGTAAGGTGGAAAGAATGTACTGGTATGTGCTTTATGTTAAAACAGGCAGGGAACGTGAGGTTGAACAATTTTTAAATAAAAGATTAGATGTAGAATCGTTTGTTCCATTAATTGAATTGGCTTTTAAGAAAATGGGAGTAGTTAGAAAGGAATATAAGCCCTTATTTCCGGGTTACATATTTATTGAATCTGATAAGTTATACTGTGAATTTCTAATCACAATAACACCTATAATGTATGACTCACAAGATATAATTAAAGTATTGAGATATTCAGATGAAGAGTATGCAATGCGAGAATCGGAAAAACAAATTCTAATGAGTCTAAGTAATGACTCCCATTGTATTGAAAGTTCATCGGGTATTAACGTAGGAAATAAAATTCACATAATTGATGGTCCACTAAAAGGATTTGAGAGTGTTATAAGAAAGATAAATAGACATAAAAGACAAGCATGGATTGAGATAGAATTTATGGGAGAAAAAAGGTTAATTAGCGTTTCACTAGAGGTTGTTCAAAAGTATTAGACAAAATAAATATATAAAGAACGAAAGTAAACGTCAAATAAGATGTTTAAATTTGAGGCTACATGCATTGGGATACACTTAAACTACAAAAATGCCGATAGCTATTTTCGTATATTATCGGGAAAATGGCTGTTTTCAAATCAACTGTCTTATTTTGTGCCTACGAACAAAATAGTTTACTTGATAAAAAATAAAGATACAATAAGTTGGGATATCATTCTTACATAAGTATGATATCCCAACTTATTGTATCTTTATTTTCAGAATGTGCCGGTGTGCGCGCGTTGTAACAGGTAATAATTCTGAATCCGCCCGGTAGAGGAAGGATTTAGCCGAAGTCCAGTAACTACATGGGATCACGTGTGGTAAATGTGGCAAATAGTTGGAGAGAAAGAACGTGTGAGTATATGGGAGGGATGTATGATATGACTTGAAAGAGGTAACTATGATCACAAGGTAATACTGAACATACAGAAGTCAGTTGGGGGCATATTAGTCGAGAGGTGAAGGGGCGAATCAAAAGGAGCTCTAAATATAACCGAAGAAGGAGAGATGGCCGATGAAAGCAGAAATCATTGAGAAAAATGGCAGTTCGCAAAAAGATGATGAGGAAAATGGAAGTATGCGAAAGTTATGAGTGTTGGAAATACAAAAAGGAGTAGTATGAATAAGCATTGGAATAAAAGACCGGTTTTAGTCGCTGGTCCATGTGCTGTAGAAAACGAGGAAATGCTAGATGAAACAGTTAAGTTTTTAGCGGCAAAAGGAGTACAGTTTATCCGGGCGGGATCATTTAAGCCCCGCACGTCGCCTTATGATTTTCAGGGAATGGGGATGGAAGGACTCACTATTCTGGATAGGATCCGAAAAAAGTACAATGTAAAAATTGTTTCTGAAATTGTTGATACTTGTCATATTGATAGTATGAAAGAATATGTTGATATTTTTCAGATAGGTTCACGGAATATGCAGAATTTCGAGCTGTTAAAGAAAATAGGCAAAACGTCTGTACCAGTATTATTAAAAAGGGGCATGTGTTCAACGATTAACGAGTTTATTAGTGCAGCGGAATACATACTTTGCGGTGGCAATAAGAATGTTATTTTATGCGAAAGAGGCATTAGAACGTTTGAAACAGCGGTACGGAATACATTAGATCTGTCCTGCGTTGCAATTATTAAGAAGGAAACAAACCTTCCCATCATTGCCGATATAAGTCATTCTCTTGGCAGAAAAGATATTGCAGCTCAGATGGCAAAGGCAGCATTAGCCTGTGGCTCAGATGGCATTATGGTAGAAGTGCACCCGAACCCGGAAATAGCATTATCGGATGCAAGGCAGCAAATGAATTTTCAAGAATTCGACCAGTTCTGTGAGGAATTGAATGAATACGATAGATCTGCTAGTAAAAGATGAGGTGGTAATATTGAGTGAGAAAGGTAGAAGAGTAGTAGTTACAGGACTAGGTATGGTTAGCTGTCTGGGCACGGATACCGATATATTTTTCGATAAATTATGTAGAGGAGTTGATGCCACTTCACCCATTACCTCCTTCCAGACCAATGGACTGAAAAAGAAATTTGCTGTCCAGATAAAAGATGATATCCCGATAATAGATAAATGGAAACATTATTACCGGACAATGCAGTTTTGCCTGGTAGCCGCCCATAAAGCACTTCAGGATGCGCATATACCGGTAGATACAAACAAAAATGAAATGGCGGTTAGCATAGGAACTATGTTCGGACAAATACCGGATATTCAAAATGAATTGTGTAAAAGTGGGACTAGAGATTATCAAAAGTTGTACGATAATCACATAAGAGAATTCGAATATAGTTCAATTGCTGACTCGCTGGCTTACGAATTCAAAATTACCGGTTTGCGTAATACAGTTGCAATAGATTGTGCATCAAGTACTGCAGCAATAGGCAGGGCGTATCGCTGGATAAAAAGCGGAAGGACAGAAATCGCATTATGTGGGGGTATAGATACCTTTAGCGTTTTAAGCCATCATATTATGTCTTCTATGCGATTGATTAGCGCTGATAAAGCCCGGCCATTTGATGCGTGTAGAAAAGGATTTTTATTTGGTGAAGGTTCAGGTATGCTCATACTTGAAACTGAAGAAAATGCCTTGAAGCGGGGCGCTAAAATACACTGTGAGGTATTAGGGTATGGATGTTCCTGTGATGCGGGTGATTTAAACCATCCGGATGAGAATGGCAAAGGATTGAGTAAAGCGATGGAAGAAGCAATATCTGAATCTTGCCTTCAAAAGAAGGACATTGGATATATAAATGCGTATGGGGTTGGAGCAAAGACTACCGATATGTCAGAGATTAAATCAATCAGAAACACTTTTTCTAAGGAATTATCTACACTTTACGTAAGTTCTACCAAAGGTTCGATTGGACATACTTCAGGGGCATCTGGGGCAATTGATGCAATCACTTCAATCTTAGTTATGAAAAATGGGAAAATCCCTCCCACAGTTAACTATGAGGAGAACAATGATATTGCAGATGTTCAGGTTGTTTGCCAAAAGCCAGTTAAATTTGATCATTTTGCTGCAATATCAAATTCTATAACCTTTGGCGGAATTAATACAAGTATTTTATTAGGGAAGTATGAAAAATGAGTGAAAGAGTAGCAATAACCGGTTTCGGAATAGTAGTTGAGAGCAATAATGAAAGCGATTTGTTTCATTCTCTCATAAAAAAGAAGAAAGGGAATTTTATTAACATTCCCGATATAGAAGACCAGCTCAAAAAGATGAAAGTCAAATACATGGGAATCAATCGATATGCCCAAATGGGAGTTTTCGCAGCGCACTTGGCTTGGAATGACGCAAATCAGCCCTTTGATGCGATCGAACACGGAAAATGGGGTGTTGTGGTCGGTACTGCATTTGGTGAAAGTACAGGTCTTCATACAAATATATGCAGCACATTTATGGAGCAAGGGCCGGCATGGATGTTGCCCAGCACAGTAATGAATAAAAGTCATAAAACTATTGCAGATATTGTGTCCATCGAACTGAATCTGAATGGATCGAGTCTGACATCATTATCAGATAGAACAGCTTCGGGTTTGGCCATACTAAATGCTTTCGATGATATTAGAAGTGGATTCCAAAAAGGAGCAGTTATTGTGGGTGCAGAATATATTGACCAGCATTTGATGAATTCTGTTGAAGCATTAAGAATAAATAACGGTGACCGATTGGCAAGCGGGGCATTTTCTTTCATATTGCAAGAGGCTAACAGTATTGATTCGTCAAATGTAATCGCATACATAAAATCGGTTGAACAAATGAGTGGATGCAGCGGGCCGCTCTCTTTGGCTTTTGATAATTTGTTCGGTAATATTACGAAGACTATAAATAAATCTATTAAAAATGCTGAAATTAGTTCAGACGATATAGATTACATAATTGTTTCAAAAATAAATAATCCACAAGTTGACGAATGTTTTGAAAAAGCCTGTAGGGATATATTTAATAAATCTGTTCCTATCATTTGCACAACAAATGCTGGCGGAGACTTTTTGGGTGCTAACTCAGTTCTGGGGACAATTATGGGGACGCTGCAATCGCAGGAGCAGATTTCTAAAGGAGAAGAGTGCAGGTATGGTATCGTTATATCTTATGGCTATTCCGATCAGGTTTGGTCTTTGATATTAGAGCATTAACTAAACATTTGCAAACTATTAGTTTTATAAGTGGAAGGAGTGATAGGAATGTGTGAAAGAAAAGAAATATATTCTATAATCAGAAACATTTTAAGAACCGTATTTGGTAAGGACTATACAGATTGTGATTTTGATGCCATTGGAGAGAATGATAGGATTGATGACTTGTTTGAAATGAACTCAATTATTGGAATCCAAATTATTGTATGCTTTGAAAATGCAATGGAATTTGAGTTTGATGACGAGGATCTAACCCAGGAAACCGTTACTTCATTAAAAAATTTGGCCGATTGCTATTACCGGAAACAAGGCAATAAGGAACTAATGTAAGTTTTTCATAGCCTTTATTTTCACTATGGAGGGTTTAGAATGCAAACACTGAAAAATCATATTGCTCTAGTTACGGGTGCATCAGGAGGAATAGGAAGTACAACTGCAAAATCATTGGCTTCCATGGGAGCAGACATTTATGTGCATTATCACAAAAATAAAGACCAGGCACTGAAAACAGTTCGGGAGATCGAAGCATTGGGGCAAAAAGCTTATCTAATACCTGCTGATCTATCTAGTCATCGCCAAGCAAAAGGAATGTTTGAGATTATCAGAGAAAAAACGGGTGCTCTTGACATCTTAGTGAATAATGCCGGTATGAGTAAAACAAGTTATATTAAGTTTTTGTCTGAAGAATTATGGGATGCGTTGATTGACACTAACCTGAAAAGTTCTTATTTATGCTCTAAGTATGCTATTGGGTTGTTATGCAAATCAAAGAATGCCAGTATCGTCAATGTAGCGTCCTTTGCAGCCATGAAGGCATTAGTCGGGGAAGTAGGTTATAGTGCGTCCAAAGCGGGAATGATTTCGTTGACGAAAACAATGGCAAAAGAAGTTGGCTGTTTGAATATACGCGTAAATGCTGTTGCTCCAGGCCCGGTTAGAACCAATATGTCTCCATTAAATGATGAAAAGGAAAAAGAACTTAAAAACCTGACACCATTAAAGCGGGTAGGCGAACCAGAGGATATTGCTAATGCGATAGCATTTTTTTGCCAGCCAGCATCAAAATTTCTGACAGGTCAGGCTTTAGTTATTGATGGAGGATTATCGTTATAAGCTATATAAGTTCATCCGGTGTATATTAGTAATTATCCTAAAAGGAGGGATTCAAAATGAATAAGCTAGATATCGTTAACAGTATAAAAGATATCATTATTAAGTCGATGGGTTTAGAAATTCAACCGTCACAAATTGTGGGAGAGGACTTGATTGAGGAACTTGGAATTAATTCAGTAGATGCCTTGGAAATTTTCGTTAGGATTGAAAACACATTTGAGATACAGATTGATGATGACGACCTGAATACAAATCTATTAGGCTCGATTAAATATTTGGCAGAGTATATTTCAGGAAAGAAAAATTAGGAGCTAAATATGAATGAATCATCAGCTACAGACTGTCTCGTTTCAAAAGTAAATATCGAAGGTATACCTATTATATTAATTAAGAATTTGATAACAGAAGTAAAACCAATAGTTTTCATTTTTCATAAATTGCTCATGCGTAAGGAAGATCAATTACCTTTAGCATATAACCTCGCAAGTAGAGGCTTTTTTTGCGTTCTAATGGATATGCATGGCCACGGAGAGCGGGAAATAAGCTTTGATAAAACGATGAAGTATGAGTTTAATGAATTGTTTGCGGATATTTACAAGACGGCGGCAGACATTCATCCAGTTATAGCGTTTTTAAAAGCCAATTATGCCGGTAAGCTAGACTTCGATAACATGAATTGTGTAGGCGCATCCATAGGGGGAAGTATAGCAGCTGTGACCGGTTATTTAAGAGATGATATAAAAAATATTGTTTTTATGGTAGCGATACCATGCAATTGGGAAAATTCCATGAATGCAGATTCGTTTCGGACATTTAAGTTTTTTTCCAAATCAAAACAAATTATTGATTATGAGAGAATGAAATCTGATATGCAGAAATATGAGCCGTTAAAATATTACCATCAGGGAAATTTTTCTCATAAAAGCATGTTTTTTTTGAATGGACAGCTCGACACAGCGATGCCTGTTGAAACGGCATATCAAAGTTATCAAAAACTAAAAAATATCTTAGGACCGCATCATAATATTCGTTTTAAAAAATACCCCAGAGTTGGGCATGAGGTTTCAAATGGTATGTTAATTGATTTGTTTGATTGGTTAAAGGAAAAAAATGAGAGATGGATTGAAGGTGGACAATGATTGTTTTAGGATTGGGAGGCTCAAATCATGATTTTTCCTCTTGCATTGTCAAAGACGGAATCATTTTGAGCATGATTGAAGATGAACGGATTACAAGGAAAAAATATGGAATCGGATTGGGAATAGAACTTGGAAAAGGATATTCTCGAAAGTATTGTTTGAATGAAGCTAACGTTACTTTAGAAGAGGTTGATTTAATCGTAGCGAATGACATTATTTCCAAGCTGATGTATGCAAGGATGAAGAAAGAAGTTGTTTTGATTAATCATCATTTGTCCCATATCGCCAGTGCTTTTTACCCCTCCGAATTTCGAGAGGCGGCCGTATTGGTCGTAGATTCTGTCGGGAGTAAGATAGAGGGCAAAAGAGGTGATCAATATGAATCTATATCATTTGCAAACGGCAAAGGAAATAAGATAGATATTTTGGATAAGCAATATGGGTATAATCTGCCAGGTACTGATTACGTAGAAAACTCTTTAGGTATTTTTTACTCTATTATTACGCAAATTATTGGATTTAATGAGCATGAAGAAGGCAAAACTATGGGACTGGCTCCTTATGGTACAGATACATACTATCAAATGTTAAAAAAACATATTAGATTCATTGGAGATGGCAAGATCGAGATGACGTCGGATGATATTAATGAATTGCTGGGATATAGAGATTTTATCAATTCACACTTAGATGAATACAAAAAAAACAGTGTCAGAGCTGATTTTGCTTATGCTTGTCAGTGTATTCTTGAGGAAGCCATGTTATACCTGGTACGCCACCTGTATAAACTAACTAAATGTGATAACCTATGCATTACTGGCGGGGTCGGACTCAATAGCGTTGCAAACTATAAAATATATAAGCAAGGGCCTTTCAAAAACATATTTATCCAGCCCGCAGCAGGGGATAACGGTACCGGAATTGGCAGCGCGCTATATGGTTATTATGGCATATTGAATAACAAAAGAATTATTTGACAATTAACCATTTATGTATAACACTTTAGAAAAAATCGAGGAATTTATCAATGAAAATGCTTATATTCGGAATTGATGGAGCATCATACGATCTAGTCAATAAACTTATTAAAGAGGACAAACTCCCCACCATAAAAAGATTATCCGAATCAGGTTTGTTTGGTATATTAAATGCAACAACCCCACCCCATACAGCGCTTGGCTGGCCAACTGCATTCACTGGGGTAAACCCTGGGAAACATGGCATCTATCAATTCTGGGATACTCAGGCAATCGATTATGCCGGAAAATTTATGGAAAGTAAAGATCTGGCAGTACCCACCGTTTGGAGTTTGCTGAATAGATATGGGTTCAAGACGGGTATGATCAATATTCCAATGACCCATCCACCGACAGAAGTGGATGGGTTCATGATATCCTGGCCTCTTTCAAATACTCTGAAATATTCCTATCCGGAAGACTTATTAATAGAAATTGCGAAGAATGGCGGTCATGTAGCCAATGATTTGACAACAATGTGTGATGGAAAATCCGAGTATTTGGATAAAGTTGGAAAGTTCATTTCAAAGAAGGTAAAAACAATTCAATACCTTATTAAGAACAATGACTGTGATTTTTTCTGGGTTGTATTTACTGAAGTCGATAGAGTATCCCATATGTTCTGGCAATATATGGATGAAAGCAGCCCTGAATACAGGGCAGATGTTGATGATAAAATGAAAACAGCAGTGGAAGATACATATATAATGATTGATCAGGCATTAAAAGAAACCATCGAGTCGCTACCATCGGATACTACACTGATGGTTATTTCAGATCACGGTTCCGGGGTTGGGAAAATGGATTTCTATGTTCCATCGTATTTATATGAAAAAGGGTATCTTAAGCTGCTGAAAGTCAATAAAGATGAAAAACAGTGGAGTGAATCGACTCAAATCTTTAATAAAATGAATAAAGATTCTATATATGAATGTATGCATCATGAGGAGAAATACACTGTAGATTGGGGTAAAACTACAGCATACATGGCAGCACCGGGATCTTATGGTATTAACATTAATCTCAAGGGAAGACAAAAATTCGGTATCGTTGATTCAAAAGATTATGAAGAATACCGAAATAAGTTAATGGCTCTATTGGAAGAGGTTGAATGCCCCAAGAGTAATAAAAAGATGTTTAAGGCTTACAGAAGAGAGGACATATATCTTGGCGATCGAGTATTTAACGCACCTGATATAGTTCTTATCCCCGAAAATTATGGTTTTATGGCACATCACGCTATTGTGCCCGGCACCTTGTTTGGTACGCCTGAAGAAAAGGGACTGCACAGGGAAGAAGGGATTTATTTGATCAATCGGGAGAATGCTGCACTAAAACCTCTTACGGACAGGGCATCCCTTGCCGATGTTACTCCTACAATTTTAAACCATTTCAATATTGCAGTACCAGGATATATGGATGGAAAACCTTTATGTCATTTTGATTTGGCTGAGGAAACGGGTAAAAGGGACAGTCAGGAGGCGCCTGACTGTCAGTATTCGGAATCAGATGAAGATACGGAAGACATAAAAAAAGCATTAAAAATGTTAGGCTACTTATGATTATTCAATAAGGACAGGTGTTTATGAAACAAAAAACAGATTGTTTATTTATAGCTTATACAGGTATAAATCCGGATTTGTATTTATCCGATAAATACAAAGAAATTCCCTTAAAATTAGAAACTATATTTAATGGTGCGATAGCGTACCTGGGCACATATGTTAATAAAAAAGGGATCACTTTTGATTATATTGGGTCCTATGAACTCGAAAAGGAATTACTGGAAAAGAAACTGGCTAAGAACGATTATGCAGTTGTAGCAATTAGTACCACGTTTTGTAAAAGTATTGGATCAATCAGTGAACTGGTGAAGTTTGTTAAGAAGATAAATTCATCGGTGAAGATCATTGTTGGCGGACCATATCAGGCAAACATTATTAATCAGGTTGATGATTTGCAATTACAACTGCTGCTAAACAAAATGAAAGCAGATTTTTATTTAAACAGTTATCATGGTGTAGAGGCTCTGATCAGCGTAATTGAAGCAATAAAAAACGGTACGGACTATAGACAGATCAACAATATTATTTACCGGGAAGGCAAAAAATTCACTGTAGTACAAAAAGTTCCCGAAACGAATGAAATTGAAAATAATCATATTGATTGGAGTCTGTTCAAGGATAGACTGAGTACCATTGTTCCGGTGAGAACATCTGTATCCTGCCTATTTGGATGTAAGTACTGCTCATATCGTACTCAGGCAGGAAAGTACAATCATTTAAGTGTTCAATCTATCGAAAAAGAGCTGGATGCGATAGACCAAATTGAAACAGTTAGTATGGTTAATTTTATTGATGACTCCTTTAATATGCCCAAGGATAGATTCAAAAATATCATGAGAATGATGATTCGAAAAAGGTACCATTTTAAGTGGCACTCAAATATCCGCTGTCAAAACATTGATCGAGAGATGGTGGAACTTATGAAAGAGAGTGGATGTGAGGGAGCCGTTCTGGGATTGGAATCGGGTAGCCAGGATATGTTGAATCATATGAATAAAGGGATAAAGCTAGAGGATTATATCAAAGGACATGAACTATTCAGAGAATATGATATTTTGACGATGGCTAACTTTATTATTGGCTTTCCAGGCGAAACAATGGAGTCAGTAAATGAGACAATTAGTTTTATCAACTTGATAAAACCGACGTTTTTCCATGCTCACCCGTGGTATTTAGACACCAAGACGCCGATTTGGAATGAGAGGGACAAATACAATATTAAGCATTCCACCAGTACCGAGTGGTCACATCAAACTATGGATTCAGCGACAGCTACAAGTTTGTGTAAAGATATAAATAAAAATATGAACAGCTCTACATTTATGAGTATGGATTACAGCATAATTTTCCAGATGATAAATCAAGGGATGTCGCTAAACCAAATAAAAGAAATCATGGAAAAATTTAAAGAGCTGGCGATATAGGTGAACATAACAACTATAGATGTAAGGGAGCGGAATAAATGAAAAGTGTATCTTTTGTATATTTAACAATAAATCCTCTGCTTGATGAACATATTGGTACTGCCAGTATTGCAGCTTACCTGGAAAAGCACGGTATTGCAGTGAAGATGAAGATAATTTACTTTGATCCTAATGATTTTGAAATAGAAAACATTTACTATGATCTGCCGGACGCAGATATATATGGTTTTCCACTTTTTAATAATACAGCTAGTGTCATATACGATCTAAGTAAAATGATAAAGAAGGATAAGCCGGATAGTTATATTTTTGTTGGCGGACAATTACCAACACAAGCGTATAAACATATCCTTAACGATTGCCCTTATATAGACTTCGTTGTTTTAGGTGATGGTGAAGAACCAGTGTTGAACGCGGTTCAGGCAATTACGGACGGGAAGGACATAAATGATATCCCATCCATAGCGGTAAAGAGTGGGATGGATAACGATAATAAAGCACCGAATATTACCCAAGTAGAAGAATTGCCTTGGGTATCGCGCCAATATTTGGAACAGATGATTGAGAGTGGTTTCGGATCGGCGAGAATGACAACTTCCAGGGGGTGCTTAGGCTGTTGTTCGTTTTGTTCTGAAAACAGTTATAGAAAACGTTGGCGGTGCCGAGAGATTGATGATGTTTGCGATGAAATCTTTCATATCTATGAAACATACGGGGTAACAAGCTTTGTGTTTAACGATGGCAGTTTTGAAGACCCCGGTGAGCAGGGGAAGGAACGCGTTAAAAAGTTTTGTGAACGAATGCTGGCTTATCCAGTGCAATTTCATTTTTGGTGTTTCTTGCGTGCGGAAACTTTCCACGAGAGTGATTTGCCGTTGATTAAATTAATGAGAAAAGCTGGATTTACACAGGCTTTTGTGGGAATTGAAGCAGGAAATAATGATGATTTGAAACTTTATAGTAAAATTGCAAAAGTTGACGACAACTATAGATCAATGAAACTTTTTCAGGAGAGCGGAATCAACGTTCTGATTGGATATATTATGTTTAACCCCTTATCTACACGAGAGACTCTGCGAAGTAATTACGATTTTCTGGTCAACATCGATAATTGGCGGCCTTATGCATTCATTGGCAAAGCCTTAATATATTATAATACCGGTTTGCACAGGAAAATAAAGAAACTGAACCTTCTTTCAGATGATTTTTCATACCTGAACCCTTCCGGATACCACTTCGCCGATAAAGACGCAGAGAAGTTATGGGAATTTATAGAAAGTAAATTGATCCCCTCAATTATTTTTAAGAAATATGATTTTAACTTTTTTTACTTTAATAATTTCTATGATAGCCTGCGAGGACTGTTCCCCGAACATATGGAGCATCATGACATAAAGTACAGGAAATTATTAGGTGATGTTGCAGTCAGACTTGCAGAATATTTTAAAATGCTTTATGTTGACTATGATCTGACGGCTGCTGAGCACGAATTATCCAGGCTGGAGAATGATATGAAACAATTTGTCTTACGTTTAAATTCTTTCAAATTAGAGATTATTATGAAAGAACCTATTAGGAGCTATTTGAGAAATATCTCTAAAAGAAAAACGGTAATGCCGTCCGAATTGCAGCAGATAAAAGGTGAATAATCAAAGGAGGGCTGAAATCAATGAAAATAGCATTGGTGGCAGTATTGGGGGGGGATCTTGTTCGTTCCGCAGAACATGTTGGACTTGGCTATATTGCATCATGTTTGAGAGAGAATTATCAGGAAGTTTCAATTTTGGAACTTAACGGATCTGATGTTCATGAAAGCGGGGATGTTCTATTAAAACATAATTTCGACATAGTTGGTTTTACTACCACATGTGTGAATATGAAACTCATTTTGGATATTGCCGGCTTTATAAAAGAACACGACCAAACTATCATCACGGTTTGTGGCGGGCATATGGCAACATTCAGCGGAGTAGAAATCCTCAGTAAGTATAACCAAATAGATTACATAATCAATGGTGAAGGTGAGATAACGTTTTCCGAATTAGTAAGATGTATTGATCATAACGAAAGCCCGACTGCTGTAAAAGGTATCATATATCGTGAGAACCAACGTGTAAAGGCAAACGAAGATAGAGAGCTCATAAAAGATTTAGATATGCTTCCATTTCCAGCAAGAGATCAGCTAGAACAACATGGAGGACGCTTGCAGTATATCAGAGTTTCCACAAGCAGAGGATGCTTGGGAAATTGCGGATTCTGTAGCTCTTTTGTCGGCAGGAAACAAAAAGGAGCTGCCGTCTGGAGGGGAAGAAGTCCCCAAAATGTAGTTGATGAGCTGGAGGACATTGTTAATAAATACAATATCCATACATTTGACTTCATCGATTCAACCTTTGAAGATCCTGGAGAAACTGGAAAACAAAGAGTTCGCGAGATCGCTAAGGAAATACTGGAACGGAAACTTAATATTTACTATAATTGCTGCTTTCGAGCCGAAAATTGGTGTGAGGATGATAAAGAAACGCTTGAATTGCTTATTCAATCCGGATTAGAAAAAGTTAATATTGGTTTTGAGTCTGGAAATGATAGGGGCTTAAAGATCTTAAATAAAAGAGCAATCTTGCAAGACAATTTCGCGGCTCTGAATATCTTAAAAAAGTATCAGGATATCTACATTACGTTTGGATTTATTATGCTTCATCCTTATTCCGAATGGGAAGATATTTTTGATAATGCTAAATTTCTACATAATACAGGAATCGGACAAGTCATAAGACATTATTTTTGGCAGCTGGAGGTATACCCGGGAACAATAATGGAGAACAGGCTTATTGATGAAAAACTGATAAAGTCAGAATATCGTTTTGAGGATGGGATGTACCACTACAATTTTGCTAATCCTGAATTGGAGGTGCTGTCTGGATTATTTAAAGAGATGTTGACCGTAAAATCGATATGGGATTTTGAGATATTTGACATTGTTATACACACTTTTATCACCAGACATAGACGTAAATATAATAAACATTCAATACTAGAGGAGATTGAGTCCTTTCAGGAATTTGTTGACCGCCAGCGGAAACAGATGGCTGATTTCAATTATGAGTTTGCTATGAATCTATATACTGGCAAAAGCTTGAAGAATATAAACAAAGAAAAACAAATATTGGATTCGGTTATCCGGGAACATATGAGATCAATACAAAAAGAGCAATATGCTTTAGGATGGAAAATGAAAAGACAGGGATTACAGCTTATCAATAGATAATGGGTCAATGTTAAGGAGGCGTGGTTATTTGTTCAATCCATATTTAGGCAGGAGATATAGTCATGAAGAAATCCTAAGCAGTATAGGAGAATTTGCTGACGGTTTGAATTATGAAAGGTTAGATGATGCATGTCTGCATGCTGCAAATGCGATCGCAGAAGGCAAAATAATAGGATGGTTCCAGGACCGGGCAGAATGTGGGCCTAGGGCATTAGGAAACAGAAGTATATTAGCGGACCCACGGGTAAAGGAAATGAAAGATATTTTAAATGACAGAGTAAAGTTTCGTGAATCGTTCAGGCCTTTTGCACCCGCTGTTTTATGGGAACATCAGAGGGAATACTTTGATCTTGATATTCCCTCTCAATACATGCTGATTGTTGCAGATATATTACCTGAAAAGCAAGCAGTAATACCATCCGTTACCCATGTCGATGGTACAGGAAGATTACAGACAGTTTTAAGAGATCTGTCACCGAGGTTCTATCAATTGATTGAATATTTTCATAAGATAACAGGTGTACCTATAGTATTGAATACTTCCTTTAATGTAAAAGGTGAACCAATCGTAGAGACACCGACAGATGCTATTAGGTGTTTTTTAAATACGAACTTTGATTATTTGTATTTAGAAGACTATATCGTAACTAAAAAGAAATCTGATTTAATTCAAGGAGCCTAGAGGAATATGAAAATTTGCTTAATTAATCCTCCCCTTATAAGTAAGAAATTTAATGGTTACGAATGGAGTAAAAACTCCTTTACTATCCAGCACTTAGGACTTGGATATATTGCAGGTATGCTGGAAGCGAACGGATACCCGGTTGATATTATCGAATGTCCTGGTAAAGATATTAATATAAACGAATTGTTTGAAATATTGAATAGTGAGGATTATGATGTAATCGGAATTACGACGTATTTTTATAATTTTATTAATGTGCTGAGAATTACCAATAAGCTCCGAATGAAGAACTCTAAAAGTTTCATCTTTTTGGGGGGATATCTGCCTACCCTATGTCATGAGGTTGTTCTGAAGAAAGCTAAAGGAATTGATTGCTGTGTTATGGGAGAGGGAGAGTTCACATGTCTTGAATTGGTGGGAAATCTGGACAAAGGTCTTGATTGGAAAGATACTTTAGGGATTACATATAAAGAAAACGATAATATCGTACAGACACCGATGAGACCCCAAATTCATGATCTGGATAACTTGCCTTTTCCCAAAAGGGTAATTATAAACCAAAGGTTCATTCCATTAGCAACCTCTAGAGGCTGTTACGGCAATTGTAATTTTTGTGGGGTCAGAGAATTCTATGAAGTATGTAATATTAAAAAGATGAGGTTCCGTAGTCCTGAAAATGTGGTCGAAGAAATTGAGATACTCATCGAAAAATATAATCCAGGAATGTTCTTATTCTCTGATGAGACTTTTTTTTGCGGTTCCTTAGCGCGTAGGGAATGGCTTCATCAATTCTATACATTATTAAAGAGAAAAAATCTAAATATTAAGTTTCAAGCGTTGGGCAGGGCAAATGATATTATTTCTAACCGGGAGATGATTGAAAAACTCGTAAGTGTGGGTTTGGACAATCTGTTTATCGGTGCTGAGAGCTTTGTCCAGCGGCAGCTGGATTTCTATGAAAAGAAAACTACTGTCAAAAAAAACGTTGATGCGATAAAAATTGCAGTAGAATCGAAGGTTAAGTTATCATTAGGGCTCATGCTTATGGACCCTTTTACTACGATTGATGAATTACTGCAAAATATCAACCTGATTTTAGAAACATGTTGTTATAAGTATGTGGATGAAAATCAGGAGTTGATATCAATCGATGGTCCGGTTATTGCTATCCCGGGAACTAAATTATACTCCTATTTAGAAGACCGCGGGCTGCTAGCTGATAATGAAATCAGGTATGAGTTTCAAGATCCGGATGTATCTACATATTATCAGATCATAAATATTTGGCGGGAATTTGTGCAGCCCATCTCAGAAAAATTTTATTATATTAAAATTGCGGAAGTCTATCAAAAAGAAGTGTTTTATATAGCACTAAAAGAATTAAAGGCTGAGATAGTGAGGCTGGATATTAATTTTTTGAAAATGCTGTGTATGGAAATAAAAAATAAAAGTATAACTGTCCAAGGCTGTACATCGTTTTTAGAAGAATGGAAGTGCAGGATTCAGACAATATATGCTGATTATATACATCTAATAGAAGAACTTTGCATGGAGATTGGGATTAAGTAGAATAAAATTTGGGAGGGCCGAAATGTTTAAACCTGAAATCAAAGAGTATCCTAACTATAGTATCAGTATAACTTCTACTGATCAAAAACAAGTATATATTGTATTGAGAGTAAATGCTGAAACCAAAGGGTGTGATTTTAAAAGTATCTGTAAAGAAATGTATACAGAAATAGCATCTTTCCTTGAGGAACACAAGGTTTTTATCTTTCATGAACGCGTATTTGGTAGTCTGGCACTTCATGAAGAAGTCTTGTTGATACGCAAAAGTATATATGAGAATATACAGGTGGGCAGTAATAGCCCTTTCACTTATGTCGAGGGAAATCCATATTGGGGCGAGGGTATTGCCGGAATAAGTATTCATGGAATTTTGATTGATGACACAGATGAAATGAGATACGTGAGTGATAAAGAAGAAGTATGTGGAATCTTCTTGAAAAATAAAGATTACAAAAGTTTAATGTTACATAGTATTCATGCTAAAGATAACCGTTTGAATAGCTATAGCCAAACTTTACTAATGTTTGATCGAGCAAAACGGATATTGGAGGAAAATGGGTTTAGTTTTACAGATGTTGTTCGAACCTGGATTTATTTAGCAGATATATTGGTCCAATACGACGACTTTAACAGAGCGAGAAATTACAAATTTAAAGAGTATGGGCTAATTCAAAGTGAAATGAAAACCGGTATATTTGAACAGATTTATCTCCCTGCCAGTACCGGTATTGGCTGCAGCAACCCATTTTTGGCATCCGGAGTTATGGATGTTTATGCAATAAAACCAAGTTCAGACTCGAACGTTATCATTCGGAATGAGACCGGAAAAAAACAAAGATCTGCTTATCGGTATGGTTCAGCTTTCTCACGCTCAATGGTTGTAGAAAATGAAAAGCACAAGGCAGTATATTTATCAGGTACGGCCTCAATCAACGAAAGCGGTGAAAGTGTATTTATCGGCGATATATGTGGACAAATCGATGAGACCTATAAAGTAATCAGGGATTTAATCCAAAATGAAGATGTAACCTTTGATGAATTATGTGAAGGAACTTTATTCATAAAAAAGGCTGATTATATCCATCAACATGAAAAATACGTTAATGAAACAGGATTGTCACAGTTACCTCTCATTCCAATAATTGCCGATATTTGCAGAGATGATTTGTTATTTGAGATTGATGCTGCTTTTGTGAGCAATAAATAAAAATTTAGTTGGGGGAGCTGTCTATGTTGGAATTGAAAATTGATAAAAAAGTGGAGCCTTTTTTGGTTAAGAGTAAAGAAATTAAGAATTTCAAAGAACCTTTAGTATTTTTTATGAAACATAAAAATGATAACAGAAATATTTTTATTACATTTATTGTTATGGATTTTCAAAGAAAGGAACTGACCTATCTCCTGACATATAATGATCATAATATAAATATTGTCAATGAACTGGAAAACAGCGAAAAATATAAAGTTCTGCTAACACCGCACAATGTTGTAAAAACAAATGAAAAAGATGAGTTTTTAGTATTCTTTCAGGAAGAGGCATCTTTTTTAAAGGTTAATTACGAGAAAGATATAGTCACTGTATATTTTGCTGATGAATTATTCCCAAATGATAATATCGATAAAATAAGCTCCACGTTTTATAAGGATGAGGATGATCAAAGCTACTTTTATATGTCTGCGATTGATCGGTTCAATACAGTACATATTTATCGTGTGTCGATCTCTTTGAATTCAGTTGAAAAAATTGATTCTTTCATTAGTAAAAGTGAGGAGCCTCCGCATACTATCAGGAAGTATAATAATCTGCTGTTTATCAGTAATGAATTTTTATCAGGGAATTATGAGATGGTAAAAAAGGGAAAAGTAGCAAATTCTCGTGAATTTGGTATGATTTTAACGACTATCCTCACACGTTTAAAAGCTAATAATAGTTTGAATATGGATGAAAAGGAGTTAGGAAAGCAATTAATGCGGCGCATGAAGGAGAAGTATGAAATTAAATGTGTACCGGGAAGAATAATGACCTACGATGTCCATACAAAAGAAAAAAAAGAGTTTTTCACAAGTGGAGGATGCCCGGCACATTTTGAGATTGATACAAACGAAGATACGGTATATACTTCCTCACACAATTTTTTCTGTACGTTGAGTACCGTTTCTTTGTTTGCTCCGGCAGTAATTGATAAATACAAGATTATCGATGGGAATTTAAATTTTGTCGGATCATTCCAGTATTCAAAAGGATTTCGTTATGCATCTCACCGCGTTTTTAAATATAATGGGAAGCCTTATATTTGCACGGTAGGCTGGCCAAACCGTCTCATATTTGCTGATGCAACGACAATGGAGCTTTTATATTATGAAGACATTGACGGCAATATTGTAGATGAGTTTGAAGAGGGTGCTTATATCCATACATGGGCGGAGGACAGATTCTTTGCTGCTATTGAAGTATCAGAAAATGGAGAGGATATCATTATTATTGCGCCCAAGTGCATTTATCTATACAACTTTGCAAAAAGGAGCTTGATTGAAAAAATAAATTATAGAACTCCAAATATAGAGGGATTGATAGACAACCTTCTGGCGACAATACATATCAATTATATGTAAAGCATTTTTATACTTTGGTTAGTGATTACGTGCTGAACATATTAATATCGAGAGAGGAAGTGTGGAATTGGCATTACTAAAGCATTATCAGGATTTTATTGAAAGAGTGAATGAATTGGGGTTTCTGCCTTTTAGCAATATTTATCCCGGACTGCCATCATTGCATGGTGAAACTCCTAAAAGCATTTGGTATACCAGAGATCCCGATACGGACCCATCTTACTGGAAGGACTGCGTTTCGGGAGAGAAAAAGCTTGCATATGGATCAATCATCGGAGGAAATAAAGGCTTTGTTTCAGAGAGAATGTATGCAAATTTTTACGCCGCTTATCACATAGAAACATCTATGAAAGAGAGATGGGAAAGCGGCCAAGTGAACGAGATGACATGGAAGCTATGGAATATGTTTGAAGAGAACTCGATATACAGCACTACTGAGTTAAGGAAAATACTTGGGGTTACAACGAAAAAGGGTGGTAGTAGGTTGGATAAAAGTTTGACTGACTTACAGCATTGTTTCTATATTACAATTTCCAGAACGGAACAAAGGACTGATAAAAATGGTAAGTCGTATGGTTCACCGCAAAATGTTTATGAAAAAGTTACGAGTTGGGTTCCACAAGGCTGGCTGGAGGATGCTAAGATATCAAAAGAAGAGGCGCGGAAATTTATTATTGAAACAGCCGTTTCGATGGGACAAAATATCAGCCCTGCTGAAGTTGAGAAACTAATGTTCAAATAAAGAGATAAAGCAAATAATAGAAAATGTATTTGGAAAGGAATAGTAAAATGAATGTTACTTTAATTTATGTCAGTAATATGAAAACTGATTTTGAGCATTTAGGAATAGCTATGATCGCAAGTTATCTAAGAAAGCACCAAATAAATGTCACGCTGCATGGTATAAGTGTCTTTACCGATGTTAACAAGGCATTAAAGAATATATCCTTAGATGATGATTTGTACGGTTTTCCAATGTATGAGACAAACGCATTATATATTTACAAAATCGCAGAGGAAATTAAGAAGCATAACCCTAATTCCAAGATTTTCTCAGGCGGTTTTTTTGCCACTGCATGCGCACCACATGTATTAGATGATTGTCCCAGTATGGATTTTGTTGTCTTGGGAGAAGGCGAGACCCCGGTACTTGAAGCTGTTCGGGCATTGTCTGAGAAAAAAGAAATAAAGCATGAAGCAATTTTTATGAGGGGTGATAAACTGAGCCAGAAATTGCCGTTTGTATCTAACTCATTTTATGCCTGTTTGCCGGCACGGGATAATTTGAATTTAAGTATCAAGAATGGACTATATAGTGCCAGAATCATTGCGGGAAAAGGGTGTTGCGGTGATTGTACTTTTTGTAGTTTTAATAATTACACGAAGATCAATAAATCAAAGGTGTGGCTAGGAAGAGGGATGAAAGATGTCTTTGATGAAATAGTCTCCTTATACGAGACCTTTGGAATCAGGAGCTTTGCATTCTCAGATGGGAGTTTAGAGGACCCAGGAACTCTAGGCAAAGAAAGACTTACTGAATTGTGTAAATTGTTAATTGATTATGATGTTAAATTCCATTTCTGGTGTTTCTTGAGAGCGGAAACGTTTGATGAAAGAGATATACCTCTTATGAAATTAATGAAGGAAGCCGGAATATATAATGTTAACATAGGGGTTGATGCCGCAAACGATAAAGACTTAGCATTATACAAAAAAAGAGCTACTTTGGCTGAAAACAATCGTGCCGTGGAAATATTCAGAAAAAATGGCCTGGATGTTACGATAGGTTTAATTATGTTTAATCCATATTCTACAAGGGACACTTTAAGACAAAACTATGAATTTTTAAGTGGACAAAAGATCGAGACGGTATTTTTGTATACGACTATCTTAAGTGCTTATATGGGTACACAAATATATGATAAAGTAAATAGTGATAATCTTTTGAAATCAACCTATCTGGAACCAAGTGTTTATGATTTTGTAGATGAGTTTGCTGGTGAAGCAAATGAATTTTTTATGCGTACATTTCGAAAATCTCCGTGTGCACTCAGGGAATATGAATTCACCTCACTATGGTATTTTGTATCAAGTCTGCTGCGCTATTTTCCAGAAGAAGCGTCACCATACTTTGAAGAAATAAAAATATTGAGAGAGCAAATAGCCACTGAGTCAAAACAGTATTTTAAGATAATCTATGTCGATAACGATCTGAAATACGCGGAAGAATGTTTTCAAGATTTTGAAAACAGAATTTTAGAAATTTATACGAAAATATCAAATGTTAAAATAAGAATGCTCAAAAGGGAGCCCTTTAGAAGTTATTATTTACGGAATAATTTATAAAACCCGAGAAGCTATAAGAAAGAATAATGAGAGAAAAAAATGAACATTAAAGAGAATAATTTCTACATATTGGGCTTGATCTGGGACTTTTCCAAGCCGAGAGTTTTTTTTGCACTTATAAGTAAAATAATTGAATATTGCTTCTTTGGATTATTCTATCCGTTGGTGTTTTTTCGGTTTTTATTCAATATATCCACGGACAGGACGTATACCCAAACGTTGCTTTTTATAGTGATCGTAGTTGCGCTTGCTTTGCCTATGACTGTTTTTCAGTCTTGGTATACAAACAGATTCTTAAGTTTAAATGACATAAAATTGTATTATTCGATTAATAAAATGCTTTTTGATAAGGCAAATGCCGTAGATGTAAGTTGTTACGAAAATGAGGAGTTTTATAACAGCTATACAAAAGCAGCATCGCAAATGTTCGAGAAATCAAAGGATGTACTCGATCAATCATGTCAATGTATCGTTTCACTGATTTCTTCGGTTATTGTTATTGGTTATATGGTTTCAGTCAATCTGGGAATTGTATTTTTTGTAGTTTTTCAGTTTCTTTGTTCTTTCCCAATGGATACAATCTTAAATAAATACGTATTTGAAAAAGATATGAGAACAGTGGATTTTAAGAGACGAAAAGATTATACTAAAAGGGCTGTATACCTCCAAAAATATGCAAAAGAAATCAGGACATCAAACATTTTCTCGGTTCTCGCAAGTATGTATGATGATGCTTTCAAGGGTATGATAAAGGTTATAAAAAAGTATATCAAAAAAATACTTGTGTTAAGAACTATAAAAGAAGTTATCCTATATCCGATTACGTTTTATGGAGGGTGGCTTTATGCTGCCTATCTCGTTATGGTTGACAAGTCTATCAATGTTGATGACTTTATTATTCTCTGTACCGGGATCACGCTGTCTACTTTTATGTTGAGTTTTTTTGCTGGATCGCTTGTGCAGTTTTACAATAACTCCCTTTATATTGATAAAATAAAGGAATTTTTGAACTTTGAGGCAAAAATACCTGAAGATCATGATGGAATCTCATTAGAAGTTCCGGTTGATACTATCGAATTAAAAAAGGTGAGCTTTAAGTATGACGGTGAAGAACAATTCTGCTTGAAAAATGTTAGTATGCGTATCCATACCGGCATGAAGGTTTCTCTTGTTGGTCATAATGGTGCGGGTAAGTCTACTCTTGTCAAGCTGATCATGAGACTCTATGATCCAACAGAGGGAGAGATACTCTTAAATGGCGTTAATATCAAAGAATACAACCTAAAGGAGTATAGAAAACTTATCGGTACTGCGTTTCAGGACTTTCAGATGTTCTCAGTGTCGGTTCTTGAAAATGTCTTGATGGGGACAATCGAAGGAAATGGAGACCGGGAAAGAGCGGTCAATGCATTACATAAAGCCAATATTTACGAAAAAGTATCAACGCTGGAAAATAAGGAAGATACAATCCTTACCAGAGAATTTGATGAAAATGGTACGACGCTCTCCGTTGGAGAATACCAGAAAGTTGCAATTTCCAGGGTGTTTGCCAAAAATGCTCCGATACTGATTTTAGATGAGCCTTCAAGTGCGCTTGATCCTATTGCAGAATCCCAGATGTACAAAACCATTGTGCAAGTATGCGATAATACTGAAAATGAAAAACAGAAAAAGATGGCTTTTATTATTTCTCACAGGCTGTCTTTGGCCACTATGACAGACTATATCTATTATCTGGAGAACGGGTCTATTTCAGAAGAGGGTAGCCATTCGCAGCTAATGGATAAACAGGGTCTATATGCTGAAACATTTTTAAAACAGGCCGAAAATTATATGGAAGAGGTAATGTACTAATGTCTAGTGATAAGCAAAAAATTAATTATCGTTATATCATAAAAAACATTTTTTGGGTTCTGAAGAGATGTATCAAAAGTACACCGGCTTTCTCCATATTCAGTATCATTTGGAATGTTTTTTCCCAAATATTGTTCTTCATCGAAAGTATGGTGCTCCTTGGGCTTATACTAAACTATATTCAGTTACAAAAGCCTTTCAAGAACGTTATTTTTGCGGTGGCGCTAGTAGCCGTTACTTCCATTATACAATGTATTGGGAATATCTATCTGGAGGAAAGGTTAAAGCCGATCGGATCGGAAAAGATAGCAAAAGATGTGAACAAGTTATTATATGAAAAGGCTAGTAATATTGACCTCGAATGCTACGATGACCCGAAATTCTATAACGATTTGGTTTGGGCAACAAGCGAAGCAGATTCACGGTATGTTGAAGTGCTGGAATCGGTTAGTGAATTTATAGGTGCTTTTGCCGCAGTAGTTGTTGTGAGCATTTACGTTCTGATTCAAAATCCCAGTGGAATTCTGTTTGTACTAATAGCATTTATTGCTACTGTTTTAATCGGATTGGTCATAAATAGACTGAACTTTGATCTGAAGGAAAAGTTGAGATTCTTTGAAAGAAAAAGGGATTATATTAGCCGACTATTTTATTTAAAAGATTATGCAAAGGAATTTCGTTTTAGCAATTTAAAAGATAAGATGTATAAGGACTTCAGAGATATTAGCGAAGATATGCAGGACATTGTTGACAATAAAAGCAAGAAAATTACAGTTTTCTCAATACTATCGGATTATTTTTGTAATAGTTTTATTTTCGATGGCTTGTATCTTGTTTACCTTTTTTATCTGGCGGTTGTAAAAAACACATTGCTTTTTGGTACGATTTTTGTACTGTACCGCTCTGCAAGTTGGATGAAAGATCATATTTTAAGCTTTTCCCAGCTTCTTATTATGTTTCAGGAACATTCATTATATATTGATAAAATTAAAGTATTTCTAGATTACAATATTAAAATTACAAGCCCTGAAAATCAAACAGATATGCCTAACAATAAAGAACCCGGTGCAATCGAGGTTAAAAATTTAAACTTTTCCTATAACCCGAACAAACCGGTATTAAACGATATCAACATGACAATAAATCCCGGTGAAAGAATTGCTATAGTAGGCAATAACGGTGCCGGTAAAAGCACGCTTATCAAATTGCTGCTACGCCTTTACGATGCTCAGGATGGATGCATACTGTATGACGGTCAGGATATCAGGAATTATGATGTTAAATCATACCGGAATGCTTTTAATACAGTATTTCAAGATTATCAACTTTTTGCTGCAACACTGGGTGAAAATGTATCTATGGAACATGACAATCTGAATCAGGAAAAGGCAATCAGTGCACTTGCACAAAGTGGTTTTTTTGATAAACCCAATATGCAGAAAAATGGACTGGATACACAAATTACAAAGGAATTTGATAATGCGGGCGTGGAACTATCTGGTGGTGAAGCACAAAAGATTGCGATAAGCAGGGCGCTTTATAGAGATAGCTCCGTAGTAATTCTTGACGAACCTTCCAGCGCACTTGATCCTGCTTCGGAATATAATTTCCATAACATAATACTGAATGCTTTAAAAGGAAAGACCGTTATTATGATATCGCATCGATTATCGACAACAAAAATGTCAGATAAGATATATATGATTGAAAACGGCACAATTACTGAAGCTGGTAACCATGAAGAACTTATGGAGCTGGGGGGTAAATATGCAGAAATGTTTACATTGCAGTCCCAAAATTATGGTAATAATATATGATGACAATTTTTGATTATATAAAACAATTTTCAATCCAGTCGCCTAAACATACTGCATTGATGGATGAAGTTTTTAACATTACCTATGGGGAATTAGGAGAAATAATAATTAAAGGAAAAAAATATTATTTGGAACAAGGATTTGAACCGGGCATGCATGTGTGTATTCAAATGGAAAACTCGGTAGAATGGGTGATAGCTTTTCTGTGCATGTTATCGATCGGGTGCTGGGTGATCACGATTCCGCCCGAAATTGATCAAATATACTTACAAGAGATTATGAGGCTGACCGATGCAAAGCATATAATAACGAATTGCAGTTTATCAAATATCAAAAAGAGCCAATTAAAACTTTATGACATTGAAATGCCTTCCGGAAATGGGGCGGGCATTTTTCAGTTATCCTCCGGTTCCACAGACAATCCCAAAATTTGCAGAAGATCATTAGATAATCTGACATCCGAAGGGATAAGTTATCGAAATACATTTGCCATAAACCCAGAAGACAGAATATTGAGTTTACCACCGGTTTATCACTCTTATTGTCTGGGAGCTGGGTGCATGGCTTCGTTAGTTTCAGGTGCTTCCTTGTATTTATCCCGAAGGTTTGTATACCGGAATGCTCTTCGGGTTACTTGTGAAAAAGATATCACGATAATGTTATTAGTTCCAATCATGGCGAGATCCTTAGCCAATATGTATTTAACGGAGCAGACAAGACCAAGGTCTTTGCGGGTTGCACTGGTAGGTGCGGGACCGATTAGCAAAGACGTCAACAGTAGGTTCGTCGATAAATTCGGGATCAACTTATTAAGTAATTATGGTAGTACCGAAACCGGAGGGGTTATCTCCAGGCTTACTCCTGAGCCAATAGATTCAATTGGAAGGCCAATGGATGGGGTGGAATTAAAAGTCAAAGACGAGCATTTGAAAAGCTGTGGCTTTAATCACGAAGGAGAATTATGGATCCGCTGTGGCGGTATGTTTTCGGGTTATCTGAATGCTGAATCAGAACTGGATGAGGGTGGGTTTTATGCGACGGGGGATATTGTGGTGCAAGACCCTGAGGGATATATTTTTATTAAAGGCCGTAAGAAGAATATCATCAATATTGGCGGCAAAAAAGTAAACCCTTCTAAGGTTGAAGCAGTACTGTCGCAATACGCTGGGGTGAAGGAATGCGCCGTGGTCTCATATAAAAAGATCAACCAAGAGGAAGGCGTGAGGGCGATACTGGTTGGTGACGGACTCAATGAACGGGATTTAAGAACTTATTGCAAATCGTTACTGAACCAATACGAAACTCCATCAGTATTTGAGTTTTGGAAAAGTCTGCCTAGAAATGAACTGGGGAAAATAGTAAGAGACCTATTAAATAAGAAAGTGGACTAAATGGGAAACAATAAATTACTACAAGTACTTGTCAGCTATAAGAAAGCTTGTGCGCTTATGGCTGCTTTTGATTTAGGGATTTATGAAAAATTATTATCAAAACCTACCGCTGTTATAGAATTAGCAGAAAATTGCCATGCTGATGAAGCGGTAATGGGATGCTTTCTTGAATATTTGCGTGCTGTAGGCATTGTGGAGGAGAAAGATGGATATTGGAGTGTTGCGAATGACTTTTCCGGTCAGGCAAAAGATATAAATTCATATCGAAATATCATTGAACATGAAAAAAACATATACAAGCAATGGGTGACGCCGGCCCAAATCATGACTTCGGTGCAAAACGGTATCGGCCATCGGGATTTTGACTTTAAGGGTTTTAGTTCAGAAGACAAAACAATCTATAGCCGCGCCATGTATGGAGATAATTTGAACCTTATTGCATTTTATATCCGAAGAGAGCTTCCAGGCAGAGAGACAATAGAATGCCTGGAGTATGGGAGAAGTATGGGGGAACTCAGTACAGTTCTTCAAAAAATGATTCCACAGTTAAAGTATAAAGTGATATTTAATATGGATGATTTTGGATACTATACAAAATTTGATCTGATTTGCATCATGAATACCATCCATTATTATGAAAAAGATCATGCGCTGGAACTGCTAAGACGGCTAAAACAATTGATGAAAGGCGATGCCCGGCTATGTATATGTGATTTGTTCTATGATAAGGATGATGACTTTAAATCATCCTGGATTATAGACTGGATTACACATGGGGGTATTTATACATTAACGGTGGTGGAATTGTTGGTTTTGTTAAAAAAAGCTGGTTTTGATGAAATTCATCATAAATATATTGATGCGATTTCAACGGATATATTCTTTGCCCATTGATAACATAAAAGGAAGGAGAGAGGAAGAGAGTGGACTCCAGAGAGAAGCTGAGTATTTTTGCCAACGCATATAAAATTTCCAGTGTTATTTTTGTTGCAGCAAGATTAGATCTGTTTAAGTATACGAGTGAGGGAATATCTTTAGAGAATCTTGCAAAAGTGCTGAATGTACTTGAACAGCCCTTGGCACTGCTGGTCAACTTTTTGGCTGCATTGGAGATATTGAAAGAAAGTAACGGATACTACATTACAAATGATGATTACTCACCGTTGCTATCTTATGACAATGAGTTGGTTATGCTGGATTTTATTAAAATAGCGGATTCGGAATTGGAAAATAGAAACTATACGAAAGAGCTGATGGATTCATTGTTTGGAAGGAGCTCTAAAGAGTTTTATTCTTCTACGCAGCTGGAAACAGTGAACAACTTTAATAAGATTTTATATAACAGCGGACAATATGCATCTATTTTAATAGCAAGAGAGCTGAGCCGATATAAAAACGACACGATACTGGATATCGGTGGCAACGTGGGTACCTATGCCATTGGTTTATGTAAAATATTAAATTCCACAACTGTCCATATCTATGATAAAGCGGCTATGAAAGCACCTTTTGAAGAAAATATTTCTAAATATGATTTTAAGGACAGAGTAAAGTTTTTTGAGAAAGATATCATTGCTGACAGAATTGATGAATCTTATGATGTGATCATTTTGTCCAATATATTACACTGTTTTCATCTGTCATTAATTGATTCCATTCTATCAAAAGTCTCTCAAGCCATTAACAGTGGAGGGGTTATCATCCTACATGATACTTTTCTGGATGAAAGTGGAACAAAGCCATTTCAATCACTCCTTTATAACCTGGATTGGCTGACTTCGGGGTGTTGTTTTAATTATACCGCAGAGGATATGAGAGATAAGTTTGAGCCACTTGGGTTAAAGCTTGTAAAACAGGTAAAGTATAAAAATATGCCTACTTCGATACTGGTATTAAAAAAATAAAGAAATGGGTCTTTCAATGGAACAATATAACGACTATTTGAAAAATATAATTTTTAATAAATATAAAGTAAAGTATACTTTCCCAGTTAAAGATATGACTAGCGTTTTAGTCATAGCACCTCACCCGGATGATGAGACTTTAGGTTGCGGTGGAACTATATTGCGGTTACATCATGAAGGCTCGAAAACGGCTGTTGCATTGATGACGGATGGGAATAGTGGCCGAAAAGGCAGTGATATTTCCAATATTCGAAATAATGAGTTCGCAAGAGCCACAAAAATCATTGGATTTGATGAGATCTTTACCTTGCCTTATCCCGACGGTAAGCTTTTAGAGCATCGCACCCAGGCAAAAGAAAAAATAGCAGAAATCATGGATGAAACAAACCCTGATTTGATTTTTGTACCTTATTTTTTAGATTTAAATAATGATCATATCAGCACAAACCTGATCCTAAGAGACGCTGTCGCCGGCTTTGACGCCGATATTGCAATGTATGAAATCTGGACACCGATATTATATCCCGATTGTTATATAAATGTATCGGAAACATTTGAGAAAAAACTGGCTGCTATCGAATGTTATCAGACACAGGAAGCTTATTACCAGATTAAGGATAAGAGTGTAATGCTGAACAGTCTGAGAGCAAAACTGTCGATGAGACGTAATATTAAATTTATGGAAGCATTTCAAGTTTTGTCTACACAAGATTATATCCAAACAATAAACTCTTTCTATAGCGGTTTATAGGAATATAAAAAAACAAAAGAGCAGGAGTTAATATGGATGAAAATTAGTATAATTATGCCGACCTACAATAAAATGCAGCGGTTGAAGCTATGTCTTAAATCAATATCAATGGTTTCATATCCAATAAATGATTATGAAGTAATTATCATTGATGATGGTTCAAGTGATGGCACCAAAGAATTTTTGCATAATTATTGTCCCAATTTTGATCTCAAAGTAATACATATTGAAAATTCTGGAAGAGCAGCGGCCCGGAATAGGGGTTTTCGAGCTGCTAAATATGACTTACTTCTTTTCATGGATGATGATGTGCTTTTTGAAAGGGATACGTTAAGTGAACATGCTAATCAACAAGAACAGCAAGAAGCTATTGTTCACGGGAAAATTTTAAATTTGCCCTACTTAAAATTCTTTATGGATCCGTCCACAGGGATCTATTGGCCAGATTTGAAAATGTATAATAAACAAAAGGACCTAATGAAAGACTATTGTATTTCTGAACACGATATCGAGTTTAAGTTTCATGATAAAATTGTTTCACAATCCAAAACTACCATGATGGAAGAAACGACGAAGGAAATTCTAAGCCACAGGGGAAATTTCAAATGGATTGGATTTACTGGCTCAAATACCTCGGTATGCCGCCAATGGCTGGAGGAGGTATCAGGATTTGATCGTAACTATGGAAGACTATGGGGGTGCGAGGATATTGATTTAGGGTATCGGCTGTATAAGAAAGGTAAGGAATTTGTATACTTGGAAACGGCGAAAATATATCATATGACTCATTATAGAAGCGACTTCAAGGAACAACATGATCAAACGGCAGAGTATTTCTATTCAAAATATAAAGATGAAAACATTCGGATATTTCATCAGTTTGTAAATGGAGGGATTTCCAGGGAACAATTTCTTGAAATTGCATTAAAAAGAAATGATATAAAAAATAAAATGGAAACGGATGTGAATAGTATGAAAAAGAATTTATTATTAGTATCCTTGGATACGCTTAGAGCCGATGTCGGGTATAATGGTCAATCATCGTTTTTTAAAGGGCTAATGGAAAAAGGAAATACTTTTTTGAATACAGTTTCTGCTTCGCCCTTAACCCCTGTAAGCCATGCCTCGATTCTGACAGGGTTATATCCTTTTCATCATGGTATTCGGCACTTGTTTAAAGAGAAAATAACCCCAGATGTGAGCACAATTGCTGAAATTCTTAAAGCTAATGATTATCGGACCGGAGGGGTTGTATCATGTCCGGGGATGAATAAATGGTACGGATTTAATCGGGGATTTGATTATTTTGATGATGAGATCCCTTTGCTATCTGATGGCGGGGATGCGTTACAGACAGTAGATGTTAAATTAAGAGGAACAGCGGTCAAGAGAGCGCCTTATGTTGTAAAAAGCGCCATCAAATGGATCGAGAACTGGGATGATGCCCAGGAGGATATACCGTTTTTCCTGTTTTTGCACTTCTTTGATGCACACTGGCCTTACGAGGCACCAGAAGACTATGGCGGTGACAATATATATGAAAGAGAAGTTAACTATGTGCTCCATTATCTAGAATCTTTTATGCGTTTTCTCGATACAAAAAACCTTTTAGACAACACTACAATCGTATTTTTTTCAGATCACGGTGAAGATCTCGAGGGATTATATCCGAATGATAAAGCCGGTCCGCAAAGCGAACATCCGGATGAATTCGGACATGGCACGCTTCTTTATAATCAAACGCAAAAGGTTGTTTTTTTAGTGATTGACAAAGATTTACCAAAGAATAACCAAATTGATACACAGGTACGAACCATAGATATTACTCCAACCATTGTAGACTTGCTGGATATTGATATAGGGGATCACCATTTTGATGGGATATCACTAAGAGATGTCGCTTTCGGCAGACAATCGCCTGATTTATTAGGGTATTCAGAAACATTCTACCCTGAGGAAATGAAGCAGATGGGAAAAACTGATTTCCGTGAAAATAGTAAAAAGTCATTTATCATTAAAAACCGTTATAAAATCATTGTAGATTTGGAATCAGATAAAGTAGAGTATTTCGATTTGGATGAGGATCCCAATGAAGAGCATAACTTATTTGCCTGCGAAGATAAGGAGAAAAGATTATGAAAGTTTCCTTAATTTATGTCAGCCATACGAAAGTTGATTTTGAGCATTTGGGAATAGGCATAATTGCAAGTTATCTAAGAAAGCAACAAATCGATGTTACGCTGTATGGTATCAGTGTTTTTACCGATATTAAAAATGCTGTAAAGAGCATATCCTTAGAAGATAACGTATACGGATTCCCAATGTATGAGACAAACGCATTGTATATTTACGAATTAGCAAAGGAGATTAAAAAGCATAATCCCAAGTGCAAAATATTCACAGGAGGTTATTTTGCTACTGCGTGCGCTTCTGATATATTAGATGATTGTTCCAGTATGGATTTTGTTGTCTTAGGAGAAGGCCAAATCCCAGTACTTGAAGCTGTTCAGGCATTATCTAAAAAAAAAGAAATCAAGCATGATGCTATTTTAGTACGGGGCGATGAACCGAACACGAAAAAACCTTTTGTAACGGATTTGTTTAACGGCTGCTTGCCTGCGCGTGATAATTTGGAATTAAGTATCAAGAACGGATTACATAGTGCCAGGCTCATAGCATCAAAAGGGTGTTGCGGTGATTGTTCTTTTTGCAGTTTTAATAATTATTCCCGGGAAAACAAATCAAAGGTATGGCAGGGAAGAGAGGTGAAAGATGTTTTTAATGAAATGGTTTCCTTATACAAAACCTATGGAATTAGAAGTTTTTCCTTCTCAGACGGGAGTTTAGAGGATCCGGGTACTCTGGGAAAAAAAAGAATTGCCGAACTGTGTCAATTGTTAATCGATTATGATACTAAATTTAGCTTTTGGTGTTTTGTAAGAGCGGATACTTTTGATGAAAGTGATATACCTCTTTTGAAATTAATGAAGGAAGCCGGAATATACAATGTTAACATAGGAATTGAGACGGCAAACGAAAAAGACTTATTATTATATAATAAGAGAGCTACTCTGGCTGATAACCATCGTTCTGTGGATTTATTCAGAAACTATGGTATTGATGTTGCACCGGGTTTTATTATGTTAAATCCATATTCTACAAGGGATACTTTGAGAAAAAACTATGAATTTTTAAGTGAACACGGCATCGAAACAGTATTCTTTTACACGACTATTTTAAGTGCTTATAAGGGTACAAAAATATATAATACAGTAAATAGGGATAATCTTTTTAAATCAAACTATCTGGAACCAAGTAATTATTATTTCTTAGATGAGTTTGCATCTCAAACAAATGATTTATTTAATCGCACATTAAGAAAATCGCCAAGTGTAATCAGGGAAAATGATATCTGCTTACTGTGGTATCTTGTATTAAGCCTGCAGCGCTTTTTTCCAGATGAAGCGACACCATATGTTGAAGAAATTCGAATGTTAAGGAAACAATTAGCTAATGAGTCTAAACATTATTTTAAGATAATCTATATGGATAACGATCTAAAATACGCTGAACAATACTTTCAAGATTTTGAAAACAAAATTTTAGAAATATATACATTAATGTCAAATGTTAAACTTAGAATGCTAAAAAGGGAACCCTTCAGAAGTTATTTTTTACGAGGGGAAATTTTAGAGAGTTAGGCGGATGTGGAGATGAGTAAAATAGGTATACTGTTTGCTTCCCATAGAAAGGGAGGTAAATCAAAGGAACTTTTTAAATTGCTTCAGGATTATTCGCAGCACAATTTTGAAATCATCAGAATTTCCGATACTACGTTCCAGCCATGTGTTCAATGTTCCAGATGTTATATTGCTAAGCAGTGTGCGAAATATTCAGATGATTTCAATGAAACGATAGAAAAGTTTAAGAAGGTAGATGTAATTATCGTTGTATCGCCATTATATACACTTATTCCCTCCAGGTTGGCGGCTTTTCTGGAAAGGCTTATGAGTACCACATATTCAGCTAAAATGCGTCATGATGACATAAGCCCTCCGTTGCAAGGGAAGAAATGTTCTGTAATATGTTATGACTCCAAAGGTGTAAATAAGAAGTTGGAGAAGCTTATATGCGATATTTTGGAGCCATGTTTGAACTATGCTGCGGAGGATAACGTTTTCGTTTATGATTATATCAGTCATTCTACTGAAGAAAATTATAATAACGGGGATGTTTCAGCGTGTCTTAAGTATGTTTTAGATAAGATTCAATAAGGTGCAAAGAGACATGGTTTAGATAAAATTGTACAAGGAGAGCTTTAGGGTATGAGTAACAGAAGCGTCAGGATTGGCATTGCAGGTTGCGGCTGGATTGCAGAAAAAGCACATATTCCAGCGTTTCGATGTATTGAAGGAGTAAAGATCTACTCCCTTTTTGATTTAGATAGATACAAAGCAAAGAACATATCCACAAAATACCATATTCATCGTATTTATGATCATTATGATGATTTTTTGCATTCGGGTATCGATGCAGTAGTAATTGCCACGCCCAATGATACCCATGCGGAGTATTCGATCCGTGCACTTGAGCGAGGAATCCATGTTTTATGTGAAAAACCGGCAGCAATAACTACAACGGAAATACAAAGCGTTGTTAAGGCAGCAGAAAGTAATCATGGAATTTATGTACCTGGCTTTGTAAACCGTTTCAGGTATGATATAGGTAAAATGAGGGAGATGGTATCGCAAAATAAAATAGGAGATATTATTAGCGTAAATGCCGGGTGGTTGAGAAAATCAGGTATGCCACGGCCCGGCACATGGTTTACGAACAAGCTGCATTCAGGGGGTGGGGTACTGATTGACTTAGGTTCTCACGTGATTGACATATGTTCGATGTTTTTCGGAAACGATTTGCCAACCGGGGTATCTTTATTGACCAAAACTGAATGTAAAAAAGTATTGAAAGCTGGAGCAGAATGGTTTAGCACCGGGGCGAAAAATCTAATGCCGATAGATGTGGAAGATACCGCAATAGGGACAATTAAGCTGCCGGCCGATAAGTCAATAGAATTTGAGTTGAGTTGGTCAGCGCCGGTTGAAGCAGACTGCACATATTTTACGATCACCGGCACACACGGAGAAATACAACTAAAAACTCTGTTTGGATTCAGCAATGACCGGCTTTGGGACAAGGACAGCCTACGAATACGTGATAGAAATTCAGAAGATTTTGAGATACCTGTTAACCGTGAAATTAATAGTACGAGTCTGGCTTTCTATGATATGGCAAGGTTTTTTATAAATGTGATAAGGGGAAAAGCGCAGTATGCTGTAACGGACCAGGATGCCTTAAAAAATATAGGTATAATCGAAGCCTTGTATAAAAGCGAAGATAAGATGGCCCCTGGTTTAGAAAAATATGTACCGAGGTTATGATGATGCTGAATAAATATTTTATCGGAATGGACATTGGTGGTACGAATATAAGAATTGCCTTAATGAAGCACACGGGAGAGAAGCTTGGTACGATATTCAGATTTAGTTTTAAGAGAGCGCACTCTGCCATAGACGAGATCGAAAAAAATATATATCTGCCGGTAATTCACTTTTTGGAGATGAGGGGGATAAAGCTGAATCAATTATGGGGAATTGGAATATCCTTGGCCGCTCTTTTTAACAGAGAAAACGGACAGATAACAAAGTGGCCGAATAATCGGTTGTGGGATTCGTTTCCACTTAGAAGCTATCTTGAAGAAAGATTGCAAATTCCTGTCATTATGGAGGATGATGCGAATTCAGCGGCACTCGGGGAACATCTTCTGGGAGCGGGAAGAGGATTTTCGGATTTTGCTTATCTTACGATAGGTACCGGGATCGGATGCGGAATGATCCTTAACAACAACCTCTATCTTGGTTCACGGGGTGTGGCTGGTGAAATTGGACATGTCCGGGTCGTAGAGGATGGACCACTTTGTACATGTGGAACTACTGGTTGTCTTCAAGCTTTAGTATCCGGTCCGGCATTATATAAAAAGTATATCAATTCGGTAAGCCTGTTAGGGTTTGAAACGGATCAAATAAAAGATTTTACTAAAGTGGCCGAATTAGCTCAAAATGGTGATGAAGTTGCAATTCATATTTTTGAGTATGCCGGCCAATATATTTCATGGATGCTTTCAAATTTAGTTATGTTACTGGATATACCGTTGATTGTTATAGGTGGCGGTGTTGCCCGGGCAGGTGAGATATTACTGTCGCCAATTCGGAGTGGGCTTGACCTATATATTGAGCAGTTTAAAAGAGATGTTTTGCTAAAAACAGCAGATTTAGGTGATGATAGTGGTGTCATCGGGGCATTAAATCTTGTTTACCAAAGATACAATCATAATAATATGAATGGCTAGGAGGATAAAGTGATTATGAATGAAATTGTCCCAAAAAGAATAGCAATAGCGCTGATAAATGGACCAAATATCAATCTTTTAGGTACTAGGGAACAACAGTTTTATGGAAAAGAAACTTTGCCCGATATTGAAAATCGCATCAAAAGTCTTGCCGATGAGTTATTAGTCGATATCTTAATATACCAATCGAATCACGAAGGACAAATCGTAGATTTTATTCAGAATAATAGGTTTATGCTTGATGGTGTTATGATTAATCCGGCAGCGTATACAAAAACCGGATATGCAATCCTGGATACTTTAACAGCAATAGATATACCTTTTATCGAAGTGCATCTATCCAATATATTTTCCCGGGAAAAATGGCACAGTGAATCCATATTTTCCCCTAAAGCTATTGGGAGCGTTTCTGGCATGAAGGGATTTTCCTATGAACTCGGTTTAAGGGGAATTGTGAATTATATTAATAATAAACAAAATAATGGATAATTGGAGGTTAAGAGATGGAACAGTTAGCAATAAACGGGGGAAAACCAGTAAAAACTAACCCTTTTCCGGGGTGGCCACATTCCGATGAAAGAGAATTTGAATTGGTTACAGAGGTTCTAAGAAGTAGAAAATGGTGGAGAGTGACTGGTAACATGGTGAAGGATTTTGAACAGAAATTTGCCCAAATACATAATGCGAAGTACTGTTTGGGGTTAACAAACGGTACACATGCTATCGAACTGGCACTTTCTGCGCTGGGAATCGGGGCCGGGGATGAAGTCATCATCCCGGCCTTTACATTTATTTCAACTGCTGCAGCAGTCATTTATTGTAATGCCACACCGGTAATGGCAGATGTTGATTCCGGCACATTTTGTTTAGACCCGGCAGCGTTTGAGAAAGCAATAACACCAAGAACAAAGGCGGTTATTCCGGTGCATATGGCCGGACATTCCTGTGATATGGATTCAATCTGCAAGATTGCCCAAAAGCACAATTTAAGGGTTATCGAAGACGCAGCTCATGCCCATGGAGCCGAATGGAAAGGTCGAAAGATTGGTACTTTTGGTGACTTTGCGACATTTAGTTTTCAGAACGGTAAACTGGTCACTTGTGGTGAAGGAGGGGCTATCTTAACCAACAGCAAAGAACTTTATGATCAGGCTTATCTCATCCATGGCGTCGGAAGACCACAGGGGGACAGGGTATATGCACATGTTGTACTTGGCTCAAATTATAGAATGAATGAAGTTCAAGGGGCTATACTGATAGCACAGTTAGAGCGGCTGGAAGAATTTAATATCAGAAGGGAGAGAAATGCTGCGGCTCTTGACCGTCTGCTTGCCAATGTTCCCGGGATTATTCCCCAGACCAGGAATATAGAAGCAAACCTGAATCCTCATTACATGTATATGTTTTATTATAACCCGGAGTATTTTAACGGGATAAGCAGGCAGGAGTTTGTAGACTGCCTGATAGCCGAAGGGATTCCATCCTTTATTGCGTATCCGGTGATTAGCAATGCCGCCTTTTATAAAGAAAATAACTTCAGAAATCATATCAGTGCACACACTGATGGAGTATCTGACCAACATGTGAATGCAGATAAAATCGCTGAAGAGGTTATCTGGCTGCCGCATAATACGTTGCTGGGAGATGAATTGGATATTGAAGAAATCGCTGAAGCAATTAAGAAAATTCAGAGAATATCAACCCATAAGAATTTATACTTTTAACCATAAAACATCCTAATAGGAGGTCAGAGAAATTGAATAAAGTAGTTATTTTCGATCTGGATGGAGTCGTAATAAACTCTTCTGAGGTGCAGAAGCAGGCACTGTTTGAAAGTTATCGAATCATTGTTGGAGATGACAGCAAACCTTCATTTGAAGAATTTTTAAGTCATAGCGGGAATTCGATAAGTAATATATTTCAGAAAATGTCCTTACCTCTGGATATGATTGAGCCTTACCGAAAAATAAGCCGTAAGAATATCGAACTAATCAAAGTATATAAGGGTATCAAAGAGCTTATTGTAAAACTAAAGCGGCAAGGGTTTAATTTAGCGATATGTACGGGCAAGGAAAGGGATCGAACTATTGAAATTCTTGACAAGCTGAATTTACTTAAGCCATTTGATGTTATAGTATGTTCTGATGACGTAATCAACCCCAAACCTTATCCGGACAGTTTGATTCTGGCTTTGAAAAATATTGAAGCTATACCTGAAAATGCAGTGATGATAGGCGATTCGAGGAACGATATCCTAAGTGCTAAAAGGGCTGGGGTAAAAAGTATAGCAGTCACCTGGGGGGAAGGTAAAAAAGATATCCTTGAAATAGAATGTCCGGATTATTTAGTAAATACGATGAGTGAGTTAGATGATGCGATCTTCAATAGTTTTGAGGATGACAGCCCAACTCCTAAGTATTTGGTGAATGACTTTGTGATCGCTGAAGAAAATTGCAATATGAATTGTGCTTATTGTTTGACCGGTACCAGTCAATTAAAGGAAAAACATAAAAGTGGAACATCTAATTCGAGGAAAGCCTTGAATTACCTAAAAGATATTCAGTTAAAAGAGAATATAAACGGGATATCAAACATGATCACCGAAAATTTTGACGTGGCCATTTTAAAAGTGAGTGGTGGCGAACTGTTCATGATAAATGGAATTACAGAGTACATCAGGCGTCAAGCTAATAAGTATAAAGCAGTTCAAATCCTGACTAATGGTTTACTATTGAGTGAAAAAATACTACGAGAACTCAAAAACATTGGAAATGTTTGCATACAGCTTTCGATCGATCACCATACCATTGAAGGAAACACATATAGGACTGGAAAAGTCAGCGCGCTGGAAAAAATTCTGCGCAGTATTGACAATATTGTCAACCATGGAATCCCACTGGAGATTAATTGTGTATTAACTGACAAAAACACATCAAGGATTCATGAGTTTGCAGATTATTTATTAAAATATGATCATAGCCCCATCATGATTTTCCCATTTCCTGTCAGAGGGGCAAATAGAGATTTGTTCTATCCGATGCCGGAGCAATTATCGGGAATAGAAAAGTTAATCGATAATTATGATCATTACGAGAAGATTATGGCTCCAAAGGTCTATTTGGATTATCTCCTCCGTTTCCTTAGAAATGGACACAGGGACTTGCCGTGTTTTATACCCGGGATGACGATGGGGACCTTTGATGACGGTACGGTGACGCCCTGTCCGAATTACTGGTTTACGTCCATGGGCAGTTTGCTAAGTGAAGATAAGCTTTCAACTGTCAAAAAGATAGGAAATGATAAAATTTATAGAGTTTTGTTAAATTCGGGAAACAAGATCGGTGAGTGCAGGAAATGCTATACGCCATGGGACACATTAAATCTATACATGGCAGGTGTTTTATCTCTTGATGAACTATGTGACAGCCCTTTATATAATTTCCCAGGCATAAGAGAACATATCATTAACTTGAAAAAGACAATGATTAATTAATATTTTAGTGGAGGAAGTGATTAAATGGTTAATATTAAGAATGTCGAAACAAAAACGGCCTATTGTTTTATGGGCCCGATTATAAATGCAGCTATTTATTACAAAAGAGATTATCAGCTTAATTTTGCAGGATGCTTATTTTTTGGATTTGAACCATTTAATGAAGAAGAAGGAAAATCCTTCTATGAAAGAATGAGCTGGGATTTTGCTTCAGATTTATTTCCAGAAGAGTTAATAAAATATCACGGGATAAATGTGATTATGGACAAACGTCCGGAGTTCCCGGATTTTAAAAGTATCGTCGACTCAGAATTAGCATTGGGCAATCCGATAGTTTTAACATTTGATGGGTACAATGCTCATTGGACATATTATTACCGAAAACATAAAGTAATGCATTTTTGCTTAATTGTCGGCGTGGATGAAGATAGTGAAAGTTTTTTAATCATTGACCCTTATTTCTCTAATCAAATTAAGAAGTTACCTTTCAGTGAAGTAGAACAATCTTATAACTGGCACTATACAATAAGACTTGTTGAACCAACGGTAAATATTGCTTCAGTTTGGGAAGATATTCTCAAGAAAGGAATAAGTGGGAACTATGAAAATAAGTATAATAAAAGTTCTTACCAAATGATGCGGGAGTTTGCAAATGAAATACTCCTATCAAATGATATTATTGAGGAAATGAAAATCCAAGATAGTGCTGGCTCATATCAAATTTTAGAGAAAATGAAATATATTGCGTTCAGCCGTTTAAACTTTTCATGGTTTCTTGAATATATAATCAAAGAGTTTTCCGTCAAAGAATTAGAACCAATGGTTAACGTAATGGTTCAACTCAGTGACAAATGGAACCTTGTGTTTGGGCAGCTTACCAAGCTAGGCTACCTAACCCAAGAGGATGCAATCAACCGGCTAAAAAAGAAAATATATGATCAGATAGTAGAGAACTCAGAGATTGAAGAAAAGGCTACAAAGAGGATGATGAAAAATTAATAAGATAAGAGGTAATGATATGGATATTGGTTTACATTTTAATCAGAGAGCGGCAAAGTATAATACATCTTCTAACTGGGTAAAGGATAAATTGTTGATTGAGAAGATGTTTGATTTAGCTGAGCCGACAAAGGAATCTGCGGTTCTTGACGTTGCTACCGGAACTGGAAAAATAGCGGAAGTATTTTCTGGAAAAGTTAATAAGTTGATCGGGATTGACATATGTCAGCCGATGATTGACAAAGGAAAGACTCTTTATGACAAATTAGTGATTTCGTCAGCAGAAGAAATGCCGTTTGAGGATAATACGTTTGACGTCGTTGTATGCCGGCAAGGCCTACAGTTTATGGATTTAGATAAAGTTATTGCGGAAATATATCGTGTCTTAAAGCCGGGAGGAAGAACTGTATTGTGTCATTTGGTGGCGTATTCTGACGAAGATAAAAAAGAAGCTTTTGTTATTCAGAGGCTCAGAAACCCAGCAAGAAGGAATTTCTTTATGCCTAATACGATTCCGGATTTTTTGCAAAAGTATAATTTTAAAGATGTTGTAAATTATGATTATATTTCAAAAGAATCAGTCAATCAATGGATTTATCATGGTGCTATTGATGAGCATGATATCATACAAATAAAAGAAAATTATCAGAATAGTAGTGAAATGTTTAAAAAAATTCATAAAGTTAAATTTCTAAAGGATGACATTACTGACGATATGCTTTTTGGTATCACAAGAGGAACAAAGAAACAATACGAGGAGGTATAAAATGAAAAAGACACATGCTCTATCAGATGATCTCTATCACATCGCCAGTGATGAGGTTGATCAGAAGTTAATGCAATTAATGTATCAGCAGGATAAAAATCCTTGCCCGACAGATAACTCTAATCCAAGAATTTCTTTGATAGTTGGTCCATCGCCTTTTACGATGCCAAGAGGCTGGGAATTCTTTTTGACAGCACCTTACGAAGGTTTAACCTATATTAGTACAGTTTTATTTAATGCAGGTTACCCGGTAAGAATCATTGATGTTCGTTATGTGAAAGATCCGTTGCAAACTTGTTATGATGAGATTATGAAAGGTACAGATGTTTTGGGGATTTCGACTTTTGAAGATAATTTTCCGTTCGTGAAAGATTTGATTAATAAAGTCAAAGAAACAAGTCCTAAAATGCCGGTTATCTGTGGAGGATCTTTAGTAACATCAGCCACAAAGACTTTCTTTGAATATACAAAATTAGATGTAGCTGTTATTTCTGAAGGAGAGCTTACCTTTCTTGAATTAATGGATTATTTTACGAAAAATGACCTGAATATTAATGAAAGCGTGCGTAATATTAAAGGAATTTGGTATAGAACTGATAAGAATGAAGTAATAACCAACAAGCCTCGTGGTCAGATGTTAAACTTAGATTGTCTGCCAAGAATGCGTCTTGATTTGTGGCCGCAATATAAATCAAAAATGGGTCTTCAGCCGCAGATAATCGCTTCCTACAGTCGTGGTTGTAAGATGGATTGTTCTTTCTGTTACCGGACAACACCTATCGTCGCGACGAAGTCCCTAAAAAAATTTGATGAAGATATGAAATGGCTAAAGGAAAAATATAAGATTGAATTTATTATGTTTTCAGACTTGACATTTACGGCAATAAAAGATCAGACAATTGAGATCTGCAATATCATCAAAAAATATGATATCAGGTGGGCTTGTCTGACTCGTTGTGCTGATGTCGATACAGAAAGATTGAAGGCCATGAAAGAAAGTGGATGTGATATTATCTTATATGGTGTTGAATCCCTAGATGTATCCGCTCTTCAGTTATGTAGAAAAGGTAACTCGGAAAATATTACGTTAAAAGCATTGCAGTTAACCAAAGAAGCAGGTATAAGGTTTGGCGCCCTTCTCATTGTCGGGCTGCCGGGTGAGACGGAAGAGTCACTTGACCATATGGCTGAATTTGCGGAAATGTACCGAAATGTGACTAGAGTCAAATATTTAGCACTATTACCGGGAACACCCTATTACAAAGAAAATCTTAAGAAGGGTTTTATCAAGAGTGAGGTTGATCATTTGCACTGGCTTTCAACAGAACAAGCGCTTCATCAAGATGAGTTTTTAAATATTACACAATTGAGTGAAAAAAAATTAAGAGATACATATAAGAGAGTTTATGATTCTTATTGCCCTGGTCCGGTCATGGACTTCAAGCACTTTCCCGAGTATTTTAATTATTATGATCCAAATCCGGATAATGGTTCAAAGGAAAATATTGACTATGCCGGACAAGATTGGCGCAAAGAATTTGCATCGGCAGGACCATTTCTGGCACCGGGAGCTGAAAATTACACTCTGGATAAATATGGGGAAAAAGAAATGGTGGAAAAAGGCACTTTACTAATGGAATCTGGTGCTAAAAAGATATTTAAATCAAAAATCGATTCAGAAATAGAGTTGGAGAACTAAACAATGAATGGATTGAAAAACTCACAAACATATCGTAATTTATTGGAGGCTTTTAAAAATGAAAGCAGTCAATCACACGCATATTTATTCTACTCAATAATTGCTAAAATTGAAGGCCATGATCATGCGGTTGATTTTCTTGAGAATTTGGCTGAATATGGTGTGAATAATTCACATGGAAGTCTGGACTATATTCGGACGGTAAGCGACCCTTTTAATGATATACCGATAGGTGAAACGAAGAATAATTTCCAGGCCATATCGGTTTCACTTGAAAAAGATGCAAATGATTTGTATCAGAGTTTTGCCTATATTGCCCATAGTGAAGGGTTTCATGATGTTGCAAGTTGGTTTGAAACATTAGCTGAATTCAAGTTAGCATATTTGGAGAAAAGCAAAAAAATATTAGAAAAAATAATGGAGACGGTGAACAAGGATGTATAATTTATTGAATAAGAATAGCAGCGAAGAATACAATGCTAGCAGTATTCATATATTATCTGGTTTAGAACCGATTAGAAAAAATCCTGCAATGTACATAGGCTCAATTGAGAGTGAAGGTTTGCATCAATTGGTATATGAAGTGATTGATAATTCTATTGACGAAGCTATAGGCGGATTTTGTAATTCGATCGATATTATTATTGACAAGAATGGTGTGTGTTCAATAGAAGATAATGGACGCGGCATACCGGTTGATCATTATCCCTCAATTGGCTTACCGGCGTGTGAAGTTATTCTGACAACACTTCACTCGGGTGGAAAATTCGATGGTAAAGCTTATTATCGGTCGGCAGGCCTGCATGGGGTTGGAGTTTCTTGTGTAAATGCATTATCACAGAAGTTTGTCCTTGAAGTCTATCGTGATAATAAACACTACATTCAGGAATATTCAAGAGGAAAGAAAGTCAATGAATTGAAAATGCTTGGACCAACAAATAAGCAAGGCACTAAAATCTCCTTCTCTCCGGATGGAGAGGTGTTTAGTAAAACGGCAAATATTTCTTATGAAGTTCTTAAGAAAAAGATCCAAGAGCTGGCTTTCATTTATTCGGGGATAAGAATCAGAATTACCGACGAAAGAACAAATCAAAATGATGTTTTCTGCTACAATACCGGCATAGTCGGTTTTGTCAAACATTTATCTGGAACGGTGGCGAAAGTACACCCGGAAATTATTCATATTAAATATGAGAAAAATGAACTGGAAATGGAAGCAGCGTTGCAGTGGACAGTAATGTATTCTGAAAATATGAAGAGCTATGTGAATGGTATTAATACAGTTTATGGTGGAACACATGTTTTGGCATTGAAGAAAGCTTTAATCGATTGTTTGAATAATTATGGGATTAAAGAAAAATTAATCTTAGATAATGTAGAACAGAAATTATCTGCTTTCGATATTTTTGAAGGAGTAATAGGGGTTATATCACTAAAAATGGTTAATCCGCGCTTCGAAGGTCAAACAAAGACAAAATTGACCAATAAAGAAATTGAGGAGCCGTTGATTAGTCATATTTATAAGGATATGATGACACTGTTTAGTGATAATATATTGTTGGCTAAGCAGATTATTAATCGTGCGATGAGTGCTAAGAACGCAAGGATTGCGGCTAGAAGGGCGGCAGAAAATTCGCGTTATCAATTGAACAGTAACACAGAGGTTTCTGATGAGATATATCAGCAGCAATTTGGCATTAGATCAAAGAATTGGCATGATTCAGCGGTCTGGCTGACAAACGAAGAACTTTTGCAAAAGCATGTCGAACATCTTGAAGTTGAGAGAGATGCAAAGGTTCTAGATGTCTGCTGTGGCAGTGGTGTCGTTGGAGCTTCTTTTAAAGGAAAAGTAAAAAGTATCACTGGTTTGGATTTGACGCCCGAGATGGTTGAGCTTTCAAAGCAAAGATTGGACGAAGTTTACCAGGGAACGGTATATAATATGCCATTCTCTGATCAGAGTTATGATTTGGTGGTAACGCGTGAGGTATTGCATTTATTGCAAAATCCGCAAAAGCCGGTTTCAGAAATCTATCGCGTGTTAAAACCCGGTGGCCAATTTATTGTTGGCCAGATAATTCCATTTTCTGCTGAAGATGGTCCGTGGATGTACAGGGTATTTAAGAAGAAACAACCACTGATTTTTAATATGTTTCAAGAAAATGATTTTAAATCGATGTTGAAAGCAGCTGGTTTTGTCGATATGAAAACCACAGAGTATAATCTCTGGGAATCAATTGATGTTTGGATTAATACATATGAGACTACTTATCTCCACAGAGAGGAAATTAAAGAACTGTTCTTAAACGCACCAAAGGAAATAAAGAAGTATCATCCCTATAAGATATTACCATCAGGAGAGATCCAGGATCTATGGAGATGGATGATATTCTCGGTAAGAAAACCATTCTAGTTGGAGGAATGTTATGATTGATAATCCTATTTTTATTATTGGAACTGAAAGATCTGGATCTAACTTATTGAGGTTAATTCTTAATACCCATTCAGAAATATGTGTTCCGCATCCACCACATATTTTTAATTATTTTGGTAAATTATATGGTAGTTATCACGATTTAAATGAAATAATTTTCAAAAAGTTATCAAGAGATGTATGTTTATTAGTAAATAATCATATTCATCCCTGGGAAATAAAGGTTAAATCAGATTCTATAGCTGAAAAATCCAGATCCAGAAGCCTATATGGTATTTATGAAACTATATATGATGAATACCTTAACTATTCTGGTAAAAAAAGATGGGGCTGCAAAAGTACTTTCATGATCGAGTACATTGATGAAATTTGTAAGCATGTAAAAGAGCCCAAATTTCTTTGGCTGATAAGAGATGTCAGGGATGTGGCTGTTTCATCAAAGAAGTCAGTGTTTAATCCAAATCATCCATATTTTGTTTCAAAGCTTTGGAATGAGCAGCAAGAATTGGGTTTGGCGGCCGAAAAGAAATTGCCTGAGGATCAAATACTTAGGGTAAAGTATGAAGATTTAATCGCAAAGCCACATGATACTATCCAGAAAATTACTGATTTTTTAGGAATTTCTTTTGAAGAGCAAATGCTAACTTATTATAAAACCAATACAGCCCAAAAAGGTAGTAATCTTTCGGCCTCCTGGGAGAATACTTCAAAGCCAATTATTAAAGATAATTACATGAAATTTCCCGATTTTCTGTCAAAGAAAGAGATTGAGTTGATTGAACATATTTCAGGTTCAATGTTACCGGAATTTGGATATGAAAAATACTTATCAACTAATAGTATTTCAAAAATATCCAAATTTTCTGTATTCGGTTTCAAGATATTAGATTTATTAAAGCGGATTCAAATTGAACTGGCTGCTTCTTTTAAAGATAAAAATTATATTCTGTTTATTAAGAGAAGATTTATCGTCAAATGGCTGAAACTTAAGAGTTTCATCAGGAATAACTTTAACAAAAAGGGAATTAAAGATGAGTAAAAATCAATTATCTAAAATAAGAGCAAAGTTATCTGAATTAGATTACAAGAAGAATAGTATTCCTTTTTTTAAGGAAGTGAAAAATGTAATATTTATCGAATCTAGTTCCAGGGGGGGATCAAGTTATTTTACTGAAGTATTAAGGCAGTCACCTCTATTTCTTCACTTTAGAGCTGAAATAGCCCCCTTTTTGAAGTTATCAGGTTTATCTTATCCTGATACGGAAAGAAACTCTGATGTATTGACAGCGGAACATACGCTTGGTAATTGGCAATGCAATCTGGATATTCTTCAAGATCATCTATGGTGGGATCTGGGAAATATTCTGGGGTTCCAGGAATTAAAGTTAAGCGCCGAGGATTACGGTTATTTTGTTTCTTCAATTATGTGGCGGCTTATTATACAGTGGCCGGAATGTGATTTTGATATTGAGAAAGTTAAAGATGAGATAAGAAAGACATTTGAAGCTTATTGTGATCAATATGATTTTTCAAATAGCCTGAGTTACAATTTACAGATGTTTTACCTAATTCTCCTGAAAAAAATCCAGAGTACTTATAAAAAGATAAATCCTTATTACTATGATATAGACAAAAATCTGATTGGAAAATATTGGCCAGAAGCAAAAAAAGAGTATTCTCCGCCTGCTGAGTATTTATTGGAAGAGCCGCCATTTATATTGATTTATCCTTGGAAACATGCGCAAGTCAAGGATTTGGAAACCAAACCTATTGTAATTAAGACTCCAAGTAATGCTTATCGGTTTGATTTCTTTAAGAACCTTTTTATCAATGCGCAGATAAGGTATATCTATTTAACCAGAAATCCAGCGGCTTCGATAAATGGTCTTATGGATGGGTGGCAGTATCATGGTTTCTTTTCACATAAAGTAAATAAGAAAATGGCGATCAGAGGTTATACGGATAAATTTCCTGATTTCGGAGAGTATTGGTGGAAATTCGACCTTCCGGATGGTTGGGAAAATCGTATTCATGAACCACTTGAAGTAGTATGTGGTTTTCAATGGTATTCAGCACACAAATCAATTCTTGATTATTTTGATCATAATCAAGTGGATTATTTGCAGATAGCTTTTGAAAAGATAATTCAACCATCTGATCATAGAAATAATATTTGTTTTAAGTTAGCCAACTGGCTTAATATTGATCCTGCATTATTTATCAAATTTATTAATTTCAATTTACCATTTGTAATGGCGACAACAATGCCGCAGCATTTTAGATGGAAGGCCAGGATAGAATTGTTAAGACCGATTATTCAAGAGAAATATATTACTGACATTTCGATAAGGATGGGTTATGAAAAAAATTATCAAGAATGGTCATAGTTCTCAATCAGATAATTATCATTCAACACATGGTGGTAAAGGCTGGTTAGATAGACAGAAGAGTAATAGTGAAGAAATCCAAGAAGGTAAATTGTGGTATCCAACTTATAGTGTGTCTGAAACAGCCGCCTTAAAAGAAGTATTACTTACCATACCTCATAAAGATACATATTTAAATATTTGTCCCGCGTCCAATTTAATGCTGGAAATGTTGGATGGAGAGCTGCTGGTAGAACAAGCTTATCAGTTAAAGAAGATATATGAAAGCAATGAGGTTAAGGTTCATACCCTGATTTGTAAAAGAGACAATCCTTATCCCAATCTACTATTTTTACGTGACCTGCTTTGGGCAACGCCCGAGGGTATTATTTTATGCAGACCTGCTTCACAGCAAAGAGCTGGGGAAGAGCGGTTTGTTGCCCGGACATTATCTGAAATTGGTATACCCATTGTTATGTCAATAAAAGGCGATGGTGTTTTTGAAGGTGCTGATGCATTGTGGTTGAATTCAGAGACAGTCATCTTAGGAACGGGATTCCGTACCAATGATCAGGGCGGGAGACAGATTGAAAATTTTTTGTCAGACCTTGGGGTGAAAACAATTAAGATCCAGCTAAAGAAAGGTGTTCAGCATCTGCTGGGGGTGATGAATTTCCTGACTGAGGATATTATCGCTTTAAATGATAATAAAGCACCGGAAAATTTAGAAAATATATTATTAGATTATGGATATAAAGTGGTTAGATTAACAAATGAAGAAGAAATTAATAATAGCCGTGGTATGAACTTTGTAAATTTAGGAAATAAAAAGATTTTAATGCCCACGGGAGCTCATAAATTAAAAGAGTGCTTTCAAATTAATGGCTGTGAAGTAGTTGAATGTGATATTTCTGAATATTTGAAAGCTGGTGGTGGCATTGGCTGTCTGACAGGTATTTTATATAGACGATAATAAAATGGATTGGAGCGTAATAATCTTGGATCATTTAGAAAAATTAGAAAGCAAAAGTATTCATATATTAAGGGAAGCATATAGTGAGTTTAAAAATCTTTGTATGTTATGGTCTATCGGAAAAGATAGCACAGTTCTTCTATGGCTATCAAGAAAAGCTTTTTTTGGGCATGTTCCATTTCCCCTAGTTCATATTGATACACATTATAAAATTCCGGAAATGATCAGGTATAGAGATGATCTGGCCAAAGAATGGAAATTAGATATGATTTATGGAGAAAATAAAGAAGCTATTGTGGCAAAAAACACATATCCAGATGGAAGCGTTACACGTATACAATGCTGCAAAAGTTTAAAGACAGAAGCTTTAGTAAACACCTTAAATGGAACATGGCCAAGATATCGGATGGATCATAATATTGGTAAATACACATTAGATCAAAATACAGATCCATATACCGGAGTTATCGTTGGTGTTAGGTCAGATGAGGAAGGTAGCCGTTCAAAAGAAAGATATTTTTCTCCGAGAGACAAAAATAGTGATTGGGAAATAGAAAATCAGCCTCCCGAATTTTGGAGTCAGTACAAAACTGATTTTGCGCCAGGAACACATGTTAGGATACATCCGCTTCTTGACTGGACGGAATTAGATATTTGGGAATATATAAAGAAAGAAAACATACCAGTAGTTTCTTTGTATTTTAACCAAGGCGAAAAAAAGAGATATCGTTCATTAGGCTGTTATCCATGTACTTCTCCGGTAAGTTCCGATGCAAGAAATTTAGATGAAATAATTGAAGAATTAAAGACCGGAAAATTTTCTAATATTGCGGAACGTTCAGGGAGGGAACAGGACAAGGAAGATGGTGGTGGGCTTGAGACTCTAAGAAGACTAGGATATATGTGAGATTTACTAAGGGAACTTTAGTATAGGGAGACAGGTGACTGAAAATGGATAAAGAACAAATATATACTGAAGATATGAATATAGTGGTTGTTGGGCATGTTGATCATGGAAAAAGTACTGTTATTGGGAGGTTGCTAACCGATACTAATTCGTTACCAATAGGTAAACTAGAGCAAATTCGCGAGAAATGTAAAAGGAATTCAAAGCCTTTTGAATATGCCTTTTTACTTGACGCTCTTAAAGATGAGCAGGAGCAGGGTATCACTATTGATTCAGCGAGGTGTTTTTTTAGAACAAAAAAAAGAAATTATATTATTATAGACGCTCCTGGACATATTGAATTTCTAAAAAACATGGTTACAGGAGCAGCTAGAGCTGAAGCAGCGTTATTGGTGATCGATGCCTATGAAGGCATCCAGGAAAACTCAAAAAGGCATGGATATCTCCTAAGTATGCTTGGCATTAAACAATTATGTATATTAGTTAATAAGATGGATTTAATTGGTTATAGTGAACAGATATTTAATGAAATAACTGAAAATTTCAAAGTCTTTTTAAGTAAGATTGGATTAGAAACTTCTATGTATATCCCTATAAGTGGGTATAAGGGCGAGAATATTGTACAAAAGTCAAAAAACATGACATGGTATGAAGGGGACACGGTGCTTGAAGTCCTTGAAAAATTTAAAGTAGAAAAACCGCCTGAGAATAAACCTTTTAGGATGCCTGTACAAGGTGTTTATAAATTTACAGCAGATGGTGATACGAGAAGAATTATTGGCGGAACAGTTGAAACCGGGATGCTTAATGTTGATGATGAAGTAGTATTTTTTCCTTCTGGTAAGAAGGGCAGAATCAAGTCTATTGAAGCTTTTAGTGAAATCTCTAAAACTAGTATATGTGCGGGATTCTCAACAGGGTTTACATTGACCGAACAAATTTATGTTAAACGAGGTGAAATTGCTACGGTATCTGGTCAGCTTAAGCCACAGATAGCAACTCTCATTAAAGTTAAGTTATTCTGGTTAAGTAAATTAGCTATGGTAAGGGGTAAAACTTATATATTAAAACTTGGAACAACTAAGGTAAATATAAGGATTCAAAAAATCATCAGCGTTCTAGATGCTTCGACACTTCAAAGCAACAATTCAGATTATATTGGAACAAATGATGTTGCAGAATGTTTGTTAAGACTTGAAAAACCCATCGCATTTGACTTGTTATGTGATAATTTTTATTTGAGTAGATTCGTAATTATTGATAATTATGAAATATCAGGTGGTGGGACAATCTATGGAATGTCAGAAGATAGGCAGAATTGGAATAGTGAGAAGGGGATTTATAAGTGGGGGAACAGTACAATAAGCGATGCAGAAAGAGCTTTAAAATACCAACAAAATTCCGCGCTTATTATGATTATAGGATCGAGTAATGCAGGTAAAAAGTATATTGCAAGAAATTTGGAGAAGAAATTATTCAATCAAGGAAGAATAGTTTATTTACTTAGCATATATTACAAGGAAGAACATCTTAGAAGTTTGGCAGAAATCAGCAATATAATGTTAGATGCGGGAAATATCTTGATTGTTACTGCAGATGAAATATCAAATGATGATTTGAAAAAAATAAAGACAATTGTTAATCCAAAGAAAATCAAAGTTTTGTGGATTGGTAATGATATTACTACAGATATAAAATATGATTTGCAAATTACTGAAGATTACGTAGGTGAACATGCTCTTCATAAAATTGAAGATTATCTTATTAAGAGTGTCATTAGTATAGATAACGGGAGGAAGTAGGTAGTATGCATTTGTTTGAGAAGAAAAGGATTTTAATTCTCATATTATTCATAGTTTTTAGTTTTACCCTGGAAAGTTGTTCTAATTCTGACGATGAGCAATTAAAAGTAAGAATTGCCTGCTTTCCAAATTTAAACCATTCCCAAGCTTTAGTTGGGATGGGCGAAGGACAATTTCAAGAGGCCTTTGGGGAAAAAAATCAAATTGAATGGAAGATATTTAATGCTGGTCCGGCGGAGATGGAAGCTTTATTTGCCGGGGAAGTGGATATAGGGTATATTGGCCCTATACCTGCTATCAATGGGTATGTTAAATCTGGCGGAGAGTTTCAAATTATAGCTGGAGCAACTGATGCTGGTGCAATATTAGTGTCGAGGAAAGACTTACATATAAAAGATATTATGGAATTGGATGGTAAAAAGATTGCTTCACCTCAGTTCGGCAATACCCAAGATTTAGTTTTGAGACATATATTAAATGAAAATGGATTAAAAGATACGACAAAGGGTGGAAGTGTACGCATAATTCAGGTAGAAAATCCCGATATTAAGATGTTGCTTGATAATGCAGATATTGATGCAGCTTTGGTGCCAGAACCTTGGGGAAGCAGGTTAATTAAAGAGATAGATGCAAATGTTGTACTTGATTATGATCAAGTATATAACCAGGGTAGATATTCATCTGCTCTTGTTATAGCGCGGACAGAATTTATCGAGAAGCACCCAGATCTTGTTAAAAAGTTTATCGAAACTCATTTGCAATTAACTGAATATATAAATGAGAATAATGATACAGTAAAAAAAGTTTTGAATGATCAAATCAAAAAACTGACAAATAATTCTATACCGGACGATATATTAGATGCATCATTTGAGCGGTTTGTTATAACAAATAATCCTGAAAAGGAGTCTATTTCTGATTTTATTAAAATATCAAAAGATGTGGGCTTTATCGAACAAGAACCCGATATTGAAATGCTTTTGAATACTAATATTTTAAATGATGTCCTAAAAGAAAGTGGTAAGAGTGAGATTAAGTAGTGGTTCTTCTTAAATGCGAGGTGTTTTAATTGAGTTTGTCACTTAAAAATATTAATAAAACTTATACAAGTGAAAAAGGAGTTATCGAAGTCCTTCGTGAGATTAACCTAGAAGTAAGATCTGGGGAATTTATTTGCATAGTTGGCCTATCCGGATGTGGAAAATCAACATTAGTAAATATAATTGCTGGGTTAGAGAAGGCGACAAAAGGTAAAGTTGAATGTAATTTAAAAGAAATAAATTATCCAGGTCCAGATCGTGCGATTATTTTTCAAGAAACTGCACTATTTCCCTGGCTAAAGGTAATTGATAATATAGAACTTGGGATGAAATTTGTAGGTATACCAAAATCGGAACGAAGAAAAAAAGCTATTTACTATTTAGAGATGGTACATCTAATTGAATTTCAAAATTATTATATCCATCAGTTGTCTGGTGGTATGAAGCAAAGAGTTGCATTAGCACGTGCATTATCTTTAGAATCTAAATTACTGTTAATGGACGAGCCTTTTGCAGCACTTGATATTCAGACAAGAGATATATTGCATTATGAATTATTAAAAATATGGAATGATACAAAAAAGACTATTGTTTTTATTACGCACAGTATAGAAGAGGCTGTTCTACTGGCGGATAGAATAATTGTTATGAGTCCGATACCGTCTGTTATAAAAAAAGAATTTTATATAAAGATGGAAAGACCAAGAATTATCGATTCAAGGCAATCAGAAATTATTAATGCAATAAAGAGGGAATTATAATGGTGACGAAGAAGAGTTATCTAATAAGAAAGACAATAAAAAAGTTTTTATTTTACCTTATATTAGTGGTGTTTTGGGAAGTAATGTATAGAATAGGTGTTGAATATCTTCACCTATGGAAGTCATATACTTTTTCGTCTCCTAGCAGTGTGTTTTTGACAATAATAAGATTATTTAGTGATAATAATACACTTGGTATTGCCATATTTATTAGCCTAAGTAGGGGGCTGATTGGATATTTTATATCATTAGCTATTGGGTTAATATTAGGATTGACTGTTGTAAGGCTCAAATACCTTGAGAATAATTTAGGTCCATTATTATTAGGTTTACAAACGCTACCTAATGTATGCTGGATTCCTTTTGCGATACTTTGGTATGGTCTGAATGAAAGCGCCATTATCTTCGTAGTTATTTTAGGCTCTACTTTTTCGATTGCAATAGCAGTGATATCAGGAATTAAAAATATTAATCCTATATATGTCAAGGTTGCAAGGACTATGGGTGCAAGAGGCTTTACCTTATATAAAAGTATAATTTTACCGGCTGCATTTCCAAATATAATTTCAGGTATGAAACAAGGTTGGTCTTTTGCCTGGAGAGCATTAATGGCAGGTGAAATGTTATCTGGATCTATCGGTTTAGGACAACTTCTTATGATGGGTAGAGAAGTATTTGATATGAGTCAAGTAATTGCTATCATGCTAATAATAATTGCGATTGGAATAACTATAGATAGTCTTATTTTTGGAAAGATAGAGTCAAGAGTACAATATAGATGGGGATGTAAAGGAAATAGTTATGATTAATAATAATTTAACGTGGAGTCAGGGAAAGGTTAGCTATGAGGAGAGATGTAAACTTTTACATCAAAAGGGTTTAGTAGTTTGGTTTACAGGTATTTCAGGAGCTGGTAAATCAACTATAGCTATTGAAGTTGAAAAACAATTGAACTTGCTTGGACGACTGTCATATAGATTGGATGGGGATAATATCAGACAGAATTTATGTTCAGATCTAAGTTTTTCTGAGCGCGATAGAAATGAAAATATTCGAAGAGTTGTAGAAACTGCTTTTTTATTTAAGGATGCTGGTGTAATTACTCTCGTTTCGTTAATATCTCCCTTCCAAAAAATGAGAGAATTTGCAAGAGAAAGAATTGGAAAGGATAGTTTTTTAGAAGTTTATATAAAGGCTGACATAGAAACTTGTATTGCCAGAGATCCGAAGGGACTTTACAAGAAAGCTACTGAGGGCCGAATAAATAACTTTACTGGAATATCAGATGATTATGAAGAGCCTTTAAATCCAGATATTTTAATAAATACTATGAATACAGATATAAATAATTCATCAATAAAGATAGTAAATAAAATTATTAGTTACTCAACTTACCCATCAGATATAACCCAATAAAGTCTGCATAAATGTGGCTTAAGAGACGATCCAAACGACGACTTTACTTTTTACGCATATTGACCAGCGATTTCTATGAATACACATGATTTCTGTTTCACTAAGTCTACTGTAATATTTTTATTACTTTCAAAATACATAAACTTTTGTTACTCCCCAAAAAATAATGAAACCTTTTAAAAATATAAGGTTTTTATTAGATAAAGGAGTGTCATATTTGACACTACCACAATATACTAGGAGGAAGAAATATGGATAAAAAGATATTTACATCAGAATCAGTTACGGAAGGACATCCTGATAAGATATGCGATCAAATATCGGATGCAATTTTGGATGAGCATATTCGACAGGATCCTTTAAGTCGTGTCGCATGTGAGACAAGTATAACTACTGGGATGGTTTTAGTTATGGGTGAAATCACTACCAATGCGCAGATAGACATTCAAAAAATAGTGCGAAATACAGTAAAAGAAATTGGATATACCAGAGGAAAGTTTGGATTTGATGCAGAAACTTGTGGGATAATTACTTCTATTCATGAACAATCTAAGGATATAGCATTGGGAGTAGATTTGTCGTTAGAAGAAAAAGAAAAATCAGACAAGCAATTGAGCGAGTCGTTAGGTGCTGGTGACCAAGGGATGATGTTTGGCTATGCCACAAATGAAACTGAAGGATATATGCCATATCCAATAGCACTAGCGCATAAACTAGCATACAAATTATCACAGGTTAGAAAAGATGGTACATTATCATATCTTAGACCGGATGGAAAAACTCAGGTTACTATGGAATATGACTCTGCAGGATTTGCAAAAAGAGTTGATACAATTGTAATCTCCACGCAACATAGTCCGGAGATTACACAGAGCCAGTTGAGCAGTGATATAATAAAGTATGTTATTAGTGAGTCTAGTGAAATGATAGATGAGAAAACAAAGATTCTTGTTAATCCCACTGGACGCTTTGTTATTGGTGGCCCACATGGAGATAGTGGTTTGACAGGTCGCAAAATAATAGTTGATACATATGGTGGATATGCAAGACATGGTGGGGGAGCTTTTTCGGGAAAAGATTGCACCAAAGTAGATAGGTCAGCAGCGTATGCAGCGAGATATATTGCAAAAAATATTGTTGCATCTGGTGCAGCAGATAAATGTGAAATACAGTTGGCTTATGCAATAGGTGTTGCGAATCCAATCTCAATTAGGGTGGATTCCTTTGGGACAGGAAGGGTTTCTGAAGAAGAACTTGTTGCTGTAATTAGAAATAATTTTGACCTTAGACCGGCAGGGATTATTGATATGTTGAATTTACGCCAGCCGTTCTATAAAGCTACAGCAGCTTATGGTCATTTTGGACGTGAAGATATATTATTTCCTTGGGAAATGGTAGATAAAGCTGACCTGATAAAGGCAGCACTTTAAAAAGAGCTAATAGTGTAATAAATACTGTATCCTCGGAAGATCGCAAAAGAGCTCGTCCCTGGTACCCCCCGGGTTAATCCTCGGTAATGGTGACATCATCAACCGTCGATTTCGGAATTGTCGCCACCGAGTGATACTCGGTTAGTAAAAAAATCCAGTTCTAACTCTCTTTTGATTTGACGTGCAGCAGCAGATTCAATTGATAGTGCAAAACGTCGTCCTGCGACAGGATCTTATTTGGTAAGTATGAGTAACAAGGTGCTGGATTCGCGGAGCCCATTTATAAACAGGCTGTGGCTATGGTCATTATGGCGAAGCAACATTGAATTTCCTTGAGGAAAGCTTGATGAGGTTGAATGCTCAAAAATGTATTTTTACTATACAGAGTTAAGTTTGGAAGGGATGAGCTTATGATTAGAGTCTATGCAGTTGCAATAGATGAATATTTTGAACAAGGATATATCGAAATGGTTGAGCATTTGCAACAATGCAAAAAGGACAAGATACTGAGATCTAGGTATAAGAGAGATCAGTTATTGTCTCTTTTTGGAGATGTTCTATTGAGGTATGGACTAAGTGATTTGTTTGCATACACGGGACCGATAACACTTTGCTAAGGTGAGTTTAAAAAACCATACTTAGATGTGGAAGGTGTATATTTCAATATTTCACATTCAGGGAAATATGTTGTATGTGCAGTAGGAGATAGTGAGATGGGGATTGATGTTCAGAAAGAAGTTATGTTAAAGGAAGAAGAATTGCTTCAACTATGCAACAGATTTTTTACTGAGTTTGAGTTTCGATCACTACAAAGTTCAAAAAATAGAATAGATTATTTTCATAAGCTTTGGACATTAAAAGAAAGTTATATAAAATATCTGGGCACAGGTATGTATTGTAGACTTAATACGTAAGCGTCAAATAAGATAGTGGATTTTTTGTTCTGGCCTCTTGTGAGATAATATCCCTAGATTTAAAGAGTCTTAAGTCACTTAAGGTACTTAAGGG
>JAGZJZ010000010.1 GCA_018365455.1 Clostridiales bacterium
TCCATAACAACATTTTAAATCAAAAACAGGAGGGACACAACACTTTTCATTACTTGTTTGTGCCTGAGCGAAGCGAAAGGAATGATAAAAAATATGAAATATGACTGCCTGATCGTAGATGATGAAGAAGCGCTTGCTGACAGCACCTGTGAATATTTTAATATGTTTGACGTGAAGACAACGGTTGCTTATACGAAGAACCAGTGTCTGGACTTTTTTAAGGAGAATAAGGCTGAGATGATCCTTCTGGATATCAACCTTGGAAATGATTCTGGTTTTACCCTGTGCAAAGAGCTCAGAGAAAAAGTACAGATCCCAATTTTGTTTATCAGTGCCAGGACCAGTGATGATGATGTTTTGATTGCCTTGAATATTGGAGGAGATGATTATATCAAAAAACCTTACTCCTTAAGTATCCTGCTGGCTAAGGTAAAGGCTGTGCTCCGGCGGCAGAATCTGTCTAATGCCAGAGAAGTGTTCGAGGACAGGGGGCTGATTGTGGACTATAAGAATTCCAGAGCGAGTCTAAATGGTACATTATTAAAACTGAAAACCATGGAATATCAACTATTGGAATATTTGGTGCAGAATGCAAACCGCATGATACCAAAAGAAGAATTATTCCGTAAGGTCTGGAAAGATTCCGTTACCGGAGACGGGACCCTGAATGTGCACATTCGCAGGATACGTGAAAAGATAGAAGAGAACCCCAATTCCCCCAAACGTATAAAAACAATCTGGGGCACCGGATATGTCTATGAGGAGGAGTACCGTGATTAAAAAGGGTTTCATAGCGGTGGTAGCAGCATTTATGGTTATGCTGGCAGCATTTATGCTCTGGGCGGGAACCAGCGTCAAAGTGCAGAAGCTGGATATCACGGTAGTGAATGATGTAGTAAAGCAGGCTGCAGCTCATTGGGATGAAATAGAGCAGGGAAAAATCATATCCCAGATGAAAGATGCCGGTTCTATTCCATTCACCATATTTAACCGGGATGGAAAAATTCTGGACGCCACAGAGGCAGGTCTGTCTTCCAGCCTGTCTGAAGCGATCACCAATGGAGATACCATAGCAGATATCGAAAAAGATGGGAGATTACTAGGCAAAGCAGTATTTCATAATGCCACTCCGGAACTTCTGATAAAGAGATCCCGGCAATATCTTCTGTGCGGAGTATTTCTGCTTGGAGGCATTTTGCTCTGCATTATCTGCTATTATTGGTATCTGAGAAAAGCGTTATTTGTACCGTTTCAGAAAATGGAGCGTTTTGCCAGGAATATCGCAAGGGGAGATTTGAATGTTCCCCTGGAAATGGATCATACAAATGTATTTGGGGCATTTACGGAAAGCTTTGACCTGATGCGTGAGGAATTAAAAAGAGCCAGGGAAAATGAGCGGCTTGCGAACCAAAGTAAAAAGGAACTGGTTGCATCCCTAAGCCATGATATTAAAACTCCGGTAGCCTCCATACAGGCTATTTCGGAACTGATGCTGGCATTTCCAAGAAGCAGTAAAGAAAAGATCCAGCTGGAGACCATCGGACAAAAAGCAGAACAGATTAACCAGCTGGTGACAAACCTGTTTCAGGCTACGATGGAAGAGCTGGAAAAACTGAAGGTAGATACATCCGAGCTGGAAAGCCGGATCCTCTGTACTTATGTGGCGGCATCGGATTACAGCCATCTGGCTAATCTGCGGGCAGTTCCGGATTGCATGATCATCGCGGACCCGCTGCGTATTCAGCAGGTAATTGATAATGTGATTCACAATTCCTATAAATACGCAAATACCACCATTGATATTTCTGCCTCCTGTGAAGGCGATTATCTGACTGTCTGTTTCCGGGACTTTGGAAAAGGCGCAGCCAGTGAGGAATTACCATTGCTGTTTGAGAAATTCTATAGAGGCAGCAATGCAAAAAATAGGAATGGAGCAGGGCTTGGCTTGTATCTGTCCCGGTATTTTATGGAACAGATGGGGGGCAGAATCAGCTGTGAAAATTGTGAAGGTGGATTTCAGGTTACTTTATATATCAGGCTTGCCGGAAAAATTCAGCAGGACAGGAATTAAAGTAATGACAGTCGAATTCAATTAGCCGGTATTCCTGGATTCCATGGATTTTAAAAGGCTCCCGGGACAGATAAGCTTCTAATTTTTCGATAGATTCCGCTCTCATTACAAATATTCCACCGCTCATATCTGTTTTCAGCCCGGAGATCAGGATGGTTCCGTCATCCATTGCTTTTTGCGTATATGCCATATGTTCTTTCATAATTTCATCGGTCATGAAATCAGCGTTCAGGATAGTTCCTTCGATCATAAAATAATTCATTTTGTTTTCTCCTTATGATTTTTAGGTAGTGTCAAGTTTGACCCTCCTGTTTTTATAAAAAACCTAATTTTCAAAGATTTCACCACTTTTTAATAAAAAAAGCAATGGCCTCCTTTTTTGTGTGAATACTGTAAGTACCAGCCAACAACATTCACAAGACCAGAAAGGATTTCATTGCTTATGGATATTATTACGTACTTACTTCACTTCATTCAATTTCAGCACAAACAAATTTGCTGTTTATTTAACTTTATCTGCAGATACATCCCACTTAAGCAATGGGATTTCGACGATTCCTATTCCCCCAAATACCAAAAGTTCAAGATTAATGAACTTCCGAGGATCGTCTCTTTCCGGCAAGACTGGACATACAAGGACCTCATCCCATGAAAGTAGAGGATGACCAGATGAATGCAGAAAACATGGAAAGTAATGGCTGTTTGCAAAGAGTACATGAATATGGGCACCATGTTTCTAACTCGCTACGATATATGAAAGGCAAGCCGGGATTTGAATATGATTTTTATAGGAGTGTATTGGCATTTGAGGAATATTTTGGCGGGGCATCTCCTCGGGAGTTTGCTAAAATATTTGGAAATAAATTCGAAAAAATATTAAGGAGTGTGTAAATATGGGAATGAAGGAACCGGACTTTATGAAAAATGGGTATGCCTATATCGGAGAGGACGAACAATGGCATATTAGACCGGATGCACCGGAAGCTGCAAAAGAGGAATTTAAGAAGTTTATGGCTTTGGTAAATCCGGTGCCAGACGAAAACGGAATAGTTACACGATATTAATCAACCACTTGAAAGAGTGGTTTTTTTATTGCCCGATAACCTTTAAGGGACTTATTAGAAGACTTACAAGACCCAATTAGGGCAAGTCAACAACGCTATACAGTCTTACAAAGATATGTATATCGATGGTATCAAGAAAGCTACGGCCAGTATAAAGTACAGAGAAAAGGCTTGATATCAGAGAGATGAAAACAGGTAGACATAATTTGCAATCTCTAAGAAAAAATAGTATACAATATGTGCTTATCATCGGCTTTCAGCAACATAAAGTAAATAAATATAGCTGCATACGTATAAACAGCGTGTAAGATTGCTTCCTTAGCATACTCATTTTTTATGCGGCGCCCTATTAGATGTGGGACGAATACAATATCACTGACACAGCTTAATACACCTACCTGTAAAGTAGCCAAATAGACAAATGGTTCAGATTCATCCGAGATTAGGTATAATATGGCAGCTATGATCAACATTATTACACAACTATGCTTGTACTCCATACCATACCAGTTTCGTAGCTTGATAAATATCAATGCAGCTATAATACTTAAAGTAATAACAATGAATAGTGCAATTTTATAATTTTCAGAAATTAATGTTCCTAACATATAAAACGACCCGCTTTCTTGAACTGCAATTATAATGGTATTGCCCAGATGATAACTTATTTTTAATTATAAAAGTTTCCTGATGTATTAAATGGTACTTTTAATGCACTGAAATTTTATGTAACAAAATCCTCCGGGGAATTACTCCCTGGGGGTATATCTATGCCTTTTATATAAATACCTTACATTTTATACTTACAAGCGTTTGAGGCTCCGGCCTTTTTTATTCTAGAGCGTGTTTTATATGGTACAATAAAGACAGTTACAAAACAGCAAACAACAAACGGAGGAAGTCAAGTGTATAAAGTAATACGGAAAGCCAATTCATCCCTCAGTCCATATTATTTGTATTCAAGATTAACCAGCGTGGAGAGCAAAGATCATACACATGGATACGGTATCATAAATAAATGCCTTGTTCTATGAGTGCTTCGGAGTGCAAATTTAAGGATTGGTTAAGAATCCGCTAAAGACACGCTAAGAATTTTCCGTGTAGAATGAGATTATCGTAACTGGTAATCTTATTTTATAGGGGCATGTATTTGCCTGAAAGAGGAGAGAAATGGGAGAGACAATATTATCTGCAAATAAATTATGTAAGACGTTTTCAAATGACGGAGTACAACAGCATGTACTGAGAAATCTGGACATCAGTTTTGAGAAAGGGGATTTTACCGTAATAATGGGCGCATCCGGGGCGGGAAAATCCACTCTTTTATATGCGCTGTCAGGCATGGATAAACCCACCCTTGGAGACATCTACTATGGGAATACAAAGATATCCGGCTACAGCAATGACAAGCTTGCGGTTTTCAGGCGCAGACACTGCGGTTTTGTCTTTCAGCAGATTTACCTGCTGGAAAATATGAGTGTATTGGATAATGTTATGGCGGTTGGTCTGCTGGCGGATAAGAATAAAAAGTCAGTGGCGGAAAGGGGAAAAGAACTTTTAAAGCAGGTAGGACTGGAAGAAAATCTGTGGAAGAAGTTCCCGTCCCAGTTATCCGGCGGAGAAGCACAGCGAGCAGGAATCGTCCGCGCACTTATTAACAGGCCGGAAATCGTATTTGCTGACGAACCCACAGGTGCACTGAATTCCGCTCATGGAAAAGCAGTTTTAGATACCTTTTCCAATTGCCACCAGGAAGGGCAGAGTATTATTATGGTGACACATGATCTGCGCTCTGCGCTGAGGGGAAATCGTATCATTTATCTCAAGGACGGTATCATCTGTGGAGAATGTCGCTTAACAGATTATGATGAAAATGATCACAAGCGCATAGGTATACTGCGTGATTTCCTGGAAGAAATGGGGTGGTAAGATGGAAACTACAGGGATGCTGATGAAATCTTATCTGAAAAAGAGCAAAGGGCAAATGCTGTCATTGTTCTTATTAATTGTCATTGCAGTAACGATCTTAAATACAGGAGCACTGGTATTCTTTAATTACCAGCGTTCTTTCCTGAACCGGATGGAAGAACTGAACGGAGCGCATTTTATGGCGGCACTGCCAAAAAGTGATGAAGATGATCAGTATCTTACATTTATACAGAATTATAAAGGGGTAAACCAGGTTGAGACTCAGCAGGTTCTGATCTTCCCGGGGGCATCCCTGCCCTACGGTGACAGCAGGCTGGAACAGGTCTTTTTAATTACCAGTCTGGGAGATGACCGGGATATTTCAAAACTCAATATGGTAGAAGAAGATGCATCCATTCAGAATGGAATTTACCTGCCTTATATTATGAAAACCGGAGGATATCATAAAATAGGGGAAACTTTCGATATCCAGTTCAACCACAAAACCTATGAGTTTACCATAGCAGGTTTTATCGAGGATGTATCCCTCACCAGTTCCATTAATCTGGGGGGAATAGGCGCATATTTAAAAGAAGGGGATTTTAAGAATCTCCAGGAGAAATCCAAAGAATGGAATAATCTTGGAACGCTGGTTTCCGCAAGGATGGATGATTATCGGGATTCTGTGAATCTGACTTCGGATTTTAAGAAACAGATGTCCGGAGCGCAGCGTCTGGAGGGAACTGCGATGAATCTGTGGTGTCAGGATGCGGTACTGGGGGTACGAGCGAGAACGCTCACATCCAATATTGGCGGTTCGGTTATGATTAGCTTTGCACTCATTATTGTATTGATCAGTATGGTGGTAATCCGTTTTCGGATTATTAATATGATCGAAGAGGACATGAAAAATGTAGGAGTACTGAAAGCACTGGGATACACAAGCGGACAAATCGTCATTTCCTTTGTACTGCAGTTTGCCGTGATCGGAGGTATAGGCGCCGTCCTGGGAGTCCTGGCATCTTATGGCGTTCTGCCTCTGATCAATGATTTGTTCTCTGCCCAGACTGGAATTGTGTGGCATCAGGGATTCCATGCCGCCATCAGTATCATCGTGATTGTATTGATTCTAATAATAACGGGCAGCATTGCATTTTTTGCTTCCGGCAGAATCAATCATCTTCATCCGATTCTGGCGATCCGGGGAGGAATCGCAACTCACAGTTTCCGAAAAAATGTAATTGCATTGGATCAATCCAAGGGAACCCTGAATTTACTTTTAGCTGCTAAGAATGCATTGCAGAATACAAAAAAGAACGTTATGATTGGCATTATTATTTCCTTTTTGACGTTTGTGGCATTATTTGCCTGGACCATGTATTATAATATTGCGCTGGATAAAGATTCCTTTTTAAACATTATAGGAGCCGAAATGGCCGACTTCGTAGCAGTAGTACCGGAAAATGAAAAAGCAGGATCCTTTCAAAATAAAATTCAGGATATGGATAATGTAAGAAAGACATTCTATTACGATACACTCAGTACCAGGGTAAATGGTACCGACTGCATGGCTACGGTATTAGAAGATTTTCAGGTGATTGAAAACAATACCATTTATAAAGGCCGTTATCCCAAACATGATAATGAAGCAGCGATGGGTGCACTGCTGTCAGAGGTGCTTGGAAAAGAGATCGGAGACACCATCATAGTAGAATCCGGAAATGAAAAGAAAGGATATCTGGTGACGGGACTTACACAGGGATCCTTTTATCTGGGCATGGACATCATGGTGACGAAGACGGGGATTGAAGAAATACTGCCCGCATTTAAGCAAAGTAATCTATATGTATATCTGAACCAGAGTGATGACAGGGCGCTTGCGGTCTTTCAGGATCATATTAATAAAATGTACGGAGAGGATGAAATTTCCCTTACGAAAAACAAAGAGGTCATCTTCAGTACCATCAATATATATTCCAAAATGACAACCATTATTGCAATTGGCATTTTGTGTACGACGGTTCTCGTTATTACCCTGGTGCTATATCTGATTATAAGGATGATGATTACCAGGCAGAAGCAGTATTATGGAATCCAGAAATCCATTGGTTTTACGACAGGACAGATCATCCGGCAGATTATATTCAGCCTGATGCCGCCCATTGCAGCCGGTGCAGTGGCAGGGGGAGTCATCAGCATGCTGACGATGAACCGGGTTATCTCTGTGTTATTTAAAAGCCTGGGAGTCATGAATGCGAATTTTATCATACAGCCGCTGGGGGTTGCTGGAATAATAGCGGGAATTATCGTGGTAAGTTATGCATTAGGATATTTGATTGCCGGAAGAATACGCAAGATTACTCCATATAACTTAATTACGGAGTAAAAAATTAATTATGGAGTTCATGATACTCCTAATTAAATTACAGAGTTCATGATATCCTATCATTTAATTATGGCGTTAATGGTATTTAAAGACCCGTGACATGCCTGCACCCAACGTTTCACGGCGCCAGAGCGTGTTTGAAAATTCATTCCCGTCATCTGCACGCTCCACTTTGCGGTATATTGGCCCCGAATTCAGGTTACGTAGTACGCTTGTCGACCTTCATCCGGGACAAATCTCCCACAAAGTGTGACGCACAGCTGCCAGAAAGCAATTTTAAAACACGCGCCAGGGAATCCGGGCGATACGAGAATCAGTTAAAATAAATTTACAGATCTTTCACACTTATGGTATGATAGAGACATAGTGCCACCCGGCACTAGTGCCGCTTGGCGCAAATACGCCACTATATAGCACCCGCTATCTGCGCCAGCTGCACGACTGTGAATCTAGCCGTAGCCCGCTACGCCGTCTATTCACAGTCGCACACCTGACACAGATATCAGGCACTATATATCGACGTATTTACACCACCCGGCACTAGTTTGACAGAGGCATTAGTATTTCCGGAGATATTTTCTCTGGCCGGGCAGCGAGTCGCTGTCCGGATATGTATGATTGAAGATTGGTGCAGGTCTGCCTGCACACCGTAAACTGCTGCGATGTACTTCTGCACACTGCTTGTGCACCGCCGCCTTCGGCTCGTACAGCTTCGCATTTTACGTATCACCTTTTTGTTTTGCCTCTGTCAGCTGCCTGAATCTGAATGTCCGGTTTGAAATACATAAGATGGAGGTAAGTCATGGGAGATCAGAACTTGTGGAAATATTGCACCCGGGAACATTGCAGGAAGCTGCTTACGGAATTTCAACTGTTTGGAGAGATGAATTGGTCCAAGGAACGCCAGATCGCTTGTCTGTATGCTCTTAGCAACCATATATCGGATCACTACCACACAGCAGTAATTCCCAAACAGGACGGTACCTGCCGAAAACTCTGCATACCGGACACACTTTTGAAACTGGTACAGAGAAATATTCTGCATCATATTCTGGATGGTCTTACGGTATCGTCATATGCAACTGCCTATCGTAAGGGAGTCACCATCCTCAACAATGTATCCTGCCATACCGGACAGGAAAAAATTCTGAAACTGGATATTCATGATTTTTTTGGAAGCATACCGTTTATACTGGTGTACCAGAGCGTATTTCACAGTGACCGTTTTCCACCTTCAGTAGGTACGCTGCTGACCCATCTCTGCTGTTATAACGGCTGTCTGCCTCAGGGAGCACCCGCCTCAGCAGCAATATCAAATCTTGTAATGAAGCCTTTTGATGAGTACATGGGAAATTGGTGTGGAGAACGCAAAATTACATATACCAGATACTGCGATGACATGACTTTTTCCGGCAGCTTTGAAGCATATAAAGTGAAAAATAAGGTCCGCAGTTTCCTAAAGGTAATTGGTTTTGAATTAAATGAGAAGAAGACGAAATTACTCCTGGCAGGACAGCGTCAGGCGGTAACCGGAATTGTAGTCAATGAAAAGCCCCAGGTATCAAAAGAATACAGAAAAAAACTGCGCCAGGAAGTATATTACTGCCTTAAATTTGGTGCAGCATCTCATCTGGAGCATATGAATCATGACGAGTCCGGATCAAAAGAAGGGGCTGAACGATATCTACAGCAGCTGCTTGGTAAAATTAACTTTGTCCTCCAGGTTAATCCCGAGGATGAATATTTTAGGGCGGCAAGGGAGCGATTAAGAAAAAATCAGAATGAGAGAGTAAACAGGTAGTTTTCCCATATAAAGAAGGAACCGTATCCGATTATTTCCAGGATACGATTCCTTCTTATATTTTTAATTTAGAGAAAGAGTCTTATGTTCATCTAACATTCCCTGTATTACTTTTTGCGTATATGCCCCTAGGAATTTCCGGTCCTCTTTGCTCAATTCTTTTGGGTAAATTGGCGCACCGTATTGGAGTATCACATGTGCAGAACGTATTTTTGGAAAATGATTTTCAAATATTTCCGCGGAGTTTGTGATCGCCATGGGGATTATGGCGCATCCTGTTTTTTCAGCCATTTTCATGCTGCCTTCTTTAAAGGGAAGCATGGGGGCATCTGCCACTTTGTTCCGGGTACCCTCGGGAAAGATACACATGGAAATGCCGGCTTTGATCTGTTCAATGCCCTTAAGAATTGTCTTCAGACCTTCCTTAATGTCTTCACGGTTCAGGAACAGGCAGTAGAGCCGTTTCATCCAGTGGGACAGCAGGGGGATTTTTTCCATCCCGTCTTTTGCTACATAACCCGTCAGTCCAGGGCATCTGGAATAGGTAAGCAGGATGTCAAAAAAGCTTCTGTGGTTCCCGATGTACAGAACTGCTTCATCCTGAGGGACATTTTCTGCTCCGATAATGGTTGCTTTGGTTCCGCTTACAAATAAAACCAGCTTAAAAACGTTTTGAACCAGCCGCAGAGATGAAATATCTCTGAGCCTGGGATTGAATTTGCCAAGGATCCATTCAAATATCAGGATTGGAATGGATAAAATAAGAAAGCCTACTACAATAATTACTACAATAATAAAACGTATCATCTTTTTTTCTCTTTTCTACGAAGTTAGTGATCTCTTATGTATGTGATCATGTCTGAAAATGTTTCGTCTCCCACAATGTGTGATACACAATTGCAGAAAGTAATTAACAAACACGCTCTTGTGCTGCATCCGGTCGGTACCGGCACTGTAGTTTCAGACCGGATTAGTATTAATACCGCCCAAATAAATGAGCGGTCTCACGCAGCCATCTGGCACGCCCGGAGTCCAGGTCTTGTGAAACATATCGGAATTCCCAGTTTCCTTCGGCAACACCGGGTGTATTCATCCTGTGTCTGCTGTCAAGCTGAAGAATATCCTGTATGGGGAAAATCGCGAATCTTGCAATTGTACCCATGCAGAAACGGATCAGATCAAGGCTTATATTGCCTCCATCGGTGTTCCCGTATCTTCGGATTTTGTCTTTTAACTCATCCGGCAGATTCTGATACCATCCGATGGTGGTGTCGTTATCGTGGGTGCCGGTATAGCAGATACAGTTGGTAGTGGTAAAATTATGAGGAAGGTAAGTACTTTCCCCCATATCCTGAAATGCAAACTGCAGGATACGCATACCGGGAAAATGAAACATATCCCTGAGCCACTCCACATCAGGCGTGATGATTCCCAGATCTTCCGCCAGAATCGGGAGGTGGTCCCCCAGTTTTTTTTGAATGGATAGAAACAGTTCTTCGCAGGGACCTTTGACCCATTTGCCATTTAAGGCAGTCTCTTCTTCCGCAGGGATGGACCAGTATGCTTCGAATCCCCGGAAGTGGTCTATCCTCAGGTAATCAACCATTTTCAGCTGATGTGCAATTCTTCTGATCCACCACTGATAGCCATCTTTTTTATGAACCTCCCAGTCATAGAGCGGATTGCCCCAGCGCTGACCGGTGGCAGAAAAATAGTCCGGAGGAACACCGGATACTCTGGTGGGATGGCCTGCACTGTCAAGCTGAAACAGTTCCTTATCCGCCCACACATCTGCGCTGTCATATGCTGCAAAGATCGGGATATCTCCGATGATAAATACCTCTTTTTCATTGGCATATGCTTTTAATTTTGCCCACTGGGAAAAGAAGATAAACTGCAGGAATTTGTGATAGCGGATTTCATCTTTTAAGGTTTTTTCCAGATGCTCACGTACTTCCGGCACAGGAGCGATTAATTCTTCCTCCCAGTCAGCCCAGCATTCACCTTCCCGGCTATCTTTCAGCGCCATAAAGAGGCTGTAATCTTCCAACCACTCCACATTTGCAGTACAAAAGTCATCATACTCTTCCAGAAGCATCTTATTGGGCGTGTGCTTAAAAGCAGCATAGGCTTTTTGAAAAAGAGACTCTTTGTATTCCCTTACTTCAATATAATCCACTTTCCTGGGATCTTTCCACACAGGTATTTCCCGGAGATCATTTTTTTCCAGCAGTTCCAGTTCAGCCAGATCATCAATGCTGATTAATAATGGCTGGCCGGCAAATGCAGAAGGGCTTTGATAGGGGGAATTCCAGAATCCGGTAGGTCCAAGGGGGAGGACCTGCCACAGATGCTGGCTGGATTCCTGGAGAAAATCAATGAATTCATAGGCACCTTTTCCCAGGTCGCCTATACCATAAGGGGATGGAAAGGAAGTAGGATGCACCAGGATGCCCGACAGCCGCCTTGTATCCTCTTCTTTACTTGTATTAACCATAAAATTCTCCTTTACGTTATACGTACTATGGTGTTTATTATACTGGACTTTGCACAGGGATTCAAGAAGAATCCTTGCCACATTTTCAGTGAATTTGTATGATTCCCGTTTTTCAAACAGGCTCTAACATACATAGATAACCTTAAATTAAAAAATAGCTATCCGCTACGCCAATAGAGGATAACTGGTAACTTAAAATTACTCGTTTAAAATCTATACTTGAAGAAAACGCGGATTTTGTATATAATAGGGTCATCTGCAAGTTACGGACCTTTTGAGCTTGTTTGAAAATTCATTCCTGACAGAAAACAATTTTCAAACAAGCTCCAGGATAACGACTTGCTTTCAAAAACGAAAGTGAGGAGAGGTCTATGTTTTTATGTATTGATAATTATGATTCTTTTGTGTACAATCTGTCAGCTTATTTTGAAGAGCTGGGTCAGGAAATTCTGGTAGTGCGAAATGATAAGGTGAATATAGAGGAACTTGCCGGTATGAAACCGGAGGGAATTGTCATTTCACCGGGTCCGAAGAACCCCAAGTCAGCGGGTTTATCCAATGAAATTGTTCAGAAATTCATAAATGAGATTCCAATATTAGGTGTATGCCTTGGCCACCAGGTGATAGGGTATTCTTTTGGTGCGGATATTGTAAAAGGCAAACGCCCCATGCACGGAAAGGTTACGAAAATCCGCCACAGCGGGAAAGGGATTTTTCGTGGGCTGCCCAGGGAATATGGGGTAACCAGATACCATTCCCTGGTAATAGATAAGGGAACGCTATCTCCTGATTTTCAGGTGGATGCCTGGACAGAGGATGGGGATATAATGGCAATTTCCCATAGAAAGGCGCCAGTTTATGGCGTTCAGTTTCATCCGGAGGCAGTGCTGACCGATTACGGGCATGAACTTTTAGGCAATTTTGTAAATATCAGCAAGGACTGGGGGTACAGAAATGCTTAGGAAAATCCAGAAATTAGAACCTTATATTCCCATTCAGGATATTCATGGGGTATTTCAAAATGAAACGGATACAGTATTCCTGGATTCCTCCCTGCAAAATAAGCTTGGCAGATATTCTATTATCGGGCTGTATCCCTATCTGAAGCTGGTGAAGGGAGAAGCTTTTACGGTAAATGGAAAGCCATCCGATGTTACCTTCGAACAATTTATGAGGAATTATCTCAGGGAAAACAGAGAAGAAAATACAACAGGACTTCCGATTATATCTGGGGCAATTGGTTATTTTTCATACGATTACGGAAGAAAAAAAGAAGGGGTTAAAGCAAAAGATCCCATGGAAACCGATATCCCGGACTGCATTTTGAATTTTTATGATGTATTTATTATAGAAGATCATGAGAAAAAGGAAGTCACGCTGGCAGCAAATGGGAAATTAAAAGACAGCAGCATTCGTTTGGAAGAACTGAAGAAATCTATTTTTAATGGCATACGTATCGAACGTGCCACAGGAGAGAAAAAAGCGATAGAGGTCATTCCTAATTTTCAAAAAGAAGAGTATTTAAAAGCAATTGATGATATGATAAGATATATTATCGAAGGTGATATCTATATTGCGAATATGACCCAGCGGCTGACCATAAAAAGCGGTAAATCCCCTTATGAAGTATTTCGTAAGCTGCGGGGGAACAATCCTGCTCCTTTTGGCGGATATCTGAATTATGGTGATTTTCAGGTGATCTGCGCATCTCCGGAGCGGTTTTTGCAAATGAAAAAAGGGTATGTGGAAACCAGACCCATTAAAGGCACCAGAAAAAGGGGAAGTACACCCGAAGAGGATCGGATGCTGAAGGAAGAGCTGGCGGCTTCAGAAAAGGATAAAAGTGAGCTGCTGATGATTGTGGATCTGGAGCGGAATGATTTAAACCGGGTGTGCAGACACGGAAGCGTACAGGTAACGGAGCTCTTTACCGTGGAAGAATATGCCACTGTCTTCCATCTGGTCTCCAATATCACAGGAGATTTAAAGCCTGGAATGACGGTGATGGATTTAATAGAAGCGGCATTTCCGGGAGGCTCCATCACCGGAGCGCCCAAACTTCGTGCCATGGAGATCATAGACGAGCTGGAACATGGCAGGCGGGGCCTGTACACCGGTTCCATCGGTTATCTGACGTTGGACGGAGACTGTGATTTTAATATTGTGATTCGGACTGCCGTGCACAAGGATGGCGTCTACCATTTAGGTGTGGGGGGTGGAATTACCTACGAATCGGAACTGGAATTTGAATATGAAGAGACGCTGCAAAAGGCAAAAGCAGTACTGGAGGCATTAGAGACTGTTTAAAACACGCTCTAATGCAGCGCAGAAAGGGTTAATATGGATAAAAAATATATGCTGTTTGATCTGGACGGTACGTTGACAGATCCTCAGGAAGGCATTACTAATTCCGTAGCGTATGCTTTGGAACAATATGGAATACATGTGGAGGACAGGTCAACCTTAAATAAATTCATAGGTCCGCCGCTGAAAGATTCTTTTATGGAGTATTACGGATTTGCAGAAGACTGGGCAGAAGAAGCCGTATGGAAATACAGAGAATACTTTAACGAAGACGGCATATTTGAAAATAAAGTTTATCCCGGCATTCCTCAGATGCTGCAGCGCTTAAACGATCAGGGGAAAATACTGATCGTGGCAACCTCAAAACCCACTGTTTACGCAAAGCGGATTCTGGAGCGATTTGAGCTGAGCCGTTACTTTGCGGATGTGCAGGGAAGCGAAATGGATGGCAGTCGTACAAAAAAAGAGGAAGTAATCAGCTATGCCCTGGAACAGAATCAAATAACAGACAATGCACAGGCTGTGATGATTGGAGACAGGGAACACGATATCATCGGCGCAAAAAAATGTGGTCTGGACAGCATAGGGGTCTTGTTTGGGTATGGTTCCAGGGAAGAGATGGAGGGCTGCGGAGCAGGTCAGATTGTGGACACTGTTCAAATGCTGGAGGATTTATTGAGCAGGTAAGAGCAGTCTGCATCTTCAGGAAAACAAAGGTTGTATATGAAGTTTGCAGAATAATTTGCAGATAATTTTTGTATATGTGAGAAAATATGGGCGGAGTAAAATATGGATATCAGATTAGATGAAGGATACTGGTTTGGTCTTGGCGTGTTTGAGACGATAGCGGTAGAAAATGGAAAGGCAGTGCTCCTTGTGGAACATTTGCAACGTCTGGAAAGGGGAATCCGCGAATTCAATTTGAAGATGGACGCAGATAAAGCGCAGATTGCAAGATATCTGGAACAGCATCCGATGGCACACGGGGTGATGAAGATAGCGGTATCGGATGAAAATATGATCCTGACCCACAGGCAAAATCCCTATGGTGCCCAACAGTTTCACAAGGGCTTTCGTGGAATGTTCAGCAGGGTAATACGAAATGAGACATCTTCCCTTACCTATCATAAAACTTTGAATTATGGGGACTGTATTCTGGAGAAAAGGAAAGCCTTAGAAGATGGTTATGATGAGTTTGTTTTCTGCAACAGCAAAGGAGAAATCTGTGAAGGAACATCCAGTAACATTTTTTTCGTAAAAGATCATGTTGTTTATACACCTGAATTATCCTGCGGACTGCTGCCTGGTATTATAAGAGGCTATTTGCTGGAAACGGAAAACATTGTGGAAACGGTAATTCTGCCCCGGGAGATCTCCGGTTATGAAGAATGCTTTCTGACAAATTCCCTGATGGGCATCATGCCGGTTACTTCATTAGATGGATATACCTTTCCCAAAAGAGAAATTGCCGACACATGGAACCAAAAGTTTTGGAAGAATATGGAATAATATGAATGTTCCCTTGCTCATCCTGCATAAGATATGAATAATAAGGCAAAGAAACGATAGGAGAGCAAGTGAAAAGAATCATATCCATTACCATCAGTATCTGTTTTCTGCTGACACTATGCCTTGCAGGAGGCTGCGGTACCAATGATGACAGCGATAAGGGAAAAGTAAAGGATCTGGATTTTACCGTAGTAAGCCCGGAAGAAATCCCGGAAGAACTGGCACAGGCAATCGAAGAGAACAAGAAGTCAGAAATAAAGATGACCTATCAAAGCGACAAATACCTGTATATGATCCGCGGTTACGGAGAACAGAAAACAGGCGGCTACAGCATTCAGGTGGATGAGTGCTATTTGACGGAGGACGGTATTATGGTACATACCAGCCTGATCGGTCCGTCACATGAGAAGACGATCCAGCAGGAACCGTCATATCCATTTGTAGTTATTAAAATTCCATATATGGAGGGTTCCGTTACTTTTGAATAAAAAGACAAAGCCTTCCACATAATTTACACCCTCCCGGCATAAAATTATAAGAGACCATGCTGGGAGGGATTTTTTGTGGAATTATTAAAAAAGAATATTCATATGAATCATGAAAAAAGCAGAGCATCCAGCCAGGTAACCCTGGAGGAAGACTACAACGTATCTGACAGCAAGCCGGATGTGGGAAAACTGATACAAAAGAAAGCAAATATCAAATTAGATGATATGAAGGTAAGTACGGACCATGTGCTGTTAACGGGGGCACTGGAGGTTTGGGTACTGTATGTGGCAGATACGCCGGACAGACAGATACATAGGCTGGAATCCAAGATTCCGTTTGAAGAGCAGATGAATCTGGACGGCGTGGAGCCGGGAGACAATATCTGCCTGAAATGGGATGTAGAGGATATCTCCGTATCCCTGATCAATTCCAGGAAGCTGAGTATGAAGTCGCTTCTTTCCTTCAATGCATCTGTGGAGGAGCTGTATGATGCACAGGCTGCTGTGGAGATTCACGGGCTGGGTGATATTAGTACAAAGTCCAAGAACCTGGAACTGCTGCAGTTATCGGTTCAGAAAAAAGATATTTTAAGGGTAAAAGATGAAATAGCCATTCCGTCCAACAAGCCAAATATCCAGGAAATGCTCTGGGAAAATGTCCAGCTTCGGGGAACGGACATCCGTGTGTTAGACGGTCAGCTGGATATTAAGGGAGAACTCTTCATCTTTGTGCTTTACGCAGGAGATGACGAAAATGGTACAAAACAATGGCTGGAAACCGTGCTGCCTTTCCAGGGAACGGTAGACTGTCCGGGATGTGCCCAGAATATGCTTGCCAATGTGGAAGTTTCCCTGGCTTCGGCAAATCTGGAGGTAAGGCCTGATTATGACGGAGAAGAGCGCCTGGTTCAGGTAGATGTGGTTCTGGATCTGGATATCCGTCTCTATGAAGAGGAAAAGGTACAGATTCTGGAAGACGTTTACACCCCGGTGAAGGATCTGATTCCGGTAACGATGGAACAGGTATGTGAAAGCCTGGTAGTAAAGAACTTCTCCAAATGCAGGGCAAGTGACCGGATGCGAATGGAAAGCAGCCAGCCAAGGATGCTTCAGATCTGCCACAGCCAGGGTGAAGTCAAAATTGATGACACCAGTGTAACAGAAAACGGAATAAAAGTGGAAGGTGCCGTGTTTATAACCATTTTGTATATTACATCGGATGACACGCTGCCATATGCCCTGATGGAAGGCGCTGTGCCATTCCAACACGTGATAGAAGTGCCGGAGATTGATAATGACTGCCGGTTTACGCTGCAAAGCGAGCTGGAACAGCTGTCCACCACCATGATTGACAGTGAAGAGCTGGAAGTAAAGGTATGCGTAAACCTCAATGCAATGGTGATCCGTGTACACAAAGAACAGTGCATTATTGATGTGGAAGAACACGATTTAGATATGAAGAAGCTTCAGGAGCTGCCGGGCATTGTAGGATATATTGTGCAGCCGGATGACAGTCTGTGGAGCATTGCAAAACAATATTATACCACTCCGGAGCGTATCCGGGAGTTAAACGAAATTGAAGAGGAAGAGGTTTCCCCGGGTACATGTCTGCTGGTTATGAAGGCAGTTGAGAATTTGGGTTGATGTTTTGACAAAAATTGTTAAGTCTTAGGAAATTTTGTTGAATTTTAGTGATTTACCATTGACTTTTGTGTATGAAATGAGATACAATATTGCTAATCGAAATAATTGTATACAAAGTGCAACGGGGGTACACGATGAGAGAGATGAAATTAAAGGCTCTTGCAAAGATAAATTTGGGCCTTGATGTGGTACGGAAAAGAGAAGACGGATACCATGAAGTACGAATGATTATGCAGACAATTCATCTGTATGACCAAATCCGGATCTCAGAGCGACAGAAACCAGGAATTAAAGTTAAGACAAATCTGTATTATCTTCCGGTAAACGAAGATAATCTGGTGTATAAAGCAGCGAAACTTCTGATGGATGAATTTGGGATAAAAAAAGGGTTGTCTATTAATTTGAAAAAATTCATTCCTGTAGCGGCAGGAATGGCGGGCGGCAGTTCTGATGCGGCGGCTGTAATGGTAGGCGTGAACCGTTTGTTTAAACTGGGGCTTACCAAGGAAGAGCTGATGGAACGCGGGGTGAAGATAGGTGCGGATGTACCGTATTGCATCATGCGGGGGACAGCACTGGCGGAAGGAATTGGGGAAAATCTGACCACCCTGCCGCCGATGCCCGCATGTCATATATTGATTGCCAAGCCTGGTGTGCATGTGTCTACGAAATTTGTTTATACGACGCTGGATGCGGGTGAGATCGCGGACCATCCGGATATCGACGGGCAGATTCGGGCATTAGAGGCTGGCGATCTGAAAAAAGCGGCGGCTCTTATGAAAAATGTTCTGGAAACGGTTACGGTTCCGCAATATCCCATCATAGCGGATATTAAAAATATAATGCTGGAACATGGAGCGTTAAATGCCATGATGAGCGGAAGCGGTCCAACTGTTTTTGGAATTTTTGATGATAAGAAAGCAGCGAAAAAAGCTTATGACGTATTATATGAAGGGGAGCTTGCAAAGCAGGTTTACCTGACCGGTATTTTTAATAATCCGGTAAAATAGTCACAGAAGAGATGTTAAGGATACACAACAGGATAGGTATGGAGGTCTACCAATGAATGAAAATTTTCACATAGATATGAATGAATATCTGCCACTGCGGGATGTGGTTTTTAATACGCTTAGAAATGCAATTTTAAAAGGTGAATTAAAGCCGGGCGAACGCCTGATGGAAATTCAGCTTGCACAGAGACTGGGGGTAAGCCGTACTCCGGTAAGGGAAGCTATTCGAAAGCTGGAATTAGAGGGACTGGTTCTGATGATTCCAAGAAAAGGCGCCGAAGTAGCCCAGATAACCATCCGGGATCTGGAAGACGTTCTGGAAGTACGATGTGCGCTGGAAGAACTGGCAGTGAAAGATGCCTGTGACCATATCACGGACGAGCAGCTGATCGAGCTTAAAAAAGCGGCAAATGATTTTAAGCGCTCATTGGATGGAACAGATATTATTGATTGTGTCAAGGCTGATATGCATTTTCATGAAATTATTTACGATGCAACGAATAACCGCAGATTGCTGCAGATCTTAAGCAATCTTAGGGAGCAGATGTACCGCTACCGTATGGAATACCTGAAAGACCGTTCCATGCATAAGAATCTTCTGGAGGAGCATGATGCAATCCGCCGTGCTCTGAAAAAGCATGATAAAGAAAAAGCGGGCAATGCAATTCATATCCACATTGAAAACCAGAAAGAATCAATTATCAATAGTCTTCATGAAAAAGAATAAAATGTAAATAATTACATATGCTACACCTAAAAGGATAAGAATCTTCTTATCCTTTTTTTGTGGCCTTACAGCGTTGTGTTGCGTTGCACTGCATCAGGCGCTGAGTAAGTGTGTGAAGCGCATTTTCAGGAATATTTTCTGGCACACTTTGGTTGAGGTTAAGATAGGAGGCTAAATATGAGTGATAATGTTTCCACACGTCTATCGGATAATGAAGCGAAGATAAAAGCCTGGTGTGAAAATTGTGATGATATTATCATCCGTCCCATGCGGTTGGGGCTTCCGCCGAAGGTAGACTGCCTTGCGGTATTTATCGAAGTAGCGGTAAGCAATATGCTTCTGGAAGAATCCATGATTGGACGTTTGTTAATTCAGATGCAGGAAATGTCACCGGAGGAAATCCGGCGCACGGTAAATGAAGACGGACTGGGAATAACCGACGCAAAAGAACTTGCAACCATGGAAGAGGCAATGGCAGCCATGCTAGCAGGAAATGCCATTTTCTTTATCGATGGATATGATAAAGCCCTGAAGGTGAGCAGCAAGGGATATCCGGGGATGGGCGTATCCAAATCCGAGTCCGAAAAAGTTCTGAGGGGTTCCAAAGAGGCATTTACAGAATCCGTTAAATTAAATGCGGCACTGGTGCGTAAACGTGTCCGGGATACCACGATGAAGATCAAAGAGCGTCCCATTGGAAGGCGTTCCAATACCATGACAGCCATTATCTATATGGATGGGCTGGTCTATCCCGATTTACTGGAAGCTATGGAACAAAAGCTGGATTCTTTTGAAATCGACGGGATTATGGACAGCGGTGTAATCGAACAGCTGACGGAAGATACCTGGTATTCGCCATTTCCTCAGTATCAGACAACGGAACGCCCGGATAAAGCAGCCATGGCAGTTTTGGATGGAAGGGTCGTGCTCCTCAGCGATAATTCTCCCGAGGCATTAATTCTGCCTACAACCATAAATAGCTTTTTCCAGACAAGTGATGACTATTACCGTCATTTTGGAATTGTATCTTTTTTGAGAATTATTCGTTTTGTTGCGGCGTTTCTGGCGGTTTCCCTGCCGGGGCTGTATGTGGCAGTTACCAATTACCATACCCAGATACTTCCCACGAACCTGATTCTTTCTCTGGCGGAGGCAAGGCAGGGGGTGCCGTTTCCCAGTGTAATTGAAGTGCTTCTTCTGGAATTATCCTTTGAACTGCTGCGGGAGGCGGGGGTTAGGATGCCGGGACCGATTGGTAATACCATTGGTATCGTAGGCGGACTGATTATCGGACAGGCTGCAGTCAGTGCGAACCTGGTAAGCCCCATCGTTGTTGTGATTGTGGCGCTGACCGCACTCAGTTCTTTTTCCATTCCCAATGAAGAACTTTCAGAAGCTCTGCGGCTGATTAAATACGCCATGATTTTGGGATGTGCTTTTTTTGGCATACTGGGGCTGGTGTTAGGATGGTTTATCCTGTTAACACACCTGAGTGCGCTGAAAAGTTATAATATCCCATATCTCATGCCTTTTGTGGCAGCAGATGTCAACCGGGGCAGGGATAAGAAGGATGCACTGGTGCGGGCACCCTTAGACAGACTGAAAAGCCGCCCGGTCTTTGCCAGGAGGCAGTCCAGAACCCGGTTAAAAATAAAGTGATAAAGAAAGGAAATGCTCATGTTTTCCAATAACCAGAAAATTTCGGTACGACAATTGAAAAGGCTTTTAGTCATGGACTGGATTGGTAAAATAAGCTTATTGCTGCCCCGGTTTATTGTGCAGTCAAGCGGAAAAGATTTAATATTAAGCCTGATTCTGGGAGTTGGGATTACGGCAGTATATACCTGCATTGTCTGTTATCTAAGCCGTTATATTACCAGGAGCTTTGGCGGTTATGTGGAACTCCGAATGGGAAGGGCAGCATCATTTGCGCTGTGTCTGGTCTACTGGAGCTATATGTATGTGAATCTGCTTTACATCACCCGGGTATTCGGTGCCGTCACCAGGCAGTATATGCTTCCGGAACTGAATGAAAATATTCCATGTATGCTAATGCTGCTGGGCGGATTCTATGCTTCCATGGACCCCAAAGAGCGTCGGGGACGCATCGCAGAAGTGCTTTATCCCTTTGTGCTGATACCGCTTCTCATACTTCTGGTGATAGCATCCACCGGCATCAAGAGTGAATATTTTACTTATGAGGCAGCAGCCTTTGATGCAGTAACAATGAAGCAGAGTTTTCAGGTATTTGCCGCATTTGGGGGAGTGAGCCTGATTCTGTTTGAGGCACCCTTTATACAAAAAAGCGGATTGCGTCTGAGGACTACCTTAAAGGGGCTGATGGTGACGGCAATCGGCGTCGGAGCGGCAATTATTATCGGCATCGGTTCGTTTGGGGATCAGGGAATGAAGGCGTTAAGGTGGCCGGTTGTTACTCTGACAAGTAATGTGGATATTCCGGGAGGCTTTCTGCAGCGGTTTGATACGATCTTTTTAGCGCTGCTTCTCATGAGTTTTTTTGTAGCAGCAAGTACGGGAATCTTCTATTTAAATCTGATTTTTAAAGAGATGTTTAAGCAGCCGGAAGAAAAACAGAACCACCTTTTCATGCTGCTGCTTAGCGCTGCAGGTGTTCTCTGGTGCAAAAATGTAGATATCGCCCAAAAACTCTTTTTAACCATAAACTGCTATCTTCTGATACCGATTATGGCAGGATTTACCGTGATCTGTGCAATACTGGAGTGGGAGAAAAGGAGGTGCAGTAATTGAGAAAATTATTTGTGACAATCGTTATGGCAGCATTACTGCTCAGCCTGTCCGGGTGTACCAAAAGAGAACTGGAAGACCGTTACTTTCCGTTGGCTGTGGAAGTGCATAAGGAAGAAGAAGGCTTCCGGATCGAATATGCCCTGCCGAATATGGGAGAAGAGACCGGACAGAAAAAGGGCGGAGAAGAGGAAACCGAGCAGGAAGAAAAGGATACGAAAGAAGAAAGCGCCACCGGGAAAACCATTGAGGATGCAGCGAAAGACTATGCGTCCTATGTAGATAAATATATTGATTCCGGACATACAAAGGCAATTATCCTGGGTCCTGAAATGCTGGAAGACCCGGAAACCAGAAAGGAAATGCTGACTTATTTTGAAAATCATCCTACTTTTGCAAGAAGCATTTCCATATTTGTATATGACGATGAAGGAGAAGAAAGCCTGGTTACCAAAACCGCCTCTTCTGTGGATTCTCTGGGGACCTATCTGCAGGATCTGATTAAAAACAACCCGGATAAAAAGGGCGTAGGTAAGACCCTGGGAGATTTATTAAATTTCTGGCATAACAATGAAGAAAAAGTAACAGTTCCACAAGTCCACTTGAAAAAAGATAAACCGGTAGCAGACGGAGAATATACAATTCAAAAATAATGTGGATAACCTTGTTTAAAACCCTCAAACCTGTGAATACTTTTATTGTACCAAAGCATTTGTCAAACACGCTCTGGTTAGTCCCATCGCCATAGGCGATTCATTGGAACAATAAATAAACAGGAGGGTACATAAAATTATGAATACAATAAATCGTTTTTATCAAAAGTGGTATCTTGTAATCGGAGGTCTGGGAATTGCGGCAGGCATCCTGATCTGTATGTTTCTCGTGGGAAGAATGACCCAGGAGACATCTCTGCAGAAGGGAATTGCAGATGAGATCATACGTTTTCATGTCATTGCAAACAGTGATACCGATGAAGATCAGGCACTTAAAATGAAGGTAAAAAATGAAGTGGTGGCATACATGGAAACAATTTTAAAAGATGCCCATTCCATCGATGCCACAAGAACCTGTATCAAAGAAAACATGGATAAAATCCAAAATAAAGCAGTGGAAATCATAAATAGGGAAGGCTATGCATATCCTGCTAAAGCCAGCCTTACCTGGTGCTATTTCCCAATGAAATCCTATGGTGATATTACATTTCCGGCAGGAGATTATGAGGCGCTGCGCATACAGATCGGAGAAGCGGAAGGGAAAAACTGGTGGTGTGTACTGTATCCAAACCTCTGCTTTATCGATTCCATACATGCAGTGGTTCCGGAGGATGAAAAAGAAGAGCTTAAAAACGTGCTGACGGAAGATGAGTATGACAGTTTATTTTCATGGAAGAAGAATGAGTATAAGATTGGGTGGAAGTATCTGCCGTTTTAGATTGCCTATGCGTGAACCTGAACGTTTATGTCAATTGACTTTTCCTCCGGTAAAACTTATTATAGAAACAAAGGCATACACACCTTTATAACCTGTGAATGATAAGCATTAATTGAACAAGGAGGAAACAACATGAATCCAGTATATGAAAAATTGTTAAAATGTTACGAAAGTTTTCGCCAGAAAATAAATTTCACACCCAGGGCAGCCTTGGTTCTTGGCTCGGGACTGGGAGGATATGCAGATGAAATCCAGGTGGAAGCAGTTCTGGATTACCATGACATAGAAGGGTTCCCGGTATCCACGGTGCAGGGGCATCAGGGCAGGTTTATCTTCGGATATGTGGGAGAAGTACCGGTTGTTGCCATGCAGGGCAGAGTCCATTATTATGAGGGGTACCCCATGACAGATGTGGTGCTTCCGGCGAGACTGATGAAGATGATGGGAGCAGAGATCCTGTTTTTAACAAATGCGGCAGGCGGCGTCAATTATGATTTTAAAGCCGGTGACTTTATGATGATCACCGATCAGATATCCGATTTTGTTCCATCACCGCTGATAGGACCGAACATCGATGAACTGGGTCCCAGATTCTGTGACATGAGCCAGATCTATGATCACAAGCTTCAGGATATCCTGCGCAATACTGCAAAAGATCTGGGCATTGACTTAAAAGAAGGGGTATACATCCAGTTATCGGGACCTAATTTTGAATCCCCCCAGGAAGTGAAAATGTGCCGGATTCTGGGAGCGGATGCGGTTGGAATGAGCACAGCCTGTGAAGCAATTGCTGCGAATCACATGGGAATGAAGATCTGCGGTATTTCCTGTATATCCAATCTGGGATGCGGTATGACAGAGACACCGCTGAGCCATAGTGAGGTTCAGGAGACGGCTGACCGTGTGGCACCGCTTTTCAAACAGTTGGTGACAGAAGCGATTAAACGTATGTAGAACCTGAATTTCATAACCAGTACGTGCAGATATCAGAGCGCAATTTCAAAACACGCTGCGGTCAGCGATTTTAAAGTATAAGAAATCAGATAGTGAGGAACACTAATCGAAAAGAGCAGCATCAATATAGATACTGCAGATTCTGGTTAGGAGGGCTATTATGAAAAAATTACTATCTGTATTTCTTTGCATTTGCATATTAGGATGCGGTCTTGCGGGATGCGCAAGCAATAATAATACTGAAAACACAAAGCAGACGGAGGCAAAAGAGACAGCGGGCAATGACTCGGCAGCTAAAGAGTCAGATGGAAAAGAGCAAACGGGCAATGACTCGGCTGCAAATGAGTCAGATGGAAACAGTGCGCTGAAAATTGCAATTGTTACAAGTGGATCCGGGGTGGATGACGGAACATTTAATCAAAATATCTACAGCGGCATCCAGTCATTTATTGAAAAATATCCGGATGCTACAGTAAAGCCGGTTCAGGAGTCTTCCGGGGACAGCGCAGCTGCAGTCACCGCTGTTGCGGATATTGCCCCGGACTATGATGTAGTTGTCTGCTGCGGGTTTCAATTTTCCCAGATTGCAGAAACGGCCAAAGACAATCCTGATGTAAACTTTATTCTCGTTGATTCCAATCCGGCATATGAAGACGGCAGTGAAGCAGATCTTCCAAATATCTGTGCCATGACATTTGCGGAACAGGAAAGCGGATTTATGGCTGGAATGGCAGCGGCTTTGGAATCCAAAACGAAGAAGGCTGCATTTATAGGCGGGATCGCTTATCCGTCTAATGTGAATTATCAGTATGGATTTGAATCAGGCGTAAACTATGCAAACCAGCAATATAATACTGGTGTGGAACTGGTGGAGCTTCCCTCTTATTCCGGAACAGATGTGACCAATCAGGCTGTAGGCGGAAATTATATCGGCAGTTTTGCTGACCAGGCTACCGGAAAAGTGATTGGAAATGCATTGATTAAAGAAGGATGTGACATTCTCTTTGTAGTTGCCGGAGATTCCGGAACGGGCGTTTTTACGGCAGCAAAAGAAGCAAATGATGTAAAAGTTATAGGCTGCGACACGGACCAGTATGATCTGGGTGCAAAGGGAAGTGAAAATATAGTACTCACTTCTGCAGTAAAAGTCATGGGGAAAAACGTAGAGAAACAGCTGGAGAACATTGCAAAGGGCAATTTTAAAGGCGGAAATTTCGTGATGAAAGCCGATACGGATTCAACCGGATATGTGAAAGAAGCAGGAAGAAACCAGCTCTCTGAGGATTCTATTGCAAAGTTGGATGAAGCTTATGCACGGATACAAAGCGGCGAGATCATTCCGGCTGCGAATTTTAATAACATCACACCGGATGATTTTCCAGGGTTGACGTCAAAGACCACGATGCAAACAACGGGGCATCAAATTTACAGTACAGCGAGCTGCGGGGGCTTAGACAATAGCGGCAGCCGACAAGACCAAGTAAGCTTGGCTTTGGCTCGTTGAACGTGGGATATTGAATATGGAATCAGAATACATCGTTGAGATGAAAAATATTACAAAACGGTTTCCCGGGATTACAGCCAATGAAAATGTATCCCTCAAAATAAAAAAGGGCGAGATACTGGCCCTTTTAGGTGAGAATGGAGCAGGAAAATCAACGCTTATGAGCATGTTGTTTGGAATGTATGAACCTGATGAGGGGGAAATATATGTCAGGGGAAAGAGGGAAGTGATCTCTTCCCCCAATTTTGCATCCCGGCTGAATATTGGGATGGTGCACCAGCATTTTAAACTGGTAAGCGATTATACGATCACAGAAAATATTATTTTGGGAATAGAGCCCAGAAAATATCTGCTGGGGTTTATTCCGGTTGTCAATAAAAAGGAAGCCAGTGAAAAAATTGCCGGAATTTCCGAAAAATACGGTCTGAAGGTAAATCCGGAGCAAATTATAGAAACGGCAGACGTATCGGTGCGGCAGCGTGTGGAAATCTTGAAAATGCTTTACCGGGAGGCGGAAATCCTGATCTTTGATGAACCTACAGCAGTGTTAACACCACAGGAAATTCAATTTTTAATGAAGATATTAAAGGGGCTGCGGGAAGACGGAAAAACAATCATTCTGATTACCCACAAACTAGAAGAGATCAAACAGGTGGCAGACCGGTGTGCAGTATTATGCAGGGGCAAACTTACCGGGATTTTTAACGTTTCCGAAATTTCAACGAGCCAGATGGCAAAATTAATGGTAGGGAGGGAAGTTAACTTTACACCTCCCAAAAAACCATCTGATTTTAAAGAATGTATATTAAAGGTAGATCACCTTACGGTTAAAAATGAGACAGGTTTTGAGGTGGTTAATGACGTATCTTTTCAAATACGCCAGGGAGAAATATTTGCCATAGCAGGTGTCTCCGGCAATGGTCAGATTGAGTTAGCGGATGCAATAGCAGGACTTTTACATGTCCATCAGGGGGCTGTTCTGCTAAATGGAGAGGATATCACACGAGCAGGTATCAGATCCAGGGTTCTTTCCGGCATTTCTTATATTCCCGAAGACCGACAGAATTATGGTCTGATAATAGACTTCTCATTAGAAGATAATCTTGTATTAAAATCCTATTTTAAAGAGCCCTTTTCAAGACGAGGGGTACTGCAGCAGCAGCGGATACGAAGCCATGCCGGAGAACTTATCGAGAAATATGACATCCGATGCAGCAGAGGCAGCCTGACGAAAGTGCGGACTATGAGCGGAGGCAATCAGCAAAAGGCAATTATAGCCAGGGAAACGCAGAGAGATGCGTCACTGTTGATTTTTGTACAACCTACCAGAGGATTGGATATCGGTGCGATTGAACGGATTCACAGTCAGATCCTGAAAGAACGGGACCATGGAAAAGCCATTCTGCTGATTTCTCTGGAACTGGAGGAAGTTATGAACCTGGCAGATACCATCGGAGTCATTTTTAATGGAAAGCTGAACCGGATAGCGTCTGCAGATCAGCCGAGCACAGAGGAAGTTGGCCAGTTTATGATGGGAGTGAAGGGAGGCAGGCAAAATGAAGAAACAGATGGTTCCCGCAAGGGAAAAGGATAGAGTTGGAGCAGCTATAATCCCTGTGGTTTCCATTGCTTTCAGCTTTCTGGTATGTGGAGTTATACTGCTGATTTTAAAGAAAAATCCGGTAACGGTATATGGCGATCTGTTAAAGGGATGTGGTCTGCTTCCAAAAGGAAGTTATGCAGGTTCCAAGAATATGCTGACGGATTTTACCAGCTTCTTAAATGCATGGACCCCACTTCTGTTTTCGGCACTGGCAGTTGCCGCAGCCTTAAAAGCTGGTCTTTTTAATATCGGTGTATCGGGACAGATGCTGGTATCCGGCTATCTCGCCACAGTTCTGGCCGGATATGGGGACCTGCCTGCATATGTGGCTAAACCACTGGTCATTGTAATTGGAATCATAACCGGTGCTCTGATCGGAGGATTGGTTGGAGGACTAAAATACCGCTTTGGCATTAATGAAGTTGTATCTACCATAATGATTAATTATATTGCCCAATATGTAATCAGTTTTTTTATAAATACATTTTATATAAACCCCATCTCCCGTCAGTCCAATCCGGTGAGCAAAGCAGCGAGACTGACCTTGATGGATGTGAAAGCAGGAAATATCAGGATTGATATTCCCCTGGGGATTATTCTGGCAATTGCAGCTGTGGTATGGATGCGTTTTTTCTTTCAGAAGACCACAGCAGGATTTGAAATAAAGGCAGTTGGTGCCAGCCGCACAGCTGCCAAATATGCAGGAATGAATGTGGGAAAAAATATTGTACTTGCAATGGTGATTTCCGGAGGGCTTGCAGGATTGGCTGGTGTCACGTACTATCTGGGGTACTTTGGTTCTATTGGTCCCAGAACATTGCCCTCTGCGGGTTTTGATGGAATTGCGGTTGCACTGCTGGGGGGAAATCAATCTGTCGGTATCTTTTTCTCTTCATTTTTAATTTCCATCATCAGTAAAGGAAGTACCTATATGAGTTCGGCATCCGGGGTAGAGGCAGAAATCGCTTCGGTAATCACGGGCCTGATCCTGCTGATTTCTGCATGCAATGCATATTTTTCGCATCGATTAAGCAAAATGGGAGGTAAGTGATGGAAGGGATAATCATAGATGGACTGTCATTTGCGCTGCCGTTGTTTGTAATGGCAATCGGAGGAATTTATAGTGAGAAAAGCGGAATCACCAATCTGGCGCTGGAGGGCTTACAGGGGTTTGGGGCATTTTCCGGAGCTTTGGCAGCAGTATTTGCCATGCCTCATTTTGCACCGGAGTCACAGATACCTTTTTATATTGCATTGACAGGTGCTGTAATCGGTGGTGTTCTGTATTCTATGCTCCATGCTGTTTTGTGCATTCGTTTCCGCGCAAATCAGGTAATCAGCGGAGTTGTAATGAATATTCTGGCAATGGCACTGACCTCATTTCTGACGAAACAGATAAACAGCAGCATTTTTTCCAGTCCATCTGATAAATTTGTTCTGGGTGTATCGGGGCGCTTTCATATACCGGTTTTATCTGAGCTGCCGATAATTGGAGCAGTATTCAAGAATATATATCCATTTGAAATTATTATACTGGCAATTATGGTTTTGGCATGGTATATTCTATATAAAACAGGATTTGGCATGCATTTGCGGGCTTGCGGAGATAACCCACATGCAGTGGATGCCGCAGGGATTTCCGTGGAAAAAGTGCGTTTCCTGGCAGTTGGAGTATCCGGGGCACTCTCAGCAGTAGCGGGTATTAGCTTTGCTTATTCCATTTCATCGAACTTTTCCTCGGGAATTTATGCCGGATACGGGTACCTTTCCATAGCTGCCATGATATTTGGAAACTGGAGAATCATTCCCACACTGGGTGCCTGTCTGCTGTTTGGTTTCGCAAGATCGGGCGGATACCAGCTTGTCAGGGTATGGAACATGCCGGGCACATATTCTGATCTGGTGATGATACTGCCTTATGTCTTAACCCTGCTGCTTCTGGTGTTTTTCTCACGCCAAACCCGCGCGCCGCGTGCTTTGGGTGAGATATATGATAAAGGGAAACGATGAAATACTAACATGCATATAAGGACAAGAATTCGAAAAGATTAAAATGCAAATAAACCAACAGATAAATTTTATAAATAAAGAGTAGGGGAGAATGACATGAATATACGATAGATGCAAATAGACTAACAGATAAATTTCAAAAATGAAGAATAGGGGGAGAATGACATGAATATACGATTTTACAATGCCCGGATATTAACGCTGGCAAATGGATTTGAGGTACAGCGGGGAGAAGTACACGTAAAAGGAAGCCTGATTTCCTATGTGGGAGAGGGAAGCCTGAAAGAAGATTTTGGCATGGAAAGGAACTCGCACGATTCTTCCACCTCGTTTCAGTGTGACAATCATGCAGCCCGGCATGGATTATGCGACGGGTACAAGGAAGAACGGGGAAGCTGGGACAGGGAAATCGACTGTGAGGATAATTTACTGATGCCCGGATTTAAGAATGCCCATACGCATTCCGGAATGACGTTTCTTCGGTCCTTTGCAGATGATATGCCGCTGCTTGACTGGCTGAACCAGCAGGTTTTTCCTATGGAGGCCAAGTTAAGTGCAGATGATATCTACCATTTATCAAAGCTTGCAATCATGGAATACCTCACCAGCGGGATAACGGCTAATTTTGATATGTATCTCACTCCGGACACTATAGCACAGGCATCTGTGGATTGCGGCTTTCGGACGGTTATGACCAGTGGTTTAAATGATTTCACCCAGTCAGTGGATCAGATAGACGCCTGGTATCAAAAATACAACCGTTACCATGAGCTGATCAGTTTTCAGATCGGATTTCACGCAGAATATACCACTTCCCGAGAATTGCTGGAGGGAGTGGCTGATCTTGCCGGGAAGTATCATGCACCTGTTTATACCCACAATTCGGAGAGCCTTTCGGAAGTAAAAGGGTGTATAGAACGCAATCATATGACGCCTACTGCTTACCTGAATCAATTTGGAATGTTCCGCTATGGCGGAGGAGGATACCACTGCGTGCACATGACAGAGGAAGATCTTAAAATCTTTCAGGAACATGGGATGTCCGTCATAACCAATCCCGGCTCCAATGCGAAACTGGCAAGCGGTATTGCTCCCATTAAAAGGGTTCTGGAGATGGGCATTAACCTGGCAATTGGAACCGATGGTCCGGCAAGCAATAACTGTCTGGATATGTTCCGGGAAATGTTCCTGACAACTGGGCTGGCCAAACTCAGGGAGCAGGATGCATCCGTAGTAGATGCCAATCAGGTGCTCTATGCAGCAACCGCCGGGGGTGCCAGGGCAATGGGATTAAAAGACTGTGATACATTACAAGAAGGAAAACTGGCGGATCTGATTCTGATTGACCTGAACCAGCCCAATATGCAGCCTGTTAATAATATAACGAAAAATCTAGTATACAGTGGAAGTAAACAAAATGTGAAACTAACCATGGTGAACGGAAAAGTACTGTATGAGGATGGGAAATTTAATATTGGTGTGGAACCAAGGGAAGTATATGAGAAGGCCAATAAGATAACAGAGAGCAAAAAATAACAATTTATAAAAATTAATGTATATCATACATTAAAATTTCATTTAAGGAGAGATTATATGCCATATTTTATATATCACAATAAGAAGTGCTGGTACGAAGAAGCAGGCAGTGGACAGCCCCTGCTTTTTCTCCATGGAAATACCGCGTCCTCCAGGATGTTTGCAGAAACTGAAAAATTATACCGGGGGAAGTTTAAAACCATATTAATTGATTTTCTGGGACATGGCAGATCAGATCGTCTGGATATCTTTCAGACCGATCTGTGGTTTGATGAGGCACAGCAGGTAATTGCATTTTTAGATCAGACTGGCTATAAAAAAGTAAACCTTATAGGAAGCAGCGGCGGTGCCCAGGTGGCAATCAATGTGGCACTGGAGAGACCGGATCTGGTAAATAAAGTAATTGCGGACAGTTTTGAAGGAGAGGTGCCGTTAAAAGCATTTGTGGAAAATGTAATCGAAGACAGAGAAGCATCCAAACAGGATGAAGGAACAAGATCTTTTTATATATTTAATCATGGAGAAGGCTGGGAACAGGTTGTGGACAATGATACAAAGGCGATCCATGATCATTACATAGGGATCGGTAAATTTTTTCATAAATCTTTATCAGAACTGCAAGCTGAAATTTTACTGACGGGAAGCCGCGAAGACGAGTTTGCCACACCCCAGTTTTATGAAGAGGTGTATCAGGGACTGGTTAAGAAGATTGGGCATGGCAAAATAAAGCTGTTTGAAAAAGGCGGACATCCGGCATTATTGTCCAACGGGCAGGAATTTTATGAGACGGCATGCAGTTTTTTTGAGAAGGAAAGTGTTTGAAAATAGCTTATGAGGTTCAGTGGAACGCTTGGTGCAGACGTGCTGCGGGGCTTAGTGAGACGTTGTAGTAGTAATGTAAAAGTTTCTACTATAATCATTACATGGATTTTTGTAAAAAATCAATGAATAGTTATATAAAAATATAATAATTAGGATAAATTAAACTTATGATCCATTATAATTTTATCATATCTTGCATAAAATAAGAGTCAAATGCAGGAGGTAAGAGCAATATGGTAGTGGATTATATCGAATTAGGAAAAAGAATTAAGAAGATAAGAAAAAGTAAAGGCATTACCCAAGAACAGCTCGCAGAAAATATTGGATTATCAACACAGTATATAAGTAATCTGGAAACTGCAAAATCAAAAGGCAGTCTGGAGACAATCGTTAAAATAGCCAATATTTTTGAAGTCTCCGTAGATGAACTATTATGCGACAGTGTAAAGAAATCGAGAGATTTTCAATTAAATGATATTACCATGGAAATGCGGGATTGTACGAATAAAGAGATGAAAATGATATTAAAAGTTGTGAAGGCGTTAAAAGGAGGGATGAGGGAACAAACAGATAGCCGTATGTGTTGAGCGTACGGCTGTTTTTATATAAAGTTTGGATAAAGGAAACACTGCGTCTTTATTGCCAATTCAAGCTTTAGGAACTACTGGAGTCACACGCAGCAGAGGTGGTACGATAAAGTTGTGGGAATGACATGAATACTATGGAGAGTGGAGTTATGGTAAATATTGCAGTTGTGGATGATGAAGAAAATTGTGCAGCATTGATAAAACAAAATATCATAAAATATTTAAACCATGAGGGAGTAGAAAAGAATGTGGAGGCCTTTGGCAGTTCCAAACAGTTATTATTCGCTTTAGGAGGTAATAAGCGGTATCAGATCTATTTTTTAGATATAGAACTTCCCGATATGGATGGGTTAGCGCTCGCAGAGAAATTAATCAAGAAGAATGTTGAATCCTATATAATTTTTATTACATCGCATTTTGAAGTAGTTCTGGATGCTTTTAAAGTAAGGGCATTCCGTTTCATACCAAAAGAAATGCTGGAGGAAAAGATTCCGGAAGCCCTGGGTGCAGTTTTGAAAGAACTCAGCCTGCAAGCTGAGGAATACTACATTATTAATACTGAGCTGAGGTTTGAGAAGATCTTTTACCGGAATATTATTTATATATTCCGAGATGGCAAGAATGCTGTATTCGTAACAAAATCGGGAACAAAACATGAACGGAAGAGTCTTCGTCAGGTATATGCAAATTTATCACCGAAAGATTTTGTATTTATTGAAAAAGGCTATATTATAAACATTTTGCATGTGGTTGGGCTGATGGGGAATGTATTGGAAATGGAAGATCGGATTAGTCTGAAGGTTAGTCAGTCCAGACTTAAAGAAGTGAAAGAGAAAATACATACATTCTGGAGGTACCATAAATGAACATATTTCTGAATGGATTACAGTTCCTGTTAACAGCCGTTGAAATACAGATTTGTCTGAAAATGATGGGGATTTTCTTTGATAAAAGAGTATCCGGGAAGAAATATTATGTTTTATTGGAGACCCTGACAATCGTCATTGCCGGTATTTTGGTAATGAACAGGCAGGTAATTCTATTTTCCAGATGGGTATTGTTATTAACCATTATTCTAACATATCTTTCCGGATTTTTGCTGTACCGGGATAAGATTATAACAATATTTACGATCTCAGCGATTTTTAATATTGGCCTGGCGCTGTGCGACCTGATGAACATCTACCTGGTCAGTATATTGGTCAGGCGTCCTGATATTGGAATCTTCATTGACAACGATATCAGCTTCAGCCGTGTAATGATACTGCTGTTTACAAGGGTGGGAGCATTTTTCTTATATAGACATTTAAAAGGTTTGTTTGAAAGATCTTCCATTCGGATCAGCTACTATACAAAATGGCTTCTTCTCCTTAGCGGAATTGGATATATTGGTGTTTATAATTTTCAGGAAGTGTATGCAAATGAAGTTAGTATGGGATTCATAGCAGATTGGTTTTTGTTCTTTGCGCTAATCCTTATGATCGCAATGATATTTGGTCTATATGTGATGTACCGGAATGAGAAAGAGAATACCAAGATGATACTTATCCGAAATCAGCTTTTAGAAGACAGCTGGGGTGATTTGAACCAGATGTACCGGGATAACCAGAAGATATTTCATGATCTGAAGAAACATGTGAATATTATGTACCGTTATATGAAAAGCGGAAAGCAGGATGCCGCCATGGAGTATATGGAAAGTATCATCGGACCGGTTCAGGCATTGAACGAATGTGTATGGTCCGGGAGCCAGATTATCGACTTAATCTTAAATTATAAAAAGACAGAGGCCATACATAAAAATATTCATATGAAATGTAAAGTTGACAAATTACATAAGGTAACGATAAAAGACAATGATATGTGCGTTATTTTAGGAAATCTGCTGGATAATGCTATAGAAGCGTGTGAATTAGTTCACTATGGAAGAAAATGGATTACTGTAGAAATTTCACAGAAAAACAGACTCTTGCTCATTGCTGTGAAAAATAGCATGGAAGTACAGCCAATCAAGAGAAATGGCCGCTTTGAGACTGCTAAACAGGATAAAAAACTGCATGGACTGGGAATGGAAAGTATTCAGTCGGCGGCAGATAAGTATGGTGGCTGTGTGGAATACGAGTTTGATGATAAAGTTTTCCAAGTATTTGTGACGTTATTTTTCTAGCTCAGTGAAGTGAAATCTTATTATGTGGTCAAAAAACCTATTGTTAACGGACATCGCAGGACAATTGGAAAAAAATGTGCTATGATCTCCCCATAGCAAGCAATGGTATATAAAAATTTAAGGAGGAGATTGATGACAAGAAATGAATATCGGGGGATTTTGGGAGAAAATGTGTGTACCCGATAGAAGTGTGAGTGAAGAAAGTAACTGGGATTCCTGACGCTGTAACAGAAGGCAGCGGTTTGGGATAAGAATGAAAATAAGGCAAAAGCTTGGGAGAAGCTTTTGCCTTATTTTTCGTTTGTATCCAGGCTTAAATTCATATATTTTAATATACGGTTAAACCACTGCTGGGTTACATACTCGTTGGGATGCTGGTCAGCGGTTGTACCGGCCTTATCGGGCCTTCTATGATAAAGATCTCTGGAATATTTATAGAATTTTTCATATTTAATATTCAGCAGGGCATGTTTTGATAAAATACGTTGTAACTCTTTGTTGAATGCCCGGGATTTACGGTTTATTCTGCTTTTTTTAATACCGGGCGCATAAGCAGATTTCGATATAACATAAAAGTTATAGGAAGGATATCTGCGTGCAAGAGACAGATAATAATCTGCATATACCTGAGCCTGTTTACGGGTCTCAGATCGTTTGCGTGCCTTTCGAATATCATTTCCTTCTATAATCAGGGCTACCGAATAGTGCACATTCTGAGGATTGTCACGATCCAGAAGCTTCTGAAGATACTCGCCTCCTTGTGGATGAGTGCTGTCATAAGAAGTGGAAAAAAAGGAACTCTCGGACAGTATGGCCTGCCGCCTGGATGGCGGCAGAAACCATAAAATCCCAGATCCTGACTTTGTAATAAAAAATAAATCTTTTCCCTTTTTCCATTTTCCATAGTTTATATTCTGAGGTCTCTTTGTATCTCCGTCTTTTCTGGAACCCTCCATCAGGGCAGTTCCGGATGCGCCTGTGAATATTATCTTTTCTACTTTCTTCGAGTGTCTTTTCATTCCGTTTGTTTTTGCTGCAAACGCGGTTGTCTTAGCGGTATAAAGTCCTGTTATGATGGACAGGAAACAGATTATGATCAGGAAAGATTTGTTTTTTACCATGCAGTATGTCCCTTCTTAAGATTTATTTTCTGGATGCTCTCTTTCTCATTGTAGGATCCAGTATTTTTTTACGGATTCTAAGGCTCTCAGGTGTAATCTCCAGAAGTTCATCGGTATCAATAAACTCCAGCGCCTGTTCCAGACTCAGTACCCTAGGAGGTGTCAGTTTTAAGGAATCATCAGAACCTGATGCACGTGTATTGGTTAAATGTTTGCTCTTGCAGACATTTAATTCAATATCTTCCGCTTTCCCGTTCTGTCCGATTACCATTCCGGCATATACTTTTTCGCCGGCACCAATAAACAGGGTACCTCGCTCCTGGGCACTGAAAAGACCATAAGCTACGGATTCACCGGATTCAAAAGCGATTAGAGATCCTTGCTTACGATACTGGATATCACCTTTATATGGACCATATCCGTCATAAGTAGTATTTAAAATACCATTTCCTTTTGTATCTGTTAAAAATTCTCCGCGATAACCGATCAGTCCTCTCGCCGGGATTGAGAATTCCAGACGGGAATATCCGCCTCCGGCAATGCTCATACCCTGTAATTCGCCTTTACGCAGGCTCAGTTTCTGGATAACGGTTCCGGAAAATTCTTCCGGTACATCCACATAGGCAAGTTCCATAGGCTCCAATAATTTGCCCCGTTCATCTTTTTGGTAGAGTACTTCGGCTTTACTTACTGCAAATTCATATCCTTCGCGGCGCATATTTTCAATTAATACGGATAAATGAAGCTCGCCTCGACCGGATACTTTATATGCTTCCGTAGTCTCTGTTTCCTCAACACGAAGGCTGACATCGGTATTCAATTCCCGGAACAGTCTGTCACGGAGATGTCTGGAGGTTACATATTTTCCTTCCTTGCCGGCAAGAGGACTGTCATTTACCATGAAATGCATAGCGATGGTCGGTTCGGAAATTTTCTGGAATGGGATAGCATCTACATCTTCCTGTGCACAAAGAGTATCTCCGATATGAAGATCAGCGATTCCGGAAATAGCAACAATCGACCCAATCGTAGCAGATTGAACTTCCACTTTATTCAGTCCGTCAAACTCATATAATTTACTGATTTTAACTTTTTTCTGTTTTTCTGGCTCATGGTGGTTGACCAAAACCACTTCTTGGTTTACTTTTATAGTACCACGGTCTACTTTACCTACACCAATACGTCCTACATATTCATTGTAGTCGATGGTACTGATTAATACCTGGGTAGGAGCCTCCGGATCACCTTCCGGAGCAGGGATGTAGTCTAAAATAGTTTCAAATAAAGGAGTCATATCCTTTGCTTCATCCGTCATATTCAGAACTGCGTGTCCTGCTTTAGCAGAAGCGTAGACAAATGGGCAGTCTAACTGCTCATCGGAAGCATCCAGATCCATAAATAATTCCAGGATTTCATCGATAACTTCATTTGGCCTTGCTTCCGGACGGTCGATTTTATTGATACAGACAATAACCGGGAGATTTAACTCAAGAGCTTTGCGCAGAACAAATTTTGTCTGTGGCATAGAACCCTCAAAAGCGTCAACAACAAGAACAACACCATTAACCATTTTTAGCACACGTTCCACTTCGCCGCCGAAGTCAGCATGTCCTGGTGTATCAATGATGTTTATTTTTGTACCTTTGTAAAAAACGGCTGTATTCTTGGATAAAATCGTAATGCCGCGTTCACGCTCGATATCGTTGGAATCCATGACACGTTCTGCGACTTCCTGATTGGCGCGGAATACACCACTTTGTTTTAACAGCTCATCAACTAATGTGGTCTTACCATGGTCAACGTGGGCGATGATGGCAATGTTACGAATATCTTCTCTTTTCATAAAATGATTTTCCTTCTTTCCATATAATGAACAAAATATAACTCATACAGTTTATCATATTTTTCCCAGATTACAAGGGGTTTTGTCGATTTTAAGGGACATTCATTGAGAATTTTAAAAAAAATAATGAAATTTTAAAAATTAGTGGTTCTAAAAGTGAATTCAGCCGAATAGATATATTAATATACAAAATACGAAAAGAGATACTTCGTAAGAAGAAGGGAGAACTATTATTCATGACAGATAAGATTATTGAAAACAATCAGGTATCCATTATTGGAGAAATTGCATCAGGCTTTACTTTCAGCCACGAGGTGTTTGGGGAGGGATTCTACATGTTAGACGTGCTGGTCAAAAGACTCAGCGATTCCCTGGACAGAATACCGGTGATGATTTCAGAGAGACTGATTGACGTGACACAGGATTACCAGGGAGAATACATACAGATCACGGGGCAGTTCCGCTCCTACAACAGACATGAAGAAAAAAAGAACAGGCTGGTGTTGTCCGTATTTGCCAGAGAGGTCACTTTCGTAGAAGAAGAAAATGACAAGGTGAAGACAAATCAGATATTCCTGGATGGCTTTATCTGTAAGCCGCCGGTATATCGTAAGACTCCGCTTGGAAGAGAAATATCCGATATGCTGGTTGCAGTCAACCGCCCATATGGCAAATCGGACTATATTCCCTGCATTTGCTGGGGAAGAAATGCAAGGTTTACTTCCGGTTTCTCCGTAGGTGGACATGTACAGGTATGGGGCCGTATACAAAGCAGAGAGTACATGAAAAAACTGGAGGGAGATATTACTGAAAAAAGAATTGCTTATGAAGTGTCGGTAAGCAAGTTGGAATATATGGAATAAGTGTTGCATTCTTTATTTAACTGTAGTAAAATAATAAAACTGATAATGTAGTTAGGTATATGGCGGTTTAACCACCAGTCAGTTAAGTGAGGTGCGCTATGGATAAAGGTTCAGTACATATATTTTGTGGTGAAGGCAAGGGCAAAACGACTGCAGCTATCGGTCAGGGGATCCGTGCTGCCAGCCAGGGCAAATCTGTGATTGTTATTCAGTTTCTGAAGGGCAGGATGGTGGAAGAGATCAGCTTCCTGAAGCGTCTGGAACCGGAGATTAAGCTGTTTCGGTTTGAAAAATCAGATGAATCTTTTGATAGTCTGAGCGCAGAAGAAAAGGAAGAAGAGACACAGAACATTCGCAATGGAATGAATTTTGCAAAAAAGGTCCTGGTAACAGAAGGGTGCGAAGTCCTGATTTTAGACGAAGTACTGGGACTGTTGGAATATGGAATTGTGACAATTGATGATATCCGCACTTTGATTGAGGCTAAGGATGATGAGACAGAGCTAATCATGACCGGGATCTGCAACGGGCAGGAACTCTGGGACTGTGTCGATGAAGTGACGCAGATGTCAACGATTCATAAATTAGAAAACAATTGTTGACAAGGATTTTTAATGATGCTATAGTTAGAATAACTGAATAAGTTAGATAGAGGTTGCGTGTTTCATCAGTATAAAGTTGGATATGTTCAGGCATAGAGGAAGATTTTAGAAAGGGAAAGACGCCGAAAGGTGCGGTACCTGTAATCGTATTCTTGGGCATATGGCGAATAGGCATATGACTGTCATCATATTTTTATGATGGGGAGCTATCCAAAGAGAATTTTTTACGTAATCTTTAGGGGCAGGCTCTTTAGCCTGGCCCTATTTTTTAAGGAGGAAAAGCACATGGCAATATTTACAGGCGCAGGTGTGGCAATTGTTACACCGATGAAAGAAAATGGAGACGTTAACTTTGAAAAATTAGGAGAGATTCTGGAAGATCAGATCGCAAATGGAACAGATGCAATTGTTATCTGCGGCACGACCGGTGAATCTGCTACTTTAACTCATGAAGAGCATTTAGAAACAATTAAATATACCATTGATAAAGTGGCTAAAAGAATTCCGGTAATAGCTGGTACGGGCTCAAACTGTACGGATACAGCAGTGTATTTATCAGTTGAAGCCGAGAAATACGGGGCTGACGGACTTCTTCTGGTATCACCATATTATAATAAAGCGACACAAAAGGGATTGATCAAACACTATACAACCATTGCAAATGCAGTTAAGATTCCGATTATTTTATACAACGTGCCAAGCCGTACCGGATGTAATATTTTACCGGAAACCGTAGCGGAACTGGTAAGTAACGTGGAAAATATCGTTGGTATCAAAGAAGCAAGCGGGAATATTTCCCAGATTGCAAAGCTGATGCAGCTTACGGATGGAAAAATTGATTTGTATTCCGGAAACGACGATCAGGTAGTTCCGCTCTTATCGTTAGGCGGTAAAGGAGTTATTTCCGTATTATCCAACATTGCACCTCAGCAGACACATGACATGGTGGAAAAGTTCCTTCAGGGTGATATTGAAGGCAGCCGTAAGATCCAGCTGGACGCATTGCCATTGATTAATGCACTGTTTAGTGAAGTGAATCCGATCCCTGTTAAAAAGGCTATGAATCTGATGGGGATGGCAGTAGGACCCCTTCGCGGACCGTTAACGGAGATGGAAGATGCCAATGCAGAAAAATTGGCAAAAGAAATGGTGGATTTCGGATTAAAACTGTCATAAGCACAATAAGGAGTAACGTATGATAAAGATAATAATGCATGGCTGTAATGGTAAAATGGGTCAGGTGATCAGCCAGATCGTAAAGGATGATCCCAATGCTCAGATTGCAGCCGGAATAGATATTGTAGACATCAGAGATAATGGATATCCGGTTTTTACAAATATCAGGGAATGTGACGTGCAGGCAGATGTTGTGATTGATTTTGCATCAGCCAAGGCTGAGGATGCACTCCTGGATTTTTGTAAGGAACGCAACCTTCCGGTGGTTGTCTGTACGACTGGTCTTTCAGAAGACCAGATTGCAAGAGTTAAGGAAACCAGCAAAGTTGTGGCGGTTCTAAAATCTGCAAACATGTCTCTTGGAGTAAATACCCTTTTGAAACTGCTGCAGGATGCTGCAAAGGTACTGGCGCCTGCCGGATTCGATATGGAAATCGTGGAGAAGCATCATAAACATAAAGTGGATGCTCCCAGCGGAACGGCACTTGCTATGGCCGACAGTATGAATGAAGCTTTGGGAAATCAGTATACCTACAAATTTGACAGAAGCCAGGAACGTAAAGAGCGGGATGCAAAAGAAATCGGTATTTCCGCTGTACGAGGAGGCAATATTGTAGGTGAACATGAGGTTTTTTTCGCAGGAACGGATGAAGTGATTGAGTTTAAGCATACGGCTTATTCCAAAGCGATATTTGCAAAAGGTGCTGTGGAGGCTGCTAAATTTCTGGCTGGCAAAGAACCGGGATTCTATGATATGAGCGATGTAATAGCAGCAAAATAAATGTAGTAATGATCTGAACCCCGTAGCAGTCTGCGGGGTTTTTAATCCCAGAGCCTTTTGTGGAGCCGTCAAAGCATAGCGTGTTACGTGACGCACAGCTGTCAGAAATCAATGTAAAACACGCTCTGTCAGACTGACCTTGTCGTACGGCCCTGGGGAATATAGGAGCAAGGGGGATAATTTTGTGGAACAGGATTATGAAATGAGATATTTAAAAAGTCTTGCTAAGCTCTATCCGACGATAGCAGCAGCTTCAACGGAAATTATTAACCTCCAGTCCATTTTGAACCTGCCAAAGGGAACGGAACATTTTTTGACAGACATTCATGGAGAATATGAACAGTTTCTTCATGTGCTGAAAAATGGCTCCGGGTCTGTCCGCAGGAAAATTGATGAAGAATTTGGTAATACCTTAAGTAGCCGGGATAAAAAAAGCCTGGCTACTTTAATTTATTATCCGAAGCTCAAATTGGAACTGGTGGAGAAGACGGAAGATAATCTGGAAGACTGGTATAAGATTACCCTGCACAGGCTGATACAGATCTGTAAGCGTGTGGCATCCAAATATACCAGATCAAAGGTACGTAAGGCATTGCCCAAGGACTTCTCCTATGTAATTGAGGAGCTGATTACGGAAAAAGAAGAGGTACAGGATAAAGAAGCCTACTATAATTCAATCCTGAATACGATTATTCGGATTGGAAGTGCAAAGGAAATGATTATTGCCCTGAGTAATCTCATTCAGCGGCTGGTTATTGACCATATTCATATTGTGGGAGACATATTCGACAGGGGGCCAGGACCTCATATCATTATGGACAGGCTGATGACCTATCATTCTGTGGATATCCAGTGGGGAAATCACGATGTCGTGTGGATGGGGGCGGCGGCTGGACATAAAGCCAGTATTGCAAATGTCATCCGTATAGCGGCGCGCTATGGGAATCTGGATATGCTGGAAGAAGGGTATGGAATCAATCTGATTCCCCTTGCAAACTTTGCCATGAACACTTACGGGAATGATAAGTGCAGCTGTTTTAAGATTAATTATGATAAGGAAGAATATAATACCAAGGATCTGGAATGGGACTGCAGAATGCAGAAGGCAATAGCGATTATTCAGTTCAAGCTGGAAAGCCAGGTTATCATGCGCCGCCCGGAATTTGAGATGGAAGACAGGCTTTTGCTGGATAAGATTGATTATGAAGCGGGTACGATTCAACTGGAAGGCAAGGTTTATCCATTATCTGATAGGAATTTCCCAACGGTAGACCCTAAGAATCCTTATGAACTCTCGGCTGCGGAAAAAGAGGTTATGGACCGCCTGCAATCTGCCTTTATGAAATGTGAAAAGCTCCAAAAGCATGTGAGATTCTTGTTTTCCCATGGAAGTTTATATAAAATCTTCAATTCCAATCTGCTATATCACGGATGCATGCCGCTAAACGAAGACGGCAGCTTTAAAAAGGTAAAGGTTTTTGGAACGGAATACAGCGGAAAAGCACTTTATGATATTTTAGAGATTTATGCAAGAAAGGGTTATTATTCCATATTTGATAAAGAGGAACGGGAAAAGGGGCAGGATATTCTCTGGTATATCTGGAGCAATGGGAATTCTCCTGTTTTCGGAAAAGATAAAATGACCACCTTTGAACGTTATCTGATTAAGGACAAAGAAACCCATCATGAAGAAAAAAATCCGTATTACCGCTATATTGAGAAAGAAGAGACGGTTAACCGCATTCTGGAAGAGTTCGGACTGGATATGAACCAGTCACATATAATCAATGGACATATGCCGGTGCAGCTTTCCAAGGGAGAGACACCTGTGAAATGCAATGGCAAGCTGTTGATTATTGACGGAGGATTTTCCAAGGCATACCAGAAGGTGACCGGAATTGCAGGTTATACCCTGGTCTATAATTCTTATGGACTTCGTCTGGTAGCACATGATCCATTTACTTCTATGGAGGATGCGATTGCAAAAGAGACAGATATACATTCTGAGAGTATGGTCGTAGAGCAGATGATGCGGCGCAGGCTGGTTGCGGATACGGATATTGGTAAAGAACTGCAGCAGACGATTAAGGAATTGGAAAGCCTGCTGTCAGCATACCGGCATGGAATTATTACAGAAAAGATTTAGAATTGCCGGTTTTGGCAAAATGGAGCTTCGCTTTTAGGCGTAAGCTCCATTTTTTATTTGTAGTGTTGTTTATCATTAAGTAAAACGCTTTCTCTATTTTATCTGTGATTTTGTACAGAAAATGTTGATGTATACTCGTTATTATGATAAAAATAACATATAAAACAGAGTAAATGAGTTGATTTAAATGGAGACTAGTGAAAACAGTTTCCCAAAAGGAGGAAAATCATGAAAAGAGGGTTAAGTGTAATTTTATGTGCTGCTATGGTATCAGGTACATTGGCCGGATGCAGTTCCGTCAACAGTAATACGAGTGAACAGCAAAATGTGAATACGGACAATAAGGAAAGTACGGAGAACGGGGTAAGCTCAGAGAATAAGGCAGGAACAGAGAATGAAGAAAGTACGGAAAATAAGGTAGGAACAGAGAATGCGGAAAGTACAGAAAATAAGGAAAATACAGAAAAAATGGAATCTTCCAGCGTGAAAATCTGGCACGACGGGGATGAGGCTATCATGAAGACAATTCAGGATACCGTCAATAAAACCCTGGAAAAGGATCAGATAAACGTAACATTTGAAAAGAAAACAGGATTGACGGATCAGATCAAGTTATATGGCAACGATGCTGAAAATGGACCGGATATGTATCTGTATGCACATGATTCTCTGGGAACTTTTGTTGAAATGGGAGTTCTGGCGCCTATTACCGATGTGATTGGCAAAGAAGAACTACAGAATCTTCTGCCAATGACGGTGGAAGCCGGTGTGTATAAAGAAAAGCAGTATCTTCTGCCCGTTTATTTTGAAACACTTCTGCTGATGTACAATAAGGATCTGTGGCAGGGAGAGATCCCGGATACTACGGAGGGGATTTATGACTACATGAAAGCAAATACAGATACGGCAAATGGTACTTATGCATTAGTGAACCAACATTCTACCGCGTATAATGTTTCTCCGTTCATCAATGGGTTTGGCGGTTATATCATCAATGAAAAAGGGGAACCGGGATTAAATGTCAAAGAGACGAAAGAAGCAATTACCTATCATAAAAAGTTTGCGGACCTGGAAGCGGATGGAGATTATAATACGGTGACGACACTATTTAATGATAAAAAAGCGGCAGCGATTATTGGCGGACCCTGGCTGGTTTCCGGAATCAAAGATGCAGGAATTAATTTAGGCATCAAGTCGTTATCGGATATCAAATTGCCAAATGGAAAAGCGCTGGCACCTTATGCCGGGATTCAGGGGGTAGGCGTCATGGCACATGCGGTCAATGATAAGAAAGATGTGATACGAAAAGTCCTGACGGCAATGCTGGATGTGAATCTGGGGATTGCTTTAGCGAAGGATTCTAACTGCGCGCCTGCTAACGAAAAGGCTTATGATGATCCTGATGTAGCGGGCAATGAAATGATTGCGGCGATGAAAAAGACGGCTCAGACTGCACAGCCCATGCCGAATATACCGGAGATGAGCGTAATGTGGGGACCGGCAGAATCGCTTCTGGCAGCAGTAAATAAGTCTGGCGAAGATGTAGACCAGGCAGCAGATCAATACCAAAAAGAAGCGGAGTCCGCTATTTCTGATATGAAATAAATGCAGAGTGGGCAGTGATGTCCACTCTCTTCAAACATGTTCTAAAAAAGGAGTCAGAGATGAATAAAAAGAGAAAATTACTGCCGTGGCTGTACTGTACTCCGGCAGTAATCTTAATTGGAGCCATTGTCATCTTTCCAATTTTATATACCGGTTATATATCCCTCACCAATATGAATCTGTATCATTGGTTTGATTTTAAATTTATAGGCTTAAAAAACTATGAGCGGGCATTGCTGAAAATTGATTCCGGATTTCTGTCCGCTCTTTTCACTACTATAATCTGGACTGTCCTGAATATGGTCATACAGGTTGGCGTGGCTTATCTGATCGCCCTGGGATTAAATGTGAAGGGCTTAAAGTTAAGCAGATTCTATAAAACGCTTTTGATGTTCCCCTGGGCAATGCCGGCATATGTTTCCATCCTTTTATGGCGGGTGGGGATGTTTAATACGGAGTTCGGGTTATTTAATAAGGTACTGTCAGCCCTGGGGATGCCGAAAGTGGAATTCCTTTCCCAAAATGTTCCGGCATTTATGTCCAGCATGGTTCTGAACCTGTGGATGGCACTGCCGTTTATGATAATGATGATTGATGGGGCGCTGCAGAGTATTGATCAGAGCTATTATGAAAGCGCAAAGTTAGACGGTGCGGGGCCGTTTAAACGAAATATTTATATCACGATTCCGGCATTAAAACCAATTATGGCACCTGCTGTAATTATGACCACCTTTACTACCTTTAAGCAGTTCGATATCATCTATCTGCTGACCAAGCAAAAAGGCTCATTATCCGGTGCAACACTGGATACCATTATAACTTATGCCCATGAAAATGCTTTTGTTTCCAATAATTATGGGCTTTCTTCCGCTGTATCAATCATTATATTTGGATTTATCATACTGTTTTCATTTTTTACAAATCGTGGATTGAAGGAGGAACTATAATGGGCAGACGTAAAATAAAAAATTTACTTGGATTAACCGTCCTGAATCTGGTTTTTATCGTTTTGTGCTTAACCGGGCTTATTCCGATTCTATATGCCCTGTCTCTTTCTTTTAGCAATGGTTCTTCGGCACTTTCTTCGGGACAGTTTTTTATCCCTCAGGAGTTTACCTGGGAGAACTATCGCTCAATATTGGTAAATGAGCCGTTTTTACTGTGGCTGAAGAATTCGGTTGTACTAAGTGTGGGAACCATGATTTTCGCAATGGGAACGGCGGTAACGGCATCCTACTCCTTTTCCCGGTTCCGTTATAAAGGAAGAAAACAGATCTTACGGCTGCTTTTACTGTTGAATGCTTTTCCCCAGATTCTTTCCATGTTTGCAATTTTCCGACTGTTTAAGACGTTCCATCTACTGAATTCTAATATCGGTCTTGTCATTATTTATGCAGGATCCATGTGCATTTTTGCTATCTGGAATATGAAAGGGTACTTTGATACCATACCGGTGGAGATTGAAGAGGCATCTAAGATTGATGGCGCCAGTAATTTTCAGTTACTGTACTGGATTGTACTGCCATTGGCAAGACCCGCTATAATTGTGACTGCGGTAATGGTTTTAATTTTCGTGTGGAATGAATATCTCTTTGCTACCACATTTATGATGAATGCGGATCATTATACCCTGGCAGGCGGATTGTATCAGCTGCAGTCAAGTGATTACAGCAGAAGCTGGCCTTTGTTTTCGGCGGCAGCTATTCTGGTATCTATTCCAATTTTAGTCGTTTTCTTCTGTATACAAAAATATATGATATCCGGGTTGACAGCCGGAGGTGTGAAAGGTTAGGTGGTTCAAATGGAGAAAAGTGCAATTTTACATATCCCCCAGTCTGAATACGCATTTGTAAGAAGCGGGAATGTCCTGACAATCAGGCTGAGGGCAAAAGCAGGGGACTTAACGGGGTGCTCCCTTTACTATGCGGACCGGGCAGACATGCATACACCGGTGGAGTTTGCATATCTGCCCATGAGAATGGTTCTCAGGGATGCACTTCATGATTATTATGAAGTGACATTTCAAAGCCCATATGAGAGAGTTTGTTATTATTTCAAATTGGAAAAACAAATGGAGTGGATCTATTATTACGGGGACCGTTTTACCAGGGAATTAGCCGATCTGGATATCCATGGGCAGATTGTGGAAGGGCGCAGTGAGTATTACCAATATCCCTATATGCTGCGTCAGGAAGAACAACAGATCCCGGAATGGTTTCAAAACGCAGTGGTTTATAATATTTTCCCGGACAGCTTTGCTAATGAAAAAGAAAATTTGAAAATACAAAGCCATGATATTCTTGCGGAAAGCGGAAACAGAAGTAAAAACAGGCTGGGGGGAACCATCAAAGGTATCCTGATGAATTTGGACTATATACAGGATATGGGATTTAACTGCATTTATCTGAATCCTATTTTCGCAGCAGGCGAGTATCATAAATATGATATCTGGGATTACTATCATGTAGATCCCTGCCTGGGTACGGACGAAGAATTTGGCTGTCTTGCGGAAGAAGTGCACAGACGTGGCATGCATTTGATTATAGATGGTGTGTTTAATCACTGCAGCTGGCATTTTTTTGCCTTTGAGGATGTGGTGCGAAATGGAGAAAACTCCGTATATAAAGATTGGTTTTATGATTTGGAAATTCCGGTTGTACGCCCGGAAGATGAAGAGTTGCCAAACTATGCCTGCTTTGCATATGAGAAAAAAATGCCTAAGCTCAATACAGCTAATAAGGAAGTACAGCAGTATTTTGCCGATGTAAGCCGCTATTGGATAGAAAAATATCACATAGACGGGTGGCGGCTGGATGTGGCAAATGAGGTGTCCAAAGAATTTTGGCGTCATTTTCGACAGGCAGCAAGAGCCATAAATCCGGAAATAGTCCTGATTGGCGAAGTATGGGAAAATGCCCGGGTATGGCTAAAAGGCGATATGTTTGACTCTGTTATGAATTATGAATTCCGGGGGCTTTGCCGCGACTTTTTTGCATTGGGAAAGATGGATGGCGAAACCTTTGCTTCTTCTATGGCAAAGATGTATTACCGTTATCCGGATCATGTATCGGACTGCCAGCTGAATCTCCTTGACAGCCATGATGTGCCGCGTTTCCTTTCGTTGTGCGGCGGTGATCTAAAGAAATGGAAGCTGGCATTCCTGGTATTGGCATTTTATCCCGGAATACCAAGTTTATTTTATGGAGATGAAAAAGGAATTGAAGGAATTAAGGAGTTTGCATATCGAAGTCCTATGAAGTGGGAGGAAAGGAATGAGACAGCTGCATTTGTAAAAGAAGTCATGAAGATCAGAAAGAAGTTTGTTAAAAGCGGCATGAAAGGAAGACTATATGTGCCGGAGAACCAGAAGAACCTGCTGATACTAGAGCGAAGAGATAAAAATGAAGTAATAGAGATTCAAATGAATACTGGTGTAGATTTATGTGGTATGGATTTGAGTGGGATGGATTTGAGTGGGATGGATTTATGCGGTATGGAAGAGAAGGAAGAAAGCACAGCTCTGTACGGGGAAGGGATATCAGAGGAAAGCATTGGGGCTTCCGGCTTTGTGATCATATACCGAAAGGAAACTTCTGAGTAATCAGGTAATAAATACGGCAGCGTGGATTCCACGCTGCCATTTATAAACCAATAGTCTGATCCCAAATAACAAGCAGTTTATTTTAAATTACCAGTTTATTTCTACATTCCCCTCATTTGCAGGAACCGTATATGTGTGATTGTTTCCGTTCTGCCAGGTTACCTTGCCATTGCTGTCTTTACGGATAGCTTTAAACTCAATGGTTTGCCCTACTGGAAGGTAAGCGGTCAATGTCCAGGTGGGATAGTTGGGGCAGGTTGCAGGTCCGGCTGCCAGATTCGTATTCCAATTACCCAGTTCCGGCGTATTGCCGGCAATATAAATATTTTCACCCCAGGCTGTGGCCGCGTTGTGTATGGTAAAGGTAACTTTTGACAACTGGGAAGAGGCTGGATCCGGGGCGTAAATTTTGGACTGGTTTCCGTTTAACGTAATGGTTACTTTCCTATCACTGCTGACAGCTATGCGGTCGTTTTCATCCATCGTGTTCACCAACACGGTACCTGGTGCCAGGGTGCTCTCAGCACGGACCGACATCGTGACAGTTTCTGCGCCCTCTGCATTGCGAAAAGCGCAGATCAGTTCCTGGCCTTCATTTTCACCGCTGTCTATTCTTCTGGAAAATGCATAGAAATGAGTGGATGTCCACATTTCACGCTGAGTTCCATCCTGAAGAGCCGGATACTGTCTGCGCAGGCTGTTTAAGCGGGCGATGAGCTGATAGGTGTCGGTGTCAGTGTTGAAATAATCGTTGATTACATTGCCGTCAGCGTCTTTTGTCACCATGGACCATCGGTTCCAGGTATCCGCAATGCCATCAATCAGCTGTCCGTTTGCATTTCCGCGGTTTTGTTCCGTTCCCTGGAATACGACCGGTATACCCCGGGCGGTAAACAGGAAGGTCAGGGCATTTTGCAGTTTGCTTATATCCCCTCCGGCTTCCGTTAAGAAGCGGTTTCTGTCATGGTTATCAATAAAAGTTACCATGTCGTTTGCATGGGTGCCGTATAAATAATCCTGGTCAAAGATGGACTGCAGAGATATTTCGGAGGTGTTGTTGAAGTTCTGTCCCTTTGCAAAGTCATTGACAATAGCTTGGAACAGAGGAAAATCCAACATACCGGTTTCTCCGTTATCACCAACCCAGTCCTTGATGAAATTTACATCCATATCAAAATTTTCACCGAAAGTGGCCACATTTAACAGGTTCTGAAGTTCGTTAATATCGGAAGGATACATACATTTAGCCGCATCCACACGTGCCGCATCCGCTCCGGTTTCATCAAACCAGTTTTTGATAGAACCAAACATAGCGGCTTTTGCATCCGGGTTGTGATAGTCGATGTCATCCAGGCCGCCCAGATCATGGTCTTCCAGCATCTGCGTACTTTCCGGGGTATGGGGCAGTTCTTTTGAAAAATCAATATCCCCAAGATTGTGGTACCAGCTTATGTTGTCAAAAGGAGCCGCGGGTTTTAGCTGGGTACCCTCTTTTAAACCGGTATCGGTAAGATAATGGGCATCGCTTCCGGTTCCCTGAAGATAATCTCCCACATGGTTTGGCACAATATCGAAAATTACTTTGATATCATTCTGATGACAGAGATCTACCAGTTCTTTCAGTTTTGATTTACTGGCATCCGGATCTTCCGTACCGAAATACCGGCTTGCCCTGTTGGGATCAAATACATTGTAGCCGTGATAGGCGGTCGGCCACTGTTTGCCGGATGCATCCGGCACGCCCCAAAGCTGTGGATCTGAAACCGGGGAAATCCAAATGGCGGTGTAGCCCATCCCTTTTATGTAGGGTATTTTTTCTATAATACCCTGCCAGTCACCGCCATGCATATACCGGAAATCATCCTGGCTGTTTTCGGTATAACGAAAGGCTTCACCGGCTGCATTATTCCCTGAGTCGCCGTCATAGAAACGGTCTACCATAATCTGATAGATGGATTCCCCCCTGAGGGATGTGGCGGCATAGGCATTCGCGGGCAGCAATGTGACCGAAAGCAATATCATACATAAGAAACAAAATAGATAACGGCGCAGTTTTTTCATTTTACTTAATTTCATACTCTTCCTCCTTAAATGGGAAAACGATTTACTTGTTTGAAACTGAAAATAAAACAAATTGCTTAATCAACTCTTACATATCATGATATATATGTGAAATTATACTATATATTTTGTAATGATCAATATGATAATAGGTAAAATGATTGAATAAATTAGGAAAGCGCTTTAATATATAGATAAGATTGAGCACAGGAGGTGCGTTTATGAAAATAACAATAAAAGATGTTGCAAGAGAGGCCGGTGTTTCCATTTCAACGGTTTCCAAAGTAATCAATGATGCTCCCACGATTTCGGATGCCACAAAAGACCGTGTGAAGGAGATCATGGAAAGACTGCATTACCATCCAAATTCCCAGGCAAGTAATTTTGCAAGGCAAAAAACAAACAATATCATATTCCTTACAAAGTTAGAGCCGGGCATTGCGTTCTCCAATCCCCATATGTTCGAAATAATGTGCGGGGTTCAGAAGATACTTGGAGCTAAGTCCTATAATATGAGCTTTACAGGAGCTGTCAGTAAAGAAGAAGCACTTTCCATTGCAAAAGACGCCATAGCCAGAAAACGTGCTGATGGAATTGTGGTTCACGGTTCCGCCACATCAAAAGAACTGGCGGAATTACTGGTAATTGAAGCATTTCCTCACATATTAATTGGAAAACCCAGGTTTAGAAGTGCGGTGTGCTGGATTGATATCAATAACTGCATCTCAGGAGAAATGGCGGCAACTCATCTGGCTGAGTATGGTTATACCAAAATTGCATTTGTGGGTGGGAGAAAAGAAGACGAGATCTCCACAGACAGACTGCTGGGCTTTACTTCAGCCATGAGAGATAATGGTCTTGGCGTGCCGGAGCATTTTATCAAACACGGAACCTATACCAAGGAAAGCGGTTATCTTCTTACATTGGAATTATTGGATGCACCCGAGAGACCGGAAGCGATTATCTGCGAAAATGACAAGATTGCTTATGGTGTCATGCGGGCGCTGGATGAGCAGAAAGTTCTGGTGCCGGGGCAGATGTCCGTCATTTCCTTTGATGATTTCCCTTTATCCCATATGATCGAGCCGCCTATGACGGTAGTGGATATTGATGTATACGACATGGGGATTCAGGCGGGGAAACTTTTGCTCCAGAAAATCAGACACCCGCTGCTTCAGGTTCAGTATTATACGACCCTTCCCAAACTGGTAGTCCGGGAAACCACATGCAGGAAAAAGATATTCTAAAAATTTGATAAAAATTTATCAATACCCTCTTCACAAATGAAAATTTTCATGTTATAGTATCAATAACAGTTATTGATATCAAATGAATTTATAAGCATACATTAAAGGAGGATATTTTCATGTCAAATTGTAGTTCCTGTTTCAGCTGCAACACCTGCAAAAGTGCAGACAAACCTTTGGAGGCTTTTATTAAGACATTACCTATGGAGACATCTCATCACAGGGTTGAATCCCAGTCTACAAAATGCGGTTTTGGACTGCAGGGCGTCTGTTGCCGTCTCTGTGCCAACGGACCCTGCAGAATTACACCGAAATCTCCAAGAGGTATCTGTGGTGCAGATGCGGATACCATTGTTACCAGGAATTTCTTAAGGGCTGTGGCAGCAGGAAGCGGATGTTATATCCATGTTGTGGAAAATACGGCGCTGAATCTTAAGAATACGGCACTTGCAAAGGGTAAGATCCGTTCAGAAGCTTCCCTTCGGAATTTAGCTGAAGTACTTGGTATCGAAGGTGAAGATGTTTATGATCTGGCGGTGAATGTTGCCGATGCGGTATTGGCTGATCTCTATAAGCCGGAATATGTACAGATGGAATTAATTGAGAAACTGGCTTACAGCAAACGTCTTGATGCATGGAAAGCACTTGGAATTATGCCGGGCGGATCCAAGTCAGAAGTATTCTCAGGTGTAGTAAAATGTTCCACGAACTTAAATTCTGATCCCATGGATATGCTGGTTCACTGCCTGAAGCTGGGAGTTTCCACTGGTGTATATGGTCTGATGCTTACAAATCTGTTAAATGATATCCTGTTAGGGGAACCGGAGATTCGATTTGCACCGGTGGGTCTTAACGTAATTGACACGGATTATATTAATATTATGATTACCGGACACCAGCACTCCATGTTTACATATATCCAGGACCGTCTGATTGAGGAAGACGTAGTGGCGAAGGCGAAAGCAGTGGGTGCGAAAGGATTTAAACTGGTTGGATGTACCTGTGTGGGCCAGGATCTTCAGCTTCGCGGTGCACATTATACGGAGATATTTGACGGACATGCAGGCAATAACTATACAAGTGAAGCGATTCTGGCTACCGGAGGAATTGATGCGGTTCTTTCTGAATTCAACTGTACGCTGCCTGGCATTGAACCTATTTGTGAAGAACTTCAGATTAAGCAGATCTGTATTGATGATGTGGCGAAGAAGAGAAATGCAGAGCTGATTCCATTTAAATTTGAGAGCAGGGTAGAAGACGGAGACCGTATCATTGATGAAATTATTGCGGGATACGTTGCACGCCGCGGCAGCGTGGAAATGAATCTCCTTCCGGAACACGGAAATAAAAATACATTAACCGGCGTCAGCGAAATTTCCCTGAAAAAATTCCTGGGTGATTCCTGGAAGCCATTAATTGACTTAATTGTATCCGGAAAGATCAAAGGTGTGGCTGGCGTTGTGGGATGTTCCAGTGTTGCTTACGGACATGATACTTTAACGGTAGAGCTTACCAAAGAGCTGATTAAAAGAGACATTATCGTCCTTAGTGCTGGATGTTCTTCAGGCGGTATTGAGAACTGCGGACTGATGACACCGGAAGCAGCAGAGCTTGCAGGACCGAACTTAAGAGAAGTATGTAAATCTCTTGGAATCCCTCCGGTATTGAACTTTGGTCCATGCCTTGCTATCGGCAGACTGGAAATGGTGGCAACGGAACTCGCAAAAGAAATCGGCATAGATATTCCACAGCTTCCGCTGGTATTATCTGCAGCACAGTGGCTGGAAGAGCAGGCACTTGCAGACGGATGCTTTGGTCTGGCTCTGGGACTGCCCCTTCACCTTGGAGTACCTCCTTTCGTAACCGGAAGTTCACTGGTAACAAAAGTCCTGACAGAAGATATGAAAGCACTGACAGGCGGTCAGGTTATTATTGATGGAGATGCGAAATCATCCGCTGAGACTTTGGAGAAAATCATAGAAGAAAAGAGAAGTGCTCTTAATATCTAGAAAGGTGGCGCCTTATGAAACGTATATTTGTAGACGCATCTAAATGTGACGGATGCAAGAACTGCAGCATTGCCTGTATGAATGCCCACCGTAAGACATCTGGTACCATCTATGACCTGTGCCTGACGGACCCGGAAAATGAATCCCGGAACTATATCTATAATGATGGAAAGGGCGGCTATACTCCGGTGTTCTGCCGCCACTGCGATGAGCCGGACTGTGTAGGTGCCTGCATGAGCGGAGCATTGGTGAAAAATCTGAAGACCGGGTTGGTGGATTACGACAGGGATAAATGTGCAGCATGTTATATGTGTGTAATGAACTGTAAATTCGGGGTGCCAAAGCCCGATTATTCCAGAACCTATATGATTAAATGTGATTTCTGTCAGGATAAAGCAGAAGGCCCGTCTTGTGTGGCAGCCTGTCCGAAGCAGGCAATCTTTGTAAAGGAGGTGTAACATATGGAGAGATTTGTAATCGTCGGAGCTGGTGCCGCAGGAATCAAAGCGGCAGAGCGTATCCGAAAAATGGAAGATGATGCGGAAATTACAATGATTTCCATTGATGACCAGGTTCATTCCCGCTGTATGCTGCACAAAGTCCTGGGCAAAGAGCGGACAGAAAAAGGAATTAATTTTGTTCCGGAGAATTTTTTTGAAGTAAACAAAATCCGTTTTATTGATACGGAAGCAGTAACCCAGGTGGATACAAAGAAGCAGGAAGTAACGCTGTCCTGTGGAGCATTTGTACCATATGATAAGCTGCTTCTGGCAACCGGATCCTCTTATGTGGTACCGCCGATTCCTCATTTTCGGGAGGCAGATAATGTTTTTGGTTTCCGGGATTTAAGTGACGCAAGGGCAATAAAGGATGCCCTTGATACTTACGGGAAAAATGTATTTATTGTAGGTTCGGGATTGGTTGGACTGGATGCGGCGTCAGCATTGACCCACCTGGGAGCCAAGGTTACCATAGCAGAAATGGCTGACCGTGTAATGCCCCTTCAGACAGATGCTTATGCGGCAAGTGTCTATCAGGCGGCATTTGAAAAGGCGGGATGCAGCTTTAAACTTGGGGTTTCTGCAAATGATTCCGTGGTAGATGACAATGGAAATATCATAGCGGTTCAGCTGTCAAATGGTGAAAGTATCCCCTGTGATTTTATCATTGTGGCAGCAGGAGTCCGCCCAAAGGTGGATTTTCTAAAGGACAGCGGCATTGAAATAGAACGGGGAATCGGGGTAAATGAATTTTTACAAACGAATATTCCAAATGTCTATGCAGCAGGTGATGTGACAGGATTATCCGGTGTATGGCCGGATGCCATGGAGCAGGGAAAAACGGCAGCAATGAATATGTGCGGCGCAGTTCTGGAATATGAGAAACCGTATCCGTTCAAAAATACCAGTAATTTCTATGGAATAACAATGCTGTCCGTGGGTAAACTGGATGATAAAGAAGAAGGCGTTAAGATCTTTACCCAAAAGGGAAAAGGCAGCTATAAGAAAGCCTTTATTAAGGACGGAAAACTTCAGAGCATTCTGATTCAGGGAGATATTTCCAATACCGGTATCTATTTATACCTGATTCGGAAACAGATTCCCCTGGGAGATTTGTCAGAAAAGGTATTTAATTTGTCTTTTGCAGATTTTTATGGGTATAATGAAAATACCGGCGCGTACGAATTTGCTGGATAAATTTTAAAAATATGTTATAATACAGTTTATAGTTTTCAAAAGACTTACATTATTTAAAGGAGGTGAAACAACATGAAAAAATATATTTGCGAACCATGCGGATATGAATATGATCCCGAAATTGGTGATCCAGATGGCGGAATTGCTCCTGGAACAGCATTTGAAGATATTCCAGAAGACTGGGTTTGCCCAATCTGTGGTATGGGAAAAGATGTTTTCGTAGAAGCTGAATAATTTTATTTACAAAAGGTTACTTAGATATGCAAATACCCGCGTATGCTTCATCGCTGCCGGGGAAAGAAAAAGCTGCCACGCAGTACGGAGAAATAGAAAAATGCTCCGTTTCTGATGGCAGCTTTTTCTTAAGATAATCTAAATAAGTGATACAATTACGATGCAATACTGAAGAGTTTATAAATTTTTCCAGTAAAAGTTGCTTTTTGGTGTAGAAAGTTTTATAATGAAATGGATTATAAGGTGAAATCTGGTAATACTTATAATTGAGGAAAATTAAGGAGGAATAAATAATGAAGAGGATATCATTGTTTTTTGCAGCATTATTGGTTACGGTATCTTTAGCAGGATGCGGCGATAAAGATAAGGAAACAGAACCGCAGACACTGGCAGTGACCGAAGCTCCGACTACAGCACAGACGGAGACTCAGACACAGACTACAGAACCGCAGACAGAAAGCAGCACGGATAAGACAAGAGAATTAAACGGACTCGTGACAGGGGTGACAGCGGATTCCGTTGATATTCAGACAGCAAGGGGCAAGAAGCTTACATTTACAACAACAGGCGCACAGGTGCAGACAACGGCAGAGCTGAAGGCTGGTAGCCAGATTACCATCCTGTACAAAGGCAAAGTAGTGGACACAGATACATCGGGAGCAAAGGTATCTGGCATAAAAGACATGGATGCAAGCGCTGAGAAGATTACGGAAGGTGAGCCAATTGTATCAGAAACAGCTGATCCGAATGCAACCGGAGGAACATTAAACGGAACAATTTCTGACATTACCGGAGAAAGAATTGTAATTCTTGGTGATGACGGAGATTCCTATTATTTTACACATGACAAATGTAAAATGGTACTTGGAAATGGTATTCAGGATACAAATTATGTATCAGTAAAATTCACAGGCGATGTATATGGTCCGGAAATTGTACCGGCGGTAGAGATTACCGACAATACAACAAATTCAGCGCCACAGACGGAGAACAGTACGAAAGTAACAGGAACTATTACAGCTGTTACAATGAGCACCCTTTCTATTTCAGCAGATGATGGACAAGAGTTAACCTTTACCATCACAGGAGTTCCGGTAAATATCACGGGAGGCCTGATGGTTGGCGAAACAGTTGGCATTAACTACACAGGTGATGTAAGCAGTGCTAAGGTTACATCGATTACCGATACCACCGGCGGCAGCGCCAGTACAGATGCAGGAAGCAACAATGCAGAGACAAATGCGAATACAGATTCAAGTGCTTCTTCCGAATCAAACGCAACAACCGAGTCTAATGCATCAGATGCAGGACAAGGTGAAAATAATAATGCAGATGTGAATGCTGCACAGTAGTAAGAATGATTTTCAGACAAGCTCCGGGACAATAGATATCTGCTGTACCGGATTGGTTGATGATTTAAAGGGGAATATGCATGGGGTATCTGAGCATATTCCCTTATTTTATTTTTGGTAATAAAGTCTGTTTCAAACTATAAGGAAAATGAAATTACAGGAGGAAAAAATAGATGTCAGTATTATTTGTAGAATATCCAAAATGCACTACTTGCCAGAAAGCAAAGAAGTGGCTGAAAGAACATCAGGTGGAATTTGAAGACCGCCATATAAAAGAAGAAAATCCAAAAGCTGCAGAGCTTAAAGAATGGCATTGCAGAAGCGGACTACCTTTAAAACGGTTTTTTAATACAAGCGGTATGGTCTATAAGGAATTGAACCTGAAAGAAAGAATCCCGCAAATGAGTGAAGAAGAACAATATGAGATACTAGCAACCGATGGAATGCTGGTTAAGAGACCGCTGGTAGTAGGGGATGATTTTGTACTGGTTGGTTTTAAAGAAAAAGATTGGGAGGAAAAACTGGTTTAATAATAGAGCGGTATTTGCCGTGCCAGTTACAGAAGATGAAGAAAGAGCGGAATAACGGTGCAGTTAAGGCTGTGATTTTTGATATGGACGGATTGATGTTTGATACGGAAAGGCTGGCAGCAGACGGTTGGAAATATGCAGGGGGGATTCTGGGATTTGAAATTGATGACGAGAAGCTATCACAGACCCGTGGAAGAAATGTGGCAGATGCCAGAAATCTTTTCTTTGAATGGTATGGAGAGCAGGTGGATTACGATGAGGCACGCAGTCTTCGGTGTGAGTATCTAAACGGCTGGCTGAATCAGTACGGAATGCCTATGAAAGATGGATTGACAGAGCTTTTAGCATATCTAAAGGAAAAAGGGTATAAAAGAGCTTTGGCCACATCCACCCACCGGAACACGGTGGAATGGTACTTTGAACTGGCTGGGCTGCCTATGGATTTTGATGCAGTTGTCTGCGGTGATGAAGTAGAATATAGCAAACCGGCACCGGATGTTTTTTTGTTGGCTGCAAAAAAGCTGGATACAGATCCGGAAATGTGCCTGGTTTTAGAAGACAGTCCGAATGGAATCCGGGCGGGAGCAAGTGCCGGCTGTAAAGTAGTCATGGTACCGGATCTGGACCGGCCTACGGAAGAAATAGAGAAAAAATGTTTGAAAATATGTGAAAATCTCAGAGATGTGAAGGAGGTTTTGAAGTCAGTTTAATTATAATAAAACGAAATAAAGAAGTGCGGTCACATGAGAAAAATAAAAATTAAAACTTGATGGAAATATGTGACTAAAACTATTGACAAATTTACCAACTTAAGGCATCATAGTAGTATGAATTAAGGAGAAGTCTGTCGAAAAAACAATTGTTTGTAGATGACGAGCAGTTGTTTTTTTAAACTCTAAATATGGTAAATTATGGAGTAAATCAACAGACTTTTTCCAAAACATATTATGAGGAAGGAGAATATAATGAAGAGAGTATTGGCAGGTTTTTTAGCCATGATTCTTCTGTTTACAAGTGTTGATGTAACAGCATTTGCAGCAGAGAATGAAAAGGATGCTGCAGCTGGCACAAAAGGTAACGGTGATATTAGCGTAGTCCTGGATCTCAGCTATCCGGAAGCGTTGAATACCGTTCAGCAAAAAGATATAAAAGCGCAGCTGCTGAATGGATCTGGAAGTGTTTTGGCTGAAATTGAATTAGGTGAAAAAACAGAGGATGAAAAAGGTTTTACTATATTAGAAGACCATAATGGTGTCGCAAAAATGGAGGCGCTGAATAGTTTCGGGGTTCCGATCACTACAGAGTCTGAGGTAAATTATTACAATGTCAGTTTTACCAATTTACCAAATAACAGCGATTACCAGATTGCATTAAAGGGAAAGGGGTACAAATCCTACCTGTCTGATAAAATTGCACTGAAAGATTTCTCTAAAAAAATTGTACTGGATACAAAGAGCCAGGCATTTACCATGGGAGATGTAAATGGTGACGGTGCTGTAAATGACAAGGATTTGGCAGTAGTAGAGACTGCATTAGGGACACAAAATATTGCAGCAGGTTCTAAAGATGCTGCAGCAGATTTAAATTGCGATGGTATCGTTGACATCAAGGATATTGCATTGGTGAACCGTAACCGCAGTGCAGTAGGACAGGCAGTATTATATGATACGGAAGTCATTGCAGCGGCAGTGGCAACAATGAAGGATCTGCCTGAGGATGTGACTGTAACTACAGGTGCTGCAGAAGATATTCTGAAACCAAACTCCGCACCGGTAACATTTGAAACAAGTGAAGGTAAGAATCTGAGTATTCCGGTGTCATTTGAACAGCCCGTACAGATGGTACAGATTGAGATCGCATCTCCATCTTCCTCCGGCGCAATTGAAGCGGGAGTGGCAACGGTAGATTACGAAGAGAATGGTAAGATCTATACGGAGAAATTTGAATTTTCCAACGAAGTACCCCAGGGAGTACATGCCATCGAAACAAGAGAAGGCAGAAGCACGGTTGTCATCAATCTGGGAGCACGGGTAGCGGTGAAGAAAGTAACGATTACCGTAACCAAGGTAGCAAATGAAGAAGGCAAGCCTACCTATGCGGTAGTGGAAGAAATTAAATTCTTAAAAGATATTGTTCCGGCTAATCCTACCAATGACAGCGCTGTTCCAAAGAATGTCCAGGCGGCAGAAGATAATGAAACTGTCACATTAACATGGAAAGCAGTAGATAATGTAACCGGATATATGGTGAAATACGGTTTGGAATCCGGAAAATATACCGATCAGGTATCCGTAGAAGGAACAACGGCAGAGATAAAAGGGTTAAAGAATCTTATTACATATTATTTTGTCGTATATGCAGTGAACGGAGATTGGAAGGGTCCGGCGTCACAGGAAATAGCGGCTACGCCGAAGCCAAAGACACCGCCTTCACCTCCGGATAATTTAAAGGTTGCTTCCGGTGATAATTCCCTGAAGGCAAGCTGGGGTAAGACGAAGAATGCGGAAACGTATAGTGTCTATTATAAGCTGGCGGACAGTACGGGCAATTATGTGAAAGCAAAGAGCGGATTAACAGCAACAAGTTATGTAATACCAAATTTGATTAATGATAAAGAATATCAAGTTTATGTTACAGCCAGCAACGCAGTGGGTGAGAGTGGAAAATCTCTGATATCAACCGGCATACCGAAAAGAGAAGAAATAGTTCCACCGGTAATTCCAACTTTAAATAGAATTTCCAATGATAATGTTTCGAATATCAGTATGACTGCATCCTGGAATGTAGATCCGGCTTACCAGGGAACATTTAAGGTGTGGGATGTTTTAGATGGAGATTATTTTACTCACTGGACGGCAAATGTTTGGTATCAGAGCAGAGAATTTGTCTTCGAATTTAAAGAACCGAAAACCATGGATTATGTGGTCTATGTGCCAAGGCTTGATGGAATATATAAGAAGAATATAGCTACATATAACATTAGAGTCTGGGATAGTAATGGCAAGGAGACGAAACTGGCAAGTAATTTACCACTAAAGGGAAATCCGGGTACCACAGGTTTTGCAGTATTAACATTCCCCAAAACCGAAGATATAAAGAAAATTGGGGTTGAAGTCGGGCAATATACCGGTTCCGGGAATGTGTCTCTGTCTGAGATTGCATTTTACGATTATTCCGGTATTAATGAAAAAGTAGAAGCACTTTTTGCAAATAAGAGTTTCACGAAGCTTGCAGATGGAGTAACGAAAGGTCAGATTGATGAACTGGAAGCATTACTTAAAGACACTACAGGATATTATGTTGATCAAGATATTCTGCTGGATGAAATATCTATTGCCAGGGCGTTACTGAATAACGATGCATCTAAATTAGGAAAGATAATTGATGGTGTTGATTCCAGAGACACGACCGGAAACTTAAAGAAGATCAATTCATTCCAGCCATTAGGTGTTGTTGCAAATGCAGGAAAACAAATTGTAATCTACGCAGATATACCGGAAGGTGAAACGGTTACGATAACACCCACACAGTATTTTGCAGAAGCTTCTTCATGGGCGGGCAGCGAGATTCGATTGACCAGTGGAAGAAATGTGATTAAGATCCCACAGCTTATGTCAATTAATGCAGAAAAGGGTGGTTCGCTTTATCTGCAGTATTCCGGGCATAATGAGAATGAGATTAAGCTGCAGGTTCGGGGTGAGTATACAAGTTTCCCAGTACTTGAGCTGTCAGATTGGGAAAGTATGAATGAAGAGCAGAGAAGGACGGCTATTGCAAGCTATATTACTGAATTAGAAGCCTACACCAGTACCATACCTGCCAAAAACGTTACAACCAATATTAAAAATAGCACAGAAATTTCATTACCGAACGTATTATTATCACTACCGGCAGTTCCTGTACGTGATGCGGTTAAAAGTTCAGTGGAAACATTGGAGCAAAAAGTAGATAAGCTGTACAATAATGTACTTGCATGGGATGAACTCCTGAATGTATTATATACCACCCATGGTGTGGACAATATGAAAGCCGAACGATCCAGAGTTAATATTCGCTATATGCGTATGTTTGCAGGAGCATTTATGTATGCAAGCGGTTCCCATATCGGAATTGGGTATGGTTCTACCGGAGCACTTGCTCAGGGCAGGCCAACCAGTGTGACCGGAGAAGGAAAGTCTAATGCACTTTACGGATGGGGTATCGCACATGAAATCGGACATCAGATGGATACATTAGGAAAAGCAGAAACCACGAATAATATTTATTCCCTGTTTGGACAGACCCATGACGGAGGTCAGAATGCTCTTCCTTCCAGACTGGAAACAAGTAATAAGTACGAAAAAATATTTGAAAAAACTTCAATTGGAGCAGTAGGTTTGCCAAATGATGTGTTTGTTGGACTGGGAATGTACTGGCAGCTGCATCTGGCATATGACCTGGGAGCAGATGATAATTTCTATAACCTGGTGAACAAGGCTTACCGTGAGAAAAAGGGAAGCGGATTCTCGGGTGACCAGAGATTTGCAGTGGTAGCAAGTGATATCGCGCAGAAAGATTTGACAGAGTTCTTTGAGCACTGGGGAATTGTGCTGAGTGATGAAGCCAAAGCAGAAATGGGTCAATATGAGAAAGAAAGCCGTAAGATTTATTATCTCAATGATCAGTCCAGAAGAGAAGCGATGGCGGGCAGTACGCCGGTTAGCGGAAGTATTGAAGTAAACGCTTCGATTGATCAGAAAACAGCTACGGTTACCGTATCCGGGCTTACACCTGAAGATCCTATGGTACAGGGCTATGAGATCAGCAGAAATGGAAAGGGTATTGGATTTACGAAGGATACTACTTTTACGGATCTGATTGGTTCCATGAATAACCGAGAAGTTACGTATTCCGTAAAAGCTATTGATGTACTCGGAAATGTGATTGCTGAGGCAATATCACCTTCTATTAAGATACAACATGATAATCTGGTACCTCGTGAGTCATGGAGCTATAAGATTGATGAGGACGGTTCTATTATTGTAACAATGAAAGATGAGAATATCTCCATTGCAGGTATCAAAATAAAAGGACAGGCTACACAGAAAAATGCCACATCTGAAGAAGTTTCTGAAGCAGTTACAGAAGCGATAACAGAAGCTGTGACAGAAGCGAAAGCCAAGATGGTGAAGAACAATTCTTTACCGGAATTGAAAGCAGCTCTTTCCGATTCAGGCAAATCTGAGGAGACGCAGACACAGGCGGATCGCAATTCGGAAGCAGTTACAGAAGCATGGAAGGAAGCAAATACAGAATCCAATACAGAATCCAATGCAGAATCCAATGCAGAATCTTATACAGAAAGATATACAGAATTTAATACAGAAACAGATACTCAAACAGATGTACAAACAGAATTAGAAACAGAACCGGTAACGGAAAAGGTTACAGAGGAAGTAACGGAACAGGCACCGAAGTATGAACGTGCCAGGGCAGCCGGTAAGCTTACGGTTTCTGTTAGCGAAGATGGTATCCAGTACAAGGATATTAAGGTATTTGATCAGGACGTAGTTGGATCTACGGATCAGACATATCTCTTTGAAAGAGAAGACGGCAGAATTGACACCTATGATGAGAAATATATCAGGATTACCAATTTACCGGATGATCTGACCATGGATGACATTGATTTTATGTCTTATCCGGGTGATGATATTGAAATCAGTGAAACTGCTATCGGTTATCTGGAAAGCGATTACCAGTATGGTGAGGCAGAAGAAGATGTCATTAAGGCAGGTACTTTAATTGTGACAGGTACCTATCGTGGAGATCCGGTCTATAATACCATTTTACTGCAGGGCAGATTTAACAATGTTGATAACAGTAAAGACGACAGCAGTATTGAATTAGTAGAAAGACCGATGAACGGTGTATCATTACTCTTTGCGGAAGAGCCAAAAGAAGGAGATATGACAACGATCAATAATGGTTTCTGGATCTTTATACCTGATGTACAAAAAGAAGCGGCACTCACAGAGGGTGTATGTGGAAATAGTGTACTTCCGGCTGAAATCCAGGCTGTAATGTATCGTACAGACGATCCGAACAACGCGGATAGCAAACGTCTCGTAAGCAATACCTTATGGATACAATCTCCAACGGAAGAAACTATGCCGAATATCAGGCTGGAGTCCGATGGAGCAGATGGAGGGATGAACAATTGAGGAAGATAGAAACGGTTAAGGTTCTCTTGGGGGTATTGGCACTTATGCTGCTATACTCCATGACAGCCCTGGCAGCATCAGAGAAGCCTGGAATAAAGTTGTCCGTTACAGACACTGCCAATGAATGGGCAGTTGAGGTGGAAAATTTGGACAGCGTGGCATATTCCGTACAATTTGACATTATTGTAAATGAAAAAGCCGAAGGTACCATGGAGTGGGACGATACGTCCCCCTCCACCTACCACAAGATGATCAGAAAAGAAGATGGAAGTAAAACAATCTTCACTTTTTATGTAGACCGCCTGTCAGAAATATCTACAACAGGTAAGGTTAAATTAGGAGCATTAAAGTTAACAAACCCATCGGAAAACATAAAGTTTTCCACAAACGGTGAGATCACAACCCTGGATGCAAAGCTCAATGCAACTAAGGTAACAGGTGCGGGGCTTGCATTAGTGGATCACGTGTGGAACAGTGAATTTACAGTGGATAAAGCAGCTACCTGCACTACGGAAGGTGAAAAATCCATTCATTGTACAACCTGTAGTACCAGAAAAGAGATCACGGTGATTCCGAAATCGGAGCATAAATATGGTGACTGGAAAGTGACAGAAGCAACCTGTACAGAAGCCGGAAGCCGTACAAAGACCTGCAGTGTTTGCGGAGATGTAGTAACGGAAGCAATTCCAGCATTAGGACACGACTGGGAAAAAGAATTCACGGTAGATAAAGCCGCAAGCTGTACAGAAAAAGGTGAAAATTCCATTCATTGTACGAGATGCGATGTGAGAGACCAAGTTACAGAGATTCCTGCATTGGAGCATAAATACGGGGACTGGAAAGTGACAACAGAAGCAACCTGTACAGAAGCGGGAAGCCGTACAAAGACTTGCAGTGTGTGTGGTGATGTAGTAACGGAAGCAATTCCAGCATTGGGACATGACTGGGAAAAAGAATTCACGGTAGATAAAGCCGCAAGCTGTACAGAAAAAGGTGAAAAGTCCATTCATTGTACGAGATGTGATGTGAGAGACCAAGTTACAGAGATTCCTGCATCCGAGCATAAATACGGAGACTGGACAGTGTCAGAAGCAACCTGTACAGAAGCGGGAAGCCGTACAAAGACTTGCAGTGTGTGTGGTGATGTAGTAACGGAAGCAATTCCAGCATTAGGACATGACTGGAAAACCAATTACACAATTAATAAAGTTGCAACCTGCACCGAGGATGGATCCAAATCTATTTATTGCAGAAGATGCAACGAGGAAAAGGACATGGTCAAGATTCCGGCACTGGGACACAATTATGGTGAATGGAGCATTACGAAAGAAGCCACTTGTACCGATAAAGGCATTCATACTAAAGTATGTATGCGGTGTCCGGATCAGATATCGGAAGAAATTCCGGCATTGGGACATAGTGCAGGAGACTGGGAAGTAGAAAAAGCACCTACAATCTTCGCGAAAGGTGTGGAAGTTAAAAAATGTGAACGCTGTGATATCGTTTTAGAAAAAAGAGATATCAAGAAAAAGAAAGCAAAAGTTAAGTTAAATGCCAAATCTACAACGATGCAGGTTAAGAAGACGTCAACAGCCTTAAAGGTGAAGTCCAGTAGTGCAGGGGATACTGTACGTAAGTGGACATCGGCAAATAAAAAGGTAGCTCAGGTTGATAAAAAGACCGGAAAGATTACGGCGAAATCAGTAGGAACTACTTATATTACAGTTACGATGAAGAGTGGTGTCAGTGCGAAATGTACCGTTATCGTACAGGAAAATGCTGTCGGTACGAACAAAGTTTCTTTTGGAGCTAAGACGATAAACCTGAAAAAGGGTAAATCAATGAAGTTACAGGTTCTCAGAACGCCGATATCTGCAAATGACAAATTGGAATTTACATCTTCAAAAGAAAAAGTTGCGGAAATCAATTCCAAAGGTAAAGTCACGGCAAAGAAAAAAGGTTATACAACTATAACCGTCAAAACAGCAACTGGAAAGAAGGCAACTTGTAAAGTTTATGTGTCGTAATAAACTTTTCTAACATGCTCTAAAATAAGACAGCTGAAAATATATTGGAAGATCAGATTTTATACCGGAATGAAATGTCCAAATATAGAATTTGATCGGATAATTTATGAATCGGCTGTCTTATTTTTATTCTTTGAAAGATATATTTTCATTCTAATAAAAGAATTATTCATACGAATGATGCAATACTTCAATGGAAGATGCATAGGCAGTTGGCGGAAGACCAACTGCTTTTTTGAAACATTTCGAAAAGTAATGCAGGCCGTTATATCCTAAAATATCGGAAATTTCTGTCATATTATATTTCCCGATCTGAATCAGATGCATGGCGCGTTCAATCCTGAGGTTATTATAATATTCAATCACACCGGTCCCCAGATTACGGCGGAATATTTGTTGAAGGAGAGCACTGGAGACACAATTTTCCCTACAGACTTGTTGTAAGGTAAGGGAGGAGTCACCCAAATGGTTTTCAAAATAATCTTGTATCTGCCTGATAATAGCCCTTTCTTTGTGTAATTTAATGGAACTGGAATGAGCAGAACTAGGAGAAGCAAAACTAAAAGGTGCTAAACTTAAAGAAACAGTACCGGTAGTATTGCTTTCTGATTTTATAAGTTCCCCTGCCTCAAGAGATTCCGTGTCCTTTCGTACCAGATCAATGATCAGCAGTTCCAGATAATTTTTCAGGCACTGTTCACAGCCAAAGGGCAGATGCTCTCTCTTTTCTAATTTTAAAATGGCTGGTTTTTCAAGTTCGGTCGCAAAAGTTAGACGGGCTTCCCTTAGAAACTGGCTGATTAAAAACTGCTGCCGCTGACTGGTTTTGATGATTTTATGGGAAAGACCCGATAAGCGGGAGCTGGGGCTTCGAAATGAAATAACAGCGATATCGGATGGATGCTGGTAATTTCCCCATACATTGTGAAAGGCATCCGGGCTAACCAATACCAAATCTCCTTTTTCCAAAGTATATATATCATTTTCTATGCGGACATTCAAAATTCCAAAGTCGATATAAATAAATTCCCAGAAATCATGACTTTCCCCCCTGTAATTATAATCCGGACTAAATTTAAAGTAATGGACGGTCTTAAGTGATTCTATGATGACAGAGCTGTCTAAGTAAGTATCCTGATAATCTTTTTTCATTGGGAATCCTCCAAGGCAAATAATCAAATCATTGATGAAAATAGCTGATAAAATTTCTGTTGAAATTACGGATGAAGATAATGATGAAATTTCTGTTGAAATTACTGATTAAATTAATCATGGAAATCAAAAATCAGATCATGTATAACGAATGTAAATTGCAAACATTGTATCATAATTGACAAAGCCGGCTGGCTCTCTAATTGATATAATTTTGATTATAACAAAATAAATTGCAAAGGGGTAAACATTATGACAAATAGAGAAAACTTTTTTATGGCAATGTCACACCGGCAGCCAGAGCAGATTCCTTTTTTTATACGGTTAAGTGAGGAACTGGAAATTGAGTTTGAGCGGCGATACCATACAGCAGATTACCGAAAATATTATGGCAGCAGCATAATACCTGTAAGAATCCGTCCCACGGAACACTTGCAGGATTTTTCCGCCTATTTTGCAGGACAATCCTATGATTATTATGATGAGTGGGGTGTTGGGTACAAGGCGGGGAGTACCGGCTATCATTTCCGGCAGTTTGTATCTCCCATGAAATTCTTTGAAACACCGGAAGAGGTATGGGATTTTCCACTTCCTGATATTTTGGAGGATTATCGGTGGGATGGGTTAAAAGAGACTATCGCAGAGCTGAAAGCATTAGATTGCATCACCATGAATACCTCAGGATGTAATATTGATATATTTGAAGCGGCCTGGTATTTGAGGGGCATGGAAAATTTGCTCATGGATATGCTGGCAGATGAAGAAATGGCGGAAGCGTGCCTGGAACGTATGTGCAGGATAAAATGTGAAATGGCGAAGAAATGTGCAGAAGCAGGATTTGATATCGTGGTGTTTGGAGATGATGTGGCTACGCAGCGGGGGATGATGATGGATAAAAAGCTATGGAGAAAATGGCTGAAACCCCGGCTGAAACGTGGGATTGACAGCGCGAAGGCGGTCAATCCGAAGGTCCTGTGCTATTACCATTCAGACGGAGATATTTCTGATATCATTGAAGATCTGATTGAAATCGGCGTGGATATTCTAAACCCGATACAGCCGGAATGTATGGATCCAATTGCAGTAAAAGAGCGGTATGGCAGCAGGGTGAATCTGTGGGGAACCATCGGAACCCAGACTACAATGCCTTTTGGTTCACCGGAAGAGGTAACGCAGGAAGTGAATAGAATGATAGAATGTGTGGGCAGAGATGGTGGACTTGTGATAGCGCCTACCCATGTTCTGGAGCCGGAGGTTCCGTTTGCAAACATAGAGGCTTATGTAAAAACTGTAAAAAGTAAGCGGGTAGAAAATACTGGAAATAATTGATTCACAACCGTTTCAATAGTATGATATAGAAAACCAGTGCCATAATCAAAAGGTGTTTGCTGCAATAAATCCATATCACTCAGGGGGATTGTCAAATGAAGGTGCCGCATATTTCATTAAAAATAAAATCAACGATTAAGCAGAGATTCTTTTTTTTCAGTGCATTAAATATTATTGTAGTCATTCTGGCAATTGCGGTCATTTCCAATGTTCTTTTCGAAAAAACAATAACAGAGAAAGCAAAGATGTTCCAGCAAAGGGAGGTCTCCCTGGTGTGCAATAATATGGAGCTATTGGTAAACAGCATCAATGATTATATCCTCACTTTATCCGTAGACAGTACCTTACAGGAAATATTAAAGTACCATGATGAGGTTCCCATTTCAGAAGAAGAAAGATATAACATCAAAATGAAACTGATTCGTGCAGTTTATGCAAAATCGGCATTGAATTCCTACATAGATTCTGTTGTGATTCTTTCAAAAAGCGGAACCTTTTATGATATGGGCATGTATTCCAAAGAGAATTTTAGCAGTACATTTGAAAAGAATAACATCCAGATGTCTGACATTATCAATAAACCAACCTGGTATGGACCTCTGGAAATGAAAAATGAACTGGTGGGGACGGAAAATGTATTTGTAATCACCAAGCAGGTTATGGATATCTGGTCACCGGATGTACTGGGGTATGTATTTGCAATTGTAAAGGAGAGCAAGGTAAGCGGGTTTTACCGGGATATTATCGAAAAAAATGCGGAGCTGTATATTGTAAATGAAGATATGAATATCATTTCTTCTTCCGATAAATCGCTGTTGTATAAGGATATCCGGGACCTGGAGATCTATGCAAATAAAAAGGATGCCTATATCATTACGACGGAACAGATCCCCATTAATCACTGGCAGGTCATGGACTTTGTGCCCAAGCGCTATCTGGTAAGTGAAATGGACAAAATAACGCTTTCAATGGTGAACATTGGTATCATCGCAATTGTAATTTCCTTCGTGCTGTCCTATGCAATAGCCAGCAGAGTAACAAAGCCGATACATAAACTTGCGGTTGCCATGAAATCCTTTGACTGTATTAATGGAAACAGCCATACCACGGAGGTACGCTCGCCACAGGAACTGAATCTGCTCACCAGAAGATTTAATCAATTGGTGGACCGGGTACAGGAGCTGATGCATCAGATTGTAATTGAAAATGAGCGGAAGAGGGATTACGAATTCCGTTTAATCCAGGCGCAGATTAAACCCCATTTCTTATACAATTCACTGGAAACCATTATTTCACTAATCGGGATTTCCATGAAAGATAATGCCATGCGGTACACCAGATCCCTGGGGAATTTTTATCGTATTTCCCTGAGTAATGGTTCGGATATCATAACGCTGAAGGAGGAGCTGGATCTGATCCAGAATTATCTGTATATGCAGGGCATCCGGTATGTAGATAAATTAAATTATCAGATTGAGGGTGATGCGAAGCTGGCAGCATATATTATTCCCAAACTAACGCTTCAGCCCCTGGTGGAAAATGCAATCTACCATGGAATAAAGCCTAAAAAAGTCAAATCAGATATCCGGATTAAGTACTATAGTGATGCAGATGATATTTTGATTTCGGTCTATGACAATGGAGTGGGGATCCGAAAAGAAAAACTGGATTCAGTGCTGACGGATCAAAAGACGGATGAAAGAGGGGGCTTCGGGCTGAATTCTATTGATAACCGGTTAAAGCTGGTGTTTGGGGCTTCCTATGGACTGGCTGTCAGCAGCAGCTATGGGGTTTATACCGAAGTCATTGTACGAATTCCAAAGAAGGACAGGCGGTAAAAGATAAGATGAAGAAGATATCGAAAAGGTGATAGAAGAGAGTATATAAAAGAGAGTGTATAAAAGAAATTGGATGGGCGATATAGGACGGTAAGAAGAAATCGGAAAGGCGATAAAGGACAAGGTGTAGAATCTATGACAAAGGTAGTGATTGTAGATGATGAATATTACTTTCGGCAGTATTTGAATTCATGTATTGATTGGGAGGGAATGGGTTGTCATATTTCAGGTGAAGCTTCTGATGGGGAAGAAGGTTTGCTTTTGGTGGAACGGGAAGAGCCGGATATCGTAATTCTGGATATTAATATGCCGATTATAGACGGGATTGAATTCAGTAAGCTGATATACGAACGGAAGCTGGAAACCAGAATCATAATTTTAAGCGGCCACAGTGAATTCCAATATGCGCAGAAGGCAATGAATTACGGTGTGAAAAGTTATTTGTTAAAGCCGCTGAATGAAGAAGAACTGTGCCAGGGGATCCGGGAGATTTCGAAAGAAGTGGAAGCATTGCGCAGTTACCAGGTAAAACTATCCAGTCTGGAGAAACAGGTAAAAAGAAATCAGCCTTTGCTGGAGGAAAAGATCTTAAACGATTTAATTCGGGGAGTTGTTTCAGCCGGAAGTGCACATGGTAAAATGCCACCAGGGCAGGAAGGGATGAATCTGGATTATCATTTTTTTGTTGTGCTGGTCATGGAAATTGATGATTTTAAATCCAGACAGTGGGATGTGGCGGATAAGGAATTGTGGAAATATGCGGTGCGAAACATTGCCCAGGAGCTGATTCCCGGCAATATGCATCCCTATTTTTGCGTGGATGAACGGGATAGCATCGTCTGCCTGTTGTGCGGGGATGTATCAAAAGATAATAGCAAATCTGAAATTAAAAAATGTGTGCTTCAAATGGCAGAATTTATTTCTAAACACCTTCCATTTACCGTTACCATCGGAATCGGGAATTCAGCATCCGATCCGGCAGGAATTTCAACATCTTATCAACAGGCATTATTTTCCCTGAAAAATAAATATAACAGTGGGGGAAACAGTGTGGTTGACTATGAGAAGACGAAATCTTTTATCAGTCAGAATACCCTGATTCATTCGGGAATCAGGAATGAATTAATTATGGGGATGAGGCAGGGAGAGCGGGATTCCGTACAGTGTATTGTGAAAAAGATCTTTACGGAAGCCCAGGAGCACCGCATCAGTTATGATATGCTGCAGTGTCATTGCATGGAATTTATTTTCACCTGTCTGGAGTATCTGGAGGAAGTGTCGGTTCCATTTGGAGAACTATTTCCCCAAATGCAGTCACCCATGGAGATGCTGGATGGCATTCATACCATTAGCCAGGCACAGAGCAGGATTCTGGACTTATTTGACAAAGCGCTGTGTTATATTAGTGAGCACAAAAATACCAGAGGGATGAAGCAGCTGGAGGAAATTAAGGCTTATATTGCGGAGCATTTTTGTGAAGCGGAGTTTAAAATAAATGACATTGCAGGGTATTTTTATGTGAATTACCATTATCTGTGTCACAGCTTTAAAAAGCAGACTGGAATTACGCTGAATCAATATATTACATCTCTTCGGATTGAACGGGCTAAGACATTAATTGACCAGGGATGCCGGAATATGACGCTGCTGGCTGAACAGGTGGGCTATGGGGATCTGGGGTACTTTGGGAAATGTTTTAAGAAATATACCGGTGTTTCACCGTCCAAATATATGGAAAAAATTGAATAGGATATCAAGAAAAGAGGCTTTCCAAAACCAGGTGGTTTATTTACCATCTATATGCAGCGCAATCCCGGGGAAAGCTTCTTTTTTCATTTATGAAAATCAAACAATATTACCAATGAACAAACAATATTGTCTTACGGAGATCTGCTAAGTCAGATATACTGAATTTACAATTAATATCTGAAGGAGGATAAGATATGAGAAAGAAATGGATGCAAGCGGCGGCGGTACTAGTGATTACATCTTTAATCTGTATGGGGTGTTCCACAGGAAAGAGCGGAAATACGGAGAATCCCGCAAAGAGTGAGACGGCAGCAGGAGAAACGGCAGCGGGGAAAACAGATGGAGGTGAATCAGCAGCAGGAGAAACAGATGCCGGAAATGAAGCGGGAAACGAAACCGGAGAAGCAGCAGAAGATAAGCAGCAGGCGACGGCAGAAACAGCGTCGGGAGAACCGGTAAAACTGAAGGCATTTTTGATGTCTGAGGACGAAGCCAGAGTAAGATTATACAACGAATGTTACGCGCCAAATGTGAAAAATGACCTTCCGAATCTGGATGTGGAATTTGAACTTCCGGGCAAAGGATATCAGGAAAAACTGCGTATCTACAATGCTTCCGGGGAGCTGCCCGATGTATTTTTCGGATGGAATATTATTCTGGAAAGTGATAATGCAGTGAATCTGACGCCTTATATTGAAAAAGACGGATTTATTGACCGGTATAAAACAAAATCGGCGCTGGTTCCTTACAGCGATGGTAATATCTATGCAATCAGTGCGGGGATGGACGCCTACTATACCGCAGCAATGATTTATAACAAAGAGATATTTGAAAAGGAAAATATCAAAGTACCCACAAATTTTGAAGAGTTATTGGATGCCTGCACCCAGTTTGCGGCAAAAGATTATGTTCCAATCTCTATGCTGGGCAGTTTTACGGCATACGCATTTTTACCCCAGGAACTGATTACCATGGATGATCCCGAAAATATGAAGAAGATTATAGCCGGAGATATGGGATTTGATTCAGAACCGTTCCGAAACGCCATGAAGAAATATGAACAGATGATCAATGCCGGTGCATTTGCAAAAGATGCGGCAACTACTACTTATGATGAACATGTGGCACTGTTCACATCCGGCAAATCCCCTATGATCTATGCACCATTGTGGGTATATGGTTCAATTGACAAAATGGAGAATCTGGATTATTTTTCACTTCCAACTTTTAATAAGACACCTGGATTCCTCAATGGCTGGGGACAGGCATATGGCGGTTACATGGTATCCAAAAACAGTGAAAACATTGAGGAATCAGTGAAACTGGCAGAGTGGATGGTGGAACAGGATGCCAAATTCTTCTCGGAAGAAATGGGAAATGCAGTGGGGATGGATGTTGGAACAGAACCAAAACTTTCCCCTATCACCAAGGACTATTATGATCTGTTTAACCAGGAGGGAATGGATGTAATACCAAATTATGCATCTAACTTCCTGAAAGATTCGGTCAAAGCGGAATTAGAAGTTAATATTGGAAAACTGCTGACCAAGCAGTTGACGGCAGATGAATTTTGCACCACTATGGATAAACTGCAGAAAGATGCTGAGAAGTAATTGGATGGGGAGGTAAAGCCATGGACAGATATTTAAGCAAGAAATGGATCATACTGGTGTTCCTGGCACCAGCCACCATCATATTTAGTATATTTATTTTATACCCTATGCTGCCGACTATTTATACGAGCTTTTTTGAATACGATGGATTTAAGATAGGGAAGTTTGTGGGAATCGGGAATTACAGTGCGGTTCTGACCGATCCTGTGTTTTGGCATTCTGTTTCCAATACACTAAAAATTGTACTGCTGCAGACACTGATTGCAGGCCCTGTATCATTGCTCCTTGCCCTGCTGATCAACCTTTGCTCGGCAAAAATGAGGCGTTATGTCAAGATCACGTATTTTATGCCAACAGTATTAAACATTACCGTTATCTGTCTCATGTGGAAAATGGTCTTACAGCCCAATTGGGGAATTATCGATACTTTATTGACAAAATTAGGATTAAGTGAACTGATACACACCTGGCTGATAGATGAAAAGACGGCGATCTGGTGTGTGGCGTTTGTATTCGTCTGGCAGTATATTGGCTACAATATGGTTCTGTTATATTCCGGAATTCGTTCCATACCGGAGACCTATATGGAGGCAGCAAAGGTAGAGGGAGCTAATTTCTTCCAGCAGTGCAGGTATATTACGATTCCCCTGCTTCAGGAAATCATTAAATTTGTACTGATTATATCTACAGCCGGAACCCTTGGTATGTTTGCACACGTGCAGGTTATGACAAACGGAGGGCCGGGAGATCTGACTAGAACCATTGTCTATCAGCTTTATTATAAGGCATACCAGAGCCAGCAATTTGGAGAGGCAAATGCGATTGCAGTTATTTTTGCAGTGATCGGCATCGGTGTGTTTATGCTGATTAATCGCTTTGTGGCAAGAGAGCGGATCGAGCTTGTATAACTTAAAGTAAATAACAGGATGGTTCGGTGAAGATGATTTTTGAGTATGCAGGTGTAAAAACGGAGGTGTAGCGGGCTGCGCTGAGTATTTTACACCTGTGCTATTACAAGATCAGACCGGCGGAACATTTGGTTAATCACTGGGAGTTATATTAGACAAAAGGAAGGAGCTATAATGAAGAAAAAAGGCAGAAAAATTATCCTTTGGCTGAGTATGGTGATGATCAGTTTTCTATTTCTGTACCCGTTATTGTGGATGGTACTGACTTCTCTGAAGACAAAGGAAGATGTAATGATAAATCCATTCGGATTGCCTGCGGAATGGATGTTCAGCAATTATGCAGATGCATTTACAACGTTTGATTTCCCAAGGTTTTTCCTGAACAGCGTGGTGTATACTGCGGGAACGATTTTGCTTACCATATTTTGTGCAATTATGTTTGCTTATGCGGTAGCCAGAATGAGATTTAAACTCAGCAGTTTTATGGTAAATCTGCTGCAGGTGGGGATGATTGTTCCGGTTTTTGTAATCGTACTTTCTTTGTTCAGCCTGATGGGCGATCTGGGAGTGCGTAATACCTACCAGGGGATGATTATGCTCTATACCGCAAGTGCTCTGCCCATATCGGTAATCATATTTACCGGTTATTTCCGGTCACTGCCATTTGAACTGGAGGAAGCGGCTTATATGGACGGGTGCGGCGTATTTCGGACATTTTTTAAAATTATGGTGCCAATGGTGGCGCCTGCAGTGACTACGGTTGTGATTGTGGTATTCATGAATTATTCCTGGAATGAATTTTCACTGGCATATCTGCTGATCGATTCACAGAATATGAGATCCCTCCCCATTTCATTAAATTATTTTACTTCATTAAGAGGTACGGACTGGGGACTGCTGGGGGCAACTATGGTAATGATCAGCGCTCCGGCTGTTCTGCTGAATATCGTGTGCGGGGAAAAGATTGAAGATGCTTTGACGGCAACGTCAGCACTGAAATAAAAGTGAAATAATATTGAAATAAAAGGAGAAGTTTATGACGAGAAAAGAACGATTGATGGCTGTTCTTAAGGGGGAACCTGTTGACAGGCCGCCGGTATCCTTTTACGAAATCAACGGGTATTCGGAGGATGAGCAGGATCCCGATCCATTTAACATTTATAATCATCCATCCTGGAAGCCCCTGCTGAAATTGGCCAGGGAAAAAACAGACCGTATGATTATGTGTTACATACCATTTGTGCATACGGCTACCCAGGTGGAGAAACAGACGGTAGTAACGAACTATTTTGATGAGCAGGGACGTAAGCATGTAATTACGGAAATAAAGGCAGGGGACCGCACACTGCGTCAGCATACAAGGCGGGATACGGATGTAAATACTGTCTGGATTCTGGAACATTTTATTAAGGATGAAGAAGATCTGGAAGCCTGGATTGCACTGCCTTCTGAAGAAATCGGAGAGCCGGATTACCGGCAGATTCTATCCGTGGAAAAAGAAATCGGAGATACCGGTATTGTAATGATAGAAACGGGGGATGCCTTGTGTGAGATAGCATCGCTAATGGATATGGAAGAGTATATGATCATAGCGATGACCGAGGGGGAACTTTTTCATAAAGCGTTAAAAAAGGCGCAGGAAATATTATTGAAAAAAACGGCGCGGATTGCCGAAGATCTGCCGGGGCGGCTTTGGCGTATATATGGTCCGGAATATGCGGCGCCGCCATATCTGCCACCGAAACTGTATAAGGAATATGTAACGGATTATGACCGTGATCTGGTTGGGGTAATACAGAAGTATGGCGGTTTTGCCAGAATCCATCAGCATGGAAGGCAGAAAGATATTCTGGAGTATACCGCACAGACCGGATGTTCCGGGCTGGATCCTATTGAACCTGTTCCCCAGGGCGATGTAGAGTTATCCGAAGTGCGCAAAAAATATGGGCAGCAGATGGTCTTATTTGGAGGGCTTGAAATCAGTGATATGGAGCAGATGGGCCAGGAAGAATTTAAAATGAAAGTGGAACATGCCATGTGCCAGGGGATGGAAGGTGAGGGAAGAGGCTTTGTGCTGATGCCGTCGTCCTGCCCGCTGGGGAGGATACTTTCCGAAAATGTATATAAAAATTATGAAGTGATGATTGAAGCTGTAGAACGTTATTCACTAACAACAGGAGGACAGAACGGATGAAAAAGATAAAAGCGGCGCTGATCGGGGCAGGACAGCGGGGAGCCCAGGCTTATGCATCCTATGCAGGCAGGCATCCGGAAGAACTGGAATTTATTGCGGTGGCGGAACCCGATCCCAGGCGGAGGGAATCCTTTCAAAAGGAGTTTCATATTCCGGATGAAAATTGTTTTGAGAACTGGGAAACTTTTTTTCAGCAGGATAAAATGGCAGATGCGGTGCTGATCTGTACACAGGACCAGGAACATTTTTCTCCAACAATAAAGGCAATGGAGAAAGGATATCATATTTTACTGGAAAAGCCTGTTTCCAACCAGCCGGATGAATGTGCTGCAATGGAAAAGGCGGTGGCAGAATATCCGAATGTATTCTTAGTATGCCACGTACTTCGCTATACCCCATTTTTTAAGACGATAAAAAAACTGCTGGATGAAAATAAAATTGGTGAATTGCAGAATATTCAGTTGATTGAAAATGTTGGATACTGGCATCAGGCACACAGCTTTGTACGGGGAAACTGGAGAAACAGCCAAAGTTCCAGCCCTATGATTCTCGCAAAATGCTGCCATGATATGGACATCCTTTTGTGGCTGGCGGATGCTGACTGCAGCAGAGTTTCTTCCTTTGGTTCTCTGGGGCACTTTAAAAAAGAAAAGGCACCTGCGTTAGCTGCAAAACGATGTCCGGCAGCAGATGAGTGTGCTTATTATGCGCCGGGGATTTACATAGACTGGAAAGATAACTGGCAGGCAGATGTTATTAAAAAAGTAGTTAGCCCGGATACCAGCGAGGAAGCCATCCTGGATGCACTTCGGACAGGACCTTATGGCAGATGTGTCTATGACTGTGATAACGACGTGGTAGACCATCAGGTTGTGAATCTGGAATTTACCAATCATGTTACGGCATCCTTTACCATGAGTGCTTTTTCCTGGGATTGCAGCAGAGTGATAAAGCTCATGGGAAGCAAAGGGGAAATAAGCGGCAGGCTGGAAGACGACCACATTGAATTAATCGATTTTAAGAAAGGAAAAAAAGAGACGATTCTGATTGATGCTATAAAGGAAGGGCATGGCGGCGGAGACTATGGGATAATGAAAGAATTTCTGCAGTTGATCAGAGAAAATAAGGATGGAGCGGGAGGTACCAGAGCCCTGTCAGCACTCCAGGGGCACAGGATTGCGTTTGCAGCGGAGGAAGCCAGGGTGATGGGGACGGTTGTTAAGATGTAGAGGGTCAAGATATGCATTGAGGGAAGACACGTGCTGCGGGCAAGATGCGAAGAGGGTCAAGACATGCGTTGAGTCAAGATGTGTACTGCGGACAAACTACATATTGAGAACAGACTCAGAAAGGGAACATTATGACAGGCAGAGAGCGGGTAATAAACTGCATCAAACATTTGGAAACAGACAGAATACCCCATTATATTGAGCTGGGATCGGAAGAACTGGAAAAGATGCATCAATTCACCGGAATGAGTAATTATCAGGATACGCTGGATAATGACATTGATATGGCAGGAATTGACAGCGGATATACAGAGGTCACAGACAAGCCAGGATATTTTATGGATGATTTTGGTGTATGCTGGAACCGAAACGGAGTGGATAAGGATATCGGAGTGATTGACTCCTGTATCCTTTGCAGACCGGAGGATTTAAAATCCTATTCTTTCCCGGAAATCAAGGAGGAGCAGGTACGTGAAAAGTTAAGGCAGCTTTCCGGAAATGGAAGAAATACATTTAAAGCAGCATCTATCAGCTTTTCTATGTTCGAGCGTGCATGGACGCTGTGCGGAATGGAGAATTTACTGGTGTTCATGATAGAAGAACCGGACTTTGTACATGAACTGCTGGGAAAGATCTGTGATTATAACTGTCGGTTAATACAGATTGCGTTGGAATATGATATTGACGGCATTTGTCTGGGAGATGACTGGGGTCAGCAGAAAGGAATGATCATGGGACCTGAGAAATGGCGGGAATTCATACGGCCTCAAATGAAAAAAATGTACCACCAGATCAAAAGTGCTGATAAATATGTAATACAGCATTCCTGTGGGGATATCGAAGCTGTCTTTGAGGATCTCATAGAGATTGGTCTGGATGTTTATCAGACCTTTCAGCCGGAAATCTATAATATGGCAGATGTAAAGGAAAAAATCGGAAGCAGACTCACTTTTTGGGGAGGGATCAGTACCCAGACCTTATTGTCATTTGCTGCGCCCCAGGAGGTAAAGGAGGTCATTGTCAGAACTGCAGGCATTATGAAAGGGAAAGGCGGGTATATTCTGGCGCCCACTCATGCGGTACCGGGAGATGTGCCGGCGGAAAATATTGAGGTTATGGCGGAGATATTTAGAAACCAGGAGAAGTATTTTCTTTGATTAGTTGTATTGTGTATGGGGAAATAAAAATTGGGTTTTGCTGAGGAAGGCTGCGCTTTGTATTGGAAGACAGTGTGCGGAAAGAGAAGGGGGCGGACCTGGACTGGTGTTTGGAAGGCTTAACGCAGAACTGGCATTTTCTAACCTTCCTGAAGCGCTTTTTGGCGGCACGCGGGCATTCGCTCCGTAATCCTGATGGATTTCGCAGCTCATTGCCCGCTTCGTATCCGATGGGAGCCATCGAATACGATCCGCCAAAAAACACTCCAGGAAGGTAAGTAAATGCACAGATCTGCTACACGCCTTCCAAACACCAGTCCAGGTCCGCCCCCTTCTCTTTCCGTACACTACCTATCTTTTACAAAGCGTTGCCTTCCTCAGCCAAACCCCAATTTATGGTTTTATATCAGTCTTACAATTAATAAGTGCATATCATGGTATCTACTAATAATACACAGCATATTGCTCCATAGCGTCCATAACAGCCACGACATTTTCTAATGGAATCCCGGGATAAAGGCCATAAATCATCATTAGCCCTCCCTTAGGAGAGGCGAGCTTCTGGACTTCTTCCTGAATCAGGTGATGGATCTGGTCTGGGGATCCCTGGGAAGTAATGGTTTGCCGGTCAACGTCAAGTTCCAGGCAGACCCGTCCAGCCAGACGATCTGCAATCCAGTCGATTCCATTTACAAGATCCTGGAGGTTTATGATACCTACACCGCTCACTAAGAGCTCGTCCAGCAGCATACGGATATCACCGTCAGAATGCATATGGACGATGGTGCCTTTTTCTAAAGCGGGTTTCATCAGGCGTTTATAGCTTGGACTAATGAATTTACGGAAATGAGCGGGCGACAGCATTGGACCTGTCTGCATTCCCAAATCTTCCGGATAGGTAATGATATCCACATTCATATCCAGATATTTATGAATGATATACAGGTTAAAAGATTCAATTTTATCTATAAGCCCTGTAAGGTTTGGCTCATCATCAGCCATATCGTAAATGAGGTTTTCGTATCCCCTGATATCACATAGCTGGAGGAAAGTATGCCCGTGCCTGAGTCCGGCTTTAGCAAGCTTCCCCTGATTTTGCAGATCCTGGATGCGCCGCTCTTCAGCAGTCCAGTCAATAGGCCCGATACCCATACAGTAAGCCGGATCTGGACTTTGATAGTTTTCAAATGAATCCCAGGATGCCAGCGCATGTTCCGTTACCGTACCTGTAATTCCATCCATGCTCGTGTGCCAGATACAACCCCAATCGTCTTTAAAGGGGGCATCTTTTTGTGCCACTGCGGCGTATTTGGGGGTATAAGGCATAGACGGACGCTTAAAATCGGGAAATAACAGCGGATGACGCTCCATTTGTTCAAACAGGAAATCCTGAGGATAGGAGTGCCAGCAGGAGTCATTGATCTTAAAGGTCATGGGGATGTAGTCTGGTGATTCAAACCGGATAGCTTTCAACATATTTTCTTTTGGTGTCATAATGTGTTTCCTTTCTTGCTGATTTTTGTTAAGATTATTGTAGATCATAATTGCCGGTTTGGCTTTTGAGTTTATATTGCAGTTGAAAATGAAACAAAGATATCCAGACGGATTTTTACGGAGGAAAAGTGCAGTGAAAGAGGATAAAAAGATTGTGGAGTACTACCTGGGAGAACGTATGCTGTTCCGTTTGGGAAAAGTAAATTATACAAAAGCCCACAGGCCGCTGAAAGTGCACACCCATATGGACATGACAGAGTTTGTGTTTCTGATAAAGGGATGTCAGATTTACAGTGTGGAGGAAAGATCCTATAAGGTTAACAGCGGCGATATTTTTATTGCCAGGCCTGGAGAATGGCATAGTACCGGAGGGAATCCCGAAGATAAATCATCATTATATTATTTAATAGTGGATTTAAAAAGCGCAATAGATTCAGGGTTTCTATGTGACAAATCAGAAGCACAGAATCTCATGGAACATTTTCAAAAAGAAACGGGAAGGATTTATCAGGGGAATGACCAATTGACCGGGATGTGCAAAGAGATTATGGAAATCATGCTGAATCCGGATGAGTTTTATCATACCAGAATTCGAAATGCGTTGTCTTCCCTGATGATATCCTTGACCGCCTGCACGGCAAAATATGGGGATGAAGATATATGGGATAATTTACAGGATAAAACAGCAGATAACATGGAAAGTGAAATAAAGGATGAAATAGAAGATAATATAGGTAAAAAAGAGAATCAAAAAAAGAATCTAAAAGAGAAACAAAAAGAAGAAAAACAGATGGAAGAAGTTTTGCGCTATATAGAAGATCACATAAAAGATGATATTAAAATAGAGGAGCTGGCACAACAAATGGTATTGTCTGTTTCCCGCTTCCATTTTAATTTTGTGAAAGCAGCCGGGATACCGCCCAGAGAATATATCTTGCGCCGAAAAATAGAATCAGCGAAAAATGAACTTCTGTACAGCGATAGAACTGTGACGGAGATCGCATATGAATATGGATTCTCTTCCAGCCAGTATTTTGCAACTGTTTTTAAACGGTTTTGTTATATGTCACCATTGGAATATCGGTACAGGATAAGTCCATAGCATCGGCAGACTCTCCAATATACATGATTATATGATCAAAAAAACGCTGCAACTTTTTAAAGTTTGCGGCGTTTTTCATAGGAACATTTATTCCTGTTTCTGTTTGTCAGCCAAATCGGCTTTCCCATTCAGCACATCTTTGCGCAAAATATGGCACATCTTTTTGGGCTCTTCAAAACAAGGGCTGTGAGCGGAACGCTCAAAGGTATAGAAACCTTTTACGGGAGCTTCAATGCCCTGAACAAATTGTTTCGCAATTACATAAGATACCTGATAATCAAATTTACCATGCAGTACGTATACCGGAATTTTCAGCCGGGGAACCTGTTTAATCAAATCACTTTGGAGTACAAAATCCCAGAGACAGTTCAGAGAAAAACTGTTGCCCATGGGAAACTTCAATTTTTCCTGCCATGTGTAACCTTTAAAACTAAGCACAATTTTTACACAATCCAACATGGATTTACTGCGGTGCATGGTACCAATGCCAAGCTTCTGCATCCCGTCACTTCGTACAGAGAGGTATTTGATACCAATCTCGCCTCCCTGATCAATAGGATACTTTTTAAATTTACGGACCATTTTTTGATTTCCAGCGGTTCGGAACTTATTTAGCATGTAAGTATATGCCAGTCGTTCCGATTCCTCCTGCCGGGCAACCTGCCCGATGCCGATATAGGCGTGAAAAAGTTCAGGTGCCCGCTGTGCCGTAAGCGTCCCCAGCACGGTTCCCCAGGAATGCCCCATTATGTATATTTTATCTTTCCCGAAACGCCGCCGCAGATATTGCACTACCGCTATGGTATCAGAAATCATCTGGTCTATTGTCATCATTTCTTTTGGAATATTGCGTTGGTAAGAAATACCGCTGCCCCTCTGCTCCCACCAGCATACCGTAAATATCTTTTCCAGTCCTGTTGGATGTTTCTGCGTGAATGCGATCTCCGGTGAACCTGGACCGCCGTGGAGAAATAATAATACCGGATTGCTGGTATTCTCACTTTGTAAAAACATGCCTTGCCTCATACCATTGATTTCTACACGAATCTTTTCATTTAATTGTTGTTGCATTTTTCGCCTCCTTATGAGCGGGTTTAAAACTCGTTTTTGTTCATATATAATATAGTTACCGATACGGTTTATGCGTATAATTTCATGTTACTTTATTTTAGCATATCAGGCAGCAGATTGCCAGGATTGGTTAGGAAAGGCAAGAGATCATGGTGCGAATGGATGAAACAATGACATTTCATCTATGATAAGAGTATGCGCTTTGAAATTTATAACATGTTCTAATATGTGAAGGGATGATATTGCTTATGGGATAAAAGAAAGTTATAATGAAAGTAAGTGATGTTTGCCATAAGGGATTGGAGAGAAAAGACAGGCAATTGGATTGACAGGACGAAATCAACGATGAGCCGATAAGGTTTCATATAAAATGTGCATAGGGAGGTTTTAGAATGGAGGAACTTGTATGTCAGAATTGTAATGGAAAATTAAAGATTGATCTAGCTACAAAAATAGCCGTCTGTGACTATTGCGGAACGGCATTTATGCTGGGTGAACCTCCAGAGATTTCTGAAAAGCAACGGGAACTGCAAAAGATTAAGCAATTGCAATCAATTGGTGAACATGAGGAAAGTGATAAAAGATTTAAAAAGCTAATTAAAAAATATTCGACGGACTATGAGATTCTTTGGGAATATGTTTTATTTGTTACTAATGATTTAAATGAGTATATGATGGGTGTGCTGCTTTCGGAAGACGTTCTGGAAGCTCAGGAATGTGCAAAAAAAGCAATCAAACTGGCGCCGGATTCGATTTCAGAGAAAATCGCTAAGGAATGGTCCGCATATGTCGGGCTGTATAATGATTTTTTACAAAAAGGCAATGAGGAAGAAGAAGAAAAGAGAAAAACGGATGTAAATAGAATAATAGACGGGGATTTAGATAGTCTGGATGGTTTTTATTTTGGAAGCTTGGTGTCAGAAAGCAGCTATTTATATTACTCTGAAGGTAAGCTTTATCTCTGTGCTCTGGTGCGGGACGGAGGATATACAACGGAACAGAAAGCGCCAGAAAAGCTTCCACGGGAGAGGTTTGAAGTAATCTTAGATGAAGAAGGTTTTTTTCTGCAAAGACAGGTGCAGAAATGCTGGTTTTCTCAAGAAATAAAAGAGGAACGCCTGATTTTAGATGGAAAGACGGTTCAGTTGGTAGAAGTAAAGCACTATGATGGAGGCGGGCGGTACAATGATTTTTGTACTGTGAAATTAGGAAATGAGGAGAAATTGCTGATGGGTGCCGGAAGAGGAACGCTGAAATAGAATTCCCCATATCCTATATTCTAATCCCACACCCCCCTGCATACAATGTTAAAAACACAGTGATTGCAGGGGGATTTCCTTGAAAGGTTATATTGAGGAAAGGGCAATTGACATTGCGAATTATATCATAGAACAAAATGCCACAGTAAGACAAACAGCGAAGAAATTTGGGATAAGCAAAAGTACGGTACATAAGGATGTCACCGAAAGACTGCTTCAGATTAATCCAACTCTGGCGAAATGTGCCAGAAAGGTATTGGATGTCAACAAGTCCGAGCGTCATATAAGAGGTGGGCTTGCTACACGGGAAAAATATCTTCATCAGACAAACCAATAGTCAGGGATTCACAGAGGGAGTTATGAAAAGCGGGGACACGAAAAAGGATGTTCCCCGTTTTTTTCTAAGATCCGGCAAATAAGATCAGATAAACGCCAAAAAGCTGCAAATTTCATATAATATCTCTATTGTATTCCATAGATATTGGGGATATAATATTATAGTTTCTTGTAAAAGCCAGGCATCATAAGCCGGGCTTTCGATCAGACAGGAGAAAGATATGAAATTAAAAGATAATCAACAGTATACCCATTTGTCCCATACCTTTGATCCGGTATTTGACAAAGATTCTAAAATACTGATACTCGGAACATTTCCTTCCGTAAAATCCAGAGAAAATCAATTTTACTATGGACACAAACAGAATCGTTTCTGGAAAATCATAGCTGCGCTGACTGAGGACGAAGTTCCAGTGACAATAGAGGAAAAGAAGTCTCTTCTATTAAAAAACCACATTGCTGTCTGGGATGTAATTGCAAGCTGTGACATTATCGGTTCCAGTGACAGTTCCATTAAAAATGTCATACCGGCAGATCTTCCATTGATTCTGGGACAGGCCGATATTGGGAAAATTTATGCCAATGGCGGCAAAGCCTATGAGCTTTATCAAAAGTATTCTTTTTCTGAGACAAAGCGTGAAATTATTCGTCTTCCAAGCAGCAGCCCGGCAAATGCGGCATTTAACATGGAACGTCTGCTGAAAGAATGGGGGCAGATTAAAGACTATATTTGATGACAGAAGATGGTTATGCTGTAAAATTGCAAGATGAATAAGAGGTTAATGATTTTAGGATGATAAGATAACAATAAGGAAATAGATGAGTGTAAAAGTACAGGAAGAGAAGAAGTGGGGGAGAGAACAATGATGTTCACGAATAAACAGCTGAAGCAATTAATTGTACCCTTGATTATTGAACAGCTGTTGTCGGTAACCGTAGGAATGGCGGATTCAGTAATGATCGCCAGTGTAGGAGAGTCAGCAGTATCGGGCGTATCTCTGGTAGATACCGTGATGGTCCTGCTGATCAATATTTTTGCGGCCCTGGCGACCGGCGGTGCAGTGGTTGCGGGGCAGTACATAGGCCAGAAGCGTGCAGAGCGCTCCTGTAAAGCCGCAGAGCAGCTGGTGCTGTTTACTACCGTACTTTCCATTATTATTACCGCTGTGGTCTATTTGGGTCAGGGATTGATCCTGCATGGAGTATTCGGGCAAATCGAAGCAGATGTAATGGGACATGCAGAGACATATCTTGTAATTGTAACGGCTTCTATTCCGTTTATTGCACTGTATAACAGCGGTGCAGCGTTGTTTCGCGCAATGGGCAATTCCAAAGTTTCCATGAAAACATCGCTGCTTATGAATGCCATAAATATAACCGGAAATGCTATTTTAATCTTCGGTTTAAAGATGGGAGTTGCAGGAGCGGCAATACCAACACTGATTTCCAGAATCGTAGCAGCGGTCATCATGATTCTTCTGCTTGCAAGAACCAATCAGGAAATCCATCTTCCAAGACCATTTACTCTGAAGTTTGACAGACATATGGTTCGTAAAATTTTACATATCGGAGTACCAAACGGACTGGAAAACAGTATGTTCCAGTTGGGAAAAATATTGGTACTCAGTTTGGTTGCAGGCTTTGGAACTGCATCTATCGCAGCAAATGCCGTTTCTAATACCATAGCAATGTTCCAGATTTTACCGGGAATGGCAATCGGATTTGCCATACTGACGGTTGTATCCCAATGTGTGGGAGCCGGGGATTATGACCAGGCTAAACATTATACCAAAAAGCTGATGAAAATCGTATATGTCGCCATGTGGGGCATGAACGTTATTATTTTCCTATTGCTGCCATTGATCATGAAAGTCTATAATCTATCCGATGTAACGGCACAGATGACAACACAGATTTTAACTTACCATGCCATTTGCTGCTGTACAATCTGGCCAATGTCCTTCTCACTGCCCAACACGCTGCGGGCCTCAAATGATGTGAGATTGACGATGATCATATCCATATTGTCCATGTGGATTTTCCGTATAGCCTTTAGTTATGTGTTGGGAAAATTCCTGGGATGGGGAGTATTTGGCGTTTGGGTTGCCATGACCATTGACTGGCTGTTCCGTGGAATCTGCTTCATGGTTCGCTATGCCAGAGGTAAGTGGCAGTACCAGAAAATATAAAATTCGAGAGTTTTGAAAATGGTGTCTATCAAAATGTATGTCACGTATTTTTGCAGCGTTTTTGGGAAATGCTGTGCTGAATGAGACGGATCAAGCAATTGGAAATGCTGTGTTAATTAAGACGGATCAAGCAATTGGAAATGCTGTGCTAATTAAGGCGGATCAAGCAATGGGAAATGCTGTGTTAATTGAGACGAATGAAGCAATGGGAAATGCTGTGCTGAATGAGACGAATGAAGCAATGGGAAATGCTGTGCTGATTAAGGCGAATCAAGCAATGGGAAATGTATACTGAATTTGACGGAAAGCTATCTTCAAAATGAGTGTGCAGCCTGCTAAATACAATTTTCCAACAGGCAAATGCATTGGATGAAATTAATTATTTATATAAAAATTTGGTATTTTATTTAAAAATAGGATGAAAAAAATAAAGTAAATTACTTGTAAAACTGTATTTCTTCCATTATAATGGAGAGAATGCATCATAAAGACTAAGGAATGAATGAAAACGTAGGAGGACAAACCGTGAAAAGAGAAATGGTTATAGTACTGGATTTCGGCGGACAATATAATCAGTTAATAGCAAGACGTGTACGAGAATGCAATGTTTACTGTGAGGTGCATCCTTATGACATGGATCTTGAGACCATAAAAGAGATGAATCCCAAAGGAATTATTTTCACCGGCGGACCAAACAGTGTCTATGGGGAAGATTCACCAACCTGCACAAAAGAAATATTTGAACTGGGTATTCCAATCCTGGGAATCTGCTACGGATCACAATTGATGGCTCATATACTGGGCGGCAAAGTAACAACAGCTCCTGTAAGCGAATATGGAAAAACAGAAGTAGATGTTGATACAGATTCCAAATTATTTGATGGCATCGACGGCAAGACAATCTGTTGGATGAGCCACACGGATTATATTGAAAATGCGCCGGAAGGGTTCCACATCAAAGCGCACACACCGGTTTGCCCGGTAGCTGCAATGGAAATGCCAGAAAAGAATCTCTATGCGGTACAGTTCCACCCGGAAGTCGTACACACACAGCAGGGTACAAAAATGCTGTCTAACTTCGTATATAATGTCTGCGGCTGCGCAGGCGACTGGAAAATGGATTCCTTCGTAGAGACATCCATCCAGCAGATTCGTGAAAAAGTAGGCAATGGAAAAGTGCTCTGCGCTCTTTCAGGCGGTGTGGATTCCTCTGTGGCAGCCGTAATGCTGGCAAAGGCAGTTGGAAAACAGCTGACCTGCGTTTTCGTAGACCATGGTCTTCTACGTAAGGACGAAGGAGATGAAGTAGAAGCTGTATTTGGTCCGGAAGGCCATTATGACCTGAACTTCATCCGTGTAAACGTACAAGACAGATTCTATGAAAAGCTGGCAGGCGTGGAAGAACCGGAAGAGAAGAGAAAAATCATTGGTGAAGAGTTTATACGTGTATTTGAAAAAGAAGCTCAGAAAATCGGTAAGGTTGATTATCTGGTACAGGGAACGATTTACCCTGATGTAATCGAAAGCGGCTTAGGTAAATCAGCAGTGATCAAGTCACACCACAATGTGGGAGGACTCCCTGATTATGTTGATTTTAAAGAGATTATAGAGCCACTGCGTCTTTTATTTAAAGATGAAGTGCGCAAGGCTGGATTAGAACTTGGCATCCCGGATTATCTGGTATTCAGACAGCCATTTCCGGGTCCTGGACTTGCTATCCGCATTATTGGGGAAGTAACGGCCGAGAAGATTGAGATTTTACAGGAAGCAGATTTTATTTACCGTGAGGAAATTGCAAAAGCTGGTGTTGATAAACAGATCGGGCAGTATTTTGCGGCTCTTACGAATATGAGATCCGTTGGTGTTATGGGAGATGAGAGAACGTATGACTATGCTGTGGCATTGCGTGCGGTTACTACCTCAGACTTTATGACAGCGGAGTCGGCAGAACTGCCTTGGGATGTGCTGGGGAAGGTGACCAGCAGGATCGTGAATGAAGTGAAGCATGTGAATAGGGTGCTTTATGATTGTACGGGGAAACCGCCGGCTACGATTGAGTTTGAGTAACGTCGTAAAACCTAAGAACCCAGTGTTTATGCGGGTTCTGGGCATTTTAGAAACGCTTGTGACATTAATATGACATTGATTGGCTCTAAATGGCTCTACAAGTCCCCAATTTAGAAAACAGCTGCCCATAGTATAAAATAGGAGCGGCTGTTTTTTTATAGATATTTTAGTGGCAGTCCATGGCTTGCGAGACAGTAGACAATACCACAGTTCCTTTTATAATTGACGAAAGTTTGAAAATGTTTTATTATCGAGGTCTTCATGAATGGAATCGGGAAAAAGGTTATCTCAGAGACACATGTTTGACTGCCCAGGACCAGTTTAAAGTGTATCTGGATTATTTCAGGATTCCTTATTGCAAGGATGAAATAAATGTCAATATTATGGATAGAAAAAATCAGTAACCCAGAATTATTGGATCGCAGTAAAAAGCTTATATGAAAACGCTAAAACTTAACAGAAAATTTGAAACACTGCAGAGCTTGTTAAGTTTAAATAATAAAAGTTATCCCGGTAAACGCAAAGACTTGTGATTCCCGGGATTTTTGAACCTGTTTGATAACAAAATATTAACACTGGAATTTTTGAAGATTCTCATGCAGTTAAGCAGGAAGATGGTTTGATGGATAATCTGTTAGACAAACTCTAGAATTGCAATGATCCATCTAAGAACAAAATCCGGCATTTTATATGAACATCCATTACTTTCGTACAAGATGCAGTAAGTATTCCTATCACTCCCCTAAGAAACCACAACCTAATTACTCATCCACCCCTCATTCTACAAATTTCCCCATATTTCTCACGTTTTCTTGCTGAATCCCCAATACTATGCTAAAATAAACAAGTAAATTAAACGAATATCCTGGTTCAAATCCAACAAACCAGAAAAAAGATACTATATATGAGAGGGATACATACATGATAAGAATAAAAGAATACAGAGGCCATATTCGCAATTGGGAAGCACTTTGCAAGCAACTGGATATTGACCCTACTTTATCAAGAGAAAACCGTGAACATGCAATTTTAGTAAAAGCATATGAAACCTGGGGAAGTGATATGGCAAACCACATGCACGGAATGTTTGCATTTGCACTATGGGATGATGAGAAAGAGCAGCTTTTCTGCCTGAGAGACCAGTTTGGAACGAAACCGTTTTATTATTATGAGACGGAGGATGGAGAACTTCTCTATGGCACGTCTATTCGTAAAATTATGGAAATGCCGGGATTCGTGAAAGAACTGAATGAAGAGATGCTGCAGCTATATCTGAGTCTTACTTATGTGGCGGGAGAAAATACGTTCTTTCGAGGTCTGAGGAAACTGATGCCTGGTCGTTTTCTGGTATGGCAAAAGGGGAGGCTGACTATTGAACGTTACTGGGCACCTGAATTTCACCCAGACGAAAGTAAGTCTCTGGAGGAATGGGCAGATGAGATTCATACTACGCTTCAGACGATTATGCCGGAAGTAAAGTCTGCTGATGAGACAGCGGAATCATTTTTATCCGGAGGGGTTGATTCATCTTATGTATTGGCGATGTCTGATGTAGAGATGACGGATTCCTGCGGTTATGAGGAGGAGCGGTTTGATGAGTCAAAGCTGGCACAGCAGACAGCGGAAATTCTTGGGCGTAAGAGTTCCAGACGTGTGATTACTCCGGAAGAATATTTTGAAACGGTTCCCTATGTTATGTATAACATGGAACAGCCTCTTGGGGATGCTTCTGCCATTGTATTTGCCATCGGATGTAAAGCGGCGGCGGAGCACACGAAGATTTGTTACTCCGGTGAAGGTGCAGATGAGTTCTTTGGCGGATATAATATGTATCGTAATGCAGAGCGCTATGGGGATAATCTGAAGACGTTTTATGTGGGCAATACGAATATCATGAAGGAAGATGAGAAGCGGAGAATTCTCAAAAAATATGATCCTGATGTTCTACCCATTGAACTTGCAGAGCGGATTTATGAAGAAACAGAAGGGTTGGATCCCCTTACGAAGATGTCTGCTGTAGACATACAGATTTGGCTGGAAGGGGACATTTATTATAATGTAGATAATATGAGTACTGCTGCTGGTTTGGAAATCAGGATGCCCCTCACAGATACGAGAATTTTTGACATTGCATCACGGATGCCTTCTAAATATAAAGTAAATGAGGAACAGAACAAAGTGGCGTTCCGTACAGCTGCGGCAAAAGTTCTGCCGGATGAAATTGCCTTTCGTAAAAAACTTGGTTTCATTGTGCCGATTCGGATTTGGATGGCGGATGAAAGGTATAATCAGGACGTTAGGGAGAAATTCCGCAGCGAGATGGCAGAGAAGTTCTTTGACATTGCGGAAATTAATGGGATTTTTGAGGACTACATCGCAGGAAATTCCGATAATTGGAGAAAAATATGGACGATTTATACATTCTTAGTTTGGTATGAATTATATTTTGTGAAATGTTAGAAAATGTAATTAATTATGGTTGTAACAGGAAGCTGTACATAACATATTTTCTTACGTTACCCTGAAATAAGGGGGATTGGATGGAGCTGATACCCCATGCAGTCCCCCTTATTTCTATTGTAGTTAAGACTTGATAAGGAAAGAGAGTGTGAGAAAAAATTATTTTCATCGTATATATGTCTGTTTTTCATAGATTCTTTTATTTTATTCGTACCTGTAGTCTGGTGGTGGCAATATACCAAAAGACATAAGAATTATTTTGCTTTTACAGGAATCCATATCTCACGCTCATAACCTAACTCTGACATTTCCCCTTTACTATACCATTCAATATTTGCGCCCATGGCAATTTCATGCGCTGTTTATAGGGCAGCCATTATAATTAGGAGTTATTATTTGGTAAAAACAGCTGGATTTTATGACTCCTGTAGGGCTTAAAAAATATACTGAACATACATATAAAGAACATACATACAAATCCAAAAAGAAGAGTGATAAAAATGAAGCTATCGTTTAAAGACTACTGCATAAAATACCACAAAGAAGAAATGCTCAGGCAATGGGATTACGAAACAAATAAACAATCACCCGGTGAGGTACCAAGCAGTTCTAAAATACCGGTGGCATGGAGGTGTGAAAATGGGCACAAATGGGCCGTGTCTCCGGCATGGAGGACCAGGTGTAAAAAAACAGACTGCCCGTATTGTTCCCATAGGCGGGCATCATCCGAATACAATTTGGCAATTACGGACCCTAAAATGCTGGATTTCTGGGATTATGACAAAAATAAGACTGTGCCGGAAGAAGTTCTTCCACGTTCTGCTGTCAAATATTGGTGGAGATGTGAAAAAGGGCATTCCTGGTCTTTGGCTCCAAATGAGCAGTATCGTCTGGCAGGGTGTCCTTATTGCAATGGAAGCAGAGTTAGTGAGACATATAATTTAGAGACGCTTTTTCCGGAAATAATAAAAGAGTGGGATTTTGAAAAAAATGAATTGGATCCCAGAGAGGTTCACCCTTACAGTGGGAAAAAAGTATTTTGGAAATGCAGTTTTAATCAGTCTCATAAATGGAATGCAGCTATTGTTAACAGGACTAAAAATGCTCAGGGATGCCCTGAATGTAAAAAGCAAAGGAAATCATCTTTTCCTGAGCAGGCTATTTTTTATTATATGAAGAAGTTTTTTCCGGATTGTCAGAACCGGGCAATGATCAGTGGGTTTGAAGTAGATATCCTTATACCGGACTTCAAACTGGGAATTGAATATAATGGGGTATTTCATGAAATTTATAACCGGGAATCCTTTGATAAAAAGAAAGCGGAACATCTGCGTAGAGAGGGACTGGATGTTCTGACAATCAGGGAGTGTAAGAACCAGACCGAGAATCAAAGAAACAGCGAATGGGTGAATCCGCGCAAATATCCAAGTCATGACCAGAATATCAACCAGGAAATTATCCAGGATTTTAGCCCAAAAGCGGAGGAGGCGCTAATACTGGAAACCGGAGTAATACAGTGTCAGGTGGATACTTCTTATAAATATATGGATGAGGTTATCTCTAAGATTTTCAAATACTTAAATGCAAAATATCACTGCAATATTAATGGGGATATTGATGTGAACCGGGACAGGCATTACATTCGCACGCTTCTGGTAAATGGGAGAAAAGAGAATAGTCTGGCAACTAAATATCCCCAGCTCGCCAAGGAGTGGCATAATGAAGCAAATTGGCCGATTACGCCTGAGATGGTAAGTTTTGGTGAAGGGTCGCCATATGTTTGGAAATGTGAATTTGGGCATGTTTGGAAAGCGACACCCAATAAGAGAACGAATCGAAACCAAAATTGTCCGTACTGCTCCGGTCACAGAGTAAGTAACGAGAACAGACTCTCTAAAGTAAAGCCCGGGATTGCTAAGATGTGGGATAAGAACAACAATGGTAAACTTACACCAGATGACGTATCAGTAAATTCCCATAAGAATGTCAGTTGGAGATGTGAAAAGGGTCATGAATGGCAAAGAACAGTGAAAGAAATGGTGAGGAGCGGGAAATGTCCATATTGCACCGGCCGAAGATTTGCACGGGAAAACAGCCTGGCTAACAGGTATCCACATCTTCTGGAGGAATGGGACTGGAAGAAAAATGAGATCTCTCCGTGGGAAATTTCCTATGCAAATAAAGTAGAGGTATGGTGGATTTGTGAAAATGGTCATTCCTGGATGGCGCGGGCAGCGAATCGCAGTATGCTGGGCAGAGGCTGTCCGTATTGCAGCAAACGTCTTGCCACTGAAGATGAAAACTTTGCGATCAAATATCCGGAGCTGGCAAAGGAATGGAATCATAGCAGGAATGGAGCGTTAAAGCCCCAGGATGTACGTCCCAGATCCAATAAAAAAGTATGGTGGATCTGCCCGCAGGGACACGAATGGGAATGCGAAATAAATAATCGTGTAATGGGGTGTAAATGCCCAAAGTGTCGCAGCAGATACATCCGAAATGGTGAGAATCTGATGAAAATGTATCCAGACGTTGCGGCACGCTGGAATTACAAAAGGAATGGTGAACTGGACCCTACTATTGTTTCTGCTAAATCGGGAAAAAAAGTCTGGTGGCAATGTCCGGATCACCCTCATCATGAATGGCAGCGGAGAATTGCCCATGAAGTAGAGAGTAAAAAGGGATGTCCATATTGTGCGGGTTACCGTGTATGTAAGGAAAATTCACTGGCATCGTTATATCCGGAATTGGTAAAAGAATGGGATGAGCGGGAAAATGGAACTTTAAATGCTCATGATGTCATCTATAAGAGCCATAAAGTTGTTGGGTGGATTTGTGAAGAGGGACATCGCTGGAAAGCAAGTGTTGTAAGCCGGACAAGGGACAAAACACAATGTCCCCATTGCAGAAAAGAGAATAAGAAATAATCATAGTTGGAACGGCAGGCTTGTTGAATGGCTTGCGTTCCAGCTTTTTTTATCTTATAAATCACGAACAGAATTATTTACCTCATTTCGCTTTTCAGTTTGAAAAACAGCCTCTTTCCTGCAGTTAGAAAAATGTTCTGCGTCTGCGTCTTACTGCAAATATACGCTCTTGAAGACAGTATGATATTTATTCAACATATTTAAAATTATCTGCAGTATTTAGAATCATACAAGAGTCAAAAGTAAAGAAATACCTACCGTATTTAGCGCGTATTTAGAAAAAGCTTGACAAGTGAGCGAATGCTCACTATACTGTGGAGGTGAGCGGGTGTTCACCATGATGCATTTTAAAATTGACTGCTGACATTTGTATGTCACGCCTTAAAAAAATTAGTTCGATTAGGATGCAAACTAGGCAGACCAAGTAAACCAGCCAGACAAATAGACCAGGCAGACCAAGCAAACTAGGCAGACCAAGTAAACTAGGCAGACCAAGTAACCAGGGAAACCAGCCAGACAAACAGACCAGGCAGACCAAGTAACCAGGGAAACCAGCCAGACAAACAGACCAGGCAGACCAAGCAAATCAGGCAATCAAAGCAAACCAGGCAGACCAAGCAAATCAGGCAATCAAAGTAAACCAGGCAGACCAAATAAATCAGGCAATCAAAGTAAACCAGGCAGACCAAGCAAATCAGGCAACCAAAGTAAACCAGGCAGACCAAATAATTCAATAAAACCAAAAATTAAACATCTAATTAAAATATCTATAATACAGATACAGAGGAGGCAGCATATTGAATCATATATTGATAAGCAACAGTCAAGTTAATAAAAATAAATATCTAAAAGCGAACAGAAATGCTTCACGAAAAAGCGAGCATAAAATTTTCTGCGTAGGTTTCAAAACAAACATATATAAATTAATGCGTTTAGAAACCCAAGACCTGGTAGATTTAACGCACAATCCTAATCATGAAATTATCCATCAGATACCGGAAAATAAAACCCTCATTTTAGAGTGGATTCGCAATAGTGAGATTCGGGGGGTAAGTGGCGGTGGATTTCCAATATATGAGAAGATAGAGGCAGTACTGGAGGCGAATAGAGAAAAAACATATTTTATAATAAATGGAATTGAGTGCGATCCTGGGCTATTACATGATGAATGGATACGCAGAAACAAGCTGGATGAAGTTCTTTTTGGGATCAGGGCAATTTCCAGATGCGTAAACTTTGACCGGATCATTCTGGCTTCCAGAAAAATGGTGGAAGAGATGTCAAAACCCATAACAGAAAAGACAAAAAAGACACCAGAAGATTTCTCACTAAAGTCGTCACAGAACCAGCCACAAATAGAAGATGTCCGGCTATGGAACCAATATCCCCTGGGTGAAGAACACATATTAATCAAAAAAACATGAATAAACCTGAAGAAAAAGGAGATACCGGCGAAGAAAGGAATTATAATTTTAAATATCCAGTCTGTTCTTGCAGCAGCCCAGGCGGTGGCGGACGGCAGCAGGATCACGGACAGATACCTGACAGCAGCGGATTTGAGAAGCGGTATGGCTAAAATAGTAAAGGCACCTCTTAATATGGAGGCGGATAAAGTACTGGAGCTGGCAATGGGAAAAGTGGCTCATGAAGTATCATTTGCAGGTCAGGGGCTATTGAGCAGCCATCCAATAAGTCGAAACGAAAAAATTGACTTTAGTACTAATTTACTTGCCTATGGTGAGAAAATTTGGTTTTCAGATACCGAGGCTTGTAAGAAATTTGGCAGGTGTACGAGAAAATGTGTCCAAAAGGTACAGGTATCTAAGATTATCGGGGAATTTTCCAATGGAAATATAACTTATAATCCTCAATTTGGTTCTGATAACTGCATAGGCTGCAATGCCTGTACCTATTACTGCAAATCTGGGATTAATACGAAAGATATGGTGGAAAAATATAATGAAAAATATAAAAAATATAATAAAAGAAATCAGGAAAAAAGATAGAAAGCGCAAGAAAATTTTGTTGGCTATTTTACTCTTTACTTTTGCATTAAGTTTATATCTGGTGGAGTGGAGTCCGGTAGGAAGTGAAGCACTCAAGCAGTATAACAGCGGTTATGGTACATTTGATATGAAATCGTATGACGCGGAGATTGTTGAGGAAGTTCTGACCATGATGCAGCCGAAAGGTTTCCTCGTTTATACGGTATATTTTATATGTGATTACTTCTTTATTCTTTGTTTTGGCTTATTGCAGATTGTGCTGACTCACCAGGTATGGAAGAGGACAGTAAGTTTAAAAGTGGTGAAAGTGTTGATGCTGGTACCGATCTTGCGGGGAATTTGTGATACTGTTGAAAATACGCTGCTTCTTTATGTGATACATCACAGCATGGAGGATTGTGATATTTTGATATCTGTGGCTTCGTATGCAACGAAGGCAAAGCTGCTGCTAATTGGATTATGGCTGGTTTTATTATTGGCAGGGGCAGGATTCAGGGTTACTGCACTGAAGTGTAACACTGCGTAAGAGACGAATAAAAGTAAATCTAGAACTCCGATGAAATGTATGAGGCGGCAATTATTAATGTAAGAGATGAACAGAAGTAAATTTATAAACAGAATGTGTTAGCCCAATCTTGAGCAAATGTTAAAGGAAGAGGTGAACAGAATAAATTTAGAACCAGAATATCTTAACCCAATTTCATACTGCGGTTAAAGGAAGAGATGAACAGAAATAAATTTAAAACAACAAGTCGTACCAGAATAGCAATAAGTTTAAATTACACACAAACTTAATTCTCTGCAAAAGAGCGTGTTGGAATATCCTGTACACGAACTGCACGCCCTAAATTGCAGCATATTTGCTCAAAATATGTTACATAACCAGCTATGTCCCACTATGTGCCTTTCATTTCAATCGAAACTTCTGAAGAGTGTGACCTACTGCTGACAGAAAGCATATAAGTATACGCTCTGGAGATAGAGTATAAGTAATATTTTATTTCGTCACATTTTATCTGTGATGAAATTAGAACAGATAATACGGTTGCGTCCCGTCTTTTTAGCTTCATATAACGCGTCATCTGCATATTTGATAGCTTCTTCAATATGTTCCATGTGCTTCAGATTACCATACCAGAGTCCGGCGCTGACGGTGACAGATTTCTCCTTTACATCGTCTCTTTCGATGTGTTCCTTTTTTATGGATGAGAGAAGATTCTGCGCAAATTTTTCAGCATCAAATGTCTGCTCTGCTATTTTAATAATAAGGAATTCTTCGCCTCCATAACGTATAGGAGAAGCTTCATCCTTTAAACTGTTAGTTCGAATGATGCCGGCAATCCGCTGCAGACAAACATCTCCCTGAACATGTCCGTACAAATCATTGAATTGTTTGAAATAATCAATATCAAGCATCAGACACATACCATAGTAACCTTTTGTACGGGCACTGGCAAACAGAGGATATATATTATTTAATAAATAATGGCGGTTGTTAAGACCGGTAAGCTGGTCTATATTTACCAGTTCCACTAACAAATCATTTTTCCGCTGGATCTCATCATACTGCCGGGAAATAATATCCCGGTCACAAAATTCGATTGCGGTGCTGCGATAATAGCGGTAAGAAATAAAAAAGGATAGCAGTGTTACCAAAATACCGTTTATAATATATCCAAACATGTTTCCGCTTGAAGTAGCAAATTTAATGGAAACAAAAACCAGTGTGAGCCAGGTACAGCCAAAGATTACTGCACTTTCCAGGGGAGTCAGCAATAAAAAAGCAGCTGTTGTAGGGAGCAGGTAGCAGTATACGGATAAACTTTTGCCGCCAATCAGTTCCATACAGGTAATACCCAGTACCCAGATACATAAAAAAGCGGTATAAATCCTGCGCAGCCAGAAAAACTGTTTGTATTTTTTCCGGTTCACAGTATAAGGATACAAAACAATTGCGAAACATGTAACAACAAACAGAAACACATACAGGCTGAAATATCCCATGGTACGTGTAAACTCCAATGACAGGTGTCTGCTGTTAATAAATATGATGATCATCACCAATTGTATGAGTGCTACAATAATGGCAATATTCTTTTCTGTTGCGTAGACCTTTAGTGGTATATATTCCTGGAATCGTTTTTTTTGTTCCGGGGTCAATTGAACCACGATATCCAATTTCTTAGTAGTCTTATCCACGTCTTATCCTCCCAGCACCATGTTCCCTCTGATTTTATTTATAAAATAACCGCTGAAGATATCCATATTATAATGTATTTGAACAGCAATTGGCAATATTAATTTTCCCCAAATTATGTAGTAAAAAACAGCACTCTTTTCCAGGGTGTGATAGCCTTTGATCAGTGATTCTTTGAACCATGAATGCTGTTGTTCATTTTGTGAGAACATATGAAGTTTACCACACTTTGAGAAGGGAATCAAATAAAATAGAATCCAGAGAAATTAGCTAACCAAATCCATATAGCCTATTGGAAAAATGCAAAGGACAAAATAAATAAATTCCAATTCATTTTTTTGTATAAAATGCTGAAAGGAAGAAACGGGATTAAAGTTTGCATAGCTACTCAGCTTTTTTCTTCATAACCAGGTTATATTTTGAATCATAATATAATCCCAGATCCTTACAGATGCGACTATTAAGATCCATAAGTGCATCATGATATTCTTTATATTTGGGAGATAATGCAATCATATTAGGAATGAAAATATCATTGTATCCCTGATCCTGCAGATTTTTCATATATCGCCGCTGTGAGATAAATGCCGGATGGTATTTATAGAAAAAACTATTCTTTAATTTTACGTTTTTCCTTGTCTGTTCACGCAGTTTTTCATATTCTTCATCAGTGGGATGCAAATATTGCTGTAATTGATTTTCCATTTTTGACACCATTTGCTTTACGGATGATCTTGGGGTAAAACGGTACATCAAGTAACTGACACATTTCATGAACAGCGGAATCTTAATATCTGCGGTATCCCAGAAATCAATGATATTTTTATATGCCTGCTGCTGTTCGGGGGTTGTGATTTGTATCTGCAGGTATGGTAAAAAATGATTCATAAAATAGTACCCATAGAATCCCGGAACCATATCCTGCAAAGCCTGTGCAATCGTCTTGTAGTCAATAATTTGATTAACGGCATCTGCATCGTGATTCTGGATAAAAGCATATAAGGCATCTAATTCCTGCTGTTCTGATTGCAGTGAATGGAATTTATCGTTGTATATCTGCTCCAGAAGCTGTTTGTCTTTTGAATGCAGAAGAGTTTTGATATCCTGAATGCTGATTCCCAACTTCCGGTAAATGCAAATCTCTTTTAACGTATCAATATTTTCTTCACTATAATTGCGGTATCCATTTTCATCCTTTGCTACCCGCAGCAGCCCCTGTTCTTCATAATATTTGACCGCACGTTTGCTGAGATCGACTTGCTGGATGACTTCATTAATTAGCATGGCAGTGCTCCTTTCTTCTTTATGGCCTGAGTATAGCCCTGTACGTAACGTGCAGGTCAAGGAAAAATTGCAAAAATTGCATAATATTTGATATGCAGGTTGCAGAATGCATGCAGTAAGGAGTTTATCGATACACCAAGGAGATACGGCATGATTAGATTTTACAATACACCTAACCGTATTTCAATAAATGTTTCTGGAAATGTTTATATCTTGATGAATGTCCATATTGTGGATAAGTTCATATTATGGGCATTTTATTGTGGAGAAATAAAAATGGACGTGGTAGAATTGAGTTAGAAGTTAATATTGATATTCTGTTAAAGACCAAATTGTTTTATTAATAACTTTTCAGGAAAGGATATAATAAATGCCAGCTCAACTTATTCGTATGTTTCTATTAGATGGAAACGCAGAAGGGATTAAAACATTAGAGATATCAAACCGGACCATATATGCTACGATGTTGCCGCGCCCGTTATTTTCGCAGTACAAACAGAGCAGAGAATATAAAAGACCAGGTGTATATGTACTAATGGGGAGGGGAACGAATGACGAACCTCTCATCTACATAGGGGAAGGAGATCCAGTGGGGGAGAGAATTAAAGCCCATTATGGTAATCGGGACTTTTGGACAGACGCTATTGTATTTACTTCGAAAGATGACTATCTGACAAAGACGCAGATACAGTATTTAGAAGCCGAATTGATACGAAAGGCGGATGAGGCAGGACAGGCTGCTTTGGAAAATGCTAACATACCCACATTGCCAAATATATCAGAAGCTGATGAGGCAGAAGTGTCAGAATTTTTAGAGTCAATTTTTTTGTTTATAAAAGCCCTGGGATTTACTTATTTTACGCCAATGATAACAAACGTGGAAGTAATAAGTAATGATAGGATTTATGAGCTTACAAGAAGAAATTCACTGATTCATGGTAAGATGACGATTAAAAATGGAAAGTATGTATTATTAAAAGACTCGTTGGCTAAGTCGGATGAACACAATTCTGCTGGAAATTGGGTAAGAAATAACCGCAGAAAACTTATAGAAAGAGGTATTTTAGCAGATGAAGGACAAGGTGTTTTGAGATTAATGGCAGATATTGAATTCAACAGTCCATCAGGTGCTGCAGTAGTGATTACAGGTGGAAATGTAAATGGGCATACAGCTTGGAAATACGAAGGAAAGTCTCTTGCGGATATAGAGGTGGAGGAGTCATTGGAGAGTGATAGTGAAAATTAAGATTGCCACTTCCCGATGCCTATGCTAGACTGTTCTCAGAATCTCAAAGTTAACACCCCGCCGCAAGTACAGGGCATCAAACTTGCATTGCGGAGAGCGGCAGGGTATTTGACCCTCGCGGCAGCAGCCGGTTGGATATGCCAGCATGTTCGTCTGACTTGTTGCAGGGGGGAATAATTTGCGCACTTTACGATATATCAGGATACAAATGGATACAGTTTCTGCATGATGCGGAAGCTGCAAAAAATATCATCAAAAATAGCAGAAAAAGGGAGCCATGAGATGGAAGAAAAAGCGCCAAAATACTATCTGATTAAAAAGGATATAATCAAGAAAATCGAAGCAGAAGATTACATAGCCGGAGAGACGATTCCCAGCGAGCGGGAGCTGATGGATCTCTATAAGGTGAGCCGGATCACCATCCGCAAAGCAGTGGATGAACTGGTGATGGAGGGATATCTCTATAAGGTACAGGGAAAGGGAACTTATGTGAAAACAGATGAGAACAGCCATGATCTGTTTGCTATCACCAGCTGTACCGAAGATGTAATCAAGATGGGACTTACACCAACGAAAAAAGTAATTGTGTCTCAGGTAGTGCCGGCAGATGTCAGCCGGGCAAAAGCCCTTGGGCTGCTTCCGGGTGAAAATGTATTCCGCCTGGGCAGGATCCTTTATGCCGGAGATGAGCCCCTGAATTATACCGTAACATCCCTGCCCTATCATTTGTTCCCCCATATCGAACAGCATGATTATGCAAAGGAATCCCTCTATCACACGCTGGAAACGGAATTTGGCGTGACACTGTGTAAGGCAAGGAGAACGATTGAAGCAGTATTGGCTACGGATGAGATAGCGGAATACCTGGATATTGAGGAGGGAATGCCCTTAATCAAATTTGGGTGCACAACCTATGGAAAATTAGCAGGAAATGAGGAAGAAGAGCTTCCGGTAGAGCGTTTTCACTGCTATTACCGCACGGATAAATACAAATTTTATATAGATCAGGTCGTTCCCGGATCGGATCTCAGGAGAAAATAGGTTACTGAATATTTTCTATTAAAATCTAAGCATACCAGTTTTCAGAAGTCAAAAATACGATCTGAAAACTGGTATTTTTGTCTAAATCTTTTTGTCCAATTCATAGAAAATCAACATCAGAATTTATCACTAATTACTAAAAATGAGAAAAATAAAGCGAATATATTGACAAATAATTAAAAAAGAGTAAGATAAACACATAACTGGTTATGACGACATAACGACATAATAAGATGACGGGATAAAAATACCGGGAAGGAGAGGAGAGATGGAAGAAGAGCACATACCAAAGTATTATTCCCTGAAGAGGGATATCATCCGAAAAATTGAGATGGAGGAATTTACAGGTGACATACCCATCTTAAGTGAGCGAGAGATGATGGAACTTTATCAGGTAAGCAGGATCACAGTACGCAAGGCAATTGATGAACTGGTAAAGGAGGGTTACCTCTATAAAGTCCAGGGGAAAGGAACTTATGTAAAAACAGATGATAACAGCCAGGATTTATTTGCCATCACCAGCTGTACGGAAGATGTGCAGCGGCTGGGGCTTACCCCTACTAAGAAAATGATTGCTGCAGAATATATCCGGGCAGACAGTAAAAGGGCGAAGAAATTACATATTACCATTGATGACAGGGTATTCTGTATGGGACGTGTCCTGTATGCACAGGGAGAGCCTTTAAATTATACCATCACCTATCTGCCGGAGAAGCATTTCAGTGGTATTGACCAGCATGATTTTATTCATGAGTCGCTATACAATGTGATTCCCAAAGAGTATGGAATCCGGATTACAAAAGCAAGAAGAACCATAGAAGCGGTTCTGGCAAGGGATGATATTGCGGACTATCTGGAAATTGAAGAGGGGATGCCCATTATTTTATTTGGATGCACCACCTATGGCATTGTAAACGGAGTAGAAATCCCCATTGAATATTTTAAATGTTACTATAGAACGGATAAGTTTAAATTTTCTATCAATCAGGTAACCGAGAAGAAAACGGCATCGGTACAGGAAAATTAATAAAAGCAGGAGGAAGCAAGAATGAAAAAAAGTTTTAAGAAGTTATTGGGAGCAGCACTGGCAATTGTTTTAACGGCAGGAACACTTGCCGGATGCGGAGAAAATGCCGCAATCAAAAACACAGATAAGAGTACGGCAAAGGAATCCACGGCAGCAAAAGGAGAAGAGACGGGAAATGATACAGAGGGAAATAAAAATTCCAGTGCAAACAGTGATTTGAAAATTGCAATTGTGTGCTCGAATTCCGGACAGAATGACAATGGATATAATCAGTCTGCTTGTACGGAAGGCAAGGCGATTGCACAGGAGCTGGGAGCGGAGTGTAAGATTGTGGAACCGGTAAATGGTGTGCCGTCTGCATTAGAAGCACTTGCAGAAGACGGGTACAATCTGATCTTCAGCCTGGAATATGACTTTGATGCATTAGTGAAAGGCGTAGGCGGGGCAAAGCCAATCGCAGAACAGTATCCGGATACCTGGTTTGTGGTATTTAACGATAATCCAAACCGAAAAGAAGATGGAAGCACACTGCATAACAACGTTATTTCTGTACTGTTTGATGTTCATGAAGCTTCTTATCTGGCTGGTTATCTGTCTGTTTATATGAATGAAAATGCAGACAAGCTGTTCCCGGAAGGATATTCCATGACTCCGGTTGATAAATCCAGAGGTATTGGCTTTATCGGCGGAACAAACTCAAACGGTATTCTGGTATATTCCTATGGATTCATTCAGGGTATTAACAAAGCCGCAGAAGAATTGAGTGTAGATTACGATTACTATGCTAAATATGATGCAGGATTTACCGATCCGGCACTGGGAAGTACGGTTGCAGGAACTTTCTATGAAAGCGGGGCGAATGTAGTGTTTGCTGATGCAGGTGTGGTAGGAGACGGTATTACTTCTAAGGCTAAGGAAATGGGGAAAATTGCAATTCAGACGGATGCGAATCTGGATGACCAGCAGCCGGGGCATGTGCTCACCAGTGTATTAAAGATCACAGGAGTTCCGGTTAAAATTATTACACAGGCTTATGCAGACGGAAAGATTGCAGACATGGATAAAGAGCAGAGCTATAATCTGGCTTCCGGAGCAACGGGAATCACAGATTTGGCTGAGATGAGCAAGCATGTGGCAGATACCGCTGTCTGGGATGATATAAAAACAAAAACCAATGAAATCAGCCAGCAGATCCAGGATGGCAAGATTGATGTGGTGAACAAGCAGATTGGTGAAGAATTTGATCCGGCAACCTGCCCTCATGTAAATATTAAGACAGAGTAAATCAGAAGGCAGCCAACAAAGGAGCAGAGTAGATGAGTATCATACAAACAATCGACTTAACAAAGAAGTTTGATGCTTTTACAGCGAATGACAAGATCAATATATCCGTAGAACCCAAAGAAATTAAATGTATCGTAGGGGAAAATGGCGCCGGGAAATCAACCCTGATGAATATGCTCTACGGTGCACTCCGGCCTACCAGCGGGAAGATTCTCATAGACGGAAAGGATGTGATTTTTAAAAATCCCACCGATGCCATAGGACACGGTATCGGCATGGTGCACCAGCATTTTAAACTGGTGCCCAGCCTGACCGTTTATGAAAACATTCTGCTTGGAAGTGAAATCAACAAAAAGTGGAAGGGCAGAAAAAGCCCGTTCATTGACCGCAACACGGAGATTACAAAGGTAAAGGAATTAATTGAAGAATACCATTTTCAGATAGATCCGCTGGAAAAGGTAGAAAATCTCTCTGTAGGACTGTGCCAGCAGGTAGAAATCCTGAAAATGCTGTACCGGAATGTACGGATCTTAATTCTGGATGAACCCACCGCGGTGCTCACGCCTCAGGAGGTGGACCGGCTGATGGAAAATTTAAAAGAACTTCGTAAAAATGGAAAAACCATCATTGTCATTACCCACAAATTAAGAGAGGTTATGGAATTAAGCGACAGTGTAACGGTCATCAAGCAGGGGAAAGTAATTGGAAATGTAAAAACGGCTGATACCAATGAGCAGGAGCTGGCGCAGATGATGGTGGGAAGAGATGTGGTATTAACCGTCAGCAATGAAAATGCTGCTCCCTGCAGCTGTGAAACGGCGTACCGTGTCAAAGGTCTGTGTACCACAAATGCAGAACAAAAAGAAATTCTTCACAACATTGACTTAGAAGTACATAAAGGGGAAATTTTAGGAATTGCCGGGGTAGAGGGAAATGGGCAGAGTGAGCTGATTAAGGTGCTTACCGGACTGATGGCATCTACAAAAGGGAGTGTGCATTTATGCGAAATGGATGTGACAGGTGCCTGGCCGGACGAGCTTCGAAAAAAGGGTCTGGGTATCATTCCCGAAGACCGATATGCCCAGGGACTGTGCCGGGATATGAGTATCGGGGAAAACTGTATCGCCGGGTACTTTGGAAACCACGGTGTCTGTAAATGCGGTGTGCTGCATAACAAAGAGATCAGGCGCCTGACAGGTGAATATATCGAAAAGTATGACATTCGTGTGGCAGATCCTCTGGGAGAGATCTCACAGCTTTCCGGAGGAAATGCCCAGAAGGTAATTATCGCACGGGAATTTGAAAATCATCCCAAGGTGATCATTGCCTGCCAGCCTACCAGAGGAGTAGATATTGGTTCCATTGAGTTTATTCATACCCAGCTGCTTAAATTCAGAAACGAAGGAAATTCGGTACTTCTTATTTCCAGTGAGCTTTCCGAAATTATGAGTCTCTCTGACCGGATAGCCGTTATGTACAAGGGGGAAATCATAGGAGTTGTATCACCGGATGAGCCAGTGGAGAAAATTGGTCTGCTGATGGCAGGTGCAAAACCGGATGAGGGGAGAACAGCATGAATAAAAGAGAGAAAAAAATATCCATATTTCCCAAAATAGTAAATACACTTTTACCCGTTCTGCTGGCATTTGGAATCGGCGGCGTGATCATTGCGGCGATTGGAGAAAATCCATTTGAAGTCTATGGGATTATGCTTGGTAAATCCCTGTTTACAGCCAAGGGATTCAGCAATACGCTGCATTATGCATCCCCGCTGATTCTCACGGGACTGGCAATCGCAATTACCTTTAAAGCGAACATATTTAACATGGGTGTGGAAGGGCAGCTGCTTCTGGGCGGATTCTTTTCCGGCATTGCAGGAGCGATGATTTCTATCGGAAGCCCCTTCTGGCACAAAGTAATCTGTATGCTGGTGGGAATGCTTTTCGGAGTTTTATTTGCCCTGATCCCGGCATTGTTAAAGGCCTATTTCCATGTGGATGAAATGGTTGTAACACTGACCTTAAACTATGCCATGATTAAGATTCTGGAGTATTTATCTTCCGGTCCATTCCGGGAAGACGGGGCAGGATATGTATGTACGCCCACCATTAAGGAGACAGCCATGTTTTCAAGGCTTGGGGACTCGAAGCTGACGCTGTTTTTCTTTATTGCACTGGCGGTGCTGCTTGTCATGGCATTTGTCATGAAGAAGACAAAGCTGGGATACGAGGTCACGGCAATTGGGAAGAATCCGGAATTCTCAGAAGCATCCGGTATTCGTGTCCGTAAAAAAATCATTATTCTCATGTGTCTGAGCGGTGCCCTTGCAGGACTTGCCGGTTCGGGACAGATGATGAGCGAAGCTTTTAAATATACGCTGACCTTCTCCGGTACAACCGGACTTGGCTGGGATGGTATGCTGATTGCACTTTTGGGACGGCACAATCCCGTTGGCATCCTGCTGGCGGCTGTTTTCTACAGCGGACTTAAAACGGGTGCGGACAATATCAACATGTATACCGCAGTACCAAAAGAAATCGTAGGAGTACTCCAGGGATTGATCATTTTATTCCTGGCAGTAAGGTTTTTCAATGAAAAATATGGATTCATCCAACATTATAAGATGTGGAAAGAGAACAGGAGGGCGGCAGAATGAATTTTTTAGGAAATATTTTATACGATTCCGTATATCATGCAACGCCTATACTTCTGTGTGTGCTGGGCGGGATCTTTGCCTATAAAGCAAATGTTTTGAACATCGCACTGGAAGGTATCATGCTTGCAGGTGCATTTGTTTCCCTTCTGGTTTCTTATTTAACCGGCAACATTGTGCTGGGATATGTGACGGCACTTGTGGTCTGCATATTGATTGGTCTGATCTTTTCTTTTATGACCGTAACCTGGAAGGGCAATGTAATCGTTGTAGGTCTTGCCATTAACATGCTGGTTCCGGCAGTGGCAGGCTTTGTACTTCAGTACATGCAGTCTGCCAACATTACGCTGACCTGGAAAAATGTAGCGGATTTTAAAATACATATCCCTGTTATTGATAAGATTCCGATCCTTGGAGACATTTTAAGCGGGCATACACCAATCACTTATCTGGCATTTATCGGAATCGGGCTGATCTGGCTTTTGATGTACCGTACAAAGTTTGGTATCTATGTAAGAGTAGTGGGGGAAAATGAAGATGCAGCCAGAAATATGGGACTGAATACAAATAAATACCGGTATCTGGCGATTAGTTTAGGCGCAGTGTGCTGTTCACTTGCAGGGATTAACCTGGCACTGGAGCGCATGGTTCTCTTTACCAATAATATGACAGCCGGACGTGGATTTATCGCCATTGCAGCCATCTACTGCGGTCAGGGCGATCCCATTTCCAGTGCGATGTATGCCATCGTTTTCGGTGCAGCCAGAGCTCTTGCGGTAAATATGGGACTCTATGCAGGACCGGCAGCTGCGCTGTTTGATGTAATCCCGTATGTGGTAATGAGTATTGTATTAACCATTGTTTCCATGTTGAAATACAGAAATAACAAGGTGAGGGGATTCCATTGATTTTCCCGGGAAAACGAGTGGGGCGGAGTGAAGAGCAAATGCCCCGCAGCTGACTGAGAGATGTTTGACTATGGAGGCGTGGAGATTGCAGAATGCATTGAAACATGCTTTAAAAGAGAAAGGAATATGCAGCGATGAGTGAGACGGCTTTATTAATTGTAGATATGGTGAAAGATTTTACCGATGAAGCGGGATTGGTTTTCTATCCCCAGAACCGGGAAATTTTACCTAAAATAAAGGAAGTTCTGGACAAATGCAGGGAGAAAGAGACGCTTATCGTGTTCCTTCAGCACTGTAACCGGAAAGGTAAATTTGACAGAAAGGCGGCATCTATGCGACCTAACTGTATTGAAGGCAGCGGGGGAGAGGAAATAGATCCCATGCTGGAAGTGGATTATGAAAAGGATTATATTATTAAAAAGCGCAGGTACAGCGGCTTCTTTGGAACCGACCTGGATCTGGTGCTGCGTGAAAATGGCGTGAGGAATGTGATTGTTGTGGGGACGAAGACAAACTGCTGTATCCGTGCAACCGTTACCGATGCATTTTATCTGGATTACGATAGCTACGTGGTGTCAGATTGTGTGGCAACCAATTCTGAGGTTGTGAATCAGGTGCATCTGGAGGACATCAACAAATATCTGGGGACGGTAGTGGACATGGATACGCTGTTTCAGATGCTGGACAGGGAGGAGTTGTAGGGAATGGGTCAGTTTGAGGTTTTAACCAGCGGATATGTGAGTATGGATCATATTATTAAAATCGCTTCGCCGGCGACCATTGGCTGCACATCCCTGGTGACCAATAAAAATAATGTACAGATCTATTATGGCGGGTGCTCCGTCAACATTGCCTATGGGCTGAACCGGCTGGGGGTCAATACACTGCCGGTATTAAGAGTAGGCGGGGATTATGAAGCAAATGGTTTTAAACAGTTCCTGGAAGCTGGCAACGTTCCCCTTGAAGGGATTCGTGTGATAGAAGAAGAGGCTACCTCGGTTTGTTATTTATTGCAGGATAATAATAATGACCATATTACGGTTTTTTATCCCGGTGCGATGGACAGCAAGTATGCCGGACCTATGGACGGCAGTTTATTTAAGGGAGCCAGACTGGGTGTCATTACGGTTGCGGCAAGGGAAGATAATGAGGAGTTCTACCGGCAGTGTTTGGAACATGAGGTGCCCGTGGTATTTGGCATGAAAGACGATTTTGATGCATTTCCGGAAACATTTCTAAAGACCCTTCTTACGGGAAGTAAAATAATTTTTACCAACGAAGTGGAACGGGAAATGATTGAGAAAATATACGGTTTTCCTGATATTACAAAACTGTTTGAAATCGGTAAGGCAGATGTAATTGTGACCACCATGGGTAAAGACGGAAGCATCTGCTATGAGAGAACTCCGGAAGGGATCTGCACCAGGAAAATCGGCATCTGTGAAGCTGAGCACATTGTAGATGCTACCGGTTCCGGGGACGCCTATATGGCGGGATTCCTCTATGGGTATTTAAGAGGAATGGAGAGTGTGGAGTGCTGCAGACTTGGCAGCGTGCTTTCCTGGTTCGTGCTGCAGGCGGAAGGGTGCTGTACGAATCTGCCTGGGGAAGAACAGTTTCTGGAAAAGTATCGGGAGATTCGGGCATGTTAGGAGCTTAAAAATATGAAGAGCTTTAAGAACATGAAGAGGTTTAAGAAAATGAAGAGCTTAAAAATGTGAAGAGCTTTAAGAAAATGTAGAGCTTTAAGAATATGAAGAGTTTTAAGAATATGAAGAACTTTTAAAATATGAAGAGCATAATAAATGGATTTAGCAAAGGAGGTAGTCAATGAGCACACTATACTTAGGAGCGGACCGTTCCAGTATTGCAAAATATGTATTGTTTTCCGGGGATCCCTGGAGAGTGGATGTATTGAAACAATATCTTGAGGAACCGGTGCATGTGGCGTTCCAGAGGGAATTTAATACATACACAGGCATCTATAAGGGAGTCCCGGTAACGGTAACTTCTACCGGAATCGGTGCACCTTCAGCGGCAATTGCACTGGAAGAAATGTATGAGGCTGGCATGGAAGTTGCAGTCCGAATGGGAACCGTAATGGGCCTGCAGGATGATTTGCTGGGAAAATTTATTATCCCCGTTGCGGCCATGAGGCGGGAGAGCACCAGCCTGACTTATGTAGAAGAGTCTTATCCGGCTGTTGCAGATATTGAACTGGTCAATGCAATGAATGAAACAGTGACCCGGATGGGAGCAAAATATGTCAATGGCATCAACTGCACCATGGATGGTTTTTACAGTCAGATGCATGATTCCCGATTTTCCCTGGAAACAGGCAGAGATATGTCAGAAACCTTCCGGGAACTCAAAAAATTAAAAGTAACCGGTATAGATATGGAGTCCTCCTGCCTGCTGACAGTTGGAAGACTTATGGGGGTAAAAACCTGCATTGTAACCATGACTACCGTTTTAGAAAATTTAAAGGAGACATTGCAGGGACAGGACAGAAAGGATGCGGAGGATCTGCTTTGCAGAACCGTACTGGAAGGAATTTACCAGTATGATCAGAATCAGAAAAGAAATTCGCAGAATAGAGGATAAAGAAAAGTAAATTAAGAATGAAACATAAAGATAAGAAATTAAGCATGGATGATCAGAAAAGAAATTAAGAATGAAAGTTAAATAAAATAAATTTATGCATGAATGATATAAAAGAAATTAAGCACGAAAAATAAAAAAAGAGATATGGATGACAAGAAAAGAAATTTGAGCCTGAATGATTAAGAAAGGAAGTTTGCAGAATGAATAATAAACAGATATTTACAACCAGTACAAAGACAGTAATTGGCATGGTCCACTGCCTTCCCCTTCCCGGTACAGCAGGATTTGACGGTGATTACCAACAGATTTTAAGACGTGCCGTTGAAGATGCAGTGACTTTGGAAAAAGCAGGGGTGGATGCCGTGATTGTGGAAAATATGGGTGATACTCCATTTAGTGCATTGCTGAATACCGCACAGATCGCAGCATTATCGGCTGCAGCAATAGAAGTGCGAAAAGCAGTTAAAATTCCAATTGGTATTGATGCTGCTTTTAATGACTGCAAGGCGTCCCTCGCCATTGCAGGTATCGCAGGTGCAGATTTTGTACGGGTTCCGGTATTCGTGGATACGGTAGTGTTTACGGATGGATATATTATGCCTTGTGCTAAAGAATGCATGGAATACAGAAAACAGCTGAACTTGTCTCATGTGAAGATTATGGCAGATGTTCAGGTAAAACATGCCCATATGCTGCTTCCGCATATTGCGGTGGAGCAGTCTGCAAAAGAGGCAGCCGCTAATGGGGCAGATGCAATTATTGTAACGGGCAGTGAAATTGGGGTGGAAACACCGATTGATATGATCGCCCGTGTGAAAAAAGCAGTCTCACTTCCGGTTTTTGCAGGAAGCGGAGTAAATGCTTCTAATATCAGTGCACAGATGCAGACTGCAGATGGCGCAATCATCGGTTCCAGCCTGAAAAAAGGCGGAATTCTTACGAATCCCATCGATTATGACCTTGTGCGGGAAGTGATTGAAGGGTTAGAACGTGCCTAGAAATACATTCACGCCATTTGTAAGCTATTGAGCGTGTTTGAAATTTCATTTTTGCCATCTGCACGCCCCACTTAGCGGCATATTTGCCCCGAATTCAGATTACGTAGCCCGCTACGCGCCCTTCATTCGGCAAAAATCTCACACAAAGTGTGACGAACAGCTGCAGCTGCCAGAAAGCAATTTTCAAACGCTCAAGTTAACGGAATAAATACATCAATTTTAGTCCCACAGTTAACTGGAAAAACATTTGTGGAAAAAACAAAAGATGAAGAGATAGAGATCAAACAAAATTTTATCAACAAGTAGAAAAGTGAGGTATTGGAAATATGATGAGACCTATGAAATTAGCCGGAAGCCAGCTCCTGTTTGGAGAGGGTTGTCTGGAACATATCAAAACGCTGGCATATAAAAGAGTTACGATCGTGCTTGGAGGCTCCAGTATGCAGAAAAGCGGAATGCTGGACAAGGTAAAAGGATTATTTGAGGAAAACGGGGCAGCTGTTTCCGTTGTAGAAGGCGTTGAGCCGGATCCGACCTTTGCCACCGTGTTAAGGGGCGCAAAAGAAATGCAGGCTGCAGAGCCAGATCTGATTGTAGCGCTGGGAGGAGGCTCCGTTATGGATGCAGCCAAAACCATGTGGATTTATTATGAAAATCCCCAGCTTCAGAAACTGGAAGATGTATTGCCGCCGAATCCATTTCCAAAGCTCAGGACAAAAGCACATTTTTGCTGCATTCCATCTACTGCCGGCACAGCCAGTGAGGTTTCCCGTTCTGTTGTAATCTCCGATAACGAAACCGGAATGAAACATGGATTAGGAAATATGGAAATGATGCCGGACATTGCAATCTGTGATCCGGTGGTGACTGTTTCCATGCCGCCGCGTATAACGGCAGAGACAGGGATGGATGCCCTGACCCATGCGGTTGAAGCATTGGCATCTACCAGGGCAAATTATATCGGGGATGTTCTTGCCACCCAGGCAGCATTGGATATTATCAAATATTTACCCCAGGCATATGAAAATGGCAAGGATCTGTCAGTCCGGGAAAAGATGCTAAATGCCTCTATGGCAGCAGGCATTGCATTTACAAACGTTTCCCTTGGCATCGTACATTCTATGGCACATACCCTGGGAGGATTCTTTCACATTCCGCACGGACTGGGAGATGCGATGCTTTTACCCTATGTGATCCGGTTCAACAGCCAGGATGAAAGAGCAGAAAAGATTTACAAAGACCTTGCACAAAAAGCAGGGGGAGAAAATCTGGCGGATATGATTGCAAATCTGAATAAACAGCTTCATATTCCGGCATGCTTTGGGGAAATTATTGAGGACGAGGAAAAGTTCAACAGCCTGCTAGATGAAATGGCAAAGACCGCATTGGAAGATGGCTGTACCAAAACCAATCCCGTCATCCCGTCATTAGAACAGTTCGTGGAATTATTTAAAAAGGCATATATAGGAGAATAGAGTTATGGAAATAATTTGTTACTTATCAAACGGTTACCCAACATTGGAACACAGCTATGAAATGGCAATTGAATACGCAGATGCCGGATGCGGCATGATTGAAATAGATTTTCCTTCCAGGGATCCTTATTTGGAAGGTGATTACATAGCAGGCAGAATGGCAAAGGCTTTGGAAATATGTGACGACTATGATAAATATATGGACAGCATTATTGCGGTGCAAAAAAGACTCCCGGATGTTCAGCTCCTGGTATTGGCATATGAAAATACCGTAGAGGAAATTGGGGCTGATAAATTCATTCGTTTCTGTCTGGACAACAATTTAAAAGATATTCTGCTGGTAGGCCTGAAGGACAATGTTATCAAAGATAGATTTATGGAGGCGGGGCTGAGGGTATCCTGCTACGTTCAATACCATATGCTTGCGGAAGAAATAGAGATGGCTAAAAAGTCAAATGGATTCGTCTATATGCAGGCGAAACCCACCGGAAATAGTAACCCGCAATACCCCTTACTCTCTGACTGCATAGCCCACCTTCGTGCCTGTGGAATAGATCGCCCGATCTACTGTGGTGTAGGCGTACATGCGCCGGAAGATGTGAAGATGGTAAAAGAAGCAGGCGGTGATGCGGCATTTGTAGGAAGTACGATTTTAAAACTCCATGAAGACATTCCTGCAATGAAAGAAATGATTGGGAAGTTTGCGGCGCAGTGTTAACCATGGGTTAACGATGTTCGTGTAAGACGGTAAATGAATCAAACAGAACACAGGACAGGAAAAGGAGAAAGATTATGAAACAGGAAGGCATTGCCCGGAGCATTTCGATCATTACTCTGGGAGTAGAAGATATAGAGCGTTCGATTGCATTTTATGAAGCACTGGGGTGGGAACTTTCTCCGGATTCTGATCCGAAGATGTGCACATTTATGCTCACCAGCAACATCGTATTGGGATTAGTTCCCTATGATTTCCTGGCAAAAGATGCACAGCTTCCCGTGTCGCCCAAGAAACCTTATAATGGGTTCACACTGGCGATAAACGGCGCAGATCAAGAAGAAGTAGATCAATTGTTTGCCAAAGCAATAAAAGCAGGAGGAAGTTCCCACCAGGTACCCCAGTGGAAAGATTGGGGAGGCTATGACGGATATTCCGGTTATTTCCTGGACCCGGACGGCTATCCATGGGAAGTGGCTTATGCACCATTTTTGCGGCTTTCGGATGATAGGAGACTGTTGCCGAAGACGAAGGGAGAGGGGATTTAAGGAGTGAAGGGGAGTATTGAAATGTAGCTAATTTCCATATGGGTATATAATTTAAGCTGGTATTCCAATCTAAATGTAATACGGAATTGTATATTAAAAATAAAAGAATTATATATAGCACGGAATATACTGATTCATATATTCCGTGCTATATTTCTCCATATTTATTTGCTATAATAATAAATATTGTAAACGGCAATCAAACTATGGAGGGCAATTATTGTATGCAGAATATCTATCTTCACGGGCTTGGACAGAATTCATCTAGTTGGGACAAAACAATTACTTATTTTACAAAGCAAGATCATGTTTTGTGTCCGGAATTATTTTCACTATGTACAGAAAGAAGTCTCACATATAAAAACTTATACCAAGCTTTTTCGGCATATTGTGATAGTATTTCTGATCCGGTAAATATATGCGGGCTTTCATTAGGTGCGGTGCTGGCACTAAACTATACCATCGATCACCCTGAAAAAGTAAAATCATTAATATTAATTGCAGCACAATATAAAATGCCAAAAACATTACTCAATATCAGAACATCGTTTTTAAGTTCATGCCAGAGTCCACTTTTAATAACATGGGACTTAAAAAGAAAGAAGTAATTGAGCTGACAAATTCTATGACAGAATTAAATTTCACTGATAGTTTGAAAGCTATAACCTGCCCTGTCTTAGTAGTTTGTGGCGCAAAAGATCATGCAAATATTAAATCTGCAAAGTACTTAGCGGAAAATATAAAAAAAGCTGATCTGCAAATAATAGGAAATTCCGGGCATGAGGTTAATATGGATGCACCAGAAAGATTGGGTAAGATCGTAGATGAATTTTTCAATAGATAGAAAAATGCGTGGAGATATTATAGATAACATTATAGGGAGTTATTATTTGGGGGGCGGTCCATATTTTGGACCGTGTTTTAATGTTGAATTTTATTAGGGAGGATGTCATTGGAATAATTTGAAAATTATGGGGGAGGCAGGGTTTTGGTTCATTGAAGGAGAGCGGGGTATGTGGAATTGGCTTACTGGATGATTTTTATGGTGTCTGTATTTTATGCAGATAGGATATGGACGCATTTGAGCTTAATTTTACCAGGCGTGGAAAATTTATTTTGGGTATAAAGCCTTGAATTATATGGGGAAAAGAAGGTTTGGATGAGGGAAAGTGAAATAGGATGAGATACTTGGTAAAAAATTAGAAAAGCCTTGATTTTGTGGGGGTTTTAGGATATAGTGGTTGAAAGAAGGTAGGAAATGCGTTGGATTAATAGTAATATAGGATGTATTGAAACTCTCTTTAATAACGGAATGCCGGTTTCTCCAATCGTTGATTAATAGTAATATAGGATGTATTGAAACAACTTATTTGCAACCTCAATTTGCACCGTTAAATCCGATTAATAGTAATATAGGATGTATTGAAACAATGACTTGCATCGGTTCTTCCGAAGAGGACTATGGATTAATAGTAATATAGGATGTATTGAAACGATTTTCCGGCTTGAATGTACGTATTAAAAGTTTGGGATTAATAGTAATATAGGATGTATTGAAACTGAATTTAACTACATTGGATTCGTAATCCAGGAAAGATTAATAGTAATATAGGATGTATTGAAACACTATATTAACTGCTTTATCACATTGACTACGCTGATTAATAGTAATATAGGATGTATTGAAACCCAGTTGTAACATTTGGCTTTGTATAAGTATCGGGGATTAATAGTAATATAGGATGTATTGAAACAATATAAAATAATTTTCTACACTTCCCACCTTAATGATTAATAGTAATATAGGATGTATTGAAACAAAATGTTAGCGTTTTCTGAAGAATCTGGCATTGAGATTAATAGTAATATAGGATGTATTGAAACGTAGCCACGCTTTCATTTTCCGCAGCTCTTGCATAGATTAATAGTAATATAGGATGTATTGAAACACCCTGTTTTCCTGCACGTAATCTATTTGTAGATTGATTAATAGTAATATAGGATGTATTGAAACTATCCTACAAGCTCCAATGTTGCCTTATGGAATCTGGATTAATAGTAATATAGGATGTATTGAAACAGAAAGCAATGTAGGAAATATTGCCGTTGGATTGCGATTAATAGTAATATAGGATGTATTGAAACCCTACTTCGAAGAAATCGTTCAACCATTCAAAAACGATTAATAGTAATATAGGATGTATTGAAACGCGTTTTTATACCAATATGAAACTGTACGGCGATCCGATTAATAGTAATATAGGATGTATTGAAACTCTCCGTGGCATACAGGGCAGGCGTTAGAATCCTTCGATTAATAGTAATATAGGATGTATTGAAACTGGAAGTACAGGTTCGGGAATTATGCTGGGAACAGGGATTAATAGTAATATAGGATGTATTGAAACATCCCACGATTAAGTCCTGGCCTCAACTCAGCAAGATTAATAGTAATATAGGATGTATTGAAACTAGTTTGTGATTTCTACAATCCGGGCTTCTGCCTCGCGATTAATAGTAATATAGGATGTATTGAAACACTTCACCCGAACATAAGCTAACATTGCAATATTTAGATTAATAGTAATATAGGATGTATTGAAACCTAACTATGGCCCCGAGTCCATAACTTTCCCTGAGTGATTAATAGTAATATAGGATGTATTGAAACGTAATTTAGGTGCCTAAATTAAAGAGGTATAAATGATTAATAGTAATATAGGATGTATTGAAACGATTGAACCGACATTGTAAGTTCAAACTCTAACACGATTAATAGTAATATTGGATGTATTGAAACATGATGAAGCTCTGGTACAAGTCGTTAGCGATTTTGAGATTAATAGTAATATAGGATGTATTGAAACGCCGAACAAGCCAGAGAATGCGCAGATGAATGGGGATTAATAGTAATATAGGATATATTGAAATGCCAAATGAAAATTTTTTATATACCCCACACAGCCGGTTCCCTAAACAACTTAACTACCGATTAATATCAATATAAAATACATTGAAACTCAAGAGCGCCACATCCATCTCTAAAAATCTCCAAATTGAATATCAGCTTCATTAAAAAAAGAAATACCCATCATAATAAATAACATAAAAACCAGCCCACATATAATCGGAAGCAATCTGAAGTTTCCCCGATTCTTAAGATAAACCCCTAACAAATTCCCACTCAAAAATATCATTCGATAATTTAGTAAATAATTTGACAAAATATCCCATTTATAATATAATATTACTGTGAAAAATACACAAATAAACCAAAGAAATTTAAATTATATAGATCTAAAATTAATAACAATTTTAATTATAAATACCCAGATCTATATGACTTAGATTTACTTAATCAATGGGAGGAGTGAGTTACAATTGCTAGTTTTTGAATACCAGCTTCGGATACGTCTTTTAGAGAATATGGACTATGCCAAAGCTACCGGAACAATCGCCTATTTCCTGGATAGTGCGCTTGGAAAAACAGATGAGTTTCTGGAATTACATAATCGAAGAGAGTTTAAGTATTATGTTTATGATCTTCCATATCCATGTGAGAAAGACGGAATTTATCAACAGGGCAAGATTTATGTTATGAGGATTCGGACAGTTCGGCAGGAACTTGCGGAATATTTTTCGAATATGCTGAGTCATCATTCGTCAAAAGAAATTGTGGGATTAAATGGCGAAATAAAAATTATTCAGCAAAAAGTATTAGAAAAAATTTACACTTTAACACCAGTTGTTATAAAGACAGAATATGGTTACTGGCGGGATCAGATGAATGTACAGGAGTTTGAAAAACGTTTAAAGATTAATCTGGTTAAAAAATATAATCAGTTAATGGGGGAAAAACTCGATGAGGATTTTTCACTTTATGATTATATTGAATTTAAAAATAAAGTGCCGGTACGTGTTCCTTATAAGGGTATTACTTTGTTAGGTGATAAGGTAAATATGATCGTATCAAAAAATCCAACGGCTCAAAAATTATGGTATATGGCGATAGGAACTGGAATAGGAGAAAATAATGCCCGAGGAGCGGGCTTTATTAATTATCGGTATTTGTAGCAAAGGGGTGATCAGGTGTTACAGGAAGCAATGGAAGTCTTCCGGCAGATGCTCCAGGAAAAAGGAGACAGGCTGGTACTGGATGAATATGTTCCTAAAGATGGTACCTATCGGATTATTAAGTTGACGGAAGATAGTTATAAAATCGAGAAAACATTAGATATCCGGTATGATAGAAAAAATGATGAAATAATTGGAAAAACAGATTCCATTTATGACCAGGTTTGCTATATGGATTATTATAGTAAACTCTTGGAAATGAATAAGCCGATTGATGCTAAGAAAATTATTCATTCAAACAATTATTTGTCGTTGTGGATGAAAAAAGACAGTATTAAGGAGCAAAAATTAACAGAAGAGATTTTGGATTCTTATTATGAAACTTTAAAAAATCCGGAAATAAAATATGCCAAGAAGACAAAGGCAAAAGTATTATATGAAGCAACAGAAGAAGAATTGGGAAAACCCAATATTCAGCTGATAGAAAGAATCAGAAAATATGTTGCTGATAAAGATATTTGGGAAGACCTTAATTTTGATCAAAAGGATTACATAAAAATCTTTTTTGTTTTAGATAATTGGAAGGAAACACAAGCGCTGTATCAATGTGAAGGCAGCCGTTATCTATATCCAAATATCTTTAATAATAATGATTTTAACGAAGTGGAATCGGGAAATATACTGGGATTACCAAATGATAATATGGGAATGAATGCAAAAAAACCGTATCTGGCAAACAAGACTAGAAAGGTTGCAGTTCCGTACCTTTTGGATAAAAACGAAGCTATTTTACAGGCTAAATTATTTGATTATTTAATGGGATTTGCATCTAAAGGGAAAGTTAATATATACATCAATTCCGATCATTTGTGGTTTCGGGGATACTCGAATACAGAAGAGCCGCAGGGAATGCGAAATGGTTATTTTTTACGCCTTAAAAAAGGAAAAGAAGTTGAGATTCATCAGGGAGATATAATCAGTGATTATAATACAAAGTTATCGCCACCATTTTGCTTGAAAAATGGTATTGGTATTCCTGATAAAACACTGGAAAAGTATGATATTCAATATAATACGTTCTATGATAAGCTTTGGAAAATGAAAGGAGTTATTGATCAAACTTTCTTTGAAAATAAGCTGTCAAACAATTTCTTTACAGAGGCAAAAGATATTCCGATTACGGATGGTGTGTTAAAAAGAACGCTTTTGGAAAGCAGAGATCGTCTTTTTGCATGGTTTTATAAGGGATGCGATGAAAATATAGCAGCTTTCCTGGATAAGATTTCAATAGATTTGATCATAAATTCAATTGGAAATGGAAGAGTCTTTCTGGCACAGAGGCAATTTAATTTGAGATGGTCACTGATCGATTATTTCAACAAGGATAGGGGGATGGAGTTAAAAATGGAGAATGTTAGAAAGCAGTTACGAGAAAAAATTGATCTGAAAGATGAGTGGGAATTTATGTCGGAAGAAGAGTTTGGCTACGCAGCAGGACAGATGGTTTCTTACCTGATTTCCAGAAGTAAGGCAAATAATAAACCGTCTTCTCTGGTCAATCCTTATCTTAATGCAAAAAATCATGAAGTTGTAAGAAAAAGATTGTTACAGCTCTATAAGAAATATAATTATGATATTTCCCATTATCCGGATAATCGGGCAGAACAGATTTTTACACATATCATGAGTTATATACCGAAAGAAAATGAGGTACTGAACAAAGAAATGATTGCAGCAGGGTTTACAGCTTCATCGCTCATTTACGTTAAGAAGAATCAGGAAGGTGGGGAAAAGTTATGATGAATAAAAGAGTATATGGTGTTTTAGGTATTTCATCCGTTATGGCAAACTGGAATGCAGATTTTTCAGGATATCCGAAAACGACTTCCGACGGATCAACTTTTGGAAGTGATAAGGCGCTGAAATATCCAATGAAGAAGATGTGGGATAATCAGGGAAAACCCGTTGTTTACATTAAGTCCATGAGATTTGAGAAAGGGAAAAAGGGAGAAGTCTCTTTGATACCCAGAAGTTTAAAAGAACGTTATGAACAGATATTTGATGTAGCAGATTTAAAAGACTGCAAAGATATAGAGTCGGTTCTTCGGAATTTATTCCATGCTGTAGATGTTAAGAATTTTGGTGCTACATTTGCAGAATCAGGTAATAATATTTCGATTACCGGTGCGGTGCAGATCGGTCAGGGATTCAATAAATATGATAATACAGATCCTCAGGAGCAGCCTATTCTATCCCCATTCCGTGATGCTTCAAAAGTGAAAGATGGTGAAGAAGCCAAGAACTCTACCCTTGGAACAAAAATAGTCAGTAATGAGGCTCACTATTTCTATCCATTTGTAATTAATCCCCTTGCATATAAGGAATTTGTGGAATTAGGGGTAACTGAAGGCTATACAGAGGAGGATTATCAGAATTTTAAAGAGACTTCCATCGTTTCAGCGACGGCATTTGCTACAAATGCGAAAGCAGGGTGTGAAAATGAGTTTGCACTTTTTGTGGAAACAGAAGAAGATCTTTATCTGCCGTGTCTGTCCGAATATATTACTTTTGAGAAAAATGAGGATAAAAAAGAAGAGAAAAATGTAATTCGATTAAATTGTTCAGAATTATTAAACAAGGTTAAGGACAAGGTTCAATCTATCGAAATATATTTTAATCCATACACAACGAAGTTAGAGGCAGATGTGGAAGGAGCACGTTATTTCAATATCATAACCCGGAAAGAGGTGTGATATGGAAATTTTAAAATTCAGGTTAAAAGGTAAAAACGCCTTCTTTAAAGTACCTGAAGTGAATACCTACTATTATTTTACTTATGGGAACATACATAAAGTAGCGCTATTAGGCATGTTTGGTGCCATTATGGGGTATCAGGGATATGAGCACAAATACGAGCGTTATCCGGAATTCTATGAGAAGTTAAAGGATATCCAGATTTCTGTAATGCCGGAACCAAAACATGGGTATTTTCAAAAGAAAATTCAGTTTTACAATAATACAGTAGGATATGCTTCTCAGGAAATGGGCGGAAATCTAATTGTGAAAGAGCAGTGGTTGGAGCAACCTGACTGGACAGTCTGTGTCCTGATCCAGGATCCCGAAAGTGAAAAACTGGCTGATTTTATGGCAAACAGGCGTTGTATTTACACTCCATATCTGGGTAGAAATAATCATTTGGCTGATATAGGAGAGGTTGAAATTGTAAATGCACAGACTGTAGCATGTGAGGAAAAGAATCTTCATAGTTTAGTGCCGGAAGATGTTGTTGAATTTGATCTGGATGAAATGACTTTTAAATATGGAGAATTTTTACCGGTAAGTTTAAAAGAGGCAACAAATCTGTATGATTTAAAGAAATTTATTCTGACCGACGCTGAAATGGTGCAGTGCAAAAAGGATGTTTATCAGATCGGTGAAAAGAATATTGTTTTCTATTAGTGAATCATAAATTTTTGGAAATCTGGTTTGTCAGACATTGAACTTAAATTTAATTGGTTGCAGGTAAGGAGGAAACCGCAGGGTATAGGAGGATCATTCTATATTCTGCGGTTTTTATTTGTTATGACATATTAGAGCGTGTTTGAAAGTTCATTCCCGCCATGTGCACGCCCCACTTTGCGGCATATTTGCACTGAATTCAGGTTTCGTAGCCCGCTGCGCGCCCTTCATTCGGGACAAATCTCCCACAAAGTGTGACGTACAGCTGCCAGAAAGCAATTTTAAAACACGCTTTAGGAGATATAAGTGAAAATAATAAATGATAATGTAAGATATGAAAATAACTTTAAATTAAACATAAAATAGGGAGGCAGTTATGGCTTGTTTTATTAAAATGGAAGAAGTAATTGAGGCAGATTATCCATTGTATGCACACTGGAAGGATGATGCTGATAAAGAAACGCTAAAAGAGCACCTGAACCGATGCCAGAAATATTTTGAGCTTCTGGAAACTGAAAAAGGTTTGTCAAATGTAATTGAGCGGTTTGCGCTGCAGCTTATTCCTAATGCCACAAGTGAAATACATGGTTTTATTTATAAAATGTTTTGCCAGGTAATTATATTTCATGATTTTGGAAAAATTAATCCGGCATTTCAAAAACAGAAAATGAAAAATTTGAAGGCGCCGGTAAAGGTTCTGGATGGATTGTCTGGGGCGGACCATTCCTTATTCTCTTCAATCCTCTATTTAGATTATTTTATAGAACAGATTGAAAAAAGCGGTTATTCTAAAAAGGACAGGAGTATGCTGATCGTTTTGGCGTGGATGAATGCATATATCATATCAAGGTATCATAGTGATTTGGAGAAAATGGAAGGTTTTATATCAAAATTTCAGGATAAGGAAGGGGAAATCGGATATCTGCTGAATGTCCTGGAAAGATTCGGACTGCAGGGATTTCACGGGTTACGCAGTCTGTCCGGTGATTCTATCTCAAAGAGTTTTCATAAATATTCGAATGTAAAGCAAAGACTGAGCCGGGACCAGGATATTGTCTGCTTTTTTTATATGCGATACTTATATTCCGCATTGGTTGCGTGCGACTATTATGCCACAACCGAGTACATGGAAAATGTGCAGATCAAAGAATTTGGAACCATTCAATGTGCAGATACATTTCGAGAACCCTATGAAAATTCAGAGTTGTACCAAAATATACGGGAATATGAAAAAAACAATAGTAACGGAGGAAAGAAGACGACCGGGGAACAGAGTGAAATTAATAATATGAGAAGTGAAATGTTCCTGGAGGCAGAGAAAACATTGCATAAATATCCGGAGGAATCCATTTATTTTCTGGAAGCCCCTACGGGTAGCGGTAAAAGTAATACGGCAATGAATTTGGGATTTCAATTGTTAGATAAAGGGAAAAAAATATTCTATATCTATCCATTCAATACGCTTGTTGAACAAAACAGAATAAATTTGCAGGAAATATTCAGAGACAAAAAGGTGCAGGATCAGATTGTAGTGGTGAATTCTTTAAATCCCATAACCGGAAAGGGAAATGTCTCTGAGGACTCGAAAGACTATTATCAAAATGCGTTACTGGACCGGCAGTTTTTGAATTATCCATTTATACTATCAACCCATGTAAGCTTTTTTGAAACACTTTTTGGAAATAAAAAGGAATCGATATTTTCTTTTTTGCAGCTTACGGATAGTATAGTAATCCTGGATGAAATTCAAAGTTATAAGAATACCATATGGGCAGAAATAATGATTTTTCTGCGTGCCTGTTCGAAACTTCTCGGAATGAAAATCATTATCATGTCGGCTACTTTGCCGGGGCTTGATATTCTGGATGGCGGGGAAGGAACGGTGACAAGGCTGATTGAAGACCGTAAAAAATATTTTAACCATCCGCGGTTTCAGAACCGGGTTACGGTTTCCTATGATTTGTTAAATGAGAAAATGACGCTGGACCGTTTAATGCAGCAGGTAATCGATAAAAGCATGCCGGATAAGAAAATCTTGGTAACATTTATTAAAAAAGATTCTGCTTATGAGTTTTACGATTATTTATGCAATAATGATGAGTTATCGGTACCTGTTTCCCTTATTACGGGAGATGATTCTATGTATGAAAGAGAGAAGATCTTAAAGCCGATTCGGGAAAAAAAGATTTCCGGCATGATACTGGTCTCTACGCAGGTAATTGAGGCCGGTGTGGATATCGATATGGATCTTGGATTTAAAGACATCTCCAAGCTGGATAGTGAAGAACAGTTTCTGGGGCGCATTAACCGTTCCTGTAAAAGAGCAGATGCAGTGGTTTACTTCTTTGACCTGGATCGGGCAGATAGAATTTATGGACAGGATTATCGAATGGATGAATCATTTACGCTTATTGCACCAGATATGAGAGCGATATTAAAGGAGAAGGAATTTGGAAAATATTACAAAGGGGTTCTGGAAGTATTAAAACGCCAAAGGAATGACAGCACTTCCACAGAGGGGCTGGATCACTTTTTTGATGAAACTGTAAAATATCTGGACAGTCCGGGAATAGCAAAACGCATGAAATTAATAGATGAAAACAATTGGAATATGAGTATAGTAATCTGCAGAACACTGGAATGTGAAGATGGAACTATGTTAGACGGATGGAGTTTATGGGAACAGTATGAAATGCTGCTTCGTAACAGGACGATGGAATTCTCGGAAAAGCAGGTGAAATTATCAGATGTAAGAAGTAAACTAAATAATTTTATTTATCAGGTAAAGTGGAATCCAAATCTAAATTACAGCGGCGTTTTGGGGGAATTATACTGTATTCAGGATGGTGAAACTTACTTTGAAAATGGAAAATTAAATCGTAAGAAATTAGAATCTGAAGGTGTATTATTTGTGGACTAATAGAAGTGGGGGAAGAGAAAATGCAGGTAAATGGAACTTTAATTAATTATTATTTTCACTGCAGACGCCAGTGCTACCTACATGGAAATCGTTTGAATCTGGAAGATAACAGTGAGATTGTAATGATTGGGAAAGCGATACATGAAGAGAAAGCGCAGGGGAAGGATACAGAAATCGCAATAGAGAATATCAGACTGGATAAATTAACTGCTGAGTACCTGACGGAAGTTAAAAAATCAGATGCAGATATAGAAGCCAGCCGCTGGCAGCTGTTATATTATCTCAAAGTATTAAAAGAGAAAGGCATCGTACGAAAAGGAAAGTTAGAGTTTGTAGAAAAAAAGCAAGCCAATAAAAAGATTGTAATTGTGGAGCTTGGAGACGAAGAAGAACAAAAATTAGAACAGTATATCAAAGAGATAGAGGCATTGCTGGAAAGTGATGTCGTGCCGGAAGGGATTGGGAAATCCCAATGTAAAAAGTGTGCTTATTATGAATATTGTTTTATTTAAATCAAGGGAAATAGAAAATCCTTAAGGTATAGACTGCACTTGTAAAATATTTTAAATAGGTTAAAGAAGTTCTGGATGAAACAAAGGAGGAAAACATGGGATCTACAAAATATTTAATGTCTATGGGAGAGTTGACAAGAAAAGATAACTCACTATGCTTTCGAAAAAATGGTAAAAATATCTATATTCCGATTGAAAATACAAAAGAAATTTATTGCTTAAATGAGGTGTCTTTCAATACAAAACTATTGGATTTTTTCAGCCAAAATCAAGTGATCGTTCATTTCTTTAATTACTATGAAGGATACAGCGGCACCTTTTATCCAAAGAACCATTATAATAGCGGACGCCTCATTGTCAGACAGGTAGAGGCGTATCATGAATCCAGAATGGAGATAGCAAAAGCGATTGTATATGGGATCGGTGTGAATATGGGGGAAGTATTATATCATTACTATAAGCATGATAAGAAAGAAGTTAAGGAGACGATAGACTGGCTGAAAAAAGAGTTTCCCAATCGGGTGAAGAGAGCGGAAACCCCTGCTGAATTAATGTCATATGAGGGCGAAGCATGGATTAAATTTTATGGGACTTTTAAATATTTTCTTCCGGAAGAATTTATTATGAATAAGAGAGTAAAGCGTCCGCCGGACAACCCAATCAATGCATTGATATCTTTTGGAAACACATTGAATTTATACCATTCTCTCTGAAGGAGGGGATATGATGAAAAAACAACTATCTTATAATTATGCTTTTGTGTTCTATGATGTAAATGAAAAAAGAGTCCAAAAGGTATTTAAAGTATGTAAGAAATATTTATCACATTTCCAATACTCCGTATTCCGAGGAGAAATTACGCCATCAAAATTAATTGAATTGAGAACGGATATTAATAAAGTAATTGACAAAGAAGAGGATTTTGTTTGCATCATTAAATTAATGAATGATAATGTGTTTGGAGAGGAGATTTTAGGAAAGCGAGATCAATCGACGGGAGAAGATTTGATCTTATGAAATTTACCAGGTGCCAAAAAGGGGAAAACCTGAAAAACTTGATAGTGATCGGGTAAAATGAGGGTTTTGTATTGGCAAGGACGAAAACGATTGGCGCCTGGTAAAATTTGTGATAAAGGTTGATTTTATGGGGGATGTGGGGTATAGTTAATGAGAGGAATGTTGGATTTGCGTTGGATTAATAGTAATATAGGATGTATTGAAACTTTTCTATCCATATATCTGCATATTCCATTTATCCGATTAATAGTAATATAGGATGTATTGAAACTTCGGCAGTAAACACGTCCAGAGATTCCGTCTTGGATTAATAGTAATATAGGATGTATTGAAACGGAAATAGTGAATGAAGAGAGCGGAGAAGTCTTTGATTAATAGTAATATAGGATGTATTGAAACCGTGAAATTAAAGGAGGATTAGAAGATGAATAAATAGATTAATAGTAATATAGGATGTATTGAAACGGAAATTGGCAAGCAACACGTGTTTATGCAAATCCGATTAATAGTAATATAGGATGTATTGAAACGCCACCTTGTTGTTATCTATCGCCCCGTTGGTTATGATTAATAGTAATATAGGATGTATTGAAACTAGCCCAGATGCCGATGCAGAGTAAAAAAAGTAAGATTAATAGTAATATAGGATGTATTGAAACTAATAACCATTCCGATACGGGTGTGACAAATATGATTAATAGTAATATAGGATGTATTGAAACGAATTGGAACTCTTATAGCATAGAAAAAAAGTTATCGATTAATAGTAATATAGGATGTATTGAAACCGTGAAACATGGAGGTGCAAAAAAAGGACGTAAGAAGATTAATAGTAATATAGGATGTATTGAAACGTCTGGGAGAACAATCCGGATCTAATGGCGGAATAGATTAATAGTAATATAGGATGTATTGAAACATGATTTCCTTGTGGACCTGCAGGGCGATTTGGAGATTAATAGTAATATAGGATGTATTGAAACGAAAATCCAGAAAGCTATAAGGAATCACAAAAAGATTAATAGTAATATAGGATGTATTGAAACTGGAAACCTTGCATGTTCTCTGGCTTCGTAGCAGGATTAATAGTAATATAGGATGTATTGAAACATCTCCATATGGTTACAGATATGAGTATGTTTGCGATTAATAGTAATATAGGATGTATTGAAACCCTCGGTGGCAGTTGTCCACCCAAGCTTGTATTTGCGATTAATAGTAATATAGGATGTATTGAAACTTAATGATCATGTTGCCGTCTTCATCCCGGTTAAACGATTAATAGTAATATAGGATGTATTGAAACCCCATTATCTTTTACCCTTTCAATATTCTGATTAAGATTAATAGTAATATAGGATGTATTGAAACCGGTCAAAATCTAAATTATCCAGGTAATACCCTGATTAATAGTAATATAGGATGTATTGAAACAGAAGCAGCCAAAAAATTAAATTATGACAGTATGCGGATTAATAGTAATATAGGATGTATTGAAACGTAAATACGCTTTTTAACCTTTTCATTTGCGCCCCCGATTAATAGTAATATAGGATGTATTGAAACCCATCTTCTGATATTTTTATGACCTGAAATGCCTGGATTAATAGTAATATAGGATGTATTGAAACCGGATAGGGGTGCCGAACAGCAAAATTTATATAAGTGATTAATAGTAATATAGGATGTATTGAAACAGAAAGGCTGGAAAGCACTTGGAGATCTTGCGCTGATTAATAGTAATATAGGATGTATTGAAACTCCCGAATACATTTTAATGATGGTTGGCGGAAACTAGATTAATAGTAATATAGGATGTATTGAAACCACAATTTCCAACCCATTTTAAAATCCCAACATGGATTAATAGTAATATAGGATGTATTGAAACTATGGGGAGACAGAAGTAGTGGACGTGTTTGTTTGTGATTAATAGTAAAATAGGATGTATTGAAACCTGGTAGCATAGAATTTCTTAGTGAATTATTATTAAGATTAATAGTAATATAGCATGTATTGCAACTTTTTGCAGTATTGTAGGAGTTAGCAAATACTAGAAAAATAAATATTTTAAACCATTCAAGAACAAATTATAAAAGTGAAAAGATATATCCAAATCAACTTTACCATGCAGGCGTGGTAAAAATATAAAAAAGGTTGTTGGAGAATGGCAAAAAATATAAAGTGTTAATTTGTTACTTGACATTTATAGTTTGGACAAATAAGATATTATATATAAAAAATACATTCATAGCAAATGAAAATTAAAAATATATAAGAATATTTTTCAAGAGGGATACGAATGCAGACTACTGAAAAACTAACAAAGAAACTAACAGAAACGACTTACTTAACTGCGGATAATGTTGATCGATACCGAGGCATTATGCGCATTTTTTATGAGAATTATGAGAAGTTGAAATACTGGCTGTATCAGGAGGATGTCTATGGGCTGATGGTGGCAGATGAATATTTTAAGGATTATCGGATGGAGCAGTGCCAGCAGGATTTGGCGATGTTGGTGGAATGGAAAAATCTGATCACTATACAGGATACCAAAAAGGTGGCGTCGATTGAGGAATTTAAGAATAAGAAGTTTCGTTATCAGATGTCAGACTATAGCGTGGAAATAGAGCGTCTGGTTATCAGATTGGAAAATTTGTATATTGAAGGTGCCTCACTTGAACCAACGCTGTTGGAGAGGATACGAAGGAATATAGAGAAATTAAAAGAGGCTTCAATGTGGAAGCCTGATGAGACATATACCTGGTGGGATGATTTAAACAATGATTTTATAAGACTGAATCAGAATTATCAGGATTACATAAGGGATCTGAATGGAATCAAAGCAGAAGAGATGATGAAAACGAAGGAGTTTCTGATATTTAAAGATAAGCTCATTGAGTACCTGCGAAATTTTGTGAAGAGTCTTCAGAGAAATGCAGGTGTGATAGAAGAGATGCTTAGGGAGGTCAAGCCTGAGTTTTTAGACGAGATATTTGGTAAGGTGGTTGAGTATGAAAGTTCTATCCCTCGTATGGATACGGAAGTGACCGGGGAAATGATACTGGAGAAGACAAAAGGAAGGTGGGAAAGTATCTTTCATTGGTTTGCAGGAACTGAGGGGCAGGAAAATGAAGCCGGAAAACTTTTTGATGCCACGAACGAGATTATCAGGAGGATGACCAGATATGCTACACAGATCAGTGAACTGAATACACTGGGAGCGAACCGTAGAGAGGAATATGCAAAGGTTGCCACAGTCTTTATGAAATGTCAGGATTTACAGGAGGCACACCGTCTTTCTGCAATGGTATTTGGAATAGAGGAACTGATACATCTGAAAGGGGATGCCGTTAGAGAAACCGACAGCATGAACAGCAGTGTGTATGAGGAACAACCCTATGAAATAGAATTGAAGCCGCGTATACGATATTATCAGGATAAATCCAGGCGAAGTTCTATGCGGGATTATTCGAAAGATAAGGAAGAAATGCGTCGCAGGACGATGGAGGAAATTAAGGAAGACCGCATAAATGTTCTGGCACTGGAAAGCGATCAAAGAATTCATTTGGGAGAACTTCCGGTTATTTCGCCAAGAGTACGTCATATTCTGCTGGGGTGGATTTCTAATGCACTGGAAAATGCAGATCATAGTGCACGTACGGATGATGGGAGAGAATATCTTGTGGAAATTTCTGATTCGAAGAAAAAGTGTGTGATACATTGTGAAGATGGCAATTTCACCATGCCTGAGATGGTAATTGTTTTTAAAGACAGATAGGGGTGGCAAAATGACAAATGTGTTGGAGACATTATTGGAAAAGAGATGGATTTTGAAATCTTCGGATAAGGCTTTGTATTATCAGTGCCGGGATTCACTGGGTGAGGTCCGCCGGTTTGCAGTAGAAAAAATGGGATGCCAGATTGTAGAAAATTCTCTTCTGGTAAAAATCGAGAAAATACCTGCGAAACCTGAAAATTACATGGGTATTGGCTGCTTTGATTCGGTGATGGAGTATGTACTTTTATGTATGATGCTCATGTTTCTGGAAGATAAAGAGCCTGAGGAGCAGTTTATATTATCTCAGCTGACAGAGTATATTGCATCCAATGTTCCGGATGGCAGTATAGACTGGACGCTTTATACCCAGCGCCGCCAATTGGTAAAGGTACTGCGCTATGCGGCAAAGACCGGGTTGATTCGTATCACGGATGGCAGTGACGATATGTTTATGGATACGGTTTTGGGTGAGGTGTTGTATGAGAATACAGGTACGTCCAAATATTTTATGCGGAATTTTTCCAAAGATATTATGGCGTATGCGAAGCCACAGGATTTTGAGGAGAGTGATTGGTTTGAAATGAATGAAGACCGTGGTATTGTAAGGCGGCATCGGGTATATAAAAGGCTGCTGTTTTCTCTTGGCATGTACAGGGAAGAGGAAACGGATGAGGATTTTGAATATCTGAAATATTATGGGAGAAGGCTTGAAGAAGATCTGGAGAAGATTTTTGACTGTCAGCTGCATATACACAGAACCAGTGCATATCTGATTTTGGGAGATGGATGTAAGATGGGGAGGGAATTTCCGGCAAATAACATGATGTCAGACATGCTGTTATTATGTGCAGGATTAATTCGGGAACAGGTGGATAAAGGAAAAATAGTACCCCTTGCAGATGAGACCATACGCATCAGTGAGGTAAATTTTGATCAGATTGTCAGAACGGTAAAGGAAAAATACGGAAATGGATTTACCAAATCATTTCGGGAGATGGCATCGTTAGAATTTGTGAAAACCCTGAAAGAAGAGCTTTGTAAAATGAATTTTATACGGATGGAAAAAGAGCGGCATGAAATAGTCATTTTCCCTATAATAGCTAAGATGACAGGCAGGTTTCCAGATACGTTTTTAAATAAAGGAGAAGTGTGAGTATGGAAAACAGTAAGTGGCAGGCAAATAAAATAGGCCTGATAAATTTTTGGTACTATGATGAGCAGGAGTTTTGTTTTGCGGATGGAAGGATGCTTCTGAGAGGATCAAATGGTTCTGGTAAATCGGTTACGATGCAAAGTGTGATACCGCTGCTGTTGGACGGAAATATGAGCCCGGAGCGGTTGGATCCTTTCGGCTCCAGAGATCGCAAAATGAGCAGCTATCTTCTGGAAGATGAGGATGAAAGAGAAGAACGGACCGGTTATCTGTATCTGGAATTTAAGCGCAGTGACAGTGACACTTTTCTGACTTTAGGGATGGGGCTGAGGGCGAGAAAAAGAAAACCTATGGATAAGTGGTATTTTTATATCTCAGACGGAAGGCGTATCAATAAGGATTTTTTTCTGTATAAGGAGCTTGATGAGAAGGTCACACTTACCAGGAAGGAACTGGAGTACCGGCTGAGAGAAGGCGGCGGAGTATTCGACCGCCAAATAGAATATATGGAGTATGTGAACAGGCAGATTTTTGGTTTTGAGACAGTGGACGAATATAAGGAGATGATTGATCTTCTGATTCAGCTGCGGACACCGAAACTTTCAAAGGATTTCAAGCCATCAGTAATTAATGATATATTAAGTGACTCCCTGCAGGCACTGTCGGACGATGATCTGAGGCCAATGTCAGAGGCTATAGAAAACATGGATACTACATCTATGAATTTAAAATCTAAGCAGGAAAGCAGACAGGCAGCTGAAAAAATCCGAAAAGTGTATGAGCAGTACAATTATGTTTTACTTTATCAGAAAGCAGCAGATTATGCGCGGGGGATTCAGCAGGATGAAAAACTAAAAAGTGAGATGGAGGAAAACGTAAGACAGATTGGTATCAGTGAAAAGAAAATAAGCGTCCTTTCGAAACAATACCAGACATTGGAGATCGAGCAGGTGACCCTTGATAAGGAAAAGGAATCACTGAATGCCAGTGATGCTGTTTATCTTAAAAAACAGGAGGGGGACCTTCAGGAGCGTATTAAGCAGAATCAGCAGAATATTCAGGAAAAGGAAAAACAGCTCGTTACGAAAGAGGAACAGTATGTCCAGAACCGGGATAAGCAGAAAAAGCAAGAGGAACAGCAGGAGATTAAGCGGGACGAACTGCTTTCTATGATGGATGAAATGTCAGAATATGCAGAATTGATGGGATTTCAGGAACATGCATTTTTATGTGATGACCTGAAAAATAATCTGGAAAGCACATATTCCTTTGATACCCATATGCTGCAGGCAGGGCAATGGAAGAAGAAGCTGGAAGAAGGCGTGGAGATCTTAAGGGAAGCGGATGAGAAGAGGCGCCGGTTGGATGAAGGTATAAAATTACTGGATGGGTGCAGACGGGATGCGGATGTCGTTGAACGCAGAGTAGCAGAGTGCAGGATGCTCTGTGCACAGGCACAAAATGAATATAAGGAAAGTATTTACGAATGGAGTGGGCGCAACCAGGAACTGATACTGGAGCAGGAAATCCTGCGTATGATCAGCAGCTATGCGGATCGGTATGGGGATCAGTCTGATTATGGAACGGTTCGGCAGCTGGTAGCAGACTGCCAGATTTCTAAAAAAGAAGCATTGAGCGCAGGAAAACATGCTGTAACAGGAAGAAAGAAGGAAGTGAAAGAAAAACTGGACGCAGCAGTTTTGGAACTGCGGGAATGGGAGACAGCAAAAGAGCCGGAACCACCGCGCAGTGAAGCGGTTCTTCGCAGCCGTATGCATTTAAAAGAGATGGGGATTCCCTATCTGGAATTTTATAAGGTAATTGAATTTGATGCGGGTCTCAGTGCGGAAAAGTGCAATTATCTGGAAGAAGCATTGTTGGATATGGGGATTCTGGATGCACTTGTAATTGATGAGGAATACCGGGAAAAAGTGATGACAGCGGATCAGGGAATGTCTGATCGGTATCTGTTTGTACAAAAGCAGCGGGCTTCAAAAAGTTTACTGGATTTATTTAATGTGAATGAAGAAATGAATGATTTATTTTTTAATCAAAGAATTATTCGTATTCTGGAGAATATCGGATATGACAGTGAGGATTCTATAGCGGTTTATCCCGATGGCCGCTATCGGATGGGAGTGATTAATGGCACCATAACAAAAGACCATGAAGCTGAATTTATCGGCGTACATGCAAGAGAGCGCAGCAGACAGGCGAAGATAGCAGCTTTAAAGGATGAATGCCGCCAATTTGAAGAACAATTACAAGAGCTGGAAGCTGAGATTCTAAAATGGGACGACAGGCTGAGAAAACTGCAGCAGGAGTATAACGAATTTCCTTCTGATCAGGATCTGCATGCGGCATGGAGACTGAAAGAAGAAACGAACCGGGAATGGGAACGCCTGTTAGAAGAAGTAAAACGCCTGGAAGTGCAGGTAAATGAGATGACTGCTGCAATGCAGGAAATATGGAAGCAGGTAGCGGCGCTGGCGGAAAAATTGTATCTTCCCTGTGTATTGGAGCGTTTCTTAGAGGCAAAAACCGCTGCAGAAGAGTATTGGAAACAGCTTTATGAGTTAAAGGGAGGGCATTTCTCCTATATTCAAATGCAGATACGGGTGGAAGAACTGGGAGAAGTTCTGGATAATCTGGATTTGGATATGGACACCCTTCGATATGATGAAGGGAAGTATAGAAGAACTCTTTTACAGGAACAGGAAGAATTAAACTCCATACAGCAGCAGCTAAGCATGACTAATTATGAAGAGATACGGAAAAGACTAGATTATTGTATGAACCGCCTTATGAAGATTCCAAAAGAAAAGGAGTCTTGTGTGCAGGAAAGTACAGCGCTGCGAGCGCAGATCGGGCATATGCAGGAAGCGCTCGCGGCTCAGGAAAAGTTAAAAGTAAGCATGGCGGACCAGATTGCATATTTGAAGGCAGGATTTGAACAGGAACGCCGCCTTGGCTATGTGGAAGTAAAGGGGGATACACCCCAGGAGGCAGTGGAATCACTGGAAGACCGGGCAGGCAGTTTCGTAAAAGAGGATATATTAGCCAGACTGAATCAGGTTTACTTTGAGAACAGGGGATTTTTGACGGAGTATCAGTTAACGCAGACAACAATATTTGAAGAGTTAGAGGAAGCATTTCCGGAGATTGGAAGATCCGCAAAACGAATGGATATGTATGCTAAATTCCGTGGTACAAAGGTGAGCTTTCTTGAACTTTTAAAGTATCTGGATGAGGAAATTCTGGAACTGAATGAGCTGCTAAGGGCGGGAGACCGGGAATTATTTGAAGATATCCTGGCAAATACTATCAGCAGAAAGATACGCAGTAAGATGAATGCTTCCTTTGCCTGGGTAGAAAAAATGAACAAATTAATGGGGGCAATGAACACTTCCAGTGGATTAAAATTAAGCCTGCGCCTGAGAAGCAAAACTGCCGAAAATGAGAATCAGCTGGACACCAGCGAATTGGTGAAATTGCTGAAGAAAGATTACCGGGTTATGCGGGATGATGAAGCGGAAAGGCTTTCAGCTCATTTCAGATCAAAGGTGGAGGAAGCCAGACGCGGGGCTAAGGACAGCAATGGTATGATATCCTTTTACGGCGTTATGCGTGAAACGCTGGATTACCGGAAATGGTTCGAATTTCAATTATTTTACCAGAAGAGCGGGGAGAAAGTGAAGGAATTAACAAATAGCGTATTTGGTACCTTTAGTGGCGGAGAAAAAGCGATGTCTATGTATGTTCCTCTGTTTTCGGCTGTAGTGGCGAAGTACAAGGGTGCAAGGGAAGACGCGCCCAGAATGATTTCATTGGATGAAGCCTTTGCCGGTGTAGACAACCGGAATATCCGTGACATGTTCCGGCTTATGATGGAGTTTGATTTCAATTTTATTATCAATTCCCAGGTACTATGGGGCGATTGTGATACTTTAAATACGCTTGCGATCTATCAATTGCTGCGTCCCGAAAATGCAAAGTTTGTAACCGTTATGCCTTATTTATGGAACGGTAAAATCAAGGAGCTGATAGAGGATGAACACGATATGGAGAAAAGAGCTGCAGGAATGTAAGGAATATATTAATGGAAATCCTGTTCTTGCGCATATGATGGAAGGGTTCCGTGAGAAGTATGCGTCTCTGGGCAATGTAGGGGGAAGCGTTGTATTAGGGAAGTTGAGCAGAGAGGATATCGAAACTCTGGAAGGATTTTTTCGGAAAAACTATCATGGAAAAAAAAGGGTTGCGATATCAGCAAAGCGCCTGCAGGAGGCTATAGATAAAAGCAGATTTTCAGGTATTACATCAGAGGAATTGCTACGCTTTTATTTTCATGAAAATCTGATAAGCAAGCGAGAAGTCAGGTATGATGAGGAGCAGCGGCAGGAGAAAGCTTTTGCAGACATAGGTATGCAATTTACCGGGAAACAGGCTGGTTACTGGCTGGAAAGCGTTAGGAAGGAAAACGGCAGCGCCTGGCAGCTACTCAAGCGCCGCTATAAAGCGGACAGATCCCAGATGCAGGAATTGTTAAAGAATGTCATGAATGCATGTGAAAAACTTCCTTATCAGGAACATAAATTTGAATATCTGGCTGTATTTGCATCCAGAGTGACGGGCAATCCTCACTATTTTGATGAAGGAAGCGATGGAGGAATCCTGTTCTATTCCCTCCTTACATGGGTCTGCAATAGCAATCTTCAAACAAATTCCTGCGGACAGCCAAAAGAGTCAATGGAAGAGAAATCCATACGCCAGGCAGTTTTTCCAGCAATTCAGAAACAAAAAATATACCTTAGAGCAGGCATATTAAAGGATGATATATCCAATTATACTACAGTCTATGGGATACGTGCCTGGAAACTGAATGGAGACCTTCACGAAGGGGCAGAGGGATTTTACAAAGAGGGAGAAACGATGCAGGTAACACTTTCTGTCTTAGCTGGATGGGAAAGGGTGGAAAGTATAGCCGGCAGGCTCTATATTGTAGAAAATCCATCGGTTTTTGGGGTGCTGGCATCCCAAGCCCAGGGCAGATATTCCTGTATGTGCATGAATGGACAGCCCAAGCTGGCATCGGTACTTCTGATGGACAAACTTGCCCGGTCAGGGACATCCATTTACTATGCAGGTGATTTTGATCCCGAGGGGCTATGGATAGCTCAGCGGTTAAAAAATTATTATGGGGAAAAGTTACATTTTTGGCATATGGATTGTGCATGTTACGGTGAGGTTATCTCATCCAGACCGATTTCTGACAGAAGATTAAAGCTGCTTGAGCGGATTACGGATGAAGAATTAACGGCAGCGGCTGATAAAATGAAAGAGCTTAAAAGGGCCGGCTATCAGGAGGGATTATTGGAACTGTATCTGCAGGAACTGGAATGTCAGCCAGGGTAGATACTACTTATCCTAACAAGACATACGGAATCAATGAACAGATAAAATATCATTGTTACCGTATGTCTTTTCTATTGAAAAAATTTTCCCTTTTCCCTTCAAACAAATTCTCAATCCTCCATTCTCCCACCTAAAAAAATTCAAAATTCCTTTTTGAATCACAACCCTTATACATTATACACAAAGAGTATTCGGTAAAAACTGGAAAATACATCGCTAATTTGTATACTACTACCGAAAAAGAAATATTCTCCCGTTTATATGTTTAAAAAAGAAATTATTTTTGCTATAATGTATGCATCGTCCACATCCGTATTTGAGAAGGAGATTAGGAAACAGTGGTGAGAGGGGCTTGAAAAAGATTCGCCAAGGGAGGAGGGAGCATTGAGAGATCACCGTGGATGGGTTCGGTAGGGTTGATCAATGAAGAAAGATGAGGAATGAATATGAAGAGAGGAAACAAGGATAGCATGAAGAAAAAGATATCCAGGTATTTGTCGGTCATGATATGTATTTGTATGGTATTTCAGACAGCGTACCTTCCGGTGCAGGCGGGATCAGACAGCCTGAATGGCATTCAGATACAAGCAGAAGGCCAGAATAAGGCAGAACAGGTGGTTGAGACAGGATCTGAGGCTCAGGTACAGAAAGAAGCGCCATCCGAAACAAATATTCCGACAGAAACAAATATTCAGACAGAAACAGAGATTCAGACAGAATCCGAAGAAGCGCCAGAAACAGAGGTTCAGACAGAATCCAAAGCGGCACGGGAGACGGAAGTTCAGACAGAATCTGAGTCTGCAACAGAGACAGAGGTTCAGACAGAGACAGAAGCTGTAAAAGAGTCTGAAGCACAGTCGAAGAAATCAGCAGCTCCTCTGGAGACAACGGGAAATTTATTAGAAGATGTGAGAAGACAGGCACAGACTGATTTTGGAGGAGGTGTCAATGCCGATGCCCAGGCAGTAGACCTGAATCTCAGTGACAGAACTTTTGACGGAACAGCAGCAGGAGCCATTGATTATACATCTGAGGAATATGGCGGAGCAGACTCACCTTACCTGAAGGTGCCTAATAATCTCAGAACAAACGATATCGGCGGAAGTATTATTTTTAAATTCAAGACCAACACAAGCGGTGTAATCTTCGGGGCCGGAAGCTCCGGTGCAGACGACGGCAACAATATGGTATTTGGAATCAATAATGCCGGAGAGCTGCGGGCTTATTTCCGAAATGACAAAAGCAATGGACTGAAAGCTAACTTATCGGTAAATTCCGTGAATTTAAAGGATAACAAATGGCATACCATTGCAGTCAGTTTTCATTCGGGACAGGCAGAGGATACTTATGTTGTAATCGATGGAAGTGATAACATTTACCCAAGTGGATGGTGGAGCAGCTGGAATCCGGGCTTTAATAAAAATGTAAATAATAGCCAGACTCCATATACGAACTTCAGTATTGGCGGCGGAATCTATAACGCAGCACCATTTTATTCCCTGGGTAATTTTAATGGAAAGATTGATTTTGTAACTGTAACAGATCAAAGCTTTACGGTTGCCCAATTAAAAGAAATGACTCAGAAGGCGCCCGATCTGAACGATTTCAGCGTTATGCAGGCGGCAGGAACGGCAAATACATGGTTAATGACAGGATCAGATACGGCTGTTCCAAAGTTTGATCAGGTGGGACCGGTTAAAAATTATGTAGGATTTTTTGAAGATAACCTGCGTGCAGGGGGAACTTACGTAGAACGTTCCCGTTTTGTAGTTAATACGGCTCAGGCAGGGCTTACCATTTCCGAATTGAATTCAAAATATGACAAGCTCATCGACCAGTATGGTCCCAAGGCTGTGGGCATTATGGTAGACCGCAGCGATTATGAGAAGGGTGAGTCCGGTAAAGAGGCGTTCAAGGCGGATCTGAGGACATTGCTTGACAGGCTTTATGAGGATCAGAGAATCCCATTTATCATCACACCCGCACCGTCACTTTCCGATGAAGACAATGCCCTGATCAGCATTTATACGGAGGCAATTAAGGAAGAGGCAGCAGTAAAAGAAACTGTGGTTGTGGATATCACGGGTCTGGATGCATCCTATCTGGAGCAGGGCAATTATCTTACAGCTCTTGGACATCAGGAGATTGCAAATACGATCAAAACAACCCTTGGCATCGGGCATACCACCGCGTATACCGGATTTGATCTGCCGGTCAATCCTACACTGTTAAAAGTGGATGCTTCCCCATCGGTACAGGTAAAAGCAGATCAGATTCAGGTAAATGCACCGGAAGGATATACGGATCTGGACTGGAGTTATGAACTGTCTTATGATGGTCAGGTAATTTCACGGGAACAGGCAGCGGCGCCATTTACCATTACCGGTCTAAAAACAGGAACAGAGTATGTACTTCGCATGACTTCCAACGAAGGAGACAGGAAACGTCAGTTAAAGGATGTCCGGTTTACGGCTGCTGAAAACGGACAGGCACAGGCGCTTTCACATGAAGACGGCAATGTGAACACCATTGAAGATCTGACAAATCTTCTGAACAGCCAGGAACCGGTTACTTACCTTTTCATGGGTGACAGCATTACCCATGGCGTGCTGACAAACGGGTATGATAATGTTCCGGAACTGTTTGAGAAATATTTAAAAGAGCAGGGCAGGCAGCAGGATGTGGTTATCAATACGGGGGTTTCCAATGCGACAGTATCTACGACACTGGATCAGATTGACAGAAGGCTGAATCAATTCCATCCCGATGTCGTTATGGTTATGCTGGGTACCAATGATGCTTCTACAAGAGGAGAAGTGGCAGGTTCTGCGGCTACCGGATTCACCGTGGAAGAGTTTAAGAATAATTATAAGGAACTGGTTCGGGATATTTATCAGAATAATCCAGGCAGCTATATTGTGTTAAGAGTTCCCTGTGACATGAACCCGGATGAACCGAGAAAAAATTATAAAGAATATTTCAATGCCATTTATGATGTGGAACAGGATATGAAGGCGGAGATCGAAGGTATTAAGATTACCGTAATTGACCATTTGAAAAACTGGACTGCATACGGGGAAAATGTCAGAAATGATTTCCTGAACACGGGCAGCAATGGATGGTTAGTAGATAATGTCCATCCAAATGGACGGGGTAATATGGCAATGTTCCAGCAGATTTTGAAGGAAACGGGGCTCTATAAGAATGATTCTGCAGTCTCTAATTATTCTTATAAATTCAGTGACTGGGCAGATAGTTCTACCATAGCAGCAGAAGTTACCTTTGACGGTACAAAGAAAGAGGCTTCTTTTGATCCGTCTGCACTTGCGGCTTATGAAAATGGCATGCAGGATGTAACGGTAAGTATAACAGATGTAAATGGAGTGGCTATTTCCAAAACAAGTAACTATGGATCAGAAGGAATGAAGATTAAAGTTCCGGAAGATTTTATTCCATACTCTGCAAAGGTAGCAGGCACAGATGCAAAGAACCACAAAGAGATTACATTTGCTGCAACTCTGAAAATGACAGGCGATCCGGAGTGTACCTGCGAGATCAGCAACCTGGTATTTGCAGACAGAGAAATTGTAATACCCCAGGATAAAGACAGTATGGAAATCAGTTTAGCGGCATCTGGGGACATTACCGGTGACTGCAAGGCAGAAGGCCACAGCAGTAAAACCATTACCTATGTCTTTGAAAAAGCAGAAGATCAGCAGAATATCGGCACGATCCGACAGAATAAACTGACAGTCAGCAAGGCAGGAACCATGAAAGTACGGGTAAATGCACTGGTTCCCGGCACAGTAGCATCGGCAGAGAAGACAGCCGTATTTACTGTTAAAAAAGAGGGCCAGGACCCTGCTGTGCTGTTTGAGAAATCAGAAGTGAAAATTGCAAACGGCGTTCCAACCAGCCCGGTTGATTATACCGGAGCACTTGATAAACTAAAGGGTCTGACCCAGGGAACAGTTACCGTTCGGTTTAAAAAGACCGAAACAGGCCTGATGAGTCTGTTCAGTGTATCAAATAATACGCAGAATGCAACGCATACCCATGTTTATGTAAACGATGGTACTGTGGGCTATGAAGTCCGCAATAACAATACCAATGTCAATGTGGCATCATCCAGCGTAAACAATATGACCAGAGATGAGTGGCATACGGTAACCTATGTATTTGCACCAACCGGTACATCGGTGTATTTTGACGGAGAAAGAGTAATTAATAACACGGATACAGGATTTATAAGCAGCAGCCAGGGTGTCAATACCGTTGACCTTGGTAAAACACAGCGTTCGGGCGGAGGCAATCAGTATCCTTTCACCGGCAGTATCAGCTATATCGAAGTGAGATCGGATCTGTTAACCCAAGAGCAGATAACCGATATCCATAAAGTGACACTGAGAGAAGAGAAAGAAGCAGAGCTGCCAAAAGATGCATTTAAATCAGCGGATCAGCAGTTATTCTACAACGGATACAAGGGATCGGCGTCACACCGGATACCAAGCCTGCTTACTACAAGGAATGGCGTTGTGCTGGCAGCGATTGATAAACGCCAAAGCGGACCGGGGGATCAGGGAAATATCGATACGGCAATAAGAAGAAGTTTCGATAACGGAAAGAACTGGACAGACGGACAGACCATCATTAACTTACCGGCAGGACAGCAGCAGCATTCCCTGACAATAGATGCAGCTATGGTAGAGGACGAGGTAAACGGCAGAGTCTTTCTGCTGGTTGATATGTTCCCGGAATCAAAAGCAGCGATGGATACCTCCCTTTTGGAAAAAGGATCCGGATATAAGCAGGTAGGGGATAAATCATATTGTATTTTAAGAGATTATGAAAGTGTACTGAATACTACCCATAATTATACCAAGACCTATACAATTCGTGAACACGGAGAAGTATGGCTGGAAGGTGCAGAGGAAGCAGATGCAAGGCCAACAGACTATACCGTACCGGATTTCAGTACCGGTGAATTATTCAAAGATGATAAACCGGCAGGCAACATCTTCCTTTATACAGGTTCCAATGCAGGAGAATTAAAAGTTGTCCGCAACATGAGAATCTGGAGCACATACAGCGATGATGACGGAGAAACATGGTCAAAACCCGTAGATTTAACATCGATGATCAAAGAAGACTGGATGCTGTTCTGTGGAACAGGACCTGGCGTGGGGATCCAGGTGAAAAAGGGTGAGCATGCGGGACGTCTGATTGTTCCCATCTATGTGGCAAACCAGAACTGGACATCCGCCCAGGCAGCTACCAGTATTTACAGTGATGATTACGGCGTTACCTGGCAGCGTACCCAGATGTCTCCTCTTGAGGCAGCCGGGACCGATCTTTCTACAATGAATAACGGCGGTGCTATCTTAACGGAGTCCCAGATTGTGGAGATGAATGACGGAACACTGATTCAGTTTTGCAGGAATGTATCCGGAAGCCTGAAATATTCAATCAGCACGGATTCGGGAACTACCTGGGGGGAACCTGTCCGGGATGCGGGTGTACCAGAAGTTTATTGTCAGTTAACAGCAACCCATTACCCGGAAAAGATTGATGGAAAAGAAGCCATTATTTTAGCAAATCCAAATGGACCTGCAAGAAACAACGGTATGGCCAGAATCGGGCTATATAATCCGGAGGACAAGACATTTGAGTGGAAATACAGCCAGCTGGTAAAAAGCGGAAGCTATGCCTATTCCTGTCTGTCCATCCTTCCAGATGGAAATATCGGGTTATTTTATGAAGGTGACAATCAGACAATGGAGTACACCAGCTTCAATGTGGAATGGATTAAGGCGGATTTAACAGTACCGATGAAAGAACCGGTAATCGAAAATGTAGCAATGGAGAAGAGTGATAACCAGATTGAATTTACGGTTGACTTTGATTCCTATATGATCAAAACCGGAAATCCCGTACTGAAGTTTAACATGGACGGCGTGCCAAAAGAAGCTGTCTATGTATCGGGAAATACCACAAAGCAGTTTGTATTCCGCTATACCGGAATTACACAGATCACCACAGGGCTGACAGTTACAAACGTAGGTGTAACAGCAGCAGATGCAGATAGTGAAATTGGAAATGCACTCTGTATGCTTCCGTTAGAAAGTGAATTTAAATTTGCACCGGACGGAACACCGGAATGTACCTGTAAAATAGAAGATATTGGATTACTGCCGGAAGAAATAATGATCCCTGCAAAAGCAGATGAATATACGGCAGAACTTACCGGAACCATGAAAGAAAGCACCTGCGCAAAAGAAGGACATACCTTCCGTCCAGTCTATACTTACACCGTAGCGGATGCGGGAGAGACCGGGGCTGTTATTACCGGCAGCAAATTAAAAGTATCCGGGGCAGGCGTTGTAAAGATAAACGTTGCCGCTGAGTTAAATGGCAAAACAGGAAATGCGGACTGCACCATCACCGTGACGAAAGCAGAACCCGGAGAAACGGTAAACCAGCCGCCGGCAGCCAAAGACCCCATGCCGAATCAGGAAGTAAACAGCCTGAAAGGAACCACATTTACGGCACAGGATATTGCAGAAGATCCGGACGGAGATACCATTACCATTACAAAAATCGTTTCAGAGCCGGATTCCTTTATCATTACAGAATTATCGGAGGGTGTAGTATCCCTTTATGGCTCCAATAAAGGAACCAGCCGGATGATGGTAAATGTTTCAGACGGAAAAAATGTTTCTACAATTGTAGTTCCGATTACGGTAACAGAAGAAGGCAGCTATGATAAGACGGATTATCTGTCCGATCATGATTATTTAGATAAGGCTAACTCCTCTGTAGGTTACTGGGAAGGAACCGGTGACAAGATCAAGGTGGATACCAACCAGGATGGCGGTACGATGTCCTTACTGGATGAGAATGGAAACCGGGTATCCTTTAACAAAGGTTACGGAGCACACTGTACCTCTACATTAATTTTCAATCTGCCGGAGGGCCATAACTATAAGAAATTTGAAACTTATTATGGAATTGATGCAAGTAAACCGGCAGTGGCAGCAGTTACCTTTAAGATTACCGTAGATGGAACGGTGGTACACACCAGTGATAAAGCTTTACAGTCCACATCTCCAATGGGATTTGCTTCCGTTGACATTTCCGGGGCAAAAACTATGAAATTAGAAGCGATTGCAAAAGACGGCAATATCGGAAGCGGACATTCCCAGTGGTCAGGGTGTAAACTGGTCAGCCAGGAGGATCCTTCCAATGTGACCGATAAGTCCGTTCTTGAGAAAAAGATTGCAGAAGCAAAGGCAATCAAAGGAGATGAGTACGCACAGGCTTCTTATAAGAATTTATTAGATGCCATTGATCGTGCACAGGAAGTCCTGGATGCACAGGATACAGAACAGCTTGAGGTATTCCAGCAGCTGCAGGCATTAAAAGCGGCAGTCAAAGGACTGGAAAAAGCAGTTCCGGCAGATCAGGTTGCGGTGAATCTGAAAACACTCAGTCTGGAAGTTGGAGAAGGCAGAAGACTGTATGCAGATGTGACTACAAATGACGGAAAGGCATCAAACGATCAGATCACCTGGTCATCCAGCCGCCCGGAAATTGCAGAAGTATCCGCAAACGGCAAGGTGACGGCTGTAGCATCGGGCAAAGCTGTAATTACAGCCACATCCACCAGTGGAAAAGCAGACAGCTGTACCGTTACGGTAAAGGGCTGCACCTGTGAACTTCAGGCACCGGTATTTGCAGATCAGAAAGTTACAATACCTTATCTGGAATCCAGCAGACAGATCGAGCTGAAGGCAGAAGCAGCCCTTACGGGAGACTGCCAGATGCCGGGACATGCAGACCAGGATATCACTTACACCTATGTGATTACCGAAGATCCGGATGGAATTGGAAGTATCAAAGGGAATATGCTGACAGTTTCCGGTGCCGGAACCGTGAAAGTTACGGTAACCGCCAATGTCAATGATAAGACAAGTACTGCGGCTGCAATGTTTACCATCAGTAAGGAAGAAGCTCCAATCCCTGAAAAGTACACGGCAGCATTTACAGGCGGTGACGGAGCTGAAGGAACGGCTCCCTCAGCAATACAGGCAGAGGCACAGACGAAGATCACCCTGCCGAAAAATACATTTACAAAGAACGGCTACCTGTTTATCGGATGGTTTGACGGAACCAGAATTTATCAGGCAGACACCCAGTATACAATGCCAGATAAAAACATCACATTTACGGCACAGTGGCAGAAAAAAGAAGAGCCGAAACCTGTGACATATAAGCTTACATTTGATGCCCGAGGCGGAAAAGTAAGTCCGGCTTCTATAACAGTCACACAGGGAACCGTTTATGGAACGCTTCCGGTACCAACCAGAGACGGTTACAGCTTTAACGGCTGGTTTACCGCAGTATCAGGCGGTGCCCAGATCAAGGCTGGACAGGTATGCAGTCTGAAAGCAAATACAACTGTTTATGCCCAGTGGACGAAGATCACACTGAAAAAGCCTGCAAAACCAACCGGCGTAAAAGCTTCCAAAAATAAATCAGGAAGCATCCGCATCAGCTGGAAGAAAGCATCCAATGCAACGGGTTATATCGTATATCGGTATAACAGCAGTTCAAAGAAGTGGAGTAAAATTAAAACCACAAAAGACACCAGCTATGTGAACACCGGATTAAAATCAGGTACAGATTATAAATACAAGGTAAAAGCTTACAGCCAGCTTGGAAAAGAAAAGAAGTACAGTTCCTACTCTTCTGTAATGAAGACCTCGACGGCGCCTGCAAAACCGCGTCTGATTCAGGCAAAGAAAGCAGGAAAAGGAAAAGTGGCTCTGAAGTGGAATAAAAAGTCAGGTACGGATGGATTTGTAATTTATATGAAGACCAATAATGGAGAGTACAAAAAGATTGCATCCAAATCGGCAAAGACTTTATCTTACACTAAAACCGGACTGAAGAAAGGCAGAAGCTACCGGTTTAGAATAAGAGCGTATCATAAGGTAGGAAATAAAAAGATTTATAGTTCTTATTCAGCAAGTAAAAGCGTAAAATTCTAAATGAAACAGGAAAAGGAGCAGGTCCCAGTGGCCTGCTCTTTAAGTGGTAAAGTGCTCAGAGGAAAGCTGTTATACCTGATGTTAAGGTATGGCAGTTTTTTTAGTTTGGATAGAGGTAACTATAAATGTTATACAAAATCTATAGTCTGGATGATTGAAGAGAACAAATGAAATGTGGATAATGGTTTTATAATCAAAAACTCCGCTGCAGGCAGCGGGGTATTTGATCCTCGCGGCAGTCGCCAAATGGACGCGCCAGCGTGTCCGTTTGACTCGTTGCTCGCGGGAATAAAGATTCATTGGAATGGAGGATATAAAATGAGTGATTACACACCGGTAAATTTAAGTTGTGAATATGAAACCAATCCATTGGGAGTACAGAACATAACACCGCTTTTTAGCTGGCAGGTTATATCATCGGAAATGGGAGGATATCAGAGTGCTTATCAGATTGTAGCTGCATCTTCGGAGGAAAACCTCAGTCAAGAGGTGTACGATATCTGGAATACAGGAAAGATAATAAGCAGGCTCTGTTATGGAATATCCTATGCAGGTGCTCCCCTTAAAAGCGCCCAAAGAGTTTATTGGGCAGTACGCATCTGGAATCAAAAAAATGAGGTATCTGTTTACAGTGCATCTGCCTGGTTTGAAATGGGGCTGCTGGCAGAAGATGATTGGAAAGGAAACTGGCTGAGTTTTCTTGGGGGATTGATCGGAAATGGCTTATTAATGAGATATTCTTTTGCAAGCCAGAAAAAGAAAATCAATAAGGCAAGGATGTATATATGCTGCGTTGGATACTATGAACTTCGTATCAACGGGCATAAGGTTGGAGATAAACTGCTGGATCCCGCAGCTACGGATTATAGCAAAACTTTGTTGTATTCCAGTTATGACGTAACAGAAAATATAAGAAATGGACAGAATGTAATTGGTATTATCCTTGGAAGCGGATGGGCAGGTCAGCCCAAAGTACTGGCACAATTAAATATTGAATATGAAGACGGCAGCGTGCAGGAAGAAGTTACAGATTGGGGAATTGGGTGGTGTGTAGCAAAAGGTCCGATCCTTTATAACAGCATTTATGACGGAGAAGATTATGATGCACGGCTGGAAAAAGACGGGTGGGATACGCCGGAATACGAAACAGTGTTTTTAAAAGAACATCAACGTCCAGGTGGATGGATTCTGGCTACGGTGGCAGAACATCCGGGAGGAAAGCTGACAGGAGAATTGCTTCCGCCTATTAAAATTGTAAAATGTCTTGTGCCGAAATATGTAAAGACCCTGGAAGACGGACGTCTTCTCTATGATGCAGGCATGAATCTCACAGGCTGGGTGAAGCTAGAAGTGTCTGGTGAGAGAGGCGCAAAAGTAGAGATGTCTTTTGCAGAAGAACTAAATGAGCAGGGGGATCTGGACAAAGTTCCACTGAGATTGGCAAGATGTAAAGATTCCTATATACTCCGGGGAGATAAGAGAACAGAAGAATATGCTCCCCGATTTACCTATCATGGATTTCGGTATTTTACAGTAGAGCAGCAGGGAAATGCAGAGATACATCATTTAACCGTCGAGCATATAAGAAGTGATTTAAGTGAAAATGCAATCTTTCAATGTGATAATGAACTGTTAAACCGGATGGCTAAAGTAATGAAACATACTGATGCCTGTAATCTGATGGGAATTCCTACAGACTCATCTCAGAGAGATGAGCGCCATGGCTGGACGACAGATACGACTTCCAGAGCGGAAGGTTGTACATACCACTTTGATATGGGGAGCTTTTTTGAGAAATGGGCAAGGGATGTATATGATACCCAGGATAAAAAAGGATATTTTGCAGATACTGCACCCTTTCGATGGGGGCGCCGGCCGTGTGATCCACAGGTCAATACACCCATCAGTCTGATCTTATTAATGTATCAGATGTATGGTAATAAAAGGATAGTAGAAGAGAGTTATGAAGGGATGATTCGTTACCTGAAAGCCTTGCTAAAAGAGGCGGATCAATACTTGATTTCACGTACCGGTTTTGGTGAATGGGCATGTCCCAAGGGAGAATGTTATCCGGAAGAATATGGCGCGGGCGCTGTTTCAAAAAATGTGACGGCAACGTTAGTATCTACCGCATATCTGTATTATTCTATTTCCCAGATAAAACAAATGGCAGTAATTCTGGGAAATGGGGATGCAGCCCTCTTAGATGCATTGCAAAAGACGGTTTTTGAAAAATACAATAACTGTTTCTACAACGAGAAAACAGGTCAGTATGATAAAGGAAGCCAGAGTGCCAATGCGCTGTCTTTAGATCTTGGGTTGGTACCCGAAGAGGAATGTAAAAAAGTTGTGGCTAATATTGTGAATAATGTAAAAGAGCACCAATATCATATGACCACTGGAAATATGGGGACTAAATCCCTTATTGAGGTGTTATGTCGTAATGAAAAGGATGATGAAGCATACCGGATTATGACATCCACTACATCTCCGGGATTTGGCTATATGTTAGCAAAAGGAGCAACAACTATATGGGAACGATGGGAAGCGGATAGAGATAATAATATCATGAATTCCAGAAATCATCCCATGCTGGCAGCAGCTTGTGTATGGTTCTATAAATACCTGGGTGGAATACAAATTGAAACTGATAAGCAGGGTCTGCAGAAGTTAAAAATAGTTCCATCTGTACCGGAGGAGTTGAACCGGGTCGAAGCGGAGATGAACATTTTAAATGGACATGTAAAAGTATCATGGAAAAAAGAACAGGGAAAATTTGTTCTGAATGTCACCATACCATTTAATACTTCAGCAAAAATTCATTTTCCAAAGAAGTGTGGAAAGATAAAAGCGATGGTCTGCAATGGTGTTAATTATAAACCAGATAAAGAGGAAGAGACGGCATCCTGCTTTATTTATGAGACAGGAAGCGGAAACTATATTTTTACAGCAGATAATGAATGAAAGGGGAAAAGGAGTGCTTGTTTAACAGGCATCCCGGATAAGCAATGAACGATACGATAAAAAATAACAATTTAAAAATAGAATGTGGAAATTCTCCTTATGAAGAACGAATTTATCTATTAGGAGATGAGGGAGAAAAACTGGTTTTAAAATCATTTCCATATGTGACAACACTTCAGGATGAACGTCCCTATGCAATATTTTATCAGGAAGACACAGAGACAGCATCTATCGAGCAGAAGGACGGAAACATAAGAATCCGGTTAGAACATCCGGATTATACGGTTATCCGTGAAATTAGTTTAGATCAAATACTGAGAAAGGGGGAGAAAAAAAGCGTAAATAAATATAATAATATAGTTAATTTCCGTATTACACTACAGGCAAAACGCAAATTAGGATTTCGGGCAATCGAGGATAAATGGAATTATATGATACCAAAGAGAGAAACAGACACACCCTCTGAAGGTCCTCTGGACTTTGTCTGGAGCCAAAGAATTAAAACATTTATGACAGATATAGTATCACATTATAACTTCCGTACTCCCATTGTAATGATGCAGCAAAAAGAAGTATTTGCAGGAATAATAGCGGGACTTGAAGATGTGACAGAAGATGATTTATGCAGAATGCCTCTGGGGATGGACTTAAATGTAACAGAAAATGAACATCCCTGGATATCCTATGGGGGGATAGGAATTCGTGGCGTGGAGCCCGATCAGCCCTGTGAGGCCGGGCATACACATATTGTAAGAGGAAGTGATATCTCTTTTGTACAGATTCAATTAGAAAAAGGAGACAGTTATACATACTGTTATTCCGCCATGGTTAGCCGGGAAAAGGAAAAACTGGGATATCAAAGTGCAGTTAGCTATATATGGGACAGATACAAAGACTATCGGGAAGAATCTTTTGAGGATCTTTATGAAAATGTCCGTTTTCCGGGAATTTACTCATTGCGGGATTGGGAAAATGAAATTTGGGATAAACAGGCCATTAGAGATTATTATACATATGAAAAAGAGAATAAAACGGTTGGTGCGGTGACAGGAAAAAGGCAGGGTGAATGGTTTAGCCGTACAGATTATAAACATGACGCATGGTTTGCCTGCTGGCTTCAGGAACTGGTCACTGGTTATGGAATGTATCGCTATGGAGAAAAGACGGGAAACCGGGAATGGAAAGTCCGTTCCGAGCAGATTTTAAATCTGATTCTGTCTGCACCTCAAACCAAAGGAATGTTTCCGGTGATATGCTATTTGGAGCGTGATGGGACAGAGACCTGGCTGCGAGATGATGGATGGGCAGGTTATTACAATGAATTTCATACGCTTCAGATGTCTTATACAGCCTGGCTGATGCTCTGCTGGGCCAAGAAGTTATTTCCAAAGAGGCAATCGGATATCCTGGATTTCTGTATTCCATATGGTGAATTTTTGATTTCTGTTCAGCACAAAGATGGGTGTATACCATCCTGGTTTAATGAAAATGGTGAACCCAGCAGATTACAATTCCGGGATTTTAATGCAGAAACATCAGCAAGTGTGCTATTTCTTCTGGAACTGGGAGAGATAACAGGAGATATCCGTTATAGGAACGGCGGTATGCTGGGGATTGATTTTATTGAAAAACAGGTACGACCAAGGCAGAGATGGGCAGATCTGGAAACATTTCTATCCTGTGCAAAAAAATCTTTTTCATTTTATGACGGATATACGGCACAGTATCCACAGTGCAACCTGTCTGCTATTTTTGCATCTATAGCTTATTTAAAAAAATATAGAATTACGGGATCTTTTGAGGACAGGAAGAAAGCAGAAGAAGTGACAGATTATCTTCTACTAACCCAGCAGGTATGGAATCATCCTGGCATCCGCATCGACACATATGGTGGGTTTACCGTTCAAAACACAGACAATGAATGGAACGATGCAAGAGAAGCCATTTGTGCAATGCTTTTATATGAATATTATCTGGATACGGGTAAATGGGAGTACCTGGAACGGGCTGTGGCTGCAATGCAGGACGGTTTTCAAAATCTGCCATTTGAAAACTGGGCACATTGCGGATATGAAGGGATGCAGTATGATTCCAGCCTTTTATGGGGAAGCGGTATCATTTTAGCTGCGGCAGAATATCTGGATGAAAGAATGGAATTGATCTCTGTTGATCCGAAAGAAAAAAAGGCGTTGGGGATCTGGGGAATTATTATTAAGGATCTTTTCATTGAAGGAAATCAAATCCGCATACAGGCGAAGATACCGGAACGCCTGAAGGGAAGTAAAATCGGCGTAAAGGTTTATGGGGATGGTGATGATAAATATAAGGTAACGCTTATCGAGTTAAAGTGAGGATAATAAAAGAGGACATCGTGTTAATTTAGCGCGATGTTCTCTTTTGTGCATGAAAACATAATTTTTTGGCTGGACAGCCGCAGACAGACCTATCATAAATATGGACTGGGAGCTTTGGATTTTTCGGTATCCATATCAGGGTTTCGAATCAACGGAATATGGATCGTAATGATAGTTCCTTTTCCAATCTGGCTTTGTATGGTAAAAGTATGGGTATGAGGGAACAAATGCTGAAGCCTTTCTGCAATATTATTGATTCCGATCGGACGGACGCGTGCACGTTTATCTGATTCTGTTTCATCCGGAGAAAGCAGCAGCTTGTCAGCATAGGATTGATCCATGCCGATCCCATCATCACGTATTACAATTTCCATACAGGAATCTAACCGATGCATTGTCAGTGAGATATTTCCTGGCTTTTCATCGGTACAAATACCGTGAATGAGAGAGTTTTCAATGAGAGGCTGCAAAATATTTCGAGGGATATAATAATCCTTAATCTCTGTCTGAAAATCCAGTTGGAACTGAAAACGATCTGCATAACGATATTTCTGAATAATGATATATTGCCGTATAACCTCCGCTTCATTTTCACAGCGCGCGTATAAAGGGGAATGACCTAAATGGATGCTGTCTTGTAACAGATAAATGAAAGCACTGGTCATGTGTATAATATTGTCACATTGGTTTTTACGTGCCAGATAAATAATTGAGTTCAAGGTATTATAGATAAAATGTGGATTTATCTTTGCCACCAGTAATTCGAAGGAGAGCTGCTGTGAAAGCGCCTGTTCTTCTAATAATTGTCGGATGTGCTCCTTTATAGATACAGTCATCTGATTAAATCCGCCAGATATATTCACCAGTTCACTGGAGCCGTTTAGCTGGATACTGGTATCCAGATTTCCAAGACGGACATCATCGATAGCATTGCTCAACCCCTGTATCTGGGAAGTGATTTTATTCAACAGGGGATACAAATAAATAATAATCGTCAGTATGATGAGAACGGTAACCAATATACCCAATAATATGTAGGAAAACTGAAGGAAATGATAAGACTGGTTGACATTAGCCGTACTTACCAGATACCATCCAGTGGAAGGGAGATATTGGGATATATAGTAGTTGTGATTTATTATATCTGATGTTTCTTTCATAGACTTTACATCTTTAAGAAATGCATCTTCCTCCCCGCCAGACAGATATAGTAACTCTTTATCACCATTAAGAATGGCAAACTGTGAGAATATGGTAGGCTGATTTTTCAGGTTTGTTGTAAGCTGATCAAAATTAAGATTGATAATCAGTTTCCCCACAACTGTTTTGTTGCTGTTAGAAAGAACATTTACAGGGCAGACATAACTGACCAGTTGTACGGGTCTGGAGTTATTAATCGTTACCGGAAAGGTATAATCATCCGTAAAGCCGCGAAAATCAAAGATGGATGTACCGGAGAGTGCATTTTCTTCAAACCAATCCAAAAAATCGTTATTATTCGGACTGGGATTCCAGTAACCTCTGTGGGCATTTGATACAATACAAAAGCTTTGCACATAGTCTTCTAACAAGACACGTTTTTCGATACTGGTCATTATGCTGCGAACTGCAGTAATCTCCTGAGAAATAGAGGGAGACTGCTGACGGGTAAGAAAGGCCTGTACATTTTCGTCAATAGATAGAACCTTACTGGCTTGTACAGCATCTTCCTGTGCATCTCTAATATAGTATGAAAGCAGCTGCATGTCATCTTTGCTCCGGCTTTCTAAAGAAAACTGCAGAATATTACCTATAATGAGTACCATGGAAGTTGAAAGAACCAGAAGAATGATCGTAATGATAAGTATCAATCGAGTTAGTATATGGAATTTTAAACTGCGGGTCATGGTGTCCCCTCCTATAGTGAAAAATGTTTTAACCGGTATTCATTCGGTGTAACATTTGTCAGCTCTTTAAATATCTTACTGAAGTATTGGCTATTATTGATCCCAACCAGGTCAGATATCTCAAAGATTTTCAAGTTTGTTCCCTGCAGCAGTTCTTTCGCTTTATCTATCCGATATTCATTGAGATAATCATGAAAGATCTTACCCGTTTCTTTTCGGAACTTCTGACCCAGATACATAGGATTACTGCTTAATATAGAAGAAGCTTCTGCCAAAGAAGGATTTTGGTTATAGTTTTTATGTATATACTGTATGATATAGCTGGTTGAAGGGCTGTATTGCCTGAGTACTTGATAACTTTCATATAAATTCATGCATTCTTCGATCAACTGACGGGAGATATCATGTGAATAGATACATTCAGACGGATATCTCTTGTAATCTATGGGGAAGTCATTCATCAACTTTCTGGTTAGATCACAGCAATTATAAAAACCCATAGCATCCTTTCTATCCGCAAGGGATTCCAGACAATGTGTAAGCTGCTGACAGAAGGTCAGATTGTTTGATAAAAATGAATCCTTATTAATAAAAGTAAGATCAGGAGAACTTGGTTTTTCCGTTATTCTGCGTCCTATGGTCAAAATATTCTTATTTGGATAAAATATATAATCCTCCCGGTACGCTTCCAGATAACCGCAGTCATCATGCAGACTCGTTAAAGTAGTTTCGCAGTCCAGATGAACCGCAAAAAAAGGAACAAGCGTGGTGTTTTTTAATTCATCTAACAGTTTTTTTATTAAAATGTTTAGACTGCTTAAGTAGCGTTTTCCAGCTTTAGCATCCGGGTTCAGGTAAATAAAGACAAGGAAGCTGGAATGATAGATCAGGATATCCAGCACATGCATTTCATTTTCTTGTATTTTTAGCAGAGAAGAAAAGTGAGGTTGTACGACAAAGGCATCATCTTTTGCTTCGTACTGATAAGGGGTTATGGGCGATAGCTGTAAGATCAGGAAAGAATCCTTATATTGTGTCAGGTGGTTCAAAATATCAGCAGATAAGGGGATATTCTGTTCAAGAATATCCCGAAGTAACTGACGGCTGCTTAAGATTTGTGACAGCTGCCGTTTTTCATGGGTTTCTCTGGCTGAATGAAGTACATCTATCAGGCGCTCCGAAGTCATCTGATGTTTTACAAGGTAGGAAAGCGCACCGATTTCAACAGCACCCTGAGCATAGGTAAAGTCCATATATCCACTTAAAATTATGATTATTATATCGGGAGAAATTTCAAGAAGTTTTTTGGACAAACGAATACCATCAATATCAGGTAAAGAGACATCCATAAAAATAATATCTGGATTTATTTTTTGAATTAACTTTAAAGACTGAGAGCCATTATATGCATAGCCGGCGACAGAAAAGCCATTGGATTCCCAGTCAATTAAAGTAAGCAAATCTTCAATAACAAGATTTTCATCATCTACCAGAAGGACCTTTAATAATTCCATTTACATATCCTTTCTTAATGCATTTTTTGGCTTATAAATAAAGTGTTTGCAATCTTTTTGTTATAAGTAATTATAGCAGATAGCGGTTACAAATTCCAGTTGGCAACTTATTTTTTATGGTGTATTTTTATATCAGGTAAGAGACCGTGTTTCAATAATACAATGAAAATTAGAAAAGTATAAATACTATACAGAAACTATAGTTAGAACAATTGTAAATAACTTTCGTATCTTTTAAAATCTACTTATAAACAAAGTGTTTTGCAGTCAAAACAAGAGAGGAGAAGGAAAATGAAGTACAGGAAAATGAAAAAGGCGGCTGGTTTTGGAATTATTTTAGCACTGGGATGTAGTATGCTTGCCGGCTGCGGTGAGGCAGGGGTGACAGAAACAAAAGAGACGAATGCAGCAGATTCAGCAAATGCAGCAGAAGCATCAGGTGGGGAAGCTTCCGGAGATACAACTACCATTACTATGTGGGGATGGAATGCAGGTGATATCGAGAAGATTTTTAATGCATACAAAGAGGCTACAGGAGCAAATGCAGCACTGGAATATGTGACGGTACAGCAGGAAGAATCCTTTCAGAAACTGCAGACAACCATTAGCGCAGGGCTAGACCTTCCAGACATTGTTCCCAGTGAAGTCAATCAAAGAGGTACGATGTTATCTTTAGATATCTGGGAGGATTTAAGTGCAGAACCTTATAACTTTGATGAAAACCAGATTTTTGAATATCAGGTACCTCTATGCAGCAATGAAGCAGGGGCGTTATGTGCACTTCCATGGGATGTGAGTACAGCAGGGTTGGCATATAAGAGAGATATGGCAAAGGAATATCTGGGTACGGACGATCCGGATGAGATTGCGGCACTTTTTCCAACATGGGAAGATTTTCTGGAAAAAGGAAAAGAGGTTAAGGAAAAAAGCGGGGGCAAAGTATTCATGTTTGCTAGCCTGACAAATGTGAAGCAGATTCTGGATGGTCAGAATCCTCAGCCAATCGTGAAAGATGGAACGTTGGATATGACGTCTATAGAAGAAACCCTAGGGTGGATGGTAAAATTCAGAGATGCTGGTATAGTGGATAATATTTTGGAGTCCTCTACTGCTTACAGTGCATCTTATGCGGATAAACTGCATATTTTTTACCCGTGTGCCGGATGGTCGCCCAATTATGTCATCAGACCAAATGATCCGGAAGGTGCAGGAAACTGGGGGCTTACAATACCGCCGAAAGGATGCTTCAGCTGGGGTGGATCAGCATTTATGATTCCCAAAGAGGCAAAAAATAAAGATGCTGCATATGACTTTATATCATGGTTGAATACGGAGGAAGGTACGAGATCACAAAGAGATGTGGTTAATTATAGTACATCTAACGTGGATGCATATAAAGACCCGGAATTCTCAGCTCTTTATGATGAATGGTTCGGTGGTCAGAATATTGGGGAATTACTGTTTAACAAGGCAATGGATAGTATTCAGGTACGCCCTGTCAGCACCTATGATGTAACAGTTATGGAGGTGTGGTCTATGGTAACAGAAGCAGTTAACAGTGATAAAAGTATTGACTTTAACGGAGCGTGTGAAATGTTCAAAAATGAAATACATACCTTGGCACCGGAGCTAAAACAGTAAACAGTTGAAGTTATGATTCGTGTGGTATTCTTAGACGGATACCGCACGAAGTACTCAAAGGAAGGAGTGTCATCAGATGGAGTGGCCCAAACAAATAGTATGTAGAGGAAATGCCCGAAGGCGAAAAATAAAGGGCAGGCATGTCTGGCCTTATATGTTTATTTTACCTTTTTTTATCATATATATTGCATTTAATTGTTATCCCTTGGTCTACACTTTTTTTATCAGCCTGCAGAACTGGGATGGTTTCAGCAAACCTACAATGGCGGGATTAGCAAATTATAAAAACATATTTTTTGAGGATCCATATTTTATGAAATCTATTGGTAATACCCTTCTTTTTATGATTATTGATATACCCATTGTCATTATAGGAGGATTGCTTTTAGCATCTGTTTTTAATAATAGAAAATTAAAAGGGGCTAATTTTTTCAGGACGGCAACCTTTTTGCCATATATTACCATACCCGTTGCAATTGGTGTATTGTTCAGTCTGTTGTTTGACTGGAATTCAGGAACTGTGAATAAACTTTTGTCAGGAATTGGATTAATTAAGGAAAATATCAATTTTCTTGGAACCCCATCATTGTCCAGAATGACGGTCATATTGATGATTTGCTGGAAATATATAGGTTACCATATGATATTTTTCAATGCAGGTATTTCCGGTATTTCTACTGAACTATATGAAGCGGCGGATGTGGATGGTGCAACCTCTTTTACAAAATTTACGAAAATTACCATTCCTCTTTTGAAGCCAATTATAGAATACCTGGTGATTATGAACATAATCTGGGGATTCCAGCTGTTTGACGAACCGAAAGTACTCTTTAGCTCATGGACATCTTCTGTTGGATCAAACAGTTTGGTAGGAGGACCGTTAAAATCCTGCCTGACGGCAATCTGGTATATCTATGACACTACTTTTGGTTCCCAGATGAGATATGGTAAAGGCGCAGCCGCAGCGTATGGTACGTTTATGTTTATACTGCTGTTCTCCATCGGAGCATTTGCGGTTATGAAATTTATGGGGAGAAAGGGGAAAAAGCATTCATGAAAAGGATAAAAAAGAAAAATAGATTTACATTTGTAATTATGATTTTAATTGCACTTATCTGCTTACTTCCATTTTATTTTATGATCATTATGAGTACACAGTATACAGAAGATATTTATAAAGGAATTACTTTTCTTCCGGGAAAGTATCTGCTGGAAAATTTAAAGACAGTATTTAATGCACATTTTGAGGTGTACTATAAAAACAGTACCATAGTAGCTGTTTCGGCAACTCTATTGTCCCTGTTTGTCAGTACACTCTGCGGATTTTCTTTTGCCATGTATGAATTTAAAGGTTCCAGGTTCTTTTTTGCATTTGTTATGGTAACCATGATGATTCCTACACAATTAGGCTTGGTTGCATTTGTGGTGGAGATGAAAGCAATCGGTTGGATGAATACACTTCTACCATTGATAATTCCTCCGGCGGCTACCGGGTTTGGTGTTTATTGGATGAAGAATTTTATTGGTGGAAATTTTCCAAAGGAGCTGATGGAAAGTGCCAGAATTGACGGGGCAAGTGAACCGAAAATCCTTGCTTCCATTGCAGTACCGTGTATAAAGCCGGCGATTGCATCTCTGGGGTTAATGAATTTTGTAACAAATTGGAACTCTTTTTTAGTACCATTAATTGTCTTAAATAAGGCAAATACATATACAGTTCCCATTGGAATCATTAACTTAAATTCAGCATACAGAAATGACCTTGCAGCCAAAATTACAGCATTAAGTATTGGGACGATACCGTTGCTTATTCTGTTTCTGTTTACAGCCAAAACTTTTATAAGCGGTATTACAATGGGAGCCGTAAAAGAATGATGGCTTTATAAAAGGAGAGAAAATGAAAAGAGAGACATTCCATAATCCAGTATTATCCGGTTTTTACCCAGATCCGTCTATTTGCCGGGTGGGGGAAGATTATTATCTTGTAACATCATCATTTGTTTATTATCCCGGACTGCCAATATTTCACAGCCGAGATTTAGTTCATTGGGAGCAGATCGGACATGGTATTCACAGACCGGATCAGCTGGATTACCAAAATTGTGAAACGTCATTGGGATTGTGGGCACCTACCATTCGATTCTATAAAGGAAAATTCTATATTATTAATACATTTGTTTCCGGCGGCAGAGAGGCATGCAGAGATAATTTTATTATAACTGCTGATGCAGCCAAAGGGCCATGGAGTGATCCGGTATTTATCAAAGGTGCCGATGGAATTGATCCGAGTATTTACTTTGATGATGACGGAAGCATGTGGTACACGGGAAATTATATAGCAGACGAGGCTTTATACGAAGGGCATCATGGGATTTATTTATGTCAGATGGATCCTGTGACCTTTCAGTTTAAAGGAGAGCGCACGATCATTTGGGATGGTAAGCGTACGTTCGGTAAATGGATTGAGGCACCACACCTTTATAAAAAAGACGGTTATTATTATCTGATCGTTGCAGAGGGAGGAACATTTGTAGATCACTGTGTCATGATGGCAAGATCAAGACAACTAAATAAGCACTTTGAACCCTGTCCCAGAAACCCGATTATCACGCACAGACACATGCCATTAGACACCCCCATATCGGTTGTGGGACATGGTGACTTAATCGAGACCCAGAACCATGAATGGTGGATGGTTCTGCTAGGTATCCGCACTTATCAGGAAACCCACTTTAATACGGGGAGAGAGACTTTTCTGGTACCAATGAAATGGGCGAAAGACGGGTGGCCGATGATTGACAATGAGACGGGGATGGTTAATGAACAGGAAAGAATGCCAGATCTTCCTCATAGCAACATGCTGCCAATATTTGATTCGGACCAATTTGAGGAAGAATCCCTGGCCCTTTTCTGGAATCGTATTCATGCTGATCGGGAACAATGCTATTCGCTGACTGAAAGAAAAGGCTGGCTGCGTATGTTCTTAAAAAAGGAGACGCTTGAAGAAATATGCTGCCCTTCGTTCGTGGGAAGAAGACAGCAGCACAAAAGTTTTCTTGCAAAAACGATAATGGAATTTAATCCGGAAAAAGAATTAGAAGAGGGAGGAATATCCCTTATACAAGATGATCGGTATCACTATAGTTTGCTGGCTGGTTTGAGTAATGGAAAAAAAGTACTGCGTCTGTATCAGGTTGAACATGGGCAAAAGATACTTGTAAAAGAGGAAGAGATACAGGCAGAAAGGAGTATTTATCTTGCTGTTTTTTGCAACGGGGATATGTATCACTTTTACTATGGATATAGTGAGCAGTGCATGACTTTATTTATGGATCAGATGAAAGCGAGTCTGTTAAGCTCAGATGTTAATGAAGGATTTACAGGAGCATACATAGGTCCATATGTTACCTCGAATGGAATTGACTCTGTCAACTATGCAGATTTTGATTGGTTTATTTATCAGGGCATTGAATAAAAGAGGAGAGAAGTATGGAAGGAAAAATGAAACAGGCAGTAATGACGGGATTAAAAAAGGTTGAGCTGAGGGAAACAGCAATTCCTGTGCCAAAAGATAATGAGGTTTTGGTTAAAATTGAGTACGTTGGAATCTGCGGTTCTGATTTGCACTACTATGAATCAGGGCACATCGGTGATTTTATAGTAGAACTGCCCTTTGTACTTGGACATGAGGCCAGCGGGGTAATTGTAGAAGCAGGGAAAAAAGTCACGAATTTAAAACCAGGGGACAGAGTAGCACTGGAACCGGGAAAAACCTGTGGAGAGTGTGAATTTTGCAGACAGGGTAAATACAATTTGTGTGAAGACGTTGTCTTTTTTGCTACACCTCCTGTAGATGGAGTTTTTCAGGAATATGTAGTGCATGAGGCTGCCCTTTGCTTTAAGCTGCCGGAGAATATGACTACTGTTGAGGGGGCTCTGATTGAACCATTGGCAGTTGGATTTCATGCAGCAATCCAGGGAGAAGCAAAAATTGGACAAACGGCAGTTGTGACCGGAGCCGGTTGTATCGGTTTAGTGAGCCTTCTGGCACTTAAGGCAATGGGAGTATCAAAGGTAATAGTAGTAGATATTATGGAAAATCGTCTGAAAAAGGCTTTGGAATTGGGGGCAGATGCAGTAATTAACGGTAAGGAAGCCGACACGTCTGCCAAGATTTTGGAGTTGACCGGCAAAAGGGGATGTGATCTTTCGATTGAAACGGCCGGTTCTGAAGTAACTGCTGCACAGCTCATAAAAGCTTCCAAAAAAGGAGCTGTTGTGGTATTTGTGGGATATAGTCCCAGCGGAACGATGACTTTGCCCATTGGAATGGCACTGGATAAAGAACTTACCTTTAAAACTATTTTCAGATATCGGAATATATATCCGCTTGCAATTGAGGCAGTATCCAGCGGCAAGGTTAACATTCGCAATATTGTAAGCAATTATTATGAACTGGATCATATTCAGGAAGCGTTGACTGATTGTATAGGGAATAAGGCAGAAATTGTGAAAGGGGTAGTTAAGGTAAGCTAAGACATCAAATGAATATTGTATAGAATCAAATATTGAGCAGGCAGCATTTAGAAATGAAAGGAAATGCTGCACCTGCTCTTTTTATATGCTAAAATAATTTAAAATATTTGAAGGTTTTTGCCGGGGCGTTACGTCTAATGAGTGTAAGACATTAAAGATTGGCCAATCTAAGCGGGGAGGAAAGACGTTGGATGTTCTAATTAAAAAAGCACGCAGGAAGGATCCCGATGCATTTGTTGCGTTAATGGAACTGAATATGCAGAATATGTACAAGGTTGCAAAAGCGTATCTGAACAATGATGAAGATGTTGCAGATGCCATACAGGATACCATATTAAGCTGTTTTGAAAAAATAGGAGATTTGAAACAGAACAAATATTTTAAAACCTGGATGATTCGTATTCTGATCAATAAATGTAAAGATATATTGCGAAAGAAAAAAGGTATGTTACTAACAGATGAGGTGCCGGAAATTCCGGTATGGGACCAGGAGTACAGCAATATGGAGTGGAATGAACTAATCAAAGATATGGATGAAAAGTACCGCATGGTCCTGTTGCTCTATTATCTGGAAGGATTTAATACCAGAGAGATAGCAACAATACTGGACATGAATGAGAAGACGGTACAAACGAGACTGGCAAGAGGAAGAAAATTATTTTCCACAGAGTATTTAAAACAAGGAGGACAATTGCATGAACCGACAGGAACAAGAATTTAAGGATAAATTAAACGAAGAGATTCAGATACCTAAAGCAGTAAAAAATAAGGCAGATGAGGCGTTTCAGACCATAAAGAGCAGCAAAAGCAAGGCAAGAGATACCAGAAGTATCCGGAAAAAAATCCTGGTAGCAGCAGGCAGTGTGGCTGCGGTATTTGCAGCATTCTTTGTATTTGGCATGGCGAATCCCGTTATGGCAAGCCAGTTACCCATCATTGGACATATATTTGAACAGATACAGGATAATTACAGTTATCCCGGAGATTTCAGCTCAGTGGCAGAGAAATTAGGCGGGAATTCCAATGAAAATCCCGATGGTAAGACTGCATTGGCAGATGATAAAGAAGCAGCAACCGATCAGGCAACCGACCAGGCATCTGATCAGGCAACCGATCAAACATCTGATTTGGCAACTAATCAGGCATCCAATCGGGCAGCCGATTCCAGTCAGAAAGAAAAAGACCTTACCACACCGGCACGGTATTCCCAGACTGCAGATGGAGTCACCATGACTTTATCAGAATTATACTGCAATGACCAGGCACTTTATATGACGCTTGAATTAACCAGCGAGAAAGCATTTCCGGTATCTGATATTTTTGCACGCAGCGAGAATAACCAGCCGATCATAAGCTTTATGACCAGTGAGAAATACAGTTTCAACGAAGAGGCGCAGGAACAGCTTTATTATCTGGAAGGAAAATTTGTGGATGATTATACATATGCAGGTATCATCCGCATTGACTACAAACTGGCCGCTAAGGTGGTATCGGATGAATCGCTTCAGGAATATAATGATGCTTATGAGGCAGCGGAAGCAGCAGGCAAAGATCCGATGAAAGAGGACATTCAACTGGATGTTCAGAACCTGGAAATTCCGGATAATTTCAAATTAAATTTGGACATTAAGAAGATTATCACAGACAAGGCAAATCCGGATGTATGGGATTCCGGCTATACGGGAGATGAACTGGCTGCCATGTCAGATGAAGAGTGGAAAAGTGTCATGAATAAGCAGCCTGCTGAATGGAACCAATTCCCCAACGAGCATGAAAACATCTGGTGGAACGGCTCCTGGAATTTTGATCTGGACATCAATGTTGACAGAAGCAGAACAAAAGTAATTGAGATTAATAATGAAAATGAAAATGGGTTAGGAATTGCATCTGTTGAAATTACTCCATTTGAATTAAAGGTAAATCAGTTAAATGAAGGTACTACAAAAGCTGCAGACACATTCCCGGTAGTACTGGATGCCAGTGGAAAAATGCTGCCCTATGGAAACAGCAGCAATGTTACGGACTATGCAGTTTACGGAGCAGATATTTCAAAATTAGATATCTATTTATGTGATTACATAGAGTACATGGATGAGATTAAAGGCCATAAGACAGAAGATAATTTCAAACAGATTTTAGATGAAAGAGCCATTTATCACACAACCGTAGAAACAGGGATTACCCAATAATCCACAATTAGTCAGCTCATTTTGCATCAGGATTGTAAATAACTCCGTAAACGAAAAAACGTGTATTGACACAAAATCATTTTACAGCTAAGATATTTCTATACCATACGGAGGAGGAACAATAATGAAGCAAGACATGATTGTAATTTTAGATTTAGGCAGTACGGAAAATACGGTGTTAGCCAGGGCGATTCGCGACCTTGGGGTATATAGTGAGATTTACCCGCATGATATCACACAGGCGGAACTAAAGGCATTGCCAAATGTAAAGGGAATTATTATAAACGGCGGGCCAAACCATATCGTAGATGGTGTTCGTATTGATGTATTGCCGGAAATCTATGCAGCCGGATATCCTGTCATGGCTGCAGGACATGAGCTGGCGAAATGTGACGTGGCATTGAATGAGTGGCCCGAGGATGAAGAAGCATTAAAAGAAGGACTGAAACCATTCGTATTTGATACCTGTCACGCAGAAGCAAACTGGAATATGAAGAATTTCGTTGAAGATCAAATCGAACTTGTGAAACGTCAGGTTGGAGATAAGAAAGTATTGCTTGCATTGTCTGGCGGAGTAGACAGCTCTGTAGTTGCAGCTTTATTGTTAAAAGCAATTGGAGATCAGCTGGTCTGCGTTCATGTTAACCATGGCCTTATGCGTAAGGGAGAATCGGAAAGCGTAGTAGAAGTATTCAAAAATCAGCTGAATGCAAATCTGGTCTATGTTGATGCCAGTGAACGTTTCCTGAATAAACTGGAAAACGTAAGTGATCCCGAGCAGAAAAGAAAGCTTATCGGTTCAGAGTTTATCCGTGTATTTGAAGAGGAAGCACGTAAACTGGAAGGAATAGATTTCTTAGGACAGGGTACAATTTACCCGGATATTGTAGAAAGCGGTACGAAGACAGCGAAGATGGTAAAATCCCATCACAATGTAGGCGGACTTCCGGAAGATATGAAGTTTGGCTTAGTAGAACCGTTAAAACAGTTATTTAAAGACGAAGTAAGAGCCTGCGGATTAGAACTGGGACTGCCGGACGGCATGGTATTCCGCCAGCCTTTCCCGGGACCGGGATTAGGTGTAAGATGTCTTGGCGCAATTACCAGAGAGCGTCTGGAAGCAGTAAGGGAATCCGATGCAATCCTCCGGGAAGAATTCGAAACAGCAGGTCTGGACAAGACTGTATGGCAGTATTTTACAGTTGTTCCTGATTTCAAATCAGTGGGTGTAAGAGACAATGCAAGATGCTTTGAATATCCGGTCATCATTCGTGCAGTCAATACCATTGATGCAATGAGTGCTACCATTGAACAGGTAGACTGGCAGGTATTGCTGAAGATCACGGACAGAATATTAAAAGAAGTGAAGAATGTAAATCGTGTTTGCTATGATATGAGTCCGAAGCCTACGGCTACGATTGAGTGGGAATAAAAGCTATCCCGAGAACTGCTAAAACACGCGGTGTACCACTGAAAAAAGAAGGAATCTTTTTCGTCTATTCCTCGGGAAGGTCTTGTCAGACATGAAATATAAGGCGGGAGCCCAGCCAGGGTTCCCGCCTTATATAATTAGTAAAAGCCTATCTCACAGATTGTCCGTTCATTGTATTTCACAATGCGTAAGGAAGAGGTCTCCACTGGCTCAGGAAAGGTCAGATACATCATTTTCCAGTTTCCGGTCAGCGTATCGCTTGCGAGTAGTTCCCCTGTTTCATTGTTATAAATCTCAAAATTTCCATTGTTTAAGCCCCAGCCAACAAAGATCCCGGCTTTGGTGATAGTAGTTGGCTCCGGAAAAGTCACAACAGCATCGTATGGAAATGACATGCCGCTGCCCCAGATATTGGAGAAGTTAGTGGCAAATTTGGCATCCTTGCTTACCGCCTCACCGTCATTTGCCGGAAGCAGATTCTGTTCGTCAAACAATTTCTGGAATGCCTGGTCAATTGTCTGGGGATTTTTGGAGCTCCTGCTTAAGTTGTCAACATCTACAGAGGCAATTTCCTTAAGAGTCAGTTCGGATGTCACTGCCGCTCCGATTTCACCTGGGACAGGTTCTGCATCAATTCCGACACGGCGCTGCTCAGGATATCCGTAGAATGCAAGCTCATTCAGCTTCGCGTCATCGTATTTGACAATGCGGATGCGGTTGGTGTGCACTGGTTCCGAGGTCATCGGGACAAGATCCCAGGTATTGTAAGTATTCAGTTTGGATGAATAGATCAGCTCGCCGGTCATGTCATCGATAATATCCATCTGTCCGGTTCCATATGTATCATAGATTCCGATATATGTAATTGTGTAAATATCATCGAAGGTCAGGATACAGTCGTAAGGATATGCGCGGTCCTTATGCACAGCGATGGCAGACATTTCAGTAGTTGGATTCACCCGTGTCTTGATCCACGGAGTCTCTGCAGTTTTATCTGCAGACTGTTCGTCAAACAGATGCCAGAACTGTGTCAACATAAAGTTATCGGAAGATGGCTGTCCGCCTTCCGATACATTTACAACTTCCTTGTTGTCAAATGTAATTGTATCGATGCTTCCGCGCTGATCCCCGAGGCGCATCTGCTGCACCTGGATACGCTGCTGAGGGAATGGATCATTTTCCACATCCTGACCGCTTGTCTTAACGAAAACAGGTGTTTCGCTGACCTGAATCGTCACTGTACCTTCGGAAGAGACAGGGAGGATTTCCTTGCTGCCTTCCTTAAAACGGTCGCTTGGCGTCACCTGAATTGCTTTGTCAGGGCTTCCGACAGTCAATTGATAATCACTGATTTCACTGCCGTCTGCTGTTGGTGACCAAACAGCATAGATCACTTCTGATGTATCTCTGTCCTGGTAAGTATAGAGATATACGTTATCCTGTTCGCTGAAATCAATCAAGTCTGCATTCTTCAGTGTATCTGTCGCACAGGACAGGTAGTACCAGGAAGTCTTCTTGTCCCAGTCCCCTTTTCCGGTTGTCAGCCCACTGTTGGCGTAGACTCCGCTCCACTCATCGCGAAGCATAAACATAGACATACGGTCCAGTCCCTCACGTTCTCCAACCAGAAATGCGCGGAGAAGGCGTTCTGCCCTTGCTTTGGCATATTCCTGGTTCTGATGGGAATCAACACCTTCGATTTTCTTGTCATCCGCCACAATATCAAACTCCGACAGCCAGACATCTCTTCCAGGCGCATTCTCATTCGTCCATTCGATAATGTTGCGGGCATTCTGGCGGAAATCGGAATTTTCCGGTGCCTCAGTGTCTGTGATGTAGTCATGATAATTGATTGTGTCCAAGGCAAATTTGCCATCGGTACGGTTATAGTCAAACCATGATTTCATCAGGGAGAGATATTCCACGGCGCGGTCACCGCCGGCAACACCGCCCATCACAAGTTTGAAGTTCGGGTCAGCCGTCTTGACGCCTGCATTTGGAACCGTTCCCTCATGTCCGTCATAATCAGTGCTAACCATTGCGGCATATTCATATGGATGGAAGTAGCTTTGCTTAGTCTCCCAGGTCTTGTCCTGTTCGTTCCATGTTTCAATTCCTTCAAGATAGTTCAAGCCCGCCTGGATATCGCCGTCCCCAACATTTAATGTGGCAGGATCTATATCTGTGTTTGAACCATAACGGGCGGCTAAATTATACATTGCATTTCCATGGAGAGCATAGGAGGCAGGGTCAAGTGTGTCCGCGCCGTCCTCAACAGGGATAGTGTTAAAAATATCTTTGATGTTTTCCCCATCGCCTACAAAATGGTCGTTGATTCCCTGCAGACAGGGGATCACAGAAATTCCCATGGACTTCATTGTGCGGTAGAAATTATCCTTGTCCACAATGCGGTTGAAATAATGATTTCCCTCTTTGTCAGTCAGCCAGCTCCAGTTGTAATATTCACGTACATTTCCCAATGCGGATAATGCGGTGTATGGGTCATCGCAAAATGCATTGGCGCCGATTTTTACACCGGAAGTCAGGTTGTCCTTTGGCAGTTCGGCCGGTTTGGCCTGAGTCTTTTGTGTATCCTCTTCCGTAAGATCGCTGATTTTATATCCGTACAGCCCGATCTCATTGATTCCTGTGTCACTTCCGTTTGATGTTACACGGATAAAGCGGGTAGCTATGGCAGAATCGAAGTGGGCAACACGGTATGTCTTATAATAATTGGTTGGCAAAGTGCCTAACTCTGTCCAGCCAAACGGTTCTCCCTGAAACACGGTTATGGCAGGAGAGCCATTCATGTCCATATAGCCAATGTCACTGATTACATAATAGGCTCCAAGATCGATATAAAAACTTGGTTCCCCCCACTCGATACGGTAGTTCGGCTGCCAGGTCTGTCCGCTGATATCAATTTTGGAAGCGGCAGGTGTAGCCGGAATCTGGTCCTGAGAGTCAAACAAGATCTCAGCTCCCCGCTTTGTGGCGGGAATGTGGGAAATGGATTCATTTACAATTGTAAAATTTGAAACATCCAGCTTTTCTGACACGTTGGCAGGGGCATCCTGTGCGGAAACTGACAGACCACACGATGCGGCCATAAAGATCGACAGTGCAAAAAAACCTTTTCTTTTCATATAGTTCCTCCTCTTTTCCTCATGGTAGTGTCAAGTTTGACACTCCTGTTTTTATAAAAAACCTTATATTTTCAAAGGTTTCACCACTTTTTTATAAAAAAAAGCAATGACCTCCTTTTTTC
>JAGZJZ010000043.1 GCA_018365455.1 Clostridiales bacterium
TACATACTCATTGCATCATCTGCGTCAATAAGCCCACATTCATCCGAATTTGAAATATTTTTAGATGTCGAGTCTCTCAATTGACGAATAAACTCATGGGCTTTTGATAAATCTTTTTCCCATACTAATGAAGCTACTCCTACCACATGAGGAACTGCAATACTTGTACCATGAGTTACAACTGATCCTCCAAAGAATGAAGCTGTTTGGATTTTTTCACCCGGAGCTGCAATATCTAATTCTTTTCCAGTATTGCTGAATGAACTTATCTCTGCTTCGGCATTAGTAGATGCTACTGCCATTACTTCTTTAAATGCTGCTGGATATTCTACTTTAGCGGCATTATTTCCAGATGCTCCAACCATTAATATACCTGCAGCATATGCATCTTCTACAGCTTGTTTCATAGCATTTGAATATGAAGAAGTCCCGAAACTCATGTTTATGATATTTACGTCGTTATCAATACACCAATAAATTCCTTTTATTATTCTACTTAATGGTGCTTTATTTTCACCGTCTAAGACTTTTACCGAATATAAATCTACATTTGAATTAACGCCCTTAATTCCACCTTCTCCATCTGCACAAATAATACTGGCAATCCCTGTACCATGCCCCGTAAGGTCTTGATAAATAGGCAAGACATACTCTTCATCCTCTACTAAATTAGTCCAATCTGCAAGTTCAATTCCGTTTACCTCATCAACCCCCGAATCTAATAGAGCGACTTTTACCTTCCGTACACTTCTTGCATTTGGATAAAAATCATCTGCATTAATTGCCTGTAGGTTCCAACCAGCTTCGACCTCAGTTTCACTTGCATTATTTCTTTCCTCTAATAATTTTTCAAATACTTCTCTCTTTTTTGCTGCCTCGATATCCTCTGTTTCAGGTTCTTCGGTTTCTTCCTGCGTAAGATTCTCTGTATTTTCAATCGTTTCTGTGCTCACTGTTGACTTTTCTATAATTTCTGTCTCTTCCGTTACTTCTGTTTCCGCTGTTACTGTTTGGCTTTCTTCCTCACTTTCCGTGAGAACTGTTTCTGCTTCTTTTCTTTCCGTGATAACCTCATCTTCCAATGAATTTGCAGAAATTATGATATCCTCTTCCACTATCAGACCACCATTTTGCTTTAATACTTCAGCTTCTTCTGGTGATAATTCCATCACCGCAATATTATTATTCGCTAATTCTGGATCTTCTTCTGAAATACTAATTGATGCTTTGCTTGTGAATGCGTTAAATTCTTTTGAATTATCTGCCATAACGATAAAGCTTTTCGTATCTGTGTCGGTTTTATTATCCGCATTTGCTATAATCAGGTTATTGCTGCCAACCAACTGACACATCATTGCGAATACCAAACAGCTACTTACCACTTTTTTACCTGAAATCTTCATCTTTTTCTTCATAGATATCCTCCCTTTTCTCTTTGGTAGTTTCATTGAACATATTACTTACTAATATGAATCTGGAATTGTCAAATAGTAATATCTCACTCTTCTTCCTATATTTTCACAAAAAGTTCACAGTCTTATATTTAAATATATATCATATTTACATCAATTTTTCACCCCATATCGACTAACTGGTAGCTATCCTTGTCTAGTTGGTAATACTATCCATTTTTTTACAGTAGATAAATCCTTTCAAAAAAAATAGAGGCATGCAAATGTACGCCTCTACTGTTCACCCCTCAGTCTATTCTATCTTTTATCTATTGTATATTTTCTTCATAATGAAAATAACTTCACCCTTATGTTCTGCCACCCGATAGCCCTGAAAGAACTCTTCATTTTTATCGACCTCTCTTAGAATTTTTTCTAAGTTATCAATCCTTTTACCAGTATACTGTTGATCTCCGTTAACTTGGTAATATATTGTTTCGATCCAAATATAATCTAACGTACCATCTCTCAAGTATATTTCCCTGTTTATCGATTAGATCAAGAGAAATATTTATTTCGTAACCTTTATTCAAAAAAAATCTGGATTTTTCTTCAGATATTGATTCATTTGAAGCCGCATCTTATTTATAATTTCAGGTGTTATTACATTTCGGAGCAAACAGGCGGGGAATTTGTCTGCACGTAAGAAATACCACATCTATTTGCAAATGGTTAGATGAAAATGACAGCAACAGCTAACAAAAAATCCCCCGCAGGTTGGTTCTGCGGGGGAAATTCTTGTGCAACTATGCACATACATATTCGCTTTTTAACTGGTTTTATCATAGCCCAGATAAACGGATTTGTCAACCCTCTGTTTCAAATTCTATTACTCTACCTTAATCTTACATTTTGCACTCTTTCCATTGCTGCTCTTAACGGTAATTGTTGTTGTTCCTTTCTTTTTTGTCCTTACCAGACCCTTGGAAGTAACTTTTGCTACTTTGCTGTTAGAACTGGTCCATTCCAGCTTCTCCGTTGCCGTAATCGGATTTCTTACAGCTTTCAGAGAGAGGGATTTTCCCTTTCGGATGGATAGTTTCTTATCCATTTTGATACTCTTCGTCGTTACTTTCCCTTTCTGGACTTTCACTTTCAGTTTCACTTTACCGCCTAAAGTACTGGTTACGGTGATATAAGCAATTCCCTTTTTCTTTCCGGTGATTGACATTTTGCCCTTTTTCACCTTAACGGTTACCAGTTTTTTATTACCGGACTTGGCTGAACGTATCTTCTCACCTGCCGGGGAAGAAGTGCTTATCTTTACTGCAGTGGTAGTTTTATTCACCTGCAAGGGAATTGATTTGGCATTTAATTTAATAACAGGTGCCTTTACTGTTACTTTACAGCTTGCTTTCTTTCCTCCGTCTGCAGTGCACACTATAATGACTGCTGTTCCCGGTTTACCTGCCTGGATTGTACCGTTTCCATTCACAGATGCTACCGACTTATTAGAGGACGTCCAGGTAACTGTCTTATTTGATGCATTAACAGGGGTAATGCCTGCCGTGAGGGTCACTTTTGATTTTACCTTTATGGTGAGTGAGCTTTTATTTAGCTGCACTCCCTGGACCAAGATCTTCTCGGGTACCGGAACTACCTTCTTTGGCTCCAGCTTCGTGATTGCATTTTTAAGTACCGCCGCTGCCTGGTCTATTTCACTTTGGGCAGCCTCTGCTTTATTCATCACCGCTTCTGCTTTTACCAGGGCTTCCTGCATTACTTTTACAGAAGCATCTGTATACTTCGACGTATCTGTTTTCTTGGCATTTTGAATCAGTTCTTTCAATGCTGTCTTGTCTGCCGCTTCTTTTGCGCTGATGTGGACAACTGCCTTAATATTCTTATAAGCCGGATCCAGTTCTTCTTCTGCAGTCATATTAAAGATCAGCGTTCCATCATATGCCACGTTTATGCTCTTGACTACCGTATGACGGCAAGGGTCAAACAGTCCTCCAACACCTGGTTTGCCTGCATGCGGGTCCGGATATGGACGCGCATGGTAGACAAGCGCCAGGTTCCCATATTCATCCAGAACCACGGAATTATGTCCGCCGCCCACATGCTGGCCCCCTCCGATGGATCCGTCTGCAGTATCATAAGAGCTGAGTACCGGATAATTTAGATTGGTCCAGCTGTCCGGGTTCATAAGGTCGCTGCCTTTATCCGCCATCATCAGACCAAGGGTGTAAAATTTATCAACGGTTGCCGCTGAATAACTGATATAAACTTTATCGCCATAGGAGAACAGATACGGTCCTTCTACGACTAACTGGTCATTCCCCTCAGGATTACCAGCTGTAATGGAGCCTTCATAGACACCGTACTCCCAGGGCCACTGACCGGACTTGATTAACTGCGGACTTCCCTCAGGCTGAGGTATCACGCCTTCACCGCCCTTTGCCTTTATGACATAAAGATTTGCAGCGCTTGGAATGATATAGTACCCCTGTCCCCCATCATCTTCATAATAAGAGACATCAAAGGATGCATTTGCCGGAGCCGGGAGATTCATTTCAATTGGTGTCCCCCACTGATCAGCATCCAGCATGCCGCCGTTCTTCATCTGCTCTGCACTTCCCTCGTAAGGGATAAGTATCGACCTGCTGCACCATCCCCAATCGGTATCACTTTTAATTCCTGCGGAACCAAAATCATGTGCACCTACGATACAATACCATTTTCCATTTATTTTATGGAACTCTGGCGCCCAGATAAAGGAACCCCAGCGGTCACCAATTTTGGATTCCATAATGTAATGCTCATTTGCTGTTTTCAGTCCTTCTATGGTTCTGGCACGGCGGATATCCAGCTTTCTGTAAGATTGATTGCGTGCCTCACTTTCATTATTCCAGTTCATGTTTTTCTCATAATAAGAACCGGTAGAATAGTAATAACCATCATCCTCATTATAGAAGATATGAGGATCAGCACGTTCTTCAATAAATGGATATGCATAGGAATCCTGCTGCACTTCACCGGATATTTCATAGGTTCCAGCCTGTCCGGATGCAATCTTCTGCAGATCCTGCTGATTCCATTTCACACCCAGTTTCTTGGTGCTTCCGTCGCTGTAATCAGCGGTCACCGTTTCCGGAAGTGTTACACTTTCACCGGCATTTGCCCGAATGACAACGGATGCAACCCCTGTGTTGCGCACGGTTTCGTATTTCTTTGTAAATGCCTTATATTCTTCCTTGTCCGCCTCAAATATGGCAGCCTGTTCCATTACTGCATTTTCCGGAACTTCTGCAGATACCGCCGCCTTTTCATAGTCTGTTTCTTCTGTTATGACAGGTGTTGATCCTGCATCCAGATTACGGAGCATACTTACATAAGAAGTGCCCTGCTCATCCTTCCAAAATACTTTATAGCATTCTGCCATGGAATCATAAACCACATTTGGATCCTGTACCGCCTTACCTTCCGTATTCAGCACCAGATACCTTTCGTTCTCAAAGCTTGTAGTTTCCCTGGAATCCCAGATATAAATGCCGTTCTTCTTATTATTTCCCGAGGCCGCCGCCCCAAGGCTTCCATCTTGATACCGGAACAATATGGGTGAACCCATCTGATTATCCGGATTTGTTTTCTGGTCTTTATCCCATTTAACATATAACACTGCTTTGCCTTTATTCAATGGCGTAAACCCATCGGAATTCGGATCCCGGGCAGCCAGGAATAATGCATCGGAACGTCTGCTGTCAGATGCAGCCAGAAGATCTCCTTCTCCGGTATAGAGGTTACCGCCCTTTACTACGTAGCTTAAAATCTGCCCTCCTTCTGCCATAACCGTTGCCTGTTTTGTGATCACGGTATCCCCGATCACAGCTTTTACCATTATCTCCAGGTTTTCCTGATCTCCCGCGGGGCGGTGAACAGTACCGTCTGCATCAATTATACCCTTTGGTTCACTTGACCAGATAACAGGCTCACTATTCACTGCCGTCTGCATGTTGCCGGAGATATACTTAGGAATACTCAGTGCAGTCCGGTAACGCCCTGCCGCTGCATCTTTCTGCGATGCTATTGTCAGTTCATATACCGTTTCTTCTGCGTATGTACCGCTGCTGATTACTGCAGTCAGTGTTACCTTGGCTTCATCCTTTTGGAAGTGTACCGTTCCGTTTTCTTCTACTACGGCAGGTTTGTTAGATTTCCATTTAACCGCGCATTCTCCTGCCTGAACGGGCAGATCCAGGTCATCTATCACCGTTAATCCGTCCCCTATCTTCAGAGATGCCCTTGCCTCTTTCACTTTTTTAACTGGTATAGATTTCTGATATAAATCAGCAACTTCTGTCATATTAAATTCTCTGCTATAGATTCGCAGATCACAGATGTCTCCTGCAAAAGTATCATCTGCATACTCAGAAGCTCCAATATAGGCCGTCAGCTTTTCCCCAAAGTCAGCTACTGTCTTGTTATGGATTTCCGCTGTTCCTACTTTTTTTCCATCTAAATATCCGGTAATACGGTCTTTTGAAATTGTTACCGTATAATAAGCCCATTGGTTCATATAGTCCAAGGTACTGATGCTGTTCTGGCTGGAGTTGTTGATACCAGCTTCGGTAGTCCATGGATTAGCAGTGCTTCCGGCAGGCGGATCTGTAAATACTGCCTTATAGTAACCATCAGGATTACAGGGATTTAAAATAAAGTAATCTGCCGGATAGCTTCCCAGTTTCTTTTTCCCGCTAAAGGAAAAAGCAGCCGTATTCATTTTTGTATCTTTGTTTTTGATCCACATAGAAATCGTTGTACTGTTCTGTCCGTCAAATAATCCTTCGGGCAGTGTCACATAATTTTTATCTGTTTTTGCCCCACCGTCCAAACGCAGTATGCCATCTTTAAAATAGGTGCCTTTGCCTCCCATCACGGCATCCTTTTGTCTGCCGGCAGCTTCTTTACCGTCTGTTTCCAATTTATAATGAGCCAGTAGATCTTTGGAGATATCAAGCTGCGGATCATCCCCACCTAACTCTTTGGCACTCAATACCCGGTTATAAACCTTTACGTTATCAAAAGATCCCTTAAAATACGGATCATTGCTATAGAAAGATTTCCCCAGATATGCCAGAAGATCCGATCCCAGGTCACTAATAGCCCGCACATAATCCTGTTTGTCTGACAGAACGCCATCGATGTACAATGACATGCTGTTCCCGTTCATAACGATTGCAACTTTACTCCACTTGCCCTTAAAAGAACCGTTGATCTGGACATCCCGTTCTTTGCCGTTACCCTGTGTTGTAATAGCGTTACGGATATTGTCCTGCTTTGTTCGCAGGAACATATACTTACTGCTGTCCTGTCCAACACCAAATGTAAAGAAAAAGTTACTTGTAATTTCGGGTTTTACATCCATTACTAAGGTCATTTCATCAAGGCCGTCAAAAAATCCTCTTGGGAATTCTGCATAGGTTTTGCTGCTGCCATCCAGATATAATACCTGCCCTTTTTCGGCATCCTTTTTGATAACGGCATTGCCATAAATCCTGCCGTGATTTCCCTTGCCGGATGCATCCAAAATTGTAGCTTCTGATTTTTCTTCAAAATTATATTCCAGCACAGGCTCTTCTTGTGGTTCCATGTCTGATTTCACAGTCCACTTCTCCTGCAATGCATCATACTCTTCCTGAGTAACCGGAATCACAGTACCGTGCTTTGCACCGGTAGGCATCAGATAAGTGTCATCTTTCATGAGATGCAGGCTGTTTTCTGCTCCGATATTCTCTGAAATAAATGGAATATACCCTCTTTTGGCCCCTCCATATTCATCTACCAGGGCGCACCATTTATCTTGATTAATAAACCGGAACATAGTAGGTCCTTCGTAATAACCCTTGTAGCTTTCTAACTCTGTATTCTTTATTTTCTTGAATACAGATCCCCTGTTTTTTTCTCCCTGTACATAGCTCAGTAACTGGTCAGCTGATTCCAGTGTCACATATGCATCTTTGTTATCTTTAATCAAACGGTAATATTTCTTGTCAACCTTTAAAATAGATGCATCAATATTGCCATTAGGGTCATCTGAATAGATCTCGGGCTGTGTAAATGTGTAAAAATCCCGGGTCTTTGCAACATAGATCCTGCTCTTTTCATACTGGTCAGTTTTTACGGAGCTGGACCAGTAAACCAGATATTCTCCGGTCACTTCATCATAAATGGCCTCCGGTGCCCATACATGGTCTGCCTGGATGGAACTTCCCACGTCCACAGCCCGATGATTTGTCCAGTTTACCAGATCCGTTGATTCCCAGATAATCAGGTCTTTACTGCCGTCTCTTGATGTCCACCACTGGCTCCCATATTTTCCGTTGCGGATATCCAGGTCGGTTGCGATCAGATAAAAGCGGTCCCCTTCTGCAGAACGGATAATGTATGGATCACGGACACTTTTATCGCCAAGTTCAGACGTTAATACCGGATCATTTTCATTCAGGTCGCTCCAGGTGATCCCATCCTGGCTAAGTGCAAAGTATATCTCCTGGTCATCCATCCTGGATTCATCACCACTGAAATAAGCGTACAGATAACCCACATATTCTTTTGCCGTTTCTTTTGCTTTTACCGTTACATGGAAGGTCTTGGTATCCTCAAATGACCCATACCGAATAACTGCACGTAAGGTAACTTTCTGATCGGTATTTCCTCTTGTCACGGTTCCCGCCGGTGTCCCTGCGTATTCCTTATTTGCGGAAAACTTGGTGGATATCACTTCCTCTTTATCAGAGAACCATGTGATCTCAGATCCATTTTTTCCTTCAGAGGGAAGTGTAAGATTGCCCTTTACTATATTATCCGTAACACCGTTCAGTACCAGTGCCTGCTTGTCGGCAGTAACGATCCTTTCCTCTTGCGGCACATCTCCCTCTTCTACAATAATAGTTCCTGTAACTGTGCGGTATTCTTCCTTTAACTCCCGGTCAATTGTCATATCCAGCACCGGCGTCCCGTCAGCCGCCCAGTGAACCCGTCTGGCACTGGCACTCCTGGTTCCGCCGCCAGGTTTCATATGGTATACGAACAGATCATTGCCATCTTCGTCTACGGTAAAGGCACTGTGTCCGGGTCCTCCCTCACCTGCAACACTTTCCGCCTGCAGGATAGGGTATCCGGTCTCATTCCAACTTGCCGCATCCAGCAGGTCACTTTCTGCATTTGCAGTTAACAGCCCTACACAATAGGTATTGCTGACGCTGGAACCGGAAAAGGTCATATAAACGGTTCCATCTCTCTGAATGACATAAGGACCTTCATCAACGGTGGCATCAAAACGGTCCCACCCATACTGGGGTCGCAGAATACACGTGGGGGCGCTGGTGAGCTGATATGGGTTTTGTTTATCAATGGTCGCAATATAGAGATCCGATGTTCCAAATCCCCTGTCATTTGTCATCTCACGCTGTGCCCAGCATACATAGGAGACCCCGTTCACTTCAAAATAAGTCATATCCAGTGTAATGCCGTCTTCATAAAGATAGCTTCCATCCTGTTTACGGACTCTGACTGCCTCTTTCCAATCATTTTTATTGATTGGATTTCCGCCTTCTTTTAACTCCATTATACTGGACTGTACCTGCTTCCAGTCATCTCCGATGGCCAGGAAGATATATAATTTTCCGTCGATTTCATGGAGTTCCGGTGCCCATCTGGGTTTATTCACATTGGGGATCAGTTCATGATCCGCTGCACCAAACAAACCCAAAGGTGTATCAGCTTCCCGGATATTGATCTGAGACTGATTTGCCGTCTCACCGGTAGCAATAAAATAATATTTTCCATTATAAAAATAGATATCCGGGTCAGCTCTTCCATTCAGTACCGGATACCGGGTCAGTTTGGCTGTCCCGCTTATCTGATAAGTACCTTCCTTGTTAAAGTTAATGGCCTTTAAGCTGTTAGTATCCCAGTTCACTTTTATATCTTTTTTAGTGCTGTCACTATAATTTGCACGAATAACGGATTCCAAATCTTCAACCGCCAGCTCCTGCCCTGCCTTGGTTGAAAAAGTATAGCTCTGTTCCTCTATACCTGTATTTTCTATCGGAAGCAATTTATTGATGAGCCCTTGCGCCTCATACTCCGTTACCGGAAGCACATTGCCCGGCACAGCACCCGCAATACCGGAAGATACGGATATGTTCTCCCTTCCTGTAATTTCTTCCGGCGTACTGATCTCTTTGAAGTCTGGGGTTGTGTTGCAATACAGCTTTCCGTCAGAGCCTTTCCAAGTGAGCTTATAGACATTATTAACACCGTCATACTCACATCTGGGCTCCGTAACCGCAAGTTCTGTGTGTAAAGATAGAAGTCCATAGTCTTTATAATTCATGAGATCATTCGTGGTATATAACAAAATCTTTCCTTTGGCATTTTTATCACCGCTTGCATCGGTACGCACAGCTGTCACACCTATTTTTCCGTCTGCCATTCGGAAAAGATAAGGACTGCGCAGACGCTTTGTGGTTCCTGCAATGGTGTTGGAAGCATTTTCTTCCAGATCGGCTTTAGGGTAAAGAATACCGGTATTGTAATTCAGTGAAGTATACTTTTCTCCGTCAGCACTGTATGCCAGATGCATGCTGTTTGTTAATTCCGTATTTCCATTGCGGGTGTAGCTCATAACAAAACTTGCGTTTTTTTCCATTACCAGTACTGCGAATTCTTTATACGCCAGCTGATCATCCTTTGCAATAGCTGCTTTCAGCTCTAACTGCAGGTTCTGCTCCGGAGCTGTAATGGTACCATCTGGGGCTATCACTGACGGGTCGCTGCATTCCCAGCTCACGGTGATTCCATCACCCAGGCTTGTTGGCAGTACTGTTTTATCCGTTATGGCATATGGCACATTTACCCGGCTCATAGCTTCCGCCAGTACACCGTCTGCGGCTATTACAGTAACCAAAAATTCTTTTGTTACCGTTTCTCCATTGCGAAGAAGCGTTGCTGTAAGTGTCACATTTTGTTCAGATTCTGACATTGTCACTTTTCCTGTTTGGTCAATCACAGTCGGATCGGAAGATTCCCAGGTTATGGAGATATCATTTCCAGCTGATTCCGGAAGATTTAGACTGGCAATCACTTTTGACGTATCTCCAAGCGACAGCTCACTCTTTGCTTCCAGCAGTTCATTTCTGTTAAATGCTGTGTCATACAAACCACTCACCTGTTCATCAGTAAGGCTTCTTCCATAGACACGCAGGTCACGGAAGGATCCTTTAAACAATGGATCCTCCAGATATTCCGACTTGCCGATTAAGGATACCAGCCCTTCTCCGAAATCTGATACACTTCTCTTCAGGCTCTGACTTCCAATATTCTGTCCATTCAGGTATGCCGTCACCTTTTTTTCATTTGCTGCTTCTCCATTTTGTCCAGCCGTATCCAACACAACCGTATAATATGCCCACTGGTTCATATATTCGGTAGTTGACACGGTATTACTGATTCCCGCTTCCGTATTGTAAGGTGCCGACTCATTTACAGAATCCGTAAATACAGACTTATAGGTACCTTGGGGATTACAGGGATTCAGTAAAAAATAATTGACGGGCAGTACACCCCTGGCCTTTGTCCCAAAGAAAAAGGCTGCATAATTTCCTTTTGTATCGTTATTTTTAATCCACATAGAAATCGTTAACTGATCCTGATGGTCAAAGATTCCCTGGGGCAGTGCAACATAATCGGTGCTGTCTGACTTTCCTCCAGGCAAATTCAGAGAATCCCCTGTAAATGTCACACCTTCTCCCAGTACCTCTCCGTGATATTCATGCCCGGATGCATCAAGTGCATCCGTCTCCAATGGATAATGGGCAATTAATTCCTGATCTGCCTGGAATACTTCTTCTGCCTTTACATCTGGCATACTAAGCTGTGGCACTGCAGTCACCGCCATAATGCCTGCCATTGCCCCTGCGATCAGTCTGCTAAATATTTTTTTCTTTTTCATACCAAATTCTCTCCTCTTTCGTAACAGTTCAGACAGGTCTGAACTGTTACCGCATCCAGCCCATTGTAATTCGCCTTCGGCGAAGGGCTGGATGCCTGCGGACACCACGTTTTCGCACGGTCTGCGCAGTAAATGCGCAGACCTGTCTGAACTGTTATCCTCTTTCAGCAATCTTCAGAGCCTGTCTGAAACAGGCACTTGACAGTCTCTATCTCACACGTACCTTGCATTTTGCTTTCTTACCATTGCTGCTGTATGCGGTAATCGTTACATCCCCTCGCTTTTTCGCCTTAACTACTCCTTTGGACGTTACGGTTGCAATTTTACTGTTGGAACTTTTCCATGTGATTTTACTGGTTGCCGTAACAGGTGTTTTCACTGCCTTCAGTGTCAGCTTCTTTCCTTTCCTGATGCTGGCTTTCTTCACCAAAGTTAATTTTGATACGTTTACTGTTTTCTTTACCTGTATTTTAACTTTAGCAGTACCACCATTTGTGGAGGTAACCGTCACATAAGTTATACCCGGCTTTTTCCCTTTAATGGTGAGCTTTCCTTTTTTCACAGATACGGTTGCGATACTTTTCTTGCTGCTCTTTGCAGATTTGATCTTCTCTCCCAAAGGAACTGATGATTGAATGCCCACAGCTGTGGTAGATTTCTTTGCCTGGAGCAATAGTTTGGTGTAAGTAAGTTTAATTACAGGTTTTTTCACCGCTACCTTACACACTGCTTTCTTGCCGCCATCTGCGGTAGTCGCGGTAATATAAGCCGTACCTGCCTTTTTGGCTGTGATTTTTCCATTCTGGTCCACGGATACTTTTCCACTGTCTGAAGTGCTCCATGTCACCTTTTTATTTGCTGCATTTGCCGGTGAAACACTTGCGGTAAGAACCATATTTTCCTTCAGATTCATGGTCACAGACTGTTTATTCAGTGTTACACCTGTAACTGCAACAGGCTTTGGATCTGGTTTTGGATCCGGATCCGGTTTTACTTCCGGAACTTTTACCAGGGCTGCACGAGCTGAAAGAAGATTCAAAAGTGCGGTATTCACTGTATCCTGGTCAGTGCTTTCTGATCCCAGAACTTCTTTTGCATAAGATAATGCATTTGCATACCTCTCCCAGCTGTCTTTGGTATAGCTGTCTTTCTGACTTTCCCCAATTGCCTGGTTTATTTCAGCCTGCAATTTATCTTTATCCACTATTTCCGGTTCTTCTTCCTCCATCTGAACAGGTGCCACACCTTCCTGTGTGGGCGTGATTGTCATATACCCGTCTTCATCAAAGAAGATCTCATCAATGCAGGTTTCCCTATGCGTTCCAAGCCCATCAGATTCCAGGAAAATATCCAGCGGAGTATAAAAACGATGATATGACATGAAATAGCGATCCTGGCCTTTTCCGTCTGTTACATGCACTACCGACTGGTGGGCACTGCCCAGAATTCCTTTTTCCGTATCTTTTTGCAGCAGGGTTCCACGCAGGCTGATTGCTCCGTCCAGAGAATCAGATACACCATAATTTACATGATAGTTGGGGCTATTGGCATCGTCACAGGACCATGTCCAATGATATTTTCCCCCTGCTTTTGTTATGACCACAGACTCCCGGAAATCTTTGAGATTATAAATCTGCTTTAAGGTTCCCGCTTTCACACTCATCATGTCATCGCCCAGTTCTACTATAGCTGCATTTCCATTCCCGAATGTCATATAAACTCTTCCGTCATCATCTGTAAAAATTGAAGGATCGATTGCCTGTCCCATGCTTACACCTGCATCTTTACACATTTGCACCGTCATCAGCGCTTCCCCTTTATCGGTATAAGGTCCCTGTGGCTGATCTGCCTGTGCAACGCCGATTGCAGACTGTCCATTTGGAAACTTTGCACAGTAATAAAAGTAATATTTCCCGTTTCTTTCTTCAATGGTAGGTGCCCAGGCGCTTCCCACTGACCATGGGGATGCTGCAATCTGTACTCCTTTATCGTTGATTCCGGGGTTATCCTTTTCCACATCCATGATGATGCCTTCATCCACCCAGTCCACCATATCGGTTGAAGAAAATGCATGGAAGACTGTTCCACTCCAGGAGGGATAGCCGTCTGTCGTTGGGAATATCCAGAATTTCCCGTCCATATAATCGATATCCGGGTCTGCATACTGTCCGGGCAGTACCGGGTTATTGGAAATAACAGGAGTCTTTATGGTCCAGACCTCTTCCTTTTCTCCTTTTTTAACGGTTAAAATACAATCCCTGCTCAAGTCAAGGGTGCCGCCATTTTTCCATTCCTGGCTGCCATTTAAAATTGTAACTTCATCCCTGGTAAATGACAGGGTTACCGGTACTTTCGTAAGATCCGTTCCTTTCCTTATATAGGATGTAACTACTTTATTTTCACCATCTACTTCTGTACGCACTGCGCTGTGGTCATCCGTTCCCCGGTAAGTCAGCGCCGTATCCCGATCCGGAGCAGTTCCTACCAGTCCGTCCGCAACAAGGCCTACACCTGCCTCTTCTGCAATTTCATCGGAAGACAGCACTCTGTTGTAAATGGCTATATTGTCAAATCCTCCTTTGAAATTACGATCTGCACTATAGAAAGATTTTCCCAGATAGCTCTTCAGGTTTTTCCCTAATTCAGAAACGGTAACTGTGACGTTTTTATTTTCCCCAGCCAGAATGCCGTCCACATAAACTCGCATCGTACTCTTGTCTATCACTACTTTAACATTATGCCACTGTTTTGTTGCTGCCCCGCTCAGTGTTGGCGATACTGCGGATTCATTTGTATAAGAAGAACGTGTAATTGCACTTCTGATTGTATTGCCTCTCAATCTCACGAAATAATAACGGTCTGTATCCTGCCCAAAGGTAAAGGTAAAGAAATTGCCGTCGGTCAGTTCTGTCATAACATCCATGGAAATTGTCATCTTGTTCCTGCCATCAAAAAATCCATCCGGCAGCTGTGCCCATGCATTTGTTCCTCCGTCCAGGTACAGATAATTCTGATTCCCCTCTTTGGGATCCTTATAGGATTTTATCGTTGCCCCGCTTCCATAAATAAGGTCGTTCTTTTCTTCGAATGTGTACTGCAAAATGGGATCTGCCTGTTCTGCTTCTCCATTTTCTGCGGGATCGTCTGTATACGCATTCATCAAAGCCGCATACTCCTCATCCGTTACGGCGAGGATTGTCCCATGGCGCTTTTTCAAACTGTCAAAATTCACATCGGTTGCTGCCGACCAGCTCTCGGTGCTCATATCCCCGAGATTTGTTGTGCGAAATGGCAGATATCCTTTTCCCTCTGCATATTGATCGCACATTAACCCCCATGTCTCTACCGGATTACCATCTGTATCTGTCAGGCGGTCATCATCACAATATTTAAAAAATTCAGGACCTTCTAATTTTGCACCGCTGTAATTGTTATTCTGGAAAATATCTTTTAAGGTGCCGATGATTTCCCATCCTTCGTAAATTGACTTGCTTTTTTCAATGGTGATCTGACCGTCACCGGAAGCGCGATAATATGTATCCCCATCTTTAATCATGGTCGTATCAATAATTGAATTTTTTTCTCTGCTGATCCACAATTGCGGCTCTGTAAAAGTATAGAAGTCTCTGGTCTTAGCATAGTACATCTTCATTGGATCGCCGCCGACTTCAGCTGCCATATCAGACGATGCCGTTGCCCAATATACTACGTACTCTCCGGTATTTTCGTCATAGATCGCCTCCGGAGCCCATGCGCATCCTGCTCCCGGTATCCCGGATGCCACATCTGCAAGCCTTGGTTCACTCCAGTTTACTAAATCAGTAGATTCCCATATCACCAGTTTGGTGCTGCCCTGAGTAGTTGCATTTCCCCAGCCGCCCCTGTTTTTTATACTCAGATCCGTAGCCAGCAAGAAAAATCTGTCACCTTCGGCTGACCGTAACAAATACGGGTCCCGGACACCCTTATCCCCAACATTTGAGGTCAGTACCGGTTTTCTATTATTCAGATCTCTCCAATGGCTTCCATCCTTACTCGCTGCAAAATAGATCTGCTCATCACTGGTACTGCTCTCAGAACCGGTAAAGTGGGCAAATAGATAAGAGGTATCTTTTCCTCTCACTTCCGGCTGTTTTTTAACCGTAAAAGTGAAATCCTTCGTTTCCCCATAGGTCATACCATTATAGGAAAATTCGGCTGTCAACGTCACTGATGTATCCTGTTTTTCCGGTCTGGTTACAACACCTGCCGGTATTACACTCCCATCTGCAGCCCTGCCTTCTTCTACGGTTACAAGATTCTTAGATGCATCTGCCGTAGTCCAGCTTATGTCGCATCCGTTTTCTGTCTTTATTGGCAGGGTGATATTTCCGTAGACTTCCGTGTATGGAAGCTTCAGGGATTCATAGGCTTCCGGAAAAATGGAATCTGCTCCTTTCACCGTGACTATAAACTCCTTTTGTGCGGATCCATTTCCGTAAACTGCCACAGCATTTAATACCACCTGAATATCCTGGCCCGGAACTGACACCAGTTTTCCGTCATCACTGATAATCGTATCATCGGAAGACGTCCATTCAATTCTGCTTCCGTTAACACTCCCCGTATCCGGCAGTGTCAGATCTTGGCTTACCGCTTCCGGTAATGTGATTGCCTCCAGATCCTCATTAGCCAATCCTGTCTCTGATGTATCCCGAAGTGTGGAATAGACATCAAATTGTGTCAAGGTACCTTTGAATGCGTCGTCCGGGATATACAAAGATTTCCCGATATATCCGCAGAATTCTTCTGTCTGGCCCTCCTTTAAGATTTTCTGAATGGAGTACCCTGTTTCCAGTACTTCTTTTTCCTCCCCATTCACAGATATCTTTAACGTACCGCTTTCAAAATCCAGCCTCACAGTGGAATAGCTGTCAGCCGTGATCCGCTGATTCTGACGAAACAGAATTTCATTGCTTGCATCTTTTATGCCGGCACGAATGGTTCCGTCTCCCTGCATAGGATTCAAAAAGACATAATTTTTAACATTTGGCCACTTCTCTTCCTTTGTACCCAGACACCAGAGCCAATGTCCTGCTTTTACAGATGTCTTAAACGTAGCTTCAATGGCAAAAGACTCCTTTTGAATCAGACCGGACGGTATTTTAACATATTTCCCCTTATCCCCGGAAAAATGCAAAACCTGGTCCTGATCACCCTCAACTGCAAAATCACCATCTGCAAAACCTACCAGCTGTGCATCATTATCATATCCACTGGAATCCGTCAGTTTTCCATCTGCGTGCCCCATGTCATAAGACGCAACCAATACTCTTTCTTCTGCCTGATCCACAATGATTTCCTCCGCAGAAACTCCCATCGCCGGAATCACGGACAATACCATGCTGAAACTCAGCAGAAATGCCATTATTTTTTTCTTCATGTTTTACCTCCCTCATACTTTGTATTTTTTATTTTCCATAAAAATGAATCGTACTCCATCCCGTCAGAAACTATAGTAGCAGTGCTGAATATTTTGTCAGCCTGCAAGGCGGAGGATGGAAGCGGAGTGTTCCCTCCGCCGACTGACGACAACACAACAGATGGCAAAATAGGCAGTGCTGATACTATCGTTTCTGGCCGGATGGAGCACTAAGCGCAGTATTCAAATTTATACATTTGAGTATAGCAGATACACTTTTTATTAAAACGGAGGTTCTTATCAAGAAACTAAGATTTTTTAGCTAATCGAAGGAGTTGGACTGTGGGAAAGAATAAAGAATTAAGGATTTTGTACTTATGATGTCAGATTAAAGGGATTGGACTAAATGAGCGTTTAGAGGTTCAAATAAATTGCAGCATTTGCTGGTAGAGAAAGAAAGATCTTTTTATGGTTTCATATATATAATTGCTGTTGACTCTTTCCAGCGGAAAGGGGGTGCTTCTATGCAATACATATTGAGCATTCTTATGTCCGTAATAACAGGCATTATAAGCTATTATGTTTGCAAATGGTTAGATGAAAATGACAGCATTCACTAACCAGAAAATCCCCCGCAACAGCCTGCGGGGGATTTCTTTGTGCAACTATGCACATACATATTTAGCATTTCTGTATATAGAATACTGTAATTATTAAAATTGTCAAGTCTCTTCCACAATTTATTTATTTTTTCATTCAGATTCGGTACTAAAATTCACTATATATTCCGAATTAAATACAGGTAGGAAGCGTCATTATATCCTTTCGTTATTCGAAAGACCTGCTCCCTTTATAAAATGTCTTCTTTAAGGCCATATCAGGTGGCCATATAAGGTGTCAATATTATACAAGAGATTTACCTGCCCCTATGTTATACTTGAAATGAAAAGGAGGATTTTATTGTGTCTGAAAAACGTACAATACGGTATGACCGTGATTTAAATCTGGAAGCTTATCATTTCAAGGGAATCATGCAGAAGTTTCCAAACCATTTCCATGAACATTATGTAATCGGCTTTATTGAAAAAGGAAGCCGCCGCCTGACCTGTAAAAACAGGGAATATAATATCGAGACCGGAGACATCATCCTTTTGAACCCACTTGAAAACCATATCTGTGAGCAAATTGATGACGGTGTACTGGATTTTCGCTGCATTAATATTCAGCCGGATGCAATGCAAAAAGCTGCTTTTGAAATCACCGGCAGGGATTCTCTTCCGCATTTTGGAGTTAATGTAGTTTACCGCAGTGACCATGTTAAACCCTTGCACAAACTTCACCGGATTATTATGGAACAACAGCCGGATTTTGAAAAAGAAGAACTTTTCTTCTTTTTATTAGAACAGCTCATTGAGCTGTATGGAGAACCTTTTCATAAACAGCCGCCAAATAAGAACAGTCCCGCTATACAGTCTGTCTTTGATTACATAGGAGAACATTATGCGGAACACATCCGCCTGGATGAACTGGCAAGCCTTGCAGGTATGAATAAATATACGTTACTGCGTGCCTTTACCAGGCTCAGAGGAATTACGCCATATCGTTATCTGGAAACAGTCCGGGTGAATGAAGCCAAGAAATTACTGGAACAAGGCATAGAACCCATTGAAGCAGCCATGCAGACGGGGTTTGTGGACCAAAGTCACTTTTCAAATTTTTTCAAAGACTTCATCGGGCTCACTCCAAAACAATATCAAAATATATTTAAGGATAATCCCAGAGCGAACAGTTTCTGAACCTGGAAAGGAATATTATGAATCAAAATAAAAATATCACCGGTCATCTCGCAGCAGTGCTTACTATACTGATCTGGGGAACCACCTTTATTTCCACAAAAGTACTCCTAAAGGCATTTACTCCCATTGAAATTCTATTCTTTCGGTTCAGCATTGGATTTCTTGCCCTGTTTCTAATTTCTCCAAAGCGTTTTTGCCCCCGTGAAAAGAAACAGGAATGGCTGTTCGCCGGAGCAGGATTATGCGGTGTAACACTATATTTTCTTTTGGAAAATATTGCACTTACCTATACACAGGCATCTAACGTGGGGGTAATCATTTCCATCGCACCTTTCTTCACTGCCCTATTTTCACATTGGTTTTTGAAAGGCGAATCTCTGAAACCCAATTTCTTTATTGGTTTCTTAGCCGCCATCAGCGGCATTTTTCTGATCAGTTTCAACGGCAGTTCAAACCTGCAATTGAATCCTGCCGGAGACATACTGGCTATACTTGCCGCATTTGTATGGGCAGCCTACTCCATCCTGACAAAAAAAATCAGTGCATTTGGCTACGGCACCGTGCAGACCACCAGAAGGATTTTCTTTTATGGCATTCTGTTTATGGTTCCCGCCCTGTTTATCTTTCCATTCCGCCTGGGACTGGATCGTTTTACCCAGCCGGTTCACCTGTTTAACATCTTATTCCTTGGGCTTGGTGCCTCTGCACTCTGCTTTGTAACATGGAATTTTGCAGTTAAAATACTGGGCGCCGTAAATACCAGCATCTATATCTATATGGTTCCTGTAATCACTGTTGTCACTTCCGTAATCGTCCTTCAGGAAAAAATTACAGGCATGGCACTTGTCGGTACACTGCTTACATTAGCGGGACTTCTGATCTCTGAAAGTAAGATTTCTTTTCGAGACAGAAAAAAACAGGATAAATTATCCGATTCTCTGTAATACCATCCATATGGTGAATTGTTGGACTATTTATAAATGAAAAAGATCCGGCTTGCACAAAATGCAAATCCAGATCTTTTTTCAGGAAAGACACCTTCTAAAAGCATTGGGGAAATAACAAAATCATACTTATACCTCCTGAATAGCGCAAACTGGCTTGTGCTATTCCTTAATAAGTAGTTTGAAACGCTTTTTGTTCCAAACTTTACTATTTATGATAATACAATCTGCACACCTCATCCCCCTTGGCAATACTTTTTAATAAATTTAATTTTCCCCCATAAGCTTCCCCGATCCCATGATCACCGCACATGGCTATGTCACATAAATCGGCAATCTCTTTATCGGTACACCCAGCCTTCTGCCAGGCTTTCACAAGGGGACAGTAATGAAAATCAATTGCCAGAACCTGATCGGTGCTTTTTCGGATCTTCATCTCAAATACCCACTGTGCCGGTTTGGTAAACAGCGTTTTCCTCAAACCAGTCAAACTGTCTGTGCCGCCTGTCTTAATTAATTCTTTTCCCTGCGCTAATCCGCACCTTTTAATTGCTGCACTTCCAAAATCCTTCCACTCCAGTCCACGCTTCCCGCCTTCATCACAAAGCAGATACAGCCACAATGCTCTTTGCTCCAACTGCCCTCTTACTGCCTGTATAATTGGATTTTTAATAGATGGCTCGTTCTTTACAATGCTTTTCATTTTGAATACTTCCTCCTCTTTTCTGATTTGATAGCACAGTTACTTTTCATTAATCTTAACACACTCAGCCAGGATTAAAAATCATTAATTTGAAAAAAGAAGCCTCTCCATATCCTGCGGAACAGATGCAGCCTCTGTAACAGGTCTTTTTCTTAACATAAGTTCTCCCTTCTCCATTGGACAACACAAAGTTAATGATTGCTAAATCCTGTTTTTCTAGTGCTCCACACACCTCCCGACTCACTTATTTTTTCTAAAATAATGCAAAATATAATGATAAGTTATTTGTACAACCAAACTGTTTCATTATTTACATTATTCTATTTTAAATATTAGTTAGTATTATTCCAACATCAGATATGTTTCCATGTTCTTTTTAGACAATTATATTTTTACACGCAAAAATGCCAGAGACCTGTTCATGCCCCAGTCTCTGGCATTTATCATAAAAACAAATTCTCAATTTACGCAATGTTATCATCATTCAGATACTATTTCCCGTTGTTTACTCAATACGTAGTATGCTGTTCCATACATTCCTTTATCTCAGCAAACCGATTCATATGCCCATCTACTTTTCTGCTGGCCTCTAAAATTTCGTCTGACGTTAGATTACGTCCTTCTTCAATCAGCCGCTCCAGCTTTTTACAATCTGCTTCCATTGCGTACTTGTACCAATTCTTTTGAATATTCTGTAACCATCTCTTCATACGTTTATCTCCTTTGTGATTCTAATAGTGTGTGAGTAGTTCTAATAGAGTTAGTATAACACATCTGGTATGTCGAAGTCTGTCGAAACAGGTGCGAAATTCATATTTTTTTCTATTATTTTGTAAAAAAAAGCAGCAGACAAAACCATATCTTTGGTTTTATCTGCTGCTTGCTAACATCCTATTCTTTTTTATTTCTCATCATCGAACAAGTAAGGTTTTACTGCTTTGCGTCCTTTACCAGAACCTCAATTACATGGAAGATTCTATCCTGCTCTTTTGGCTCCAGTTCTTTCATGATATCTACAAAAGCGGAAGCTTTGATTTCTGCACCTCTGTCTAAAACATCTGCTAACAGCATGTCTGAGGTCACCTCCAGCGCATTTGCTATCCGTACAAAAGTTTCCAGACGCGGTACTTTTACGCCTCGTTCAATGGCGCTCATGTAGCTGCTGCTAAGCCCTGTCCTTTCTGCCAGTTCTTCCTGCTTCATGCCTCTTTCTTCTCTGCACCTTTGTATTCTTTTTCCAATTCGATTCATTATACCTGCCTCATTTGTAATATAGTATTCGATATTCCCGAAAAGTCCTTGATTTTAAAAGGATAATCCCTTTCTTGGATATATTCATATTATATACCGGATGTACAAATTTGACAAGAAACTCTATTCAGAAAGCATATCAATATATTCTTCTGCAAATTTAGAAGCCACAGCTCCATCCGCCGTTGCTGTTACGATCTGCCGGAGGGGTTTCGTCCTTACGTCACCTACCGCAAATACACCCGGCAGATTTGTTTTTGTGGTCTCATCAGCCACAATGTATCCGCCTTCATCCAGCTCAAGCTGACCTTTAAACAAGTCTGTATTGGGAATTCTTCCTATCGCAACAAATACACCGTCACATGCGACTTTGATGGTATCTCCACTTTCGATGTCTTCTGTCACTACACCGGTCACCTTTTTATCGTGAAGGATTTCCTTTACCTTAGCATTCCAGATAAATTCAATGTTTAAACTCTGTTGCAAAGCTGACATATAACTTTTGGATGCTCTTAACCGGTCTCTGCGGTGAACAAGATAGACTTTGTTACAGATCTTAGATAAAAACAGTGCATCCGCAACAGCAGTATTGCCTCCGCCAACTACCACAACTGTTTTATTGCGGTAGAACATTCCATCACAGGTAGCGCAATATGCGACGCCCCTGCCCTTTAGTTTCTGTTCCTCTTCCAGTCCCATTTCCCGGGGATTTGCTCCCGTTGCCAGAATAACTGTCCTGGCGAAGTAATCTCCATCACTGGTATGGATTACTTTTGGATGTGCACTTAAATCCACGGATTCCACTTCTGCAAATAAGGAATCCACCCCAAAGCGTTCTGCCCCCTGGCGCATCTTTTCTCCCAGTTCAAATCCATTTACACCTTCTTCAAACCCCGGATAATTATCTACCTGGCTGGTTGTCGCCATCTGCCCGCCCGCGGAAAGCTTCTCTATTACCACAGTCTTCAAATTTGCTCTCGCACTGTATAAAGCCGCTGTATATCCACCCGGTCCGCCGCCAATAATAATCACATCTGATATCTTCTGTTCCATGACGTTTTCTCCTCTCCTACTCTCCCGTAATTCCCAGTTCCTGCATCCAGCCTACTATCTGAGACTTTGCGGTGGGTGCTACCAGGGGTTCGCCAACTGCTTTTCCATTTTGAAACGCAATCAGGGTCGGAATGGTCATAACGTCAAACTGCTCTGCCAGATCCGGTTCATCATCAATATTAATCTTGCCTACTTTGATGTCATCTTGATAAGTTTCGGCTATCTGATCTACCGACGGTGCTATCCTGATGCAATAACCGCACCATGGCGCCCAGAAATCCACTACGGTAATCTTGCTTTCTTCTATTTCTCTATTAAAGTTTTCCTTTGTTAACAATGTTCCTGCCATTTGTATTTCCTCCGTTTTCTGTTTTATCTGATGTTATATCTGATGTTTCATCTGATGTTTCATCTGATGTTTTATCTCTTTTTATTTGTAAATTGCTTATTCTTATTTCATTTTTGTTACCACTTTCCTGTACTTGCTATTAGTTATGCAAGTTTCATTTATTTCCTGTCATCCTCAATTGTATGCTCAACAGGCTTTTTCTCCTTTGATGCCGGTTCCCAGAATCCTACTGCCAGAATCAATCCAATGATTCCTCCAAAGACCATACTCTTGGCAGGGTCTGAAGTTATGGCACAGGTTCCGCTGATACACCCAATCTGCCAGTAATATAAGTATCCGGCAGCTATGCCTCCTGCTATAAAAATGAGAGGTTTTATAAATCTTTTCTTTGATTTCCTTTGAACACCCATAGTTGCCTCCTCTGTCTAATGAGATATATAGATCATAATTTCTTATCTGTAACTTTTTTAGTTTCATTTATACTGTAATTATAATGGTTACAGTATAGTTTGTCAACATCTTTTCTAAAATTTATTTTTTACCTGTTGAAACAAAGAAAAAGCCTGCGGTTTTACGTACCGCAGACTCTCGTAATTCTATTTTTAAACCAGGGCGCAAATCCTGTTAATGACAAAACCCCGTTACTCATGGCGGGGCATATTCCCCATCTGCCAGAAAGCAGTTTTTATCCACCCTCTAATATTTCCGGTTGGGAAGTTCCTTTGCCGCTGTCTCTGCAGGATAAATCCCCTCTTCCACATACTGAAGCTTATCTACTGATTCCCCGCTCATAATTTTTTTCGCAATTTCTGCCACCCGGGGACCATGCAGAGGATTGCATTCTATGGAAACATTTAATTTTCCTTCGATCATCGCCTCAAATGCTGCTTTGACTGCATCAAATGATACAATCACAATATCTTGTCCAGGCTTTTTCCCGATTTCTTCAATGGCTTCCATGGCTCCAAATGCCATATTGTCATTCTGGGCTATCACTACATCAATGTCCGGATACTTCTGAAGGCAGTATTCCATTGCTTTTTTGCCCTTTGTCTGGATAAAATCTCCCAGCTGCTCCGACACAATCTCATAGTTCGTGTATTTTTTGATGGCTTCGTTAAATCCTTTTGTGCGGCCTATTTCGGCAGTGGACCCGATGGTTCCTTTCAATATGGCAATCTGATGCTTGCCGCCGCTGCCCTCATCACGTGTTTCCATATAATTTACCAGCCAGTCCGCCGCATCTCTGCCCTCTTTTTCAAAATCAGATCCGACCCAGCACGTATACAGGGAATCATCCGTGACATTAATCATCCGGTCTACAACAATTACCGGAATGCCTGCATCTCTAGCTTCTTCCAGTACCGTTTCCCATCCGTCTTCTGTAACAGGTGCAATTACAATGACATCTACTTCCTGGGAGATGAAATCCCGAACCGCTTTTGTCTGATTCTGTTGCTTTTGCTGTGCATCGGATATCAGGAGACGAAAACCATTTTCCACACTAAGCGCTTCTTTCATCGATTCCGTATTGGCAATTCTCCAGTCAGATTCCGCCCCGATCTGGGCAAATCCCACTGTTATCAGGTTCTTTTCTTCCGCAGATATTGTCTCTCTGTGATTCGTTGTCATCGAACACCCTGCCAGGAGCATGCTTGCTATTGTAATACAAAGTATCCATATTTTCTTCTTTTCCATTTTCCTACCGATCCTATTTTACAACTCTGTTTATACAACACTTTTCATTCGATAATCTTTCGGAGTGCATCCCACTTCTTTTTTAAATATGTAATAAAAATAATGCGCATCCCGGTACCCCAGCCTGCTGCCTATATCCGATGTCTTCATGCTGCTGCACCTGAGCATCTCTTTCGCCTTATTAAGTCTGGTTTTCGTCAGGTATTCCACAAAAGTCTTTCCTTCCACCTGTCTGAAAACTCTGCTGAAATGATTTGGGCTTACATTTACATAAGCTGCAACTGCATTCAGCGAAATTTTTTCATCCCCATAGTGCTCATTGATATAATCTTTCGCATCCTCAATCCATCCTTCCAGACGGCTTTTAGACATTTTATCCCGGGTTTCAATACAAAGTTCCAGAATCTTAATCAGATAATTTCTGGTCAGCTCTCTGGAACTGATATTGGCGAGAAGATCCCCTACTTTTGTATGATGCTCTTTCAGCGTTTCTTCTTTATTTCCGATCTTCTTCAAAAAGCGCAGTGCCGCAAAATTTGTATCCAGCACAATATACTGCCGAAAGATCATAGATTCCATGTTTGCTTTTCCTATGCTTTCAATATAGTTGTCTATGAATTCTGCTGCTTCCTGCCCAGACCCGTTTTTCAGAAAATCCTCCAGGGTATCCTTGTCCATCTTCCCCATGTCAATCTCATCCATATTAATCTGCAGACCCTGATCCCGATCCATATCCGGAAGTTCAGCGCTATATACTACCTTCTTAGACTGGTCAAAAAGACGGTAAGCAAATGCCTTATTTGCCTGATAATAGCATTTTGTTATGTCTCCCAGCCTTGCAAAGCACTGTCCCACACCGGCGAAATACCGGTATCCCGTCCACGTCTGGGTAACCTGATCCAAAATCTCCAGGATATTGTTTACGGTGCAATTCAACTCATCCCGGTCTTTTCCCTTGACAAGAACCGCTCCTCCTTCTGATTCCCGGTTAAAATATACTGCCTTGTACTTACCTCTCTCCAGCTTATCTGCTATCTTGTCCATCAATGCATGTTCGGTTATGTTCGTCTGTACCTCTGTTTTTTCCTGCCAGAACTGGAAGAGAATTATATTGTATGCCTTTGCCGCCAGATCAATCTGAAGCTCCATTCCTCTGGATATAATTTCAGATACGGAACACTTGTCTGTGATCATGTCATTAAACAATTGATTCTTTTTCAGAATTCTTTTCTTCTCACGTTCCAATTCATAAAGTTCAATATATTTTCTCTTCTGTTTTTCCCTTTCAATTTGCTCTTTTACCTGAATCATAATATTCAGAAGCTTTCTCGCATCCACCGGTTTTGACAGATAATCTACTATTCCGATTTTAAGCGCACGGTTGGCATAAACAAAGTGTTCAAATCCGCTGATAATAATTATTTTGATCTGGGGCATCTCTTTTTTCACCAGTTCACTCAGTTCCAGTCCATCCATAAACGGCATCATAATGTCTGTGATAAGCAGATCCGGTTTTGTTTCCTGTATCATAGGGTATGCCAGTTCCCCGTCACCGGCCTCGCCCACCAGGCACAATCCATTCGCTTCCCAATCTATTCTGCGTTTGATTCCTTCCCGGATGACGGTTTCATCTTCCACTATAAAAACTTTTATCATAGTAAATCTCCCTTTTCCTATTCTACTACTTTGTTGCAGACAGGTATCTTAAAGTAAACCTCCGTTCCAACACCATATTCACTGGTGATATGTATTTTACACTCCTCTCCATAAATCAGACTCAGCCGCTCATTTACATTTAAAAGACCAAAGCCCTTTTTACTGTCAGACAGCTTCTCTCCTTTTAACTCATTTTCCAGGCTGGTTAATTCTTCCGTACTCATTCCCCGTCCGGTATCCTTTACAGAAAAGTGAATATAGTCTCCGATCCGGTATCCTTTTACACTGAGCTTTCCTTTTCCTCTTTTGTTCTTAATCCCGTGATAAAGGGCATTCTCTACAATTGGCTGGAGGCAGATCTTCAGAATATAATTGCATCTGATATCCTGATCCATCTCCACTTCGTAGTCCAGAATATCCTGATACCGGAACTGCTGGATCATAAGATAACTTCTTACATGAGATTCTTCCTCTGCCAGGGTAATAAACTCCTGTCCCTTGCTTAACGTAGTACGAAAGAAAATGGACAGCTGATCCACCATCTGGACTACCTGCTCATTTTGCTCATCTTCTGCAAGCCAAATGATAGTATCCAGGGTATTATACAGAAAATGGGGATTAATCTGCGCCTGCAGTAACTTCAGTTCCGTCTTCCTCAGATGGATCTGTTCATTGCGGACATCTTCTACCAGGCTTCCGATTTTCTTAACCATACTGTTAAAGCTGTTTCCAAGTACCTCCATCTCTTCCATAGGATCAATCCGTACCTGGATATTAAAATTCCCTTTGGCAACCTCTTTGGTACTGTCACATAATTCCCGGACCGGACGTTCAATACTTTTAGATATCCGGTTTGTAAGAAGCAGCACCAAGAATATGATAGCTACTCCAATAATAACACAATATTGAATAGATGTCCTTATCTGAACTTCCAGTTCTGTTTTTACCACTTTCGCATGTTCCGCTTCATATCGGATGTAATCTGACATTTTTTCATCTACCAATTCTGTAAACTGGTAGATATCTTTGTCCAATATCTCCGTATTGTCTTTCCTGCCCAGTACCGGTTCATTCTTCTCAATGGACTTCATTGTATTTTGTAGCTGTTTTAACAGGCGTAGAATTGCATCAATTCTGTCCACGCTGTTTTCCGTTGTGGCAGTCTCTTTTAACTTTTCCAGAATAATCTTCGCCTCGTTTATATCCTCATAAGGTTTAACTTGTTCAAATGTAACAGCCCCTGCCACAATCCGGTACATTTTATAATCCAGTTCATTGCGGAAATCGGAGTTAAACTCCGTAGCAGCCGCCATATTGTTAATTACCGCACTGTATTTCTCATTATAAGAAACCATTAGCAGAATCATCCAAATAATTAATATAATAAATGGCATAATAATCCCGCTTCTGAGAATCATCAGCTTCCTTCTGATTGAACATCTGTCAAACCGGGACTCCACTTCCTTCAAACCCATCCGTATCTTTTCTCCCTCTGCTGCTTTTATCTGGACCATTCCGATAAAACCCGAAATATTATTTTATAATTGACAAAAAGGGCCTATCAGATATTCTATCAAGAATCTCTCTGGATCAGACCCGAAATGTTTTGCTCATGTATTTATTATAAGAATAATATTTTTTACGATCAATGGGTTTTCTTATCAAAAAAGTACGAAAATATGTCATTTACTTATTCTCCTTTCGTTGTACTTTAACGCGGTAATCCTTTGGCGTACATCCTTCCATCTTCTTAAACAGATAATAAAAGTAGTGAGAATCCTTATAACCAACTTCATAACCAACATCTGAAATTCTGATATTCGTGCATCGAAGCAGCTCTTTTGCCCGTTCAATCCGAATATCAGTCAGGTATTCTACAAAAGTAACTCCTGTTTCCTGGCTGAAGATGCGGCTGAAATGGTTGGGACTTACATTTACCCAGGCCGCTGTGGTATTGAGTGAGATGTCCTCATCGTTATAATGGGAGCGGATAAATTCTTTGGCGCTTTCCACCATATCCGCATATTTATTGACCGCCGCCAGTTCCCTTAGGTCCATACAGGTTTCAAAGCTCTGCATGATATACTGCTTCGTCTTGCCAATTGAATGGGTGAACATCATGATGTCACCAAATTCCGGAAAACGCTTCTGCAGGTCTTCCCGGCTGCGCCCAATGCTTTCTAAAAACTGGATGATCTGCAGATTCACATCCAAGACAATATACTGACGGAACATTATAGAATTCATATTACTCTCTCCCAGACTCCGAATAAATTTTTGTACAAATAGTTCAATGTCACTCTTCAAGCCGCTTTTCAGGAAATTCAATGCAACCTTACTGTCTGTATGATCCGCAGATATATTCTTCAGACTGAATGCCTCGTCTTCTTCCATGCTGCCGGTGTAAATGTCATCACCATAGAGAACTTTATTTCCCGGAGTGAGAAAACGATAAGTGTATGCTCTGTTTGCATATTGATAACTAATGGGAATATCTTTCAGATCGGTTATTGTTTTTCCAATACCGATAAAGTAAATGAGATTTTGTGTTTCATCCGTTTTCTTCGAAATCGTCCGGATGCATTTTGAAATTGTCTGATCTATTTCCTTTGACGTCTTTCCTGTAATTAATAGTGCAGATCCTTCCGCTATATGATCAAAATAAATTAAGCTTTTATCTTTCTCAAATGTCTCTACCAGAAATTCTTCCGCCTCCATATAATCCTGCCGGTAATCCATACGTTCATCATAACTGGAGGCCGAGATTTTATATAGTAAAAAATTATAAGCTCCTGCATCCAGCTCAATCCCCAAGACTTCTCCTCTCTGCTTAAGCTGGGCAGCAGTGATCTTACCGCTTACCAGTTCATGATAGAATTGATATTTTAAAATTTCAAAATCTTTTTGTGTCTCCCTCTCGTATTGTTCCAGGAACTGCCTCTGTGCCCGCTCCTGTTCAAATTCCTCCTTCATTTCCAACAGTGACTGAAGCAGTCTCGCGCAGGTGACCGGCTTTAAGAGATACTCTGCTACCCCCAGCCTGATTGCCTGCTTTGCATACGCAAAATCATCATACCCGCTTAAAATAAGAATCTTCATCTCAGGTAACTCTTCTTTCACCACTTTGCATAATTCTAACCCGTCCATAAAAGGCATTTTTATATCGGTAATGAGAATATCCGGCCTTATCTTTCGGATCATCGAAAGTGCCTTTTCCCCATCCTCAGCCTCACCGGAAAAGAGAAAGCCGTTTTCTTCCCACTTTACCCTCTTTTTAATACCTTCCCGAATCGTCATTTCGTCTTCTGCCAGAAATACTTTAATCATATTGTCCTCCGTCCTTAAGCATATTTCCACACCATTGACCATACTACTCCCCAAATCGTGTTTGAAAATTCTGCAAAATTTACAGATGTGACTCACGGTACAGCATAGTATATTATCGTTATAATAACTATCAAATGCAATAGCGTAAAAATAATTGTTGTATTTTTATACAATATTTTCTATAAAAAAGAGCCGTCATCAAAAGCGAAATTCCGGTAATTCACGATCTGATTGACCTAGAGCGTGTTTGAAAATTCATTCCCACCATCTGTACGCCCCACTTTGCGGCATATTTGCCCCGGATTCAGGTTGCGTAGCCCGCTACGCGCCCTTCATTCGGGACAAATCTCCCACAAACTGAAACGCACAGATGTCAGAAAGCAATTTTTTTACACGCTCTAGTGATCAGATCTTCTCTTAATTACAGAAGTTTGTGCTTAAATTGACAGCCCTGCTTTTATTTATGTTTTGATTTATAAAGTTTTGTATTTTCTTTATTTTTTCAATTTCATTCTGGCAAATATTGATTGTAATACGATGAAGAAACAAAGCAATGCAGATAAAACGATTCTTACCCACCAGCTGGACAGCGTACCCTGGGTTGTAATCAAACTGGATATGGAGCCTTTAATCAGTACACCAAACAGGGTTCCAAATGGGGTACCGACACCTCCGCTTAGCAGTGTACCTCCAATAACAGCTGAAGAAATAGCATCCATTTCCAATCCCTTTGCCTGCTCTACAAATCCTGCACAACTGTTGAGGCAGAATAAAAATCCACCGATTCCTGCTAAAAGACCATTCAATATGTATGCAAACAGTTTCGTCTTGCGTACATTAATTCCCATCATTAATGCGCTTTGCTGATTTCCTCCGATTGCATATAACTTCCGTCCGAATTTTGTATATTTCATAATGATAATGACAATTACCAGTATGATCAGGGCTATAACCACCGTGGGATAAATATACGCAGGCTGGAAGACGCCTTTCTTACTCACAGTTCCAAATGGCATGTTTATTTTATAATTTGCCCAATTTAAAAACACTTCATTTTTTATAGAAATCATGTCGGTGCTGACGATGGCAGTCAGACCACGTCCAAAGAACATACCTGCCAGTGTAACAATAAACGGCTGGATATCCAGGTAAGATATTAAAAATCCCTGAATCACGCCATATGCCAGACCGATCACCAGTGCCAGTAAAACAGCAGTATAGGCACTTGCACCATTATTTTCCATCTGGTTTGCCGCTACCATACACACCAGCGCTGTCACAGAACCTACGGAAATATCAATTCCTCCGGTGATCATTACAATCGTCTGTCCCATAGCAATTACCAGAAGTCCGGCATTTGAGATAAACAGGTTTAAGAACATCTGGGGTTTTGCAAATCCTTTATCATTAAAAATAATCATACCGGCGGCATACATGATTACAAACAGCAGAATCGTAATCATAAGGAGGAAACTGTTTCCATTTAGTTTTTTCTTATTATTCAAACTTTTCATTACTGGTTACCTCCTTGTGCGGCTAATTTTTTTGCGTCCTTCTTACCAGTGAGGTTTTTGAAGAATTTTTTGAACACTTCGCTCTGCAGTGTTACGATAATTACAACTACTACGGCTTTGTATACCGGCAGCTGGTCAGCAGATACGTTCATTGCATAAAGAGTTGTAGTCAGTGCCTGAATGGTATAGGCACCTATTACAGACCCCATAAGGCTGAATTTACCGCCGCTTAAGATATTCCCGCCAAGGGCAACTGCAAGAATTGCATCCATTTCCAGATTTAATCCGATATTGTTTGCATCTGCAGAATAGATACGGCTGGATGCTGCAATTCCGGCAATTCCGGCAAGCAGGCCGCAGAGCACATAGGCTAGAAACTTAATCATTTTAGAATTTAATCCCACCAGGCGGGATGCCGCTCCATTGATTCCTACACATTCAATGTATAATCCCAACGCGGTTTTCTTTAGTACCAGGTTGATGATGATGATTACAATAATTGCAATAAATATTGGCGTTGGAATCGGACACTTTCCGATATAACCGCCTAATACCTTGTAAGATTCCACACGTACATAAGTAATCTGTCCCTGGGTAATTAGCTGTGCAATACCTCTGCCTGCTGTATATAATATCAATGTTGCAACCATAGGCTGAATATTGAGATGTGCAACCAGAAAACCATTAAAGGAACCGCAGATCATTGCTACAACCAATGCTGCCAGTATGGCAATAATCAGAGGATTCTGAAATGTATTGGTTGATACTTCCCCACCGGATAAGATCTGACAGCATACAGCACCAGCCACTGCCATGGTTGCTCCCACGCTGATATCCTGTCCGCCGCTGGCTGCGGTTACTAATGTCATACCAACTGCCAGTATTACAAGCTCTGACGCACGGTTGATAACATCGATGATATATCCGTACAGCACACCATTGTTCAGAGAAATTTTAAAGAAGCTGGGGGTTGTAATTACATTTACAAGCAATACGACCAGCAGACATACAATCGGCATGAACAGACGCATCTTCGTTATTTTTTTAAAGTCCATTTTCTGTTTCATGTTATTCCTCACCTCCTGCAATTGCTTTCATAATACCTTCCTGTGTCATTTCATCTCCGCTGATCTCGCCTACTTTTTTCCCATCCCGGAGTACGCCCATGCGGGAACAGGTACGGATCATTTCTTCTACTTCCGAAGAAATAAAGGTTACCGCCATTCCTTCATCGGCCAGTTTCAGTACCAGTTTCTGAATCTCGGTCTTTGTTCCGATATCAATTCCCCTGGTAGGCTCATCCAGAATCAGATATTCCGGATTAGTCAGCAGCCATCTGCCGATAATTACCTTCTGCTGGTTACCGCCTGAAAGACTCTTAATTGGAGTTTCACGGCTGGCTGTTTTAACCTGAAGCATCTCAATATACTTATCTGCGGCTTCTTCCATCTCCTTGCGGCTCATTGGCTTGAACATCCCCCGCTTAGCCTGAAGGGCAATAATGATATTTTCCCGCACCGATAAATCTGCAATAATTCCTTCTTTTTTCCGGTCTTCCGGCAGGTATGCCATACCCAGCTTCATCGCATCTATCGGCGCGTGGATCTTCACTTCTTTTCCATTTACCATGAGTTTTCCACAATCCGCTTTATCCGCACCATAGATCGCCCTTACCAGTTCCGATCTTCCCGATCCCAGCAGGCCGGTAAGTCCGATTACTTCACCCTTATGTATATCAATATCAAATGGTTTTATTGTTCCGGTGTGTCCAAGCTTCTCCGTACTGATAACCGGCACCCCTTCTTTAGCTTTTGAAGCTTCTCTGTCCCCTTTGATATCAGCCAGATCATCAAAATCTTTTCCCATCATCTTTGCTACCAGCATTACCCTTGGTAGATCCTTAATCTCGTATTCTCCCACCAATTCTCCATTACGCAGAACGGTAATGCGGTCACAAACAGCATAAACCTGCTCCAGAAAATGTGTTACAAATACGATACCCACCCCTTCGCCTCTCAGCTTTTTCATTAATACAAAAAGCTTTTCAACTTCATCATCATCCAGTGAGGATGTGGGTTCATCCAATATGAGTACACGGCATTTCATATCTACTGCACGGGCAATGGCAATCATCTGCTGGATTGCAATCGAACATTCTTCCAGTTTCTGTGTGGGGGATACCTGGATGTCCAGACTCTCCAACAGCTTGCCTGACATCTGGTTCATCTTCTTCCAATCGATGAGTCCCATTTTTCTGGGTTCTCTTCCAATGAAAAGATTTTCCGCTACGGATAAATTAGGACAGAGGTTTACCTCCTGGTATACCGTGCTGATCCCGTTATTCTGTGCATCCTGGGGAGAGTGGTTTTTGACCGGCTTGCCCTCCATCTTAACCTCTCCCTCATCAAATTCGTATACACCTGTCAATACTTTAATTAAGGTTGATTTACCGGCTCCATTTTCACCCATCAGTGCATGGATTTCTCCGGTTCTCAATGTAAAATCAACATTCTGCAATGCTTTTACGCCTGGAAAAGTTTTATAGATGCCACGCATAGTCAAAACTTCATTCTGCTTCATTCTTCCTCTACACCTGCTTTCCTATTACTGTTTTACACGACTGCTGCTTAGGAACTTCCAAAAGTCAAAAACCCCGCTGGAAGTAGCGGGGTTTTTGTTCTCCGCTTCCGCTCCGGTCGTTGCTAAACGAACGTCCACCAGACGTTCAGCAACCCTCGCGGCAGTCGCCAAATGGTCGCGCCAGCGTGTCCGTTTGGCTCGTTGCTCGCGGGAATAAAGGCGCAGCAGCTTATCGGTCTACCGAATTATTCTGCCACGCCCTGTGCCGATTCTAGTGCCGACTGGTGCAGCACTGGTTTCAAATCTGCAATTTAATTTTTTTAGTATGCACGGCTGTCAAGCACTTCCTGGGTCATAACAGTAACCGGATAATCGGTTCCGTCTACATTAATAGATGTAACTTCGCTTGGATTTGCAAAAATTTCTTCATCTACATACTGTTCTTTTTCTACACTTTCTCCTGCTTCCAGTTTCTGAATGATTTCTTCAACACGTGGTCCGTGTAATGGGTTACATTCTGTATTACAAACGATTTTGCCGGATAAAGTGTCTGTAAGACCAGCATTTGTAGAGTCAAAGGACATTACCAGAATATCACCGTCAACGCCTACTGTCTTACCAGCTGCTTCAATTGCATCAATTGCTCCAAATGCTTCATTATCATTTTCACAATATACCACATTGATGTTGTCGTACTGTTTCAGCATGGACTCCATAACTTCCTGTCCTTTTGCCTGAGTAAATTCACCTGTCTGAGCTGCCAGCAGATTCCAGCCATTTGCTTCCACTGCATCAGCAAGTCCTTTTGTACGTCCGATCTGTGCAGAAGCACCGATTGTTCCCTGGATATCTACGATATTAATTTCTTTCATACCTTTTGCATCTGCATAAGCTTTTAACCATGCGCTTGCTTTTTTACCTTCTAATTCGAAGTTAGATCCTACCCATGCGGTATACAGGCTGTCATCGGATACATCTACCATACGGTCAACAATGATTACCGGAATCGCTGCATCTTTTGCTTCCTGAAGAACGGTATCCCATCCTGTTTCTGTTACTGGTGCCAATACAATATAATCTACTTCCTGCTGGATAAAGTTACGGATTGCCGTAATCTGATTTTCCTGTTTTTGCTGTGCATCATCAAAGATCAGTTCATATCCGTTGTCTTTGCTGAATGTTGATTTCATAGATTCTGAGTTTGCTGTACGCCAGTCAGATTCAGCACCAACCTGAGAAAAACCAACGGTGATATTGCCGCCTTCATCTGATCCGCCGTCTGTAGTATCTGCTGCTGCTTCTGATGCCGATGCTGCTTCTGTCGTTGCTGCCTCAGTTGCTGCCGGTGCTTCTGTAGCTGCATCTGTTGCTGCTGCAGTCGCTGCCGCTTCTGTCTCTTTTGCACTGCTTCCACATCCTGCTGCCATTGTTGCTACCATTGCTGTACAGAGTAAAACGCTGATTACTTTTCTTTTCATTAATAAATCCTCCTTAGATTTTAAAAAGTTGATTTCTTTAAGCATCTTTATCATAATCTATTTCAAAAAAATTTTATACGGACGGACTTTTGCGATTTGTAATGTATTTTTTGTATTATTAAATCTGGAAAGGCATTTTGTAAGATATTTTTTTTAAATGTTCGAAATTTTTAGAAGTGAACCAGAGCGTAATCAAAGAATCACAAACACGCTCTGATATCTGGAATTTTTTTCCCTCTGAGCCTGTACTCTTTCGGTGAACATTTTTGGGTCTTTTTAAATATGTAATTAAAATAGTGGGAATCTTTATAGCCAACCTGATACCCGATTTCAGATGTCTTTTGATTGGAGCACATTAATAGTTCTTTTGCCTTATCCATGCGCACTTCGGTCAGATATTCTACGAATGTCATACCTGATTCCTGGCTGAAAACAGAGCTGAAATAGCTGGGACTCATATTTACATGGGATGCCAGCCTGTTTAGTGACATATCTTCCTGCATATAATTTTCGGTAATATAAGACTTTGCCTTAAGCAGAATATCTGAATATTTGCGACCAGATGCACTGTCTCTTAACAGCAGAACATTCTCAAGCAGCTCACGGATGTATTGTTTTGTAGAATCCAGACCGGCTATATGGTCCGTCAGTCCTCTGATTTCCCCACAGTTTTCGATCAGTTCTTCTTTGCTCAGCTGGATCTCTTCTCCGAATGCAATCACGCTGAAATAAATGTCCATACAGATGTACTGGCGCATCATTAATGATCTCAGGTTATCCTGGCTGTTCTTTCCAAAATACCCCTTGATAAAACTTGGAACCTCATCTAAAGTGCCATTTCTCAAAAACTGACGAATCATTTTTCTGGAGTCCTCAACAGAATAAACATTATATATATCGATATCTGCCACTGCCCCGGGCAGATAGTTGCCCTGATACACCACCCGGTTCCAGTTTTCCACAAAGCGGCTTGAAAATACCTTGTCCGCCTCATTATAACAATCTCTCAGTTCACGAAGCCTGGATACCATCTTCCCCACTCCTGCATAGTATTCCAGATTATCATAGCCTTCGATCAGCTTTATCAGATACTTACAAAATTTTGCTATTTTCTCATTTAATTCTTCACTGCTGTCCCCTTTTATCAGAAATGCCACTCCTTCTGCACCCCTTTCATATACAAATACATGGTTTTGGGTATCTACATATTGCTGAATTTGTTCCAGAACTTCCACTACTCCTTCGGAGTACTCTGCCTCATGGTCTCTTTTCCGTATTTTAAACAGGATCATATTATATTTTTCCGCACTTAGTTCCATTCCCAGCTGACGTCCCTGCTCCAGGGCTGCCGACATTGGTACCTGTTCCGTTACAAGCATAGTGAAAAAGCACTGAATATTTCTTCTGACATTTTCCTCCATTTCTTTTGAATACTTTTCCAGGAGCATACGTTCCTCACGCTCTTTATCAATAATTTCCGCCACTTCTTTAATTGCCACCAGCAGTCTTTTTGAAGATATCGGCTTTAGCAGATACTCCTGCACCCCCATTTTAATCGCTTCCTGGGCATAACCAAATTCTCCGTAACCACTTAATATAATTACTTTTATTTCCGGCAGTTCCCGAAGAACAGCCTTACTCAGTTCGAAGCCGTCCATGAAGGGCATTTTTATATCTGTGATCAGAATATCCGGTTTCGTTTTCAAGATCATGGGATAAGCCAATTCCCCATCCGATGCTTCCCCAACAAAAGAAAGCCTTTCCCTCTCCCATTGAATGCCTTTTTTGATTCCGTTTCGAATTAAAATTTCATCTTCTACTAAAAATACCTTAATCATCTTTCTTCTCCCTACTTTTGCTTTTGATTAATATTCTCATAACTGTTCTGTATGCCCTAAAGCATGTTTGAAAATTACTTTCTGGCAGATGGCGGGAATGAATTTTCAAACAGGCTCTAAATTCCAGACCTGCTGAATCGTTTTTCTATTTATAGTAACGCAAAAATAAATAGAAAAAGAAACAGGATTTCTTATGAATAAAGTGGGATTTTTTATCGTATACACATAAATGACTTTAGAAAAAGAATTTTAACCCCGAAAATAATTTCGGGATTAAAATCCTTTTTTTATGAACTATTTAATTGTAATCCCTTTTATTTTAGAATATGATCCGTATACTTTCTTTTTATCAACCGTGCGGTAAGCCCTGATTTTTACGTAGTATTTCTTTTTGCTCTTTAGTCCCTTTACGGAAGTCTTCACTGTTTTCTGTTTCTTCACTACCGCTTTTTTCTTATAACCTTTTGACTGATCAGCAGAAACATAAATTTCATAGCCGGATGCACCGCTTATTTTCTTCCAGCTGATATCCATTCTGCCCTTTTTCACGGACTTCACTTTTATGGACGGCACTTTCAGCAGAGATGCTTTCACGGCTGCACTGTTTGCACTATTGTATGAACCCGAGGATGCCACCGCCTGCACTTTATAATAATAAGTTTTTCCGGCAGTTACTTTTCGGTCTGTATAAGAAGAGGACGTAACCGTCTTGATTTTGCGGTACCCGCTCTTTGCTTTTGTGGAACGGTATACATTGTATTTTACTGCTTTAGACGATTTACTCCAGCTAACTTTTACTTTTGCTGCACCTGACTGAACTGCTTTTACTTTCCCAGGTACCGCGAGTTTAACGGTTACCGTCATGGATGCCTTTACGCCTGATCCATCCTGTGCTGTCACAGTGACCACCGCTTGACCCGGCTCTTTTGCCACAACCTGATTTCCGTTTACCGCAACTGCCCTGGTATTGGAAGAAGTGAAAGTTACATTTTTATTGCTGGCATCTCCAGGTGAAATCTGCGCCTGAAGAGCAAAGCTTTCTCCTACGGTAATTGTTTTCGCTGCGGGGTTCAGGGAAATGCTCTGAACCGGAACCGGCTTTGGTGCAGGAGCTTTTACCGTCACGGACAAGGATGCCTTCACGCCGGAACCATCGGTTGCTGAGACAGTTATTACTGCAGTTCCAGGTGCTGCAGCCGTTATTTTATTACCGGTTACCACTGCAACTTTTTCGTTGCCGGACTGATATTTCAGGTTCTTATTTGCTGCATTTTCAGGCAGAACTTTCGCATCGATCAGGATACTTTCTCCTGTGAGCATAGTTTTCTGGCTCCATCCGGTGAGAATCTGGCTTACCAGTACTTCTTCTGCAATATCTTTTCTTTCAATGGTAACTGCATAATCCTGATAAGTCTCATGGTCTTCTGCATATACCCGCAGCGCTGCCGATGTTATATCTCCTTCCAAGGCAATTTTCTGTACGGCAGAATCATTCACAAGGATGTCATTTACGTAAAGCAATCCATAGGTATCTGCCAGCTTTGCAGTAAGCCCAACCTCCTGTGTCTCTGTCGGCATGGTAATCAGGCAGCTGTCTTCCTTCATTTCCACGGTTCCCACATTTGGTGTCAGAGATACCAGATATGCATTCTTGCTGTAGCTGGTTGAAATATACATCTCTTCTACTAATCGCGCTGATGTCTCATTCGCCGCGCCCTCGAACTTCAGCGGTACGGCGTCTACAGTTTTCTGGGTTCCGGTTGCGGTGTCATCTACCGTGATAGACTGTGCTTTTTTTACTGCGTCTTCCGGAATTTCAATTTTCATTTCATAGACATCATCTTTTCCGGAATAATTTAGTTTTTCCTGATATATGACCTGATCTCCCGCTGTAATCTTTAATGTTTTGCCATTGTCTATTTTTGCTAAATTGCATAAAATATAGTTCTTTTTCTCTTTGTTGACGATCATCCGGTAGGTGAAGAAACCGCCCGGTTTCGCATAACGTGTTGTCATGCCATTTAACGCTTCATCGCTTCCGCCCACAGAGCCTGCACCATTGTTGTCATCCAGCTGATGAATATTGTCGTTTTCGTATTGTCCGTATCCTGCCTTGATTACATCTATTTTAGCCTGATTTGCACGGCCTTCTTCTTTTTGTTTCAGAATAACTGCCTGCTGGTCTTCTGCACTGCTGTCCGCTCCGGTGAAATACCAGTAAATTCCATAGCGCTGTGTATGCTGCAGATAATGGGTCGAGAAGGTCAGATCATGGTCCGTTCCTTCCAGCTTAAATGCCAGTCTGCCGTCTTCTCCCACCGTCTTAACCAGATGCTGATTGATATTTTCCATAAAATCATCTACGGTATAGTCTTCAATATCGATGGTCTCAGTTCCCAACACTGCTCTTTTTCCGTCTTTGGGGCTTGCAGATTCCTGGCCCACTACTTTTGTCTTTGGAATAGAAACAGCCACGCCGCAAGTGGTCAGATCCATTTGATCATCCGTACCAAGCTCTGCACTTAATACTACCGGTCCGTATTTAAAAGCGTATACCCCGTCATTGTCCGCCAATGTATATGCCCTTACTTCCATTGGCAGCTGCACACTCACGGTGTCACCGTCTTTCCAGATTCTGTCTATGCAGATGTATCCACCTGCTGTCTCTGCTTTCTGTTCTGTTCCATTTACTTTTACAACCGGCGTCCCAGCAACCCAGGAAGGTACTGCCAGACGTAAGTTTATCTCTGCCTGGTCTGCTCCATTTAATAAGGAAACGGTAAATTCTGATGTATCCGTTTCTGGAATGGAAGTATTCTGGGTGAGCTTTACATTTTTCTCACCCCAGGTCAACTCTGAACTCAAATACTGATTGACAAAGAGGGTATGGTCTTTATAGAAATAAATACTGTCTCCCAGCTTTGTAAAATTCTCCATTCCGCTTCCGGTACAGCACCAGAACTGATTATTATTGATGTTAGTATCCGCATATACTTTGAAATATCCTGCTGCCATAGGCTGGAAATAGGTGGTCATGCCTGTTTCCGGATTAATGGATGACATAATGGCATTGATAAAGGTGTTTTCATAATAATCCGAGTATTTTTTATTTCCGGTTATCTTAAATAATTCTCTGGTCATTTTGAGCATATTGTAAGTGTTACAGGTCTCACAATTGCACTGGGTACGCTCTGCGTCCAGGATATTGTCTGCTCCAAAATGTTCCCACTCACTGTTGCCTCCTGTAATATAGGTATGTCTTTCAATTACCATATCCCAGAATGCTTCTGCATACTGCAGATACAGGGATAAATTTGCGGCATCCTGTTTTTCCCCGTTGATTGTCTTCCCGTCCAGTGCGCGGTAGCGGTTTAATGCCCCCAAAAATTTGGGAATAGTAGTATTGGCATGCTTTCCATTTAGAATATTCGGTGTTCCAGCCAGCACATTTTCAAATAGGGTATCTTCATCAAACATATGGGCAGCTTTGGCATGCTCTTCTTTTCCGGTTGATTTATAAAGTTCATAGAGGCAGTCATTCATTCCGCCATATTCAATATTCAGCACCCGGCGCTGTGTGGCTGTATCCCATTTGCTGGTTCGATTGTAAATCCAGTCTCCAAGGGATGATGCTGTCTTCAGTGCCTTTTCGTCGCCGGTGAATTTATAAACGTCTACCAGACCAGCCAGGATCTTATGCATGGTATACCATGGAACCCAGTTTGCACCGCCTGTCTTTCCTTCCATAATATCAAACTGTTTTTCAATATTATTCCGGTCTTCCATCTTAGCCCCAAATATAAAGCCTGTTCCTACTGCTTCCTGGCACTTTTCCAGTTCCTGAATCAGATAAGATAGACGTTCTTTCATCCAGGTTCTGTCATCTTCTTTATCGGCAGTCAGATATGCCTGTGCACATGCCGTCAGATAATGTCCCAGGGTATGTCCGCCGATAAAGCTGTCTTCCCATCCGATGTAGGGCTGTTTATTCTGAGTACTTAATCCTGCTGTTTCACGGAATCTGGACAACAGCCTGTCCGCATCAAACTCCTTTAAAAAAGCAATATCCTTTTCGGTTACCTGATCATAATAGTCATTTGTAACATCTACTGCTCCTAATGGGAAATCTTCAATTCCGGTAATATCCGTCTCTGCCAGCACAAGAAAGCGGAATGATTTATTCCTTGTAAGATTTCCAAGTGTCAGCGTAGCTTTTAAGATTACTTCTGCGTCCTTTGCGCCTCTCTTTGGCCTGTTTACCGTACCATCTGTGGCAATCACATCCGGATTGCTGCTTTCCCACAGTATACTGCTTCCATTCAGTCCCACCTTGGGCAGTTCCAGAAAATCTTTGGTAAACTCCCCTTCTTTTAACTTTAATGCCTTCTGGTCTTCTGTAATCCTGTCTTCATCTGTCATATCCAGATTTTTATCCGCATAATTCTGCCACACTTCCTGATCGCTCATTGCATAATTATATACATCAAAATAAGAAATGGTTCCAATGTATCCAGGATCGTTTCCATAGAGTGACAATCCCATATATCCAATGGCATCCTCCGGATTTTTTACACCGTTTTTCAAAATATCCGTCAGGTTATATCCATGCTTTGTCGTTCCAACCAGCTTACCGTTAAGATACAGTCTGGCAGTCTGATCTTCGCTGAATACCATGGCAGCCGTTGTATCTTCTCCCGGTTTAACAGCACCGCCGATATTAACCGACTGTTCGCTCTTTCCACCTGCTTTTAAGGTAAAGGCAACCTCTCCTCCGGCTCTGATGGGATTCAAAAATACATAGTTGTTCGTATCTTTCGTTCCCAGATTATAAACCCATGCGAAGTCCATCTGTGATGTATTGAATTTCATTTCTATCGTGATACTTTCATCTCCGTCTTCCATAATGCCGGAAGGAATCTTGACATACTGGTTTTTATTTCCCGTAAAGTTTAGTTGCTTCTCCCCATTTTCACCGGTTATTACATTACTTTCATTCATTCCAACCAGGGGCGCATTACACCTGCCCAGCCTGTCTACCAGCATTCCGTCCTGTACTGTCATATCGTAGCTTACATACAGCTGATTTTCTGTCAACGCCGGAACAAGCAGGGTAAATTCCTTTGTCTTCGTCACTTCCCCGGAAGTGACAGACGCTGTTAAGATTACCTGGGCGTCTTCTTCTCCGGGATCTGGACGCACCACCTGGCCCTGGCTGGAGATCACCTCTTCCCTGCTGCTGCTCCATGTAATGATACTTCCATTTCTTCCTGCAGCCGGAAGGGTTACATCATGAACCAGTGTATCCGTATTTCCAAATGGATTTAACAATGCCATATCCTTATCTACGATTTCTTCATCGGTATAAATCCCGCCGTAGCGGTGGTACAATGCTGAAACTTCTTCAGCATCCGAACAGCGGCTGTAGATTTCAAAGTCATCAAATGCCAGTTTTGCAAACCCTCCGTTATACTTTGGTGAATTAAAGCCCAGATATTTGATGTCTGTGTCATTACCGTTAATTTTATTTCCCTTGCTATTGTATGTGACTTCCTGTGCAACTCCATTGCGATAGATGCAGGCTTCTCCTGTCTCACTGTCATAAGTAACGGTTACATATACCCATTCACCCGTCGGAAAGAATTGATCTCTGCTATCCTCTACAGATATCTCCATAGGCTGTCCCCCGCCTACTGAAGTTCCAACAGACAGCTTCAGCGGCACAGTGTCACTCAGACTGGAGAGATACCATCCTTCTCCTGCATAATTGCCATTTGGCTTAGCCCACATAATCATATGCTCACCCTTGCCAAGGCTCTCCGGCGCTTTAATCCAGAACGCCGCGGTCAGCATAGACGGCTGCAGGGATGCACTGTTCCCAAGATTCAGATAGGTCTTGCCATCTAACTGGAGCGCGTTGCCATTCATTCCCTCTATGTAATTTTCAGTACCGGTCACTGCAATGGGAAGATCTTTTCCCGAAGTATCCGAAACGGTACCGTCAAATTTCAACTGAAGTTCCAGATCCTCATCCTGCACAGAATCACTGGTATAAATGCGAATCCAGTTCAGATTAATCGTCTTCCCTTTTACTTCGTCAAATTTGCGCACGTCTATACTGAGATAACCATCCTCGTCTGCCGTTGCTTCACCTTTTACTACAGCGTTGCCCTGCTTTGAAATATCTCCGCTGCTTCCGATATGCTGCTCAGTAGATTCCCCTCTGTTGGCATAAACTTCCACAGGGCTGGAATTCCCCCAGTTATTCCCCACTCCTACTTCCACGTCATAGGTTTTTCCTGCCTGAAGCTCGAATTTATAATCCACATACAACTCCTGGAATCCACTTTCATTCTGATTTCTTCCATATCGGAATGTCAGGTCCTTCGATAATCCATCTTCCGTCATCTGTTCATTCGCCCAGGTATATTTGGTATAAACGCCTGTATCCGGATATGTCTCATTGGACACTTCTCCGCCAGGATCGTCAATCCCCCACATTTTACCTGTCCCCGGGTCTTCCCCAAAGACCTGATCGGTTACCGTATTCCATGCCCCGAATTCATCCCCCGCTGAAACTGTCGTCACATCATGGTCGCCCGCATCCACGAAATAAAGTAATGTCTTTTCTGCCTCTTCCTGTTTTCCGGACTCTTCTGCCCCTGCCTGCATTGGCGCCACGCTGCCAAGAACCATCGTAACAGCCAAAAAACCGCTTAACAACTTTTTCCATAAAACCTGCTTTTTCCTCATTGTAATCTCCTCTCCATTTTGTTGATGGCAGATTCTGCTAAACTAGCGTATTTGAAATCATACCTGCCATCTGCACACCCCACGTTGCTTCCACAGCACTGCTCAAAGTTTTTAACATTGCTGTACGAAAACCCTCGCTTTCTGATAATAGTTTAAGTATATTTTATGGGCGGAAATATTCAATGTTCATTTTTATCAAATGGGTTGGATTATTTATCTTATTTTGCGGAGAGGGGGAATTTAAAGACGAAAAAAGCCGGGAAGCAATTTTTTGATTGTAAATTGCTTTCCGGCTGGCCTTGCCCCTCCGGACGAGCCCCCCATTTGAAATAGTTCATCCAGATTTTCTGAGTATTGTGTTTTTAATATCTTGCTGCATTCTTCTGCAATTTTGTCAAGATCCAAACATGGTTTATCTAAGTCAAAGTGATAGTCTGGCTCATATATTAAAGCTCCCATCCCTGAGTTTCCAACAATTCCAAGACGATTTAAATTCCCTACTTCGTAAGGATTAATACGACTCTTCAACATCAGTCGATCTACCAGCAACCGTCCCCAACCATCCGGTAGACTATCTGCAAAAATACCATAAATTCCATCAAACGGCTCCATTTTAGGTATAAATACCTTTTGCTTCAAAGGCAGTGAAAACGGACTGATGGAAAATCCATCTGCAACCCATTCTTTATCGTACTCAAAAGCGGCAAGCTTCCCTTTATATAAAGCCATAGTCCCAACTTTTCTACCGTGATAAAAAACTTTCAGCTTTTTAATTTCCTTCATTTATAATCTCCTCAATGGATAAAAACGGAACTTCATTCTGCGTATTCTTTCCGCAATAAGTTTATCAATTTCTCCTGGTGATTTCTGATTAAAATTATATATATTCATTCCTAATATTTTATCAAGTATTAGATAATATATTAGCCATCTTCTGCTTTATCTCTATTTCGATTCCATCAATACATAAAATCCATCCGTCCCCAGATCATTTTTCTGCATAAGCTGCAATACTTCCTCTGCCAGCATAACCATATTATTAACCGCAGGCAAATAAATATCAACATTCTGAAACGGGATATAATTGCTCTTATCTTTTCTTACCGAATGAATATCTGTCATACCAATATTATATTTTTTAATCGTTAGAAACATCAGCCAGAATCGAATTACATCATAGTCATCCAGCGGACGCATATCTTCTATCATATGCGGCACATTATTATAGACGTACCCGGTTATAACAGCCGCGGTAACGAACGCCCTGATATCGCTAAAATCATTTTCCTCCAAAACCGCAATAGAAGCAAATACAGACTCAACAATGTACTTCGATAACCGTTCTGTCACAACATAGTCACAATAATACCCCTCCAGGCAGCCATTCAAAATTTCCAAGACTTGTTTCAGGTAACTGCTTCGGTCATTCGCCAGTGCTGCAAAATTCTTTTTATTTGCCGCACATCTTTTAAAACCACGGCTTTTTATCTGGGTAACTACTGCAATATCCCTTATGGTATCCGTGACGGTAATCGGTGAAAAGAAAGCGGATATCATGCTTTCTTTCGCTAATGCAATACCGCTGCTGCCGGAGATTCTCTCCAACCTGCCAAACAGCTCGGTTGAATAACGGCTTTCACCCGCCGCTTGTTCTGCTGATTTATTTGAATAGCCAATCTGATAGGAAACGTTATTGTAACAATGTATCTGTTTATGATGGGTATGACCGAAAATGTTCCAGCTGTTTTCTGCCTTCAGACCGGTCACCGAGCTCCACCAGCAGTCTGAGTCTTCCCTGGTGAAATCAAACATGGGAAAATGTGTAAGAATCAAAACCTTTTCTTCCGTAGATACGACCTCATTTGCAAACGCGACCCAGTTACCATGAAATTCCTTGATCTGTTCCGGTAGAAATCCTTTTACCATACTCGCATCCGGTAATTCCATAAACTGCTCCAGTGGAATGTCCCCTCCCATCCTTCGCCTGAAACTTGTCCATCCGGTATCACCAATAACACAGAGATCATCATCATAATATTTTCTGCCCGTTATCAACAGCCTGAAGTACTGGTTTTCCTTTGTTTCAGTATCAAATAAAGCAATCAGTTCCTGATAGCTTTTTTGACCCTCACTCCAGAAGTCATGATTTCCCAGAACACAAAAGCCCCTGATTTTATTCTTCTCCAGCTCCTTTATAAAATCCAGGGTCTTTCTATAGTCATTAAAGTAATCACCCGCCAGACATACCAGACAGTTTCCGTAGTTTTCTTTTATAAAGGATAAAAACTCTTCCTTCCATCTGTCTGCTGCTTCCGGATTAAATTCCTGATTGGTAAAATCAAAGTGCAGATCAGATATAAATACTATGGTTCGATATGACAATCCTATTTTTTCTTTTTCCACTCCCTAATCTCCTCCAGCCGTGCTTTGATCTCTTTTTCCTTTCCCTGCCCGGTAGGCTCATAATAAGTACGATCCTTCAGGCTGTCCGGCAGGCACTGCATCCTCGTCAGCTTCTCCTCTGTATCATGGGCATACTCATAATCTTTCCCGTAATTCAGATCTTTCATCAGACCTGTAACACCATTTCTGATCTGCAGCGGTACCGGCTCTGCAGGCAGCTCACGGATGTCTTTCTTCACCGCATTGCATGCAGCATATACTTTGTTGGATTTGGGTGCCATGGAAAGATAAATGACAGCATGGGTCAGATTCACATCGCACTCCGGCATTCCGTTAAAATGACATGCCTGATAAGCAGCCACAGCCACCTGCATGGCATTACTGTCCGCCATTCCGATATCCTCGCTGGCGAAGCGAACCAGACGCCTTGCGATATATAGCGGACTTTCTCCCCCTTCCAGCATCCTCATCATCCAGTAAATCGCGGCATCCGGGTCACTGTTGCGCATGGATTTATGGAGCGCTGATATAATATTGTAGTGTTCTTCTCCTGACTTATCGTACAGCAGCGACTTCTTCGTGATACACTGCTCTAAGACCTGATTGGTCACCGTAATCTGCTCTGCACTTACCTCACCGTTTAAAATCGCCATCTCCAAAGTATTGAGGGCAGTTCTGGCATCTCCATCGGCAAATCCGGCAATCGCCCGTAAATGATGTTCTTCAATCCCAATCTTCTGATTTCCAAATCCCATAGGATTGCTCAGCGCATTTTGCAGCAGCTGCACCAGGTCTGCTTCTTCCAGCCCTTTTAAGACAAATACTTTACATCTGGACAGCAGCGCGGCGTTGACTTCAAACGAAGGATTTTCCGTCGTGGCACCAATCAGCGTGATGCTGCCCTGTTCCACGTAAGGAAGAAATGCATCCTGCTGTGCCTTGTTAAAACGATGGATTTCATCCACAAATAAAACAGTACGAACCCCCATCTTGCGGCTGCTCTCAGCTTTGATCATCACGTCCTTAATCTCTTTGATCCCACTGGTCACAGCACTGAAATTAATAAAATCCGCTTTTGTCCTGCCGGCGATAATACGTGCCAGAGTGGTTTTTCCAACACCAGGAGGTCCCCAGAATATCATTGAAGATACCTGATCCTGTTCAATCAGCCTGCGCAGGACTTTTCCTTCCCCCAGTAAATGCCGCTGACCCTGGAACTCTTCCAGTTTTTCCGGCCGCAGACGGCTTGCCAGGGGATTATATTTTTCTCTGTCATCAAAAAGTGTCATTTGCTCCATGATCGATTACTCCTTTGGATGAATTATACGGTTTTGCCTGTATACCGATTACTGCCTATTATTATTCATTATAGTTGATCGAACATATATTCGTCAACCTTCACTTCATCGAAATATCAATTTGTAATCGCAATTCATTTCATAGAAGAATATTATCAAATAAAAACATCCCCCCGGCAGTATTCTATCTAATACCAGGGAGATGTTTACGGTAACCTATTTAACTTTACAATTATGCACCCTTCGCCCACTCCGTACAGGTCTTCACTGTATCTGCGGGATTTATCGCCCAGGCATCCGCACCTACAATATCACATACTTTTTCGGTTACCGGAGCACCGCCGATGATTACTTTTGCCTGATCTCTCAGCCCTTCTTTTTCCAGTGCATCCACAACTGCTTTCATAGAATCAATTGCCAGGGTCAGTACACCGCTCAATCCGATGATCTGAATATTATCTTCTTTCATTCTGCGGATAATTTCATCAGCGCCTACATCAATTCCCAGATCCAACACCTCAAATCCACCGGCTTCCAGCATGGCCTTAACGATATTTTTCCCAATATCATGCAGGTCCCCTTCCACCGTACATAAAATCATTCTACCTGCTTTTTCAGAAGAAGATGCTGCTAGTGCAGGCTTAATGATATCCATTGCTTCTGTCATCAGCTCTCCGGAAAAGATAAGGTCCGATACAAAATACTCATTGGATTCAAACCGCTCTCCTACCACATTCATTCCTTCCTGGCAGGCCTTCATTGCCTCCGGAGCTTCTGTACCGCCATCCGCCATAACCTGTTCTAATATTTCCAGAACAAGATCTTCCTCTAAATCGGCCATTGCATTTTTTAAACTATCATATTCAAACATAACATACCTCCTAATCCCGTTCTATTATTCCCGCTCTGTTATTCCCGCTCTGTTATTGCTTTTCTTCCGCTTCTACTCACACAGCAGATAAACGTAACGCAGTATTTCATCCTCCAGATCCATCACTGTTTCCTTAGCACTTTCGGGCGTATATGGGTTCATCTCCAGATACTGCTCCCAGCTGCGGTAATATTTGCTTTCAAACGGAGGCAGTTCAGAATGAACATAATCCTCCTTATGAAACTGAAGACCAGCCTGACCGCCAGGATTCTGATAGACACCATAATCTCTCACTGTTTCACATACTGCAATGAGGTTTTCCAGATTAATATCGTTGTATGTAAGTGCTCCCTTATCAAATCCAAAGATAAACTTACCACCCGGCATCATAATATCCAGGAATTCTTTTACCTGATCAATACATTCCTGTTTAGTTCCTGTCCGCAGCAATGCCAGTGGGAAGAGTCCGGAAATAATATGCTTATTACCCAGTTTTTCTTTTACAAGTTTTGCATCTCCCATTTCAAAGGAAAGATAAGTATCCGTAGGCAATTCATACAAATAATCCAGATAACGCATCCAGTCATGCTCACAAAATGCATTGATATGCAGCCCAAGTGATGCATAATCGGTAGCCTGCCTTAAGAATGGTTCCCACCATAATTTCACAAAATCTTTTTCCTTCATGTAAGTTGCCAGATGAAGCGGGAAGAAGACATGCCCATAATTGGAAATCTGTTTTGGCAGCCCTGCTTTGTAATTCAACGCATATACAGCGTTTACCGCATCCAGCACCTTATCCGGTCTTCTGCGGATATCCATGCACATGTCACTTAAGCTTCGCATATTATCCGTCAATATATCAAGTGGTGCATAGCACATAGACGTAAATACCGGACTCATGCCATACAAACCATATTTTTGAATCAGTTTACCCATCATGGCTCCATTTTTCATCATAAAGCGATCCTTTGATGCCAGACCTTGATAAAGTGCCATCATTGATCTGCCCGGATTGTTTTTGAAATCCAGCCCGCTGTAATTTCTGGGAAGTACTTTTTCAATGATACAGTCATAAGGGTTTTCGATAAATTCATCGTATTCTTCCGGAAGCAGTCCTACTGTATTCGGATGCTGCATTAGACCTGCCCGGTTCATTTTAAAATTGTTGGAATCCAATGCCTGATAGGCGATGGGCATACGGATTGTGCCCCCATACATGCACACATCCGAAGGAACCATACTGCACAGTTCGTCTGCTGCTTTCTCTAATAGTTCCGGATGCCAGATTGCTTCTTTACCATCAATGCCTGCGTAACCCGCTATTACTTCCAGGCCCAGATTTACTTTAATCGGTACTCGTTTTGGAATTTTATTATCAAATACATCGTGAAATATCTGATTTCGTTCCGCTCTTAATTCCTCCGTATTATTCATAGAGATCCTCCTGTCATTACCTGTTAATAGTTTTATTTTACAAACGGCTGTTTCATTTTCCTCCTTTCCTTTGGTATTTACAAATGATCTTTCAGCCATATCCGGTCTATTATCTATTGATATCTACATTTACCCGCTTTACTTTAGAGCCTGTTTGAAAATTCATTCCCATAAAGTGTGACGCATAGCTGCCAGAAAGCAATTTTAATACACGCTCTAATCAGCCATTGGCTCTTCTCGCAATTAATTCTTCTCTTACCTGATCCATCTTCTTCGGGGTAAGTGTATAGAAGAACATCAGCGCCGTACTGATAATCAAAAATGCTGCGGGAAGCCCCATTGCCATAAAACGAATCCCTGTTACAACCTGGGTACTTGGTTCTGTTCCGCCTACATACCCCACCATGGAAAGTCCGAATCCTGCAATTGCCGTACTGAAAACTGCCGCTATTTTAATAGACAGCTGAAACAGGGAAAAATATACACCCCTGGCATTTCTCCCGGTTTTCCACTCACAATAATCTACGGTATCCGCATACATATTGATATTCACAACATTCGGCCAGGAATATCCCAGATAACCGATTGAAATCATAATAATAATAAAAGTAATATTGCTGCTAAACACGATTGAAATCAGCATACAGACGGATAAAATCAGATTTCCTACCATATAAGCATTTTTCTTGGATAAAAATTTGGTTATTAACGGAACGCTGGTAGCACCCACCAGTGCCAATATATTTACAATACCAAAAAATGTTGAAGTTGCTTCCTTATTTTTCGCTACATACTGGAAGAAATAAGGGAACATGGCATAAGTGATCAAAAGGCTTAAGATTCTGGTAATATCAGCAAAGAACAGTAATAATAAATTCTTGTCATGGAACACAAGGCTTACCATCTGCCCTACCTTCAATTTTTCCTGGCCGCCCGTACTTACTTTTACCGGCTTATTCTGAATATCTTTTCCCTTCGAGGCATAGATCAGATTCATATAGCATAAGAAGCAGATTAAACCCACCAGAAATGCTGTCCAGGTAAACCCTGAAACGTTTTCTTTTCCGTTACCAAAAAATACAATCAGGGGCAGTATGAAAAATCCCGCAAAGATTTTACCAATCGCACCGCCCTGTCCGCGGAAAGTGGACAAATGTACCCGTTCCTTCGGGTCATCTGTAAGGGAAGAACTTAAAGAGGTATAACCTGTATAAGCAATATTCGTAGAGATGCAAAATGCTGCATAAATGATGCACGCTGTAATTGCTTTAGGAATCATATCCATGGAATTATTCGTAAACATGATCCCATTCAGCAGCAAAATCAATGGAGCTCCTATCAGAACCCATGATCTGTACTTTCCCCAGCGCAGATTACTCTTTTCAATTGCCGCACCGATAATTGGCGGACTGATACTGTCTATAATCCTGCCTACCATCATCAGCGTACCTGCCGCCGCCGCCGTGATCCCCGCATAATCCGTATAGAACATTAGTAAAAAAGTGTTTGACATTGTAACCATAAACATAAAACCATAATCCGCCAGACCATAGGAGACTTTTAAATACGTTCCAAGCTTTTTTCCCTGCTCATTCATTGCAATACCTCCATCCCTTTTTTCGCTTCCGCTAAACACCCGCATGTAATTTTGTATTTTTCTGTTTCTATACAATTTTCATTATAACATTTATTCTAAATTTTGTCTATATCCCACAATGAAATTAATTTATTTTGTAAAATTTTATCTATTCTTACAAGTGTTTTTTATGATAAACTGATAAAAAAGCGGCAGGTGATTCTATGCAGTATACAAAAGGAATACAAACACAGGAACATATTTTCCAGGTTGGGAAGGAACTGATGTACGAAAATGGATACAAAAATACCACCATCAGTATGATCGTGGATGCAGCAAATGTTCCTCATGGACTTGTAAATTACTATTATAAAAAACCGGACTTTGCAGCCAGACTGTACTTGGAGTATTTTTCATCCATTGACCAGTTATTAAATGCACATGTACCAACTCACATTGAAAATGAACTGCAATTTCATATTCTTCAGATGAAGATTGCACTTACACAGATTTTTAAAGATCCGAAAACAAAAGCATTTTACTATGAAGTCAGCAAACTGAATCTGGCTCCCAAAGAGCTGCATGACAGTATACGGAGCCTGCAGGTATCAGCCCTGCACAAATTAAATACCGCCATGAATCCGGATGATTATTATCTCTGCGCAATCGCAGAATATGGCGCACATAAAGTCCTCCTGGACCAGCTTGCAGAATTCCGGGAGACTGATCACCGTTTTGAACGCATCGTTGAGCTGATCTCTACCATTTCCATACGAATAGCCGGTCTGGATCCCATGATTATAGAAAAAAATATTTTAACCACCAGAACTTTGTTTAATCAATTGGATTTTTCAGCTATTCATATGTTTTAGACCCTGTTTAAAAAATGCTTTCCGGCAGCTGCGGTTTGGGGTTTGTGGGATTTAAAAACACTCTCTAGTTTATGACAGATAGTGCAGGTCAAGAGAAGGAGGCCAACCAGAACAGGCGTCTCTTTCACTCCCACCTGCCTTATATAATAATATCTCTATACCTCTCCGACAACCGTTCAAAATGTTCTTTTTCGATGGTTATTTTCCCCTTTCTAATACTTAAATAGTTATTTTCCTGCAAGGAAAAAACGACACGGTACAGTGTTCTTAGATTCATGTGCAGCCTTTCCGCAAGCACGGTCCTTGTTAGCGTACATGTATATGGAAGCTTATGGCAGGCCTGTAAATAGAGGTAGTGCCCCAAAATATCCTTTGATGTGAATAAATTTCCTTTTTCTGCACATGCCATATTAGCAGCCGTAATATTTCCCATCACAGTAAGTGTCTGATAGCACAGCCTGCTGTTATTCTGAATGATATGAATAAAACGTTTCACCGGAATCCGGTAAATAACACATCTGCATTCAGCCAGTACATAGGCAGTATAATAATTAATATTATTCAGGTACTCTACCAGTCCCAGAATATCAAGCGGCCTCAGGTATTCTATGACATTATTGTCATTCCATGAGATCTGATTCCAGACAGATGCCCTGCCCCCGATCAGAAAGTAAAAGTAATCCAGCGGATCTTTCTGGCTCACGATCGCTTCATTCTTTTCAAAAACAAGCAGATCATCCTTGGAAGCCATTCCAGATAGTGAGATTAACGGATTCTGCTGATTATATTTCTTTTCCAAAATTATTTCCAATATCTGTTCTGTATTATACATCATCGTTATGATACCTCTTTTCGTCAAAATCTCAAAAAAACTGACACTTGTCATTTTTTATATTGTAAAGCTGTGGTAAATTAATGTCAAGTTAGAAAAAGTTTTGTGGTAATTCCACAAAATATATCCGGATATCTTTAACTACTATAAAACAAAAGCAAAGGAGCAGCGAGATGAAAAAGAGATATAAGCTGATTGGTTTTTTGGCATTTGCCATGTATTTTCTCACAGGCGCTACTTGTGTACTTGTAGGAAGCAGCCTTCCCCAGCTGGTTGAAATGTATGGGATGACATTGGAAAAGGTCGTTTTGCTGGGATCAGCATATGCACTTGGGCGGGTTCTTACTGTATATATTACAGGAAGAATGACAGAGAAACTGGGACCGATAAAGGTTCTGGCAGCAGGCATCATCCTGACAGCGAGTTTCCTTCTGGGAATTCCGTTAATTGTTAATTTCTATGCCGGCATGGTATTTGCATTTTTGGGCGGAGTCGGCATGGGGACTCAGGATGCCGTCTGCCCTGTATTATTAAGTGTTGTATTTAAGAAAAATTATGCAAGCTCTCTGAGTGGAGGGCAAGGGCTGTTTGGTCTTGGAACCTTTGTGACACCGTTTTTAATCGGAGTACTTTTGACCGGGAAGCTTCCGTTCTACTGGTGCTATTTTGTACTGACAGGTGTTGCCCTGGTCATGCTGGTGTGCATTCCTTTTGTCAGAATCGAAGAGTCTGTCCAGGGGGAAGGCTCAGAAGAACACATCGAACCATTATATGTGAAAAAAACCTGGGTTGCCTATGCCGGAATCTTTACCGTAGTTGCAGCGTTCAGCGCTGTATCCAGTACACTGGGGTTGTATATTTCCAGCTTTGCACAGAGTATGGGAAGCTCGGAGGCATCCGGAGCATTTATGCTGACCGTGTATAATGTGGGCTGTGTAATCGGAGGGTTTGTATTTGTATGGGTACTAAAATATATCAAAAGCCAGACCGTCCTGCTGATCAACTGTGCCGGAGCCTTTGCGGCTATTGCAGTTTCCATGATTGTAAATACCACACAGTTTTATTTTATCGGATTATTTATAACCGGATTATTCCTGGGCGTCCTTTTCAGCGTCATCGTGGCAATTGCAACACGCATTAATTCCAAACGGGTAAGCGTGGCAAGTTCCCTGGTAGCAACAGCCAGCGGCATCGCGGATTTCCTGACACCGGTAATTACTGGCATGGTTATTTCCAAATTAGGAATCGGATTCTCTTTCAAATTTACATTAATCATGCTGGCAGTCTGCATTGCATCTGCAGCAGTCTTAAAGCTGATTACAACAGAGGATAAAGAAAAAGTAAGAATCATTCAACAATAAAAACAGATAAGGAGATCATAATTATGGAACAGAAGAAAAAAATTATCATTGACACAGACTGCGGATCAGATGACGCAATGGCAATCGCCATGGCACTGAACGATCCGGCATATGAAATTGTAATGATTTCAACCGTATCCGGAAATGTAAATGCAGTTCAGGCTACCATAAATACACTGACTACCATTGAATATGCCGAGACCTACGAGCCGCCGGTATATCAGGGCGCAGATAAAATGCTTTTAAAAGAGCTGGTATATGCACATGAAACACATGGAAACGATGGTATGGGAGACATTGGACTTGTACCCAAGAGATTAAAGGCTCAGGAAGGAAACGGCATTTTAAAAATGCTGCAGTGTTTAAGAGACAGCGAACCTGGGGAAATTGATATTGTAGCGCTGGGACCTCTTACCAATCTTGCCATTGCCATCCGTTTGGATTATGAAGCCATGCAAAAAGCTGGCCGTATCGTAATTATGGGTACCGCAGGATTGGGCGCAGGCAATGTCACTCCCACAGCGGAATTTAATATCTGGCAGGATGCGGAGGCAGCGAAAATAGTAACGGAATCGGGACTAAAAGAAATCATATATGTCGGCTGGGATGCATGCCTTGGTGACAGCATGCTGAATCCTGAAGAAATCGAAAAAATCAGAAACGGAAGCAGGCTTGGGAAATTTGCAATTGACTGCAATAAAAATCTGATGGAGATGAACCGGGAAAGGTTTGGAGATGCCTATCTGGATATGGCTGATCCCTCTGCGATGGCAGCGGCACTCTATCCGGAGTGTATTGAAAAGTGTGATAAATATTACTGCGAGGTGGATGCATCCAACGGACCCAGCTACGGTACTGTTCTGGTTGACGTCAATTATTTTTCAGGAAAAGAACCAAATGTATATATCTGCAGCAAGCTGTATGCGGACAAGTATAAAAACTACATTTATAAGACATTAAAAGTAGAATAAGCAGACACGTAAACCAAAGTACATTACAAAGTGCTCACCCGAAAGGCGGTTCCTCAGTAAAACTGCGATATAATGTATATCCAATGGGCATCCTGTATTAAGTATATAAGGAGGAGGTTAAAGATGAGAAGGAAAACCAATTCTAATTCATTAAAAGATGATTTTTCCATGCTGGCACAGCTAATGATACCGGTATGTGTTGCAGTAAATTTTGTCGGAGGACAGCTTGCCGCTCTATTAAAACTCCCTGTATATCTGGATGCGGTCGGAACCTTTCTCATCGCCATGCTCTGCGGTCCCTGGGTAGCTGCTGTCACAGGAATGCTGTCTACTCTTGTAGCCGGGATTGCCAATCCCTCTAACTTTCCATTCCTCCCTGTCAGTATCATAATTGGCTTCACAGCTGGTTTTCTCGCAATAAAAGGGATGTTTACCCAGTGGTGGAAGTGGATTCTTTCCATTCTTATATTGTCAGCGGTATCCATTCTGGCAGCAGCTCCGGTGGTGGTTCTTTTGTACGGCGGAGTTACGGGCGGAGGTACCTCCATCATCACCGCTGTAGCAATGGCAGCCGGGGCAAATATCTGGACTGCATTTTTCGGAACGGAAGGAATCTTCACGGTATTAGACCGGGTTATCTCCTTTATCATCTGCTGGCTTGTCATAAGGGTAATTCCAAAAAGGACTCTCATCAAGTTCCTCTGCGGCAGATACTATATCAAAGAAACGTAACAACATCCATACCGTACTGCTATATCCAATGGGATTATAGAGCGTGTTTTCAAATTGCTTTCTGGCAGCTGTGCGTCACACTTTGTGGGAGATTTGTCCCGGATGAAGGGCGACAAGCGGGCTACGTAACCTGAATTCGGGGCAAATATA
>JAGZJZ010000011.1 GCA_018365455.1 Clostridiales bacterium
CTATTTTTTGCGAATATGATAGAATAATTAAAATTGGCAACTGAAAAAGAAAGTATTTTCTATGAGATTTTCTTTCATAGAGTTGAATACTTCACGAAAGCAGAAAAAGGGAGACAGTATGTTTTAATTACACACTGTCTCCCTTTATATACATCATATTCTATCAACTTAAGTCTTTACGGCAATATGAGCTACTATTTTAGAAATAATCGGAAAAATATGGCTTCCCCACTGGTATTAGACGTTCTAATATCTGTACCATATAATATTCCATTTCCAGCCTGTCATTTTCATACAGATAAGACGGCCTTTTGTAACCCATTAACATTGTTGTGAGTGTCTGGATATCCAGTTCCACAATATTGGTAAGGGGCAGATCATTTTCCTGATCGCAAAATGTTTTCTGATCCCTCCAGTAAATCTGAAAATCTCCTTCATTCCAGGGTGCCATATTGTCATGCACAATTAAGTGTATATGAAAATCCTCCGGCATTACCTGAAATGGATACTGTAAAATAAATTCCCGAACATCTACAATCCTTGCCATGAAATAGGGAGCAATTGTCTCCGTGATTTCACTGTCCTCCAGAAGAAAAGCAAGGGGTTCCCCGGTATAATTATACCCGGTTACTTCGGTAATCATTGAAAAATGAGAGCTGATATAGTTCCATATTCCATGTCTTGCTTCTATATTCAGATACAGAATTTCTTTTACATTGAATATCTCATTTTCTATTGAATATACCACATAGCCAAGCGGCTTATGTTCTTCGCTGTAGTAGATTGCCGCAATGACATCATCGGATTCCCAACGCCAGTATTCCTCCCACGCCAGATCCTCTCTGATTAATGCCCCGTGTCTCTGGACTGCAAAGTACCGGTAAACATTCTTTAAGTCTTCGTGATCCCATTCTACCCGCTCTACCATGCCCGGAACGGGTTGTTTCCCCGGCAGCTGTGTATCCTTTATACTAAACTTGATCTGATCAGATACAATTTCCCACCCTTTCTTCCGGTAAAACGGAATGGAATAGGGGTATAAAAATGAAATCGTCTGCTGCTCTTCCCTCATATGCTCCAGAATCTTCAGCATCAGTGAATGAATTAATCCTCTGCCGGCATATTCCGGATAAGTAGCGACCCCTGTAATCCCTCCCATCTTATAGATCTCTCCATAGATATTGACTTCCATGGGATACACCACGATCTGTGATGCAAGTTTATCCTTATGAAAATATCCAAGTATATAGGACTGCTTAAGTATAGGTGCTTTAGCACGCTGGATTTCGTCTTCTTCCCAGCCTGACTTTAATAATTCATCTCCTGTAACCTGAAACACGTAGCGAAGCAGCGCATTGAACTCTTCCAAATCGCTTTCCTTTAGCTGCCGCATTTGAAACATATCTTCGTTTTTCATCTTTCCTCCAAGAAATTGTCAAAACTAATCTTTTTTGCTGAGGGCATGTCTGAACCAGAGCGTGTTTTAAAATTGCTTTCTGGCAGCTGTGCCTGTTTATCTTTTTTATTCTAACACAGGGAAATGTAATTGTCCAACCTGCAATCATTACCACGTACCTGCCATCATCCTATTTCAGACGAACAGTCATACGCACAGGCTGATGATCCGTATTTGCAAAATCTACATTCAGAACATCTACACTTTCCACATTTACGTTCTCCGAGACAATAAATCCATCCAGAACGTATACCTGGGATAGGGCCACATATCTAAAAGGTTGAAGAAATGCAACGTGGCTTCCTTTCTACTTATTTTCTGCAATCGAAAGCAACTTGATCCTCTACTATTCTATCATATGCAGAAGGAGAATGGGAGATTTCCTTAAATTAGCCGGACATTTTATATTTACCTATTATTGCTTCATTGCAGTATCCAGATCAACAATTTATATAATCGCCTATCTTCCATAAAAATAACAGTACCCCATCGGGTACCGCTATTTTTATCTTTCTTCTTTATTAAATAATTCTGCGAATCTGTTCACAGTAATACTGTACATTTTCAAATATGGCATCCGGAGCAATCCGATGATCCGGGCATGGGATATATCCCCCCAGCTCGATCAGGGGCTTCAGCCTTTCAATCTCGGCGTCAACAGCTTTATAATCTCTGGCAAAAATGGTCTTATTCATCCCGCCGACACCCCGTATCTGCTTTCCGTACTTTTCTCGCCATGGAGCTATCGACGCATTCCACGTACCCACTTCAATGGGGAACATGGTATTTACACCATTTTCCAGCCAGGTGGGTATCAGGGAGTCAATCAATCCGTCGCAGTCCACAGAAACAATATTTACACCATATTGTTTTAATAGATCTGTTGTCTTTTTATAATGAGGTCCCACGTATTCATCAAACACACCCGGTATGACGAGAGGCCCGTTTTTAAAGCAGATATCCTCCCAGTAATGGGCATAGTCAAATTTTGCGCCTGATTCCAGTGCTGCTTTCACCCAGTTGTAAGACAAGCCTGCCATGGTATCAATGATTTCTGCATATAGATCTTCGTCATCCATATATAAATAACTCAGCTGCTCTACTCCCAGAAGATCTCGCATTCTGCCAAGCAGGGAACCGCAGTGAATTGCAACAGGTACCTCACGCCCGGATGAATCATGCAGCGACTTCAACAGATTTTCATCTATGCGCTCCCCGCACCATTGCAGACGGGGCAGATAATGTTCTTCCCATGCCTTGCGGTCGGTCATTGAAGTTCCTATTTCAGCCGGTATAGAAACCGTACCCGGTTTTTCCAGCACAATCAGACCTAATTCATCCCGGATAACTCTGGAACCGTCTTGCCTTTCCTCTAATATTTCTACCTCAAATCTCGGAAATATATCCACCTGGCATCCCACGCAGGAATTCCAGTTAAAATCAAATCCGAGTTTTTTCATAACGCTTTTGTCTGCCCCGGAATTGTCCCCGAACTTCCGGTAACCTTCTGCTTCCTCCCTGGTAATATGTCCCTCCGCTGCCCATTTGTCCAGCGTTTCCACCCAGTATCCAAAGGATACCACCGGCATGCTTTCATAAGGCCGATAATTTAAAATCGCCATAATATTTTCTCTGTAATTCATTGCCGCCACCCCATCTCATCTTTTTTATTCTCGCGAGCGACGAAATCTCCGTTGCTTGCAGCGAGGTTTTTGACTCATGCTTTCATTTTCAGACATGCTTTAACGCATTTTCCAGGTCTTCCAACAAGTTCTCCACTCCCTCTAACCCACAATGGATTCTGATCAGCCCTCTGTCATGCTCAGTAAGGTTTAAAAATTTTATCTCCTCATCCGTTGCCGTATACAGCGGACAGAGTGCCAGACTCTCAAATCCTCCCCAGGAACATCCTTTTCCAAATAGCTTTAATTTATTAATTACTTTTACTGCTTCCTCTGGTGAATCTTTCAATACAAAACTTAATAAACCCGTATGCCCTTTCTGCTGCTTTTCTATCAGCTCCCGCTGTGGATGGGAAGGCAGTCCGGTGTAGTATACACGCTCTACTCTTTTATGTTTCTCCAGATATTCTGCAATCTTCTGAGCCGTCCTGCCATGTTCTGCAATTCTGAGTGCCATGGTCCGAAGTCCCCTGGTCGCCAGCCATGCCTCCATGGGACCCATATTCGCCCCGAAGAGCTCACGGACGGTCAGCTGTATTTCTTTCATAAGTTCTTCGTCTGCCGATGTGAGGATACCGCCCATAATATCGCTGTGCCCGCCGATATATTTCGTCAGGGTATGCATAACCAGGTCAATTCCCAGATCCAGGGGTTTCTGATACAGCGGCGTACAATATGTATTGTCTATGTATGTCTTAACCCCATGCTTTTTGGCAATTTGGGCAACACCGGCGATATCAACCACGGTAAATACAAAGGTGGCAGGGCTTTCTATCATAATCAGATCTGTTTCCGGGCGTATTTCATGCTCCAGCTCTTTTAAGCTCTCCCCCGACCAGTAGGTAACGGTCATGTTTAGCTTTGGAATCATATACCGGTTTAAAATATTCTTTACCGGTCCGTACACATCCCTCATGCAGATAATATGACTTCCCGCTTTGCAGGTCGCCAGAATCGCCGCTGACGTTGCCGCCATTCCGCTTCCAAACGCTGCCGCCCTGCATCCATGCTCCAATGCCGCAATCTTTTCTTCCAGAATATGCACTGTAGGATTCGAAACCCGGCCGTATTTAAATGCCCCCTTTTTCGAAGCATCGCATCCGGCATACTCTTCAAACGTTGGAAATACATGCAGGGAGTTCATAAAAACCGGCGGAATTACCGCATTTAAATATTTATCATAATCATCCCCTAAGTGGGTCATGCTTAACAGGTCATCCATCATAACGTCTCCTTCTGGTCAGTCGGATTCACCATACTGTACAGCTGTATATCCAACTCAATAATTTTTCGATAGATTTTAATTACTTCTTTTACATTTCTGGCACGCATCATCAGAACCATATCCAGATGGTAGGGTATCGTATCTAATATAGTCTGGTTTGTTTCATTTACCACACCCTCACATAGATGAAAATACACATCGTTATATTCACCAAATACATGAATCATGTTTTCCACCAAATTGATCATTTCCTTGTTTCCGTATGATTCTAACAGAATTTTGTGAAACAGGTTGTCCAGTTCCTGTGGAAAAATCCCATTATCACACATGGTCATCATCTGTTTTGCAATGTGTTCCAATTGATACAGCACATCTTCTGATATCACCGGGGTAATTTTTTTTAACATATACTCTTCCAGAACAGTTTTGATCTCAAACTGTTCAAAGAAATTTCGTTTCTGGATTTTAAACATCATGGATTTGTCTGAGACTTCACCAATCACAAAGGAACCTCTTCCGGCCTCCACACTTAACAGTCCCTGATTTTCCAGTTCGCGGATTGCTTCCCGTACCGATGAGCGGCTCACTCCCCACATCATCGCCAATTCCCGCTCACTTGGAAGTTTCTGACCTATACCGATTTTATTTTCTGTTATGTATTCACATATGCTGTCGGCAATTCTTGCATATAACAATCTCGTCGAACCTAATTGTGCGATATTTGTCTTTAATTTAGCCACACTCCATACTCCTTTACTAATCTTATTATGACAATCATAACTTTATTCCCGCGGGCAACGAGCCAAACGGACACGCTGGCGCGTCCATTTAGCGACTGCCGCGAGGTCAAATGCCCCGTTGCCTGCAGCGGGGTCTTTGACTTTTCTTAGATTCATTATATAAGAACTGCCATCGCTATTCAACCAAAACCACCTGCAGACTGCAGGTATTTACCAATATAATCCGATATCTCCCCAAATTCCGGAAGGCAGAGGTTTTGTGATCATTTCCCGTTCTCTCCAATTATAGACCCGCTCCCTGCGGCAGTGATTTAATGCTGCAGTAGAATAGGGCCATTCATCAATTACCGGCTCCGGATAATCCCTTTCCGGATATTGCAGATCTAATGCTCTGTTGATCAAAAGATTTGAAACTCTTACTTCCAGAGCATTAATTCCCTCTTTCAGGTATTCCAAAATATCAATTCGATAGGGATGTTTTATAATCACGCCCGCTTCCAGCCCGTTTACAAAAATACCTGCTGCTTCACCGATATGCTCAAAGTACAGCTCTGCCACACCAATTTTCTGCATCTGCTTCCATTCTTCTTTCCCTATATTCATTTCTTTTCGGTAGATACCCTCCCCGGAATAGAAGCGCAGGCTTTCTTCCTTTTCCCAGCTGTCAAGTTTTTGATAGTCTTTTTGGAAACTAAGGCTGTCTACAGAAAATTTCCAGTCTTTTGACAGATCCAGCTGCCATTCTTTTTTATCATCCTTGCTAAACGTCATCTTCTCTTCCATTTCATCAGAAAATACAAAGATCAATGACTGGTAAGCTTCCATTTTCAGCTCTACCACCGTATCATCCCCATCCTGCTGTCTGCTTTCAATGTTTTTTTCCTGTCCGTCCATAGGGTCAAATACATAAAAGTTATTCTTCTGTGCTGAAAATCTGATCTTTTCTTTTTTATCCTCCAGGCTGATATTGGATAGAAAATAAATATCTGTACCACCATCTTGCTGATGCACATATCCGATTTCTTCCTTATTATTATAGATCTTTACATCAGGGATGAAATGATGGTTCAACTCAATGATTAATCCGTCATCACTTTTCTCCGTAATAATGAGCTGCCCGGCTTCCTGCATTTCGTTCATTATGTGCTGTATCTTCTGCGTGTTTTCCGAATACGAAAGTAATCCGCAGGATCTTGTTGGCGCTGAACCTTTGCAGATGATTTTTTTACCGCTCTGTGCAAATTCCTGCAGCTTGTAAGCTGTCTGCAGGGGGATCCGCTCACACTCCAGAAGCACCAGGGCCTCGTAATCGTATTCTCTCCAGCGCTCTGCCACATCGTCATTTATATAGTCGAACCAGAATCCTTCTTTGTGAATTCTGTCTACGGTTCTGGTGGTCATACGCTCCTCCAGTTTCATGCACATATGGATATCCGATAATGGATTTTCTGCCCAGATATCAGACTGTGGCAGATATACCGCCAGTTTCACTTTCGTTTTCCCCCTGCGCAGAAAATCACATACCCGGTTTATGTATACACTCAGAGGTTTGTAATATTTCCACCAGGTATTCGTATGGTTGATTTGGGATGAGGCATAAAAAGGCCACCCCATTTCCTTTTCATTTTCCGGGCTGTATGAATATCCGTGGTTTACAATCTGGTTCATACCGTCTAAAAAAATGCTGTCCGCAGCCGCTTTGATATTCTCAAGAGTAACTACAAATCTGGGAAACCGAAGCCAGGTAAACGATTCGTTGGATATAATTTCTTTTCCATATACATGTCCTGCCGAAGATGCCAGCTTTCGGTGAACTGTATTGACTTCGTACCGGTCAAAAGCAGAAAAAGTTTCCCCCTCCGGTATATCGGCAGCACCATATGCCTGCAAGATATCACCCCAGGTACCGTGTGCCTGGATTCTGGAAAGAGATCCTTTTTCGTGACACCATTGTGTCATCTCCCGAAAAAAGTTCTCAACCGTTAATTCTGCCATGGTCTTTTGAAAATCATACCGGACCAGATCGGTCATTCCCTGTACCTCTCCCCAAAGTGCATATACCAGCGGGCGCAGCTCATAGCCTCTTCTTTTTCGGAATTCCCCGTAGATAATATCCGTCCAGTTGTGTCCGAACACTTCGATAGAGTCACAGAAAAAGGACTGAATCTTCCCTCTGCCTACCGCATTTACAATGGGATCTCCTCCATGTTCAAAAAACAGTCTGGCGGAATCTTTCCGGTTGTGATCAATAATCAGTCCGTCTCCTCCCGGAAGAGGCTTTAATACGGTTTGACGTTTATCACTGGATACCAGCACAACGATTTTATAATTTCCTTCCGGCACATATACTTTTTCCAGCTGCTTTCCCCATGGCCACTCAAACAGAGGCTTATCCGTCACTTTATCGGTGATATCCACAATGGTCTCCGGCACCATCCGGCTGTCTTCCATGCGCCCCATAATACAGGCTGCCGCTTCCCCATACAGCCTGGTGGTAAAATCATAGGTAAATTCACAAGGCCCTTTTACATCAATGGTATACGGAATCACGGTTGGACCGCTCAACTCTACCGGTACAAAAGGTCCGCCAAAGGGCCAGGATGAGCCAAGGGTAAGGTCAAATTTCATATTTCTTTTATTGGCTTCCTCACAAGCAAAACGTATCATTTCAAGAAATCCGGGTGATAAATAAAAATTATTTTTTACGCCGTTTTCTTTATCATCCGCTGCAACCGGATAGAGTATCTGAAGTTCTACACCGCCCATCTGGGCTTCTTTCATAAAATCCAGTTCCCGGATCAATTCATCCTTTTTCACTGCACATCCGTACCACCACCATCTGGTACAGCCTCTCGTATCTTCTCTGGGATGCAATATCTGATGTACCACGTCTGCTCTTTTTTTTAACCCCATAATAGCCTCCCTTAAATTATTCTTTCACCGCTCCTGCCGTCATTCCTTCCACGATAAACTTCTGCATGCCGGCAAACATTATTGCTGTAGGCAGAAGTGCCATTACACCTCCTGCCATCAAAGCTCCCCACTGCACGCTGTATTTACCGATCAGAGACTTTAATCCCACCGGGATCGTCCACATATCCGGAGTACTGATGAAAATAGTTCCTGCAATTAATTCATTCCAAGCACCGATAAATGCAAAAACGAAAACGGAAACGATACCCGGAAACATGATGGGAAGTACAATTTTAACCAGAGATTTCATCTTTGTACAGCCATCAACCCTGGCTGCTTCTTCCAGCGTCACCGGTATTCTTTCGAAAAAGCTTCGCATCGTCACTACACAAAAAGGCACGTTTACAATTACATAGTAGATAAATAATCCCACATGGGTATTGATCAACCCAATCTTAGAAAAGATTAAGTAAAGGGGGATGATTACCAGTATGCCGGGGATCATCTGTGTAACCAGAAAAAACAGCACCATCACGCCTTTTCCTTTAAATTTATATCTTGCCAGAGAATACCCGCCTAATATTGACAGCATGGTTACCACTAAGGCAGATGAAATAGAAACAATTACGCTATTCTGCAATAGCGATCCATAGTCGAACATTTCGAATAATCCGGTATAATTATCAGTGGTAAAGGTGTGTGGAAAATAAGTGATATTATGCATGTCAATAATTTCGCCATTAGTCTTAAAGGACGTGATCGTCATCCAATAAATGGGAAGTACCACAAGTGCTAGGAAAAATGCTAATATTAAAAATTTTCCAACGCCTAATGCTTTTCTTTTTCCTGTTCTCTTCATTAAAAATCACCTGCCTTATTGTAATTTGTAGCGCGCAGAAAAATAACTGCAAAGACGCCCAGTACAACCATAAGCAATACCCCGATTGCTGCTGCAAAACCAAAGTCATAGGTTCCAAATGCTTTGGAATACATATATACTGGCAGGGTCTGGGATGTATTGGCAGGTCCACCATTGGTAATGATCACAACCAGATCAAAGGAATTAAAGATCCAGATGGTTCGAAGCAGGATTGTGGTAATAATGGTTGGTTTTATGTACGGCAGTGTGATCTGGAAGTATTTCCTTATTGCTCCGCATCCATCTACATCAGCCGCCTCATAAACGTCAGCCGGTATGGACTGCAATGCTGCTAAAATCATAATTGCAAAAAATGGAATTCCCATCCAGATCATAGCCATGATAATAACCGCCAGGGATACTCCGGGTGTCCCAAGCCAGGCAATGGATTCCTTAATAATTCCAAGGTTCAGCAGAATATCATTTACCACACCGTATTCACCGTTAAAAGACCAGCGGAACATTAATCCAATTACGAATCCTGAAAATGCCCATGGAAGAAATACAATTGACTGATATAATCCTCTTCCCCGAAACTGTTTTTTCAAAGCCATTGCCAGGATCATTCCTAACAGAAACTGCCCCGCCACGGAGATTACTACGTAGATCAAGGTATTCTTCACGATCATAAACGTATCGGCATCATCAAAGAGCTTCTTAAAATTTTCTATACCATTAAAAGCAGCTTTTCCGGATCCGGTCAGCTTATAATCCTGAAACGCCATAATAAAACTGTTAATCAGGGGATACCCGAACATAACCAGAAGCAGGAGAAATACCGGTAAAATGAACAGGTATGGCTCCAGTTTGGTCCTGGTCCTGTTTCCAATGACGACTCTTTGCCCTGACTTCATATGCATCCGCCAGAAAATTGCGGCACATACAACTACAACTATAATGAGAAATGCTATTAATACTCCCATCTTATCTCCCTTCCATTCAATCCATTTGATTCACAAAGGGGACGGCTTAACCGTCCCCTCCGCCCAGGGCCGCCCGGCGCAAATACGCCACTATATAGCACCCGCTATCTGTACGCCCCAAGGCTCTACTGTAATGTTCTTGGGCTCTCTATGGTAGATCCTTCATTTGCAGCCAGATAATCCTTCATTCTCTTTGTTAACTCATTGGATATGTTGTTTAACACATCTTCTGCAGACTGTTTGCCCAACAAATATTTCTGCATTTCTGCGTGGAATGTATCCTGATGTAAATCGGTATAGTTAAATGGTCCGTACATTGGAGGTACCATGAAATCGGGATCGTTTAACTGGTTTAAAAATGCCGCATATGGTCCGTCTTCTCCGTAAGTCGGATCCTTGGAAGCTTCTTTTTTGATAGGAATCAGGCCGCCCATCTTACAATACTCAATATTATTTTCCGGTTTTACAAGGTAGTCCATTAACAGCAGCGCTTCCTCGGGATGTTCAGACTGTGCGGAAATCGTATAGGAATAAGGACTGCTGGAGGTATTCAACAGCTTATGATCAACTGTAGATACCGGCATTGGCAGTACACCCCACTGTTCTGGTTTCATATTGGTTTCACATGCTACGGCTACTTCAGAGTCATTGGAAATCGTACCGGTTAACCCTCCGGTAAAGTTATCCACCATTTCTACAAATCCCCAGTTAATGGAATCTTCCGGTACATAGCCATCTTTGTATATGGCACACCATTTTTCGAATGCCTCTACACATTCCGGTTTATTTAACAGGCAGTTTCCTTCTTCATCATATACATAACCTCCGGTAAATGTCTGTAAATATGCTAACAATGGATCGAATGCCCCTCTTGCACCCCGAAAAGAATTTCCATATCTCTTCTGTTCCTTATCGGTCAGAGCCTTGATCAGATCAAAGTATGCATCGTAAGTCCAGTCGTCCCCTGTAGGAATCTCATATCCAATTTCCTCTACCCAGTCCTTACGGTAGAAAATACCTTTTACCATAAATCCATCGGGAATTGTATAAATGTGGCCATAGTTTTCTTTTTCATTTACCCAGTTGCTTTTACTGATAATATCAACAAATTCATCCTTATGTTCCTCTGCATAATCATCAATGGGAAGTACCCAGTTGGATTCCGTAAACTGTCCCAGCCACAGCGGATGGGTAGTCATAACATCCGGGAGCTGTCCTGATGTGCCAAGTACCGTCAGTTTATTTGCCGCATCATCCCATGGAACACTCTCATAAGCCACGGTAATTCCGGTTTCGCCTTTGAATTTTTCAAAAACACCTTCATAATATGCCTGCCGTTGAGGACTGGGGTTTACATCAATAAACCGCAAAGATACATCAGACTTTTGCGTGCCCTCTGCAGCCTTACTATCCCCGGACCCCTCTGTCTTTTCCGCCTCTGCAGCCTTATCGGCAGCTGTACCACCTGTTTTCTGATTCGATCCGCCACATCCGGAGATCATACCCATAACCATAGTTGCCGCTAACAAAACCGCTATAATTCTCTTTTTCATAATTCTTACCTTCTCCTTTTACTTTTTATAAAAATCATGTCCCCAAAACACAATTTTCACTGCCTTCACACATCTTCTTTAAAACAAATAACCCTCCTTCCTTTATTTTTGCCGTTCACTCTAATTGGTTTGACTGGTCTGACCAGTTGATATGCATATTATATTATTCTACAGGTATTTTGTCAATGTAATTTTACATATTTTTACTTTTTTATCTTTCAATTCACCTTTATTATTTTTAAATCTGACAACTTTGTAGATACACATTTGTTTTTTATTAATTCAATTTATTCATTTGTGTACTTTTCAGCATACAATTTAAGTTATTTTTACGGATAAAAGTACAATAAATTTATCTTATTGACTTTCCACCTTATCTTCTATATACTGGCAATATCACACTCTTCTTTGCACGTTCTCTAATCTGGATACTGGGATGCCGGTACTATTTTGCCTGCGGGCATTTCATCCTGAAAGGAGATACCGAATATGAGCAGCAAATACAAGAACAGCAAGCGCTGTTATCTGATTGATCATCATTCCCCCCAACCACCTGTTGTTACTTTAGACCAACTGAATATTAAAGAATATGAGCGTTTTTTTGATACGGCGCATATTGACTCCCTTATGGTTTACTGCAAAGACCACTGGGGTGTTACTTATTATGACAGTAAAGTAGAGGGCGCACAGAAGCATCAGGGAGTAAAGACTGACTGGATACAGGAGGTCAGCACGGTTTTAAAGAAAAAAGACATAGAATTTATTGCCTATTACTGCATTGAATATGACGAAGGCGCTGCAAGGCGTTTTCCCCAATGGCGGGCAAGAAAACCGGATGGAACTCCACTGATCCGGGAAGACGAGTTTGCAAGATGGAGTTTATGCTGTTACCAGACCGATTACCGGGAATACTGTCTGTCCCAGATGGAGGAAATTGTACGGAATTATAGCCCGGATGCTTTATTTATGGATATTTTTGGCGCTTCGCTCTGTTATTGTGATAAATGCAGGGATAAATTTTACGCTGCATATGGCTATGCCCTGCCGGCTGATCAGGAAGACATCCGCCAGCATATGTCAGATATCGTTGAATTCCTGGACGAAAATTCCAGAGAGTTTTTGCTGGATGTGAAGCAGCGTCTAAAAGCGGTGGATCCCGGGTTGGCAATTACGGTTAATTTTTCCTGCCACTATCCGAAATCCGTAAGAGATCTGCTAGATTATCAGTTTTCCGAACCCCTTTTAAAGGACAACTGGTTTTCGTCAGCCTATGCCAGAGATACTGCCGTCGGACAGTATCCCATCCTGGTTCCCGGAGAAGCCTCTCAGGTATATAACTACGATACGGTTTCCCAATATATGTGTGACTTAAGCTCCATTGCAGCCCAGGGATGCCGGGTTGGCATGTACAGCGGCTCCCAGCATGCCGACGGTACTTTGGACATGGAAGAGGCAAACCGGCTTGGCACCGTTTTCACCGCGCTGGAAGAAATGGAGCCCTATTTAACCGGCCGTACACCGGTTAAATCCATTGGCATACTGCAAAGCGACCGTTCAAAATCAATCAACATGCAGCAACTCAGTCCAGATGCCATTTTACGCATGAAGGGGCACAATCCTCACTTAAATGCCATACTTGGTGCCATGCAGCTGTGCGAATATGCAAAAATTCCCTATAACATTCTGCCGGAGGGAAGTCTCACCAAATCCCTTCTGGCTCAATATGATATGCTGCTGCTGCCCGAAGTCTACGTCATACAGCCGGAGATGGTATTCATACTGGAGGATTACGTGGCTGACGGCGGCTGCCTGATCTCCTCGGGCCAGACAGGGTTATGGAATGCCGATTCCACACTGCGGGAGCAGTCGACTTTACACAGGCTGCTGGGCTGCGGTCCTGCAAAAATTAATGGGAAATTTGCTTCTAACCGCTGGGCTGCTTACCTGCGCCCTGTTTTATCCCAATCCTTCACCGGGCTTCTTTCCTGCACCACCCCTCCGGTAAGCGAATACTTTATGGAAACAGAACCACTTGCAATAAATAGCGGCACAGGTGCCGATCCCACTGTTTCGGCAATGCTGTATTTTAACTTTCCCTGTGTGGCATGCAATTTTGATCACTGGGTAAACTGGTGGAGTCCTCCACCCGGCGAAAAAACAAATTTTCCGGCACTCCTTCACCGGCATTTTAAGAAGGGCTATGTATTTTATCTGGCATTTGACTTTTTTACGATGGCTGGTACGGAAAAATATAATTACACAAATGATCTATTTGCCGATCTTCTGGTAAAATCCGGCATACAGCCGCCTCTGCGCCACAGAACAGATACGCCTGATATGATCCGGACAGCATTTTTTGAAACGGAAACAGCGTATATCATACACCAGATTTCCATGCTGCCCAAGCGCTTCCACGGAGACACACCACCCATTCCGGCAGGTGAGATCCTGTTTCAAATTCCCGTGGCTAGTGCTAAACTGGTGTATCCATCACAGCAGCGTCTGGATTTGTCAGAAAACGGAACCTGTGCGGCACTGCCGCCCCTTACTCTGCAGCAGATTATCTGGTGTGAAAAGAAATAATAAAAAACGGAAGGTATGCCGCCCATATTTATTCCATCTGCGGTAGGATGTATGAACGAAATAATAAAAAACAGATGACGCTGTCGTATAATCGGCAGTGCCATCTGTTTTTTATTTCTGTCTGTGTGTTAATTCACCTATTTCATTTTTAAATTCCCATCTCTTCTTTCACCTGTTTAAAACATTTCAAAACAAAATCAAGATCTTCCTTGCTATGCGCTGCTGATACCTGGGTGCGGATTCTGGCTTTCCCTTTTGGGACTACCGGATAGGAGAAACCTACTACATATACGCCAAGTTCCAGCATACGCTCTGCTGCCCGTGCCGCTATAACTGCATCATAGAACATGACGGCTACAATAGGATGAGTGCTTTCTACGATATCAAAGCCCATTTTCTTCATTTCTTCCCGAAAATATGCCGTATTTTTATGCAGCTTTTCTCTGTGCTCCCCTTTTTCTTTTAACAGTTCAAATGTCTTGATTGCCCCACAGGTAATTGACGGAGCAAGCGTATTGGAGAACAGATACGGTCTGCTTTTTTGGCGCAGTAAATCAATAATTTCCTGCTTTGCACTGGTGTATCCGCCACTGGCACCGCCCAACGCTTTGCCAAGTGTTCCTGTTATGATATCTACCCTGTCAGTAACTCCACAGTATTCCGGTGTTCCGGCACCGGTGTCTCCCATAAATCCTACCGCATGACTGTCATCTACCATAACCAAAGCATCGTATTTATCAGCAAGATCACAGATAGATTTTAAATCTGCAATAATACCATCCATCGAAAATACGCCATCGGTTGCAATTAACTTAATCCGCATTCCCTGTGCTTCCTGCAGGCAGCGTTCCAAATCAGCCATGTCATTATTGTTATAACGGAATTTCTTAGCTTTACACAAACGAACGCCGTCAATAATGCTGGCATGATTTAAGCTGTCACTGATTATCGCATCCTGATCCGTCAATAACGTTTCAAATAATCCTCCATTTGCATCAAAACAGGATGAGTATAATATGGTATCATCCATATGGAGAAATTCAGCAATGGACTTCTCCAGATCCTTGTGAATTCTCTGTGTGCCGCAGATAAACCGCACGGAAGATAACCCGTAGCCCCAACTGTCGTAACTGCTTTTTGCAGCTTGGATTATTTCACTATTATCCGCCAGACCCAGATAATTATTGGAGCACATATTTATAACGTTCTTCACCTTGTCTGTATCAATATGCCCTTTTTGAGGTGTTACGATCACTCTTTCACTTTTGTATGTACCATCATTTTTTATTTCCTGTAATGTATCCTGAAAAATCTGATATGCTGCTTTCATCTCACATTTCCTCCGTTTCTGCATCTGTCCAATCTAAAACAACTTTTCCGCAATTTCCGCTGTTCATGATTTCAAATCCTTTTTCAAAATCCCGGAACTTGAATTTGTGGGTTAAAATTTTATCCAGCTTCAGCCCGCTTTGCAGCATGGACATCATTTTGTACCAGGTCTCAAACATCTCTCTACCATAGACACCTTTGATATCCAGACATTTGAATACTACCTTGTTCCAGTCAATCAGTGTCTTATCACTCTGGATTCCAAGCATTGCAACTCTGCCGCCATTATACAGGTTATCCAGCATCATGTTAAATGCAGAGCCATTCCCGGACATCTCCAGTCCAATATCAAAACCTTCACAGATACCCAGGTGTTTCATCACTTCCTTGATATCCTCTTTCGCCACATTAACCGGATAGACATATTCATCACATATTTCTTTCACCAGGTTCAGCCGGTAATCATTTATGTCGGTAATTACCACATGTTTTGCACCTACATGTCTGCACACTGCAGCTGCCATAATGCCGATCGGACCTGCTCCCGTAATCAGTACATCCTCACCTACCAGATTAAAGGTAAGCGCAGTGTGGACTGCATTGCCCAGGGGATCAAATGAGGAGCACAGTTCTTCCCGGATACCTTTCTCACATTTCACTACATTTGTTGCAGGAATAACCAGATACTGTGCAAAAGCACCGGAACGATTCACTCCCACTCCCTGTGTCTGTTTGCATAAATGCCATCTGCCTGCTTTGCAGTGCCGGCAGGATCCGCAGACTATGTGCCCTTCTCCCGACACAATATCCCCAAGCTTAAACCCGGTCACTTCATCCCCCAGCTCTGCCACCTCGCCCACAAACTCGTGTCCGATGGTCAGTGGCGGTATAATCGTCTCCTGGGACCATTTATCCCAGTTGTAAATGTGCAGATCCGTTCCGCAGATGGATGTATAATGGATTTTAATCTTTACATCTGCTCTGCCCACTGACGGTACCCCAACTTTCTTCAAAACAAGCCCCGGCCCCCTGGTTTCTTTTACAAGTGCATACATTTCTTTCTGCATACGTTCCCTCCTAAGAAGATATTTGTCTTTCTATTACGCACATATTTCCATTTTATGTCTTTCTCTCAAATACAAAATAGCATATTCTGTTCAAAAAATCAATAGCATTTTTGAAAAATTAAAATAAAACTTTTTATTCCCTATCTAATGGGATATAATATATTTTTAACAGATATAAAATTGGAGGTAGTATAAATGGAAACCTATAAACAAGTGCTCAAAGATGAAATCCCCGCATTCCGTGCTGCTGGCCATGCATTTTTAAATGGTGAAATAACACGGATGGAATTCAAAGGAAAGTCAGGCGGGATGGGCTGCTATGCCCAAAAAGAAAATGGTAAATTTATGATCAGGCTCAGAACCCCATCCGGAGTAATCAGCCATGAACATTTTAAACTTATACTGCATTATGCAGATCAATATAAACTTGACAAAATACATCTTACAACCAGACAGGCCATTCAGCTCCATGACCTATCCCTGGATGACGTATGCGATATAATGGAAGATGCCATTAACCACGGCCTTTTTACCAGAGGCGGCGGCGGAAATTTTCCTCGTAATGTGGCTCTTTCCCCTCTAGCAGGCGTGCAGAAGGATGAAGCCTTTGATGTGACGCCTTATGCATTGCAGACAGGAAGCTATTTTACCATAAATGCCCCCCACTACCAGCTCCCCCGTAAATTAAAAGCAGCTTTCTCATCCGGTACCGACGATACCGCCTGTGCAACTTTAACCGATATTGGTTTTATGGCAGTGGAAGACAATAAAAAACCCATGTTCCGCGTCTGGCTGGCAGGCGGTCTGGGCGGCGGCCCGGCAGTGGGAATACCATACGATGAACTGGTTCCGCCGGAAGATGTGATGTATCACATCGAAGCAATCACACAGTTGTTTAAAGCTGAGGGCGATTACCAGAATAAATCCAAAGCCCGTATCCGCTTTATTCCAAGACGAATGGGTGTGGAAAATTTCCTGAAAACCTACAAGGAATATCTGGCAGAAATAAAAGAAAAAGTAAAATTTGATGAGCTGAAAGCAGAATTATCTAAAGAAATTTCCTGGACACCGGAAATTTCTCCGTCCAATATCTGTATTCCCCAAAAACAGGCGGGACGCTACACCGTGATTCTTCATCCAATCTGCGGGCAGCTGGAAAAAAATGATCTGCTGGAATTGGACAGCCTTTTGGAAAAATGCCCGGATGCCGAACTTCGGCTGAGCATGAATGAAGAATTATATGTGCGCAATCTGGATAAATCCAATGCCCAAACATTCATACAATTCGCTGAAAGCCAGCTGATGTCCACCAAAATACAAATGAGCGTGAGCTGTGTGGGAACTCCAACCTGCCAGATCGGTATCATGCAAAGCCAGACTCTGTGTCATGGAATCCTTAAGGAACTGAAAGATGCGGGTATAAGTAAAGACGTACTTCCATCCGTTCATATCAGCGGCTGTCCCAACAGCTGTTCCAGACACCAAATGGCGCAGATTGGATTCGCCGGCAGAAAGAAACGTGTCAATGATAAAGTTGTAGATGCATTTGAAATCCAGGTAAATGGCAGGATTGGAGCAGATCTTACGGAAATGGGTGATATTCTTGGCATCATGGCTGCATCCGCTATCCCGGAATTCATGGCTGCACTGGCTAAAAATCTTCTTACGGAACAGAAGACTTTTACTGAATTTTATGAGTCAGACCGGGAAGCATTTATGGAATTGGCTGGGAGATATTTTATTTAATTAATTTACATCCTGAAAATTCGTTGATACAAGGCTGGTTTTTTCAGCATGTTGGGCCCCTGGGCTGCGGCATGCCGAACGCTATTGGCGTAATCTTTTACGCATAAACTGTCGCAAAATATGGAGCTCACGGATAAAGAAAATTACCCGTAAGCTCCATTTTTTTCATAATAAATTGAAAACGAATCACATGAATAAAATTTAAATTTTAATTACACCCTTAACGATATCCGCCTTATTTTCCACACTCTGCTCCAGCGCAGCTGCGATATCATCCAGGTCAAAAATATTGGTAACGATGTCTTTGATTTTTATCTTGCCCTGTGCCACGGCATCAATTGCCATAGGATATATATTACGATATCGGAAGACAGTCTTAAATGTCAGCTCTTTGTCTAATGCCGTACTAACGGGCAGGGTCAGCTTACCGGAAGCACTGTAGCCAACCAGAACAATGGTGGAACCTTTTTTTGCCATCCCTATCAGCTGTGTGGTTGTAATCTCAGTTCCGGCTGTTTCAATGGATAAATCACAACCGGCGCCATTGGTTAATTCCATGATTTTAGCAACGGCATCTTCCTCTCTTCCGTTTATGATTCCATCTGCACCTAATTCCAACGCCTTTTGCAGCCTCTTTTCCATTACGTCTACTACGTACACTCTGGAAACTCCCATTGCTTTCAACGCCATCATACTGACCAGTCCAATGCAGCCCGCTCCGGTAACTACAGCAGTCTGTCCAATTCCGGCACCTCCCTGTATCGCTGCATGCATTCCTACTGCCAGCGGCTCAATCAGGGCAGCCTCCATCGTACTCATATTGTCCGGAATCGGAAAACATAGTCCGGCATCATGCGCAACATATTCCTGAAAAACCCCATCCACAGGAGGTGTCGCAAAGAATACCACATCCTTACAGAGATTATATCTGCCGCTCTTGCAAAATTCACAGTTGCTGCAGGTCTTACCAGGCTCCAGCGCAACTCGGTCCCCAACCTTTAAATTCCTTACATTGCTTCCGGTCTCTACGACAATTCCACCTGCTTCATGCCCAAGCACAAACGGCGGTTCCACAACAAAGTTCCCGATTCTTCCTGCTTCGTAATAATGCAGATCGGAACCACAGATTCCTACATATTCTACCTTAACCAATACCTCATTTTCTGCAGGCACAGGAATCGGACGGTTTGTTAATTCTACTTTACGGATCCCTGTCATAACTGCTGTTTTCATTATACCTTCCATCTTATATCCTCCCCGGGACTTGTTTCGAATTCATTCTATTGATCTTGATCTGGAGACAAGCTCCCAAATCTGAACTAAAAGGATTCCTCCACTTGTTTTGCTAATTGATCTACATCTTCTTTTGATACGATAAAAAATTGATTCCCATTTATTTCAGCCAGATAATAATCATCATTATAAGTTTTAAAAACTACGGTTATATCAGGTGCGTTTTCCATATTTCTCTGGAAATCAATCTGTAATACCGGCGATTCCTCTTTTCCTTCAGATGCATTTTCACCCTCCGGCTCGCCCTTCACGATGATTCCCATCAATGCCTGATACAGCGTGGAGAATGCTTTTTCATCCACTTCTTTTTTATCAAAAGCATACTTTTTCTGCACAGCATTCACATCTATCACATGTGTGCTCTCACCCATATTAATTTCTACCGTATCCACCGTTTTATAGTCCACAAGACAGCAGATTTTTAATATATAATCATAGGGATTAACCATCAGAACAGGATCTGCGGCACTGGAAGAAATCTTATAAATTGTTTCAAATCCTTCAATCTGAGCATAATAATTGCCCTGTTCATCTTTTTTGCCAAACTTAATCAGACATGTAGTGTCGGGATCGGCATCTGCAGTGTCCGCCTCTGATTTCATATCATAGTAGTCTATTGCTATACTGGCTGACGGTTCTGACAGACCTGTGTCTTCCCCCTCTTTTATCTCAATGGCGCTGCCAAATTTCCACGCCGCAAGAGCATTATATAAGTTGAACATTTCTTCTGTATCCACCATTACCAGTGATTGATAGGGTGTAATAATATCCCAATACGCAAAATTGCTTTTATAATCCTGTGGAGCATAGGTAATTTCAAATACATCCTGTCCACCCACCGCAATCGCAACACGTCTGACCTCATTAGCGGTAAACTCCGGTTTTTCTGTTCTGATCAGTTCCTTTTTCGCTGCAGGTGCTTCCGATTCCGTCGCTAGTTCTTTTGATTCCGTCACTGACACTTCCGATTCCGTCACTGATCCTTCTGATTCCGTCACTGACACTTCCGATTCCGTCACTGATCCTTCTGCTTCCATCGCTGGTGCTTTTGCAGTCACGGACTGCCCTTCATTTTTACTGACCGCCGAAGTTTGTGATTCCTTTAATCCATTCGACCTGCCGCATCCAAATGTACTCACAACCGCCAATGTCGTTAATAATGCGATACCCACGTAATGTCGTTTTCTCATTTTATCCCTCTTTTCTGCTCTTGGGCATGTCAGAAACTACAGCCTTATCAACAATTCTACTGGAGAGCTCTGCATTAGCTGTATGCTTCTGCGGTCTGGCTGGGAAATTCCAACATATAAAGTGAACTCATTGCTGTCCAGCACTCTTCTTCCCTCATCATCTACTGCTTCCAAAGCCGATGCCTGAACCTTCAGCTTTGTTTTTACCGTTTCTTCTGCTGCCAGTGCCACACGCCGGAATGAACACAGGCTATAATTTTTAACAGCCAGCGCAGATTTTGTATCTTTGATATATAGCTGAACGACCTCTTCTACCGCAGTGCCTCCCCGGTTTGTGAGGGTTACTTCCACTTCAAAGTCCTGCTCTTTCTTTGGCATAATGGTAAATCCGGCCTCTTCCACTTCTACATTTCCATAAGTGAGTCCGTATCCAAATGGATACAGCGCATCTTCTTCCATATACCGGTAGGTTCTGTTCTCCATACTGTAATCTTCGAATCCCGGCATATGTTCCAGATCCCGATAGAACGTTACCGGAAGTTTCCCGGATGGGGATATTTTTCCGAATAACAGGTCGGCAATTGCTTCTCCTCCGCCTGCACCAGGATACCATGCCTGCAGAATTGCATCTGCATGTTCATCCGCATAACTTAAATCAATTGCACTTCCAGCCATCAGCACCACAATTGTTGGTTTGCCGATTTCCAGAACTTTTTCGATCAATTCCATCTGCACATCCGGAAGCTTCAGATCCACCTTATCCCCGGAACCCACATGATTCCCCTGATCCATCTCTTCCCCTTCCAGCGTTTCATCCAGACCGACTGCCAATATTACCACATCACTGTGTTCGGCAACAATCTGAGCCTCTGATATTCGATCCTGATCCCATGCAAGACCTTCCACTTTATGGTTCCAGAGGCCGCTGCCTTCGGAATACAGAACGCGGATATCATCACCTGCTTCATCCTGAATGCCTTCTAATACCGTAATGTACCTGGACGCTGTACCATGATAATTTCCAATCAGTGCCACCCGGCTGTCAGCATTTGGTCCAATTACGCCAATTGTATTTATCTCGCTCTTCTTAAGGGGCAGCACGCCGTTATTCTTTAATAAAACAGCGCTTTTTCTGGCTGCATCTCTGGCAAGCTGTATATGTTCTTTACATTCCACAACTTCATATGGAATATCGTCATATTCACTTCCATCAAATAATCCCAGGAGAAATCTGGTTGTAAACAAACGCTCTGCAGCCTGTGTTATATCTTCTTCTGTCACCAGACCTGCCTGATAAGCCTTTAAAATATGCAGGTATGTATTTCCGCAATTCACATCGCATCCTGCTTTCAGTGCCATTGCTGCTGATTCTTTTGCGTCCTGAGTAATTCTGTGATTTTCATGAAAATCCTTTATTGCCCAGCAATCGGATACGAAATGTCCCTGGAATCCCCACTGGTCTCTTAAGATATCACGTATTAAAGTGTTGCTTCCGCAGCAGGGTTCTCCATTTGTCCGGTTATAAGCTCCCATCACAGACTCTACCTCTGCGTCTTTCACAAGTGCTTCAAATGCAGGAAGATAAGTTTCTCCCATATCCTTTTTACTCGCCACTGCATTAAATTCATGGCGCAATGCTTCCGGTCCGCTGTGTACAGCATAGTGTTTTGCACAGGCTGCTGTTTTCATTACCTCTTTGTCACCCTGCAGCCCTTCTACAAACGCAACGCCCAGGCGGCTGGTCAGGTATGGATCTTCTCCATAGGTTTCATGTCCCCTTCCCCATCTGGGATCCCTAAAAATATTCACATTGGGAGACCAGAAAGTAAGACCTTTATATATATCCCGATCCCCTTTCCGGGAATATGCATTGTATTTCGCACGTCCCTCTGTAGCAATGGTATCCGCAATTTTCTTCATCATCTCATCGTCAAACATGGCTGCCATGCCGATTGCCTGAGGAAAACTGGTTGCTGTTCCTGCTCTGGCAACACCGTGCAGTGCTTCATTCCACCAGTTATACGCCGGAACGCCTAATCTGTTAATTGGCGGCGCATCGTATTTTAACTGTGAGGCTTTTTCTTCCAGTGTCATCTGTGCTACCAGTTCTTTTGCTTTTTTTCTTGCTTCTTCTCTGTTTCTCATAAATATCCTCCAACATTATCACATATTTTCTGCTTCAACAATCTGAATTCCCACGCATAGAAGATCCGCTGCCGCCGATGATTTCCCAATATAAGCAACATAATCAGCAGCCTCCACGATCCATGTTCTTTCTTCTGTATTATAATATGCCAGCTCTTTTGCTGCAATCAGAATAGAGACTCGTTTTGTTTCCCGGGGTGCGTCAGCAGCTGGTCAATATGATCAATTTGAATATATTCTCCCATACAGTTCTCCCTCTGCGTCTTCACGCTCATAAGATTTTAAGTTAGTAACACTATAACACAGGGGAAAATTGAAAAACATTAAATAAAATGACTATTATCTATAAAATATTATCCTGTTTCATTATTTCCTCCTCCTATGTAGTAGAATTATCGTGGGATTCATATGCTTCTAATGCTGCTGCCGCTTCACTGTCTGTCATGTGATACTTGTCTTTGATTTTTGCTTTTATCTCACCCGGGGATAAATAAAATTCCTGACAGATTGCAATCATAATCCTCACGGCTTCCTCTTTCGTTTTTTGAACTCCAATTTCCATGCCTTTACGCTGTCCAAGCTCCATTCCCTCAGCAAAACTATCTCTTTTTTCATTCTCTATGTGCCAGTCTTCATCGTATTCCGTTAAAATCATTTGCTTCACCTCTCCCTGATTCTTTCTCAGTATGTCCGCCAGAATTCCCTCTGCAATGCACTCAGCAACTGCTCTGTCCGCTGCATCTTCCAATGACATTTCCGTCAGGTATGCTCGCATTTTCGATACAAAACAGGCATACTCCATTAATTTTCTGCACTTTTCCATCAGCTCCCTGTTGTGGCCCAGATTAATGTTCAGCATCACTACTTTACATTCCAGACTTGCCTGTGCCTTTTTCTGATGGTTGAAAAAGGCATCCGATAAATATAATTCCCTTCTGTCAGGTTCTTCCTGCATACCATTATAAAATACGATATATTGTGGAAGCGGAATCTTAACCAGTGTACTTTTGTAAATGTCCTGCCCGTTCTCCGCCAGAAACCCCTGAAGCAGTTCTGCAAAGTAAAACAGTCCTCTCAGTGGCATATTCGGATTAAAAGTAGCCTGATGTTCATAGAGATTCAGCATATTACCAATCAAAAAAGATACATCATTTTTCATCCTCATATATACCACATCATCCAGTGTATTAATCTGAAGCCCCGTTTCATCCTGATAATCGGTGTGATTAATTGCATTATACAATTGCAGCAAATCCTTTTTTTCCCGAAATACTAACCGGAACAGACGATCCTTATACTTTCTGTTGATCCGGTATTTCCCCCATAAATGCTGCTTTTTGTGGGGCCTATCCTTATTTTTTAAGTCCCTCATTCTACTGCCTCCATATCTTTATATATTTTCCGGCAGAAAACAGGCACCTCAAAACACTGCACTCTAACTTCAATCATGATGTAACACCCCGCTTACAAATAGCTGTTTTTAAATATTAATGCAAATACCTGGAGTGTGTTAATTAGGATAATGGAATATTGTACGGAACCGTACTGTTAAGAATCCCTGGAATTTATATCAGAATCTTAGAAATGGTGCGGCTTTCTGCCGCTGGTAAGTTTATTATAGCAAAGGGATGGTTTATACGCAAGCAGTTTTTCAGGAATTTCTTCAGAGAATGGAACCCCCATTCCATTCTCTTTTTATGTTCTTATACCCGCACATTCTCCCTATACTTCGTAGGCGAAACCCCTGCATGTTTTTTAAATGCCAGCGAAAAGTAATTCGTATCCCGGTATCCTACCAGCATGGCAATCTTTCCAGTCTTCATATTTGAAGTTTCCAGTAAGAATTTTGCCTTTTCTATCCTTTTTCGCACAATATACTCGTTGCACCCCTCCCCGCAGACCTTTTTAAACAGCCGCGAAAAATAATTGGGCGTAATATAGAGGTCAGCTGCTATATTTGCCACAGACAGCTCTTCCCCCAGATACTGATCTATATATTTCTTCGCCTTTGATACAATCTCATGGATGTTTAACTCCTCCCTGCTGAACAACTGCACGATATAACTCCGGGTAATCTCGCAGGCTTCCTCCCGCTGGGCATGGAGCAGGGACTGAAGAAGCGCATTAATTTTACTGTCTGTTGCTTCCCCCGAATCGCTGATATAGGAAAAATACAGTACCGATGCTATTTCAAAGCAGCATCTGCGGACATAGGCACTGGATAAGTTATATGACTCTGTCGCCTTACAAAAGGTCTGAAATGCTTTCAAAACATAATCAGAGTTTCCTACATTAGCCGTCATGACATTTTTTAACTCCATATAAATCTGCTGGAACATGGAAACTCTGCTCTGGGCATTATAGGACTGGATAATCTCGTGGATATTTTCTTTTTCATGCTCCAGCAGATATTTGGCATCGTTATAGGAGACATAGAGATTTTTAAATCCTTCCACACTGCTTCCAATCACCGCCTTTGGCATACTGTTGAATTCATCTTTTAAAATATGATTCAGCTGTTCTACCCGTTCCACTGTCTCATCTGCCTGTTCCCCGGAAAAATACGCCAGAATTATTTTCCCATCATCATCCATGAAGGTAATTCCTTCTTCCCTTGCATCCACCATGCCAATGCAGATATTTTTAATGGACATGGCACGGAAATTTTCTGATATATCCCGATTATCTGCGTACAGGGTGGGCACCAGTATCACAACCTGTAATTTCTGATTCTCTGCATAGCGGTTCTCCAGCAGAAGATTCTGGAATCCGTTCCAGTCTGTCAAACGGTTATGTACCAGGTCCCGCATATACTCCTCAAGCTGCATCTGGGCTGATGCCCCCTGGGTACGCTGCATACGGCTGGCAAGCTTCTTCTCCTGATTCTTCTGATCCAGATATTCCACCTGGTCTTTCATCAGCTGAGTCAGAAGATCCTCATCTATGGGCTTTAATAAAAAGTCCACGACCTGCATCCTCAGGCATTCACGGGCATAATCAAAGCTGTCATAGCCGGTGAGCACCACAATACGCATATCGTTCTTTATAGCTTTTACCTGTTCAATCAGCTGCAAACCGGTCATCTCCGTCATCTGAATATCTGTGATCATCACATCTGGCATATGCTCTTCTATCATCTTCAATGCCTCATTTCCCGAAGCGGCAGCGAATACCTCCTGGAACCCGATAGCATTCCAGGGAATTATATTTTTAATTCCCATCCGAATAATTTTTTCATCATCCACAATCAACACTTTATACATTCAAAGTACCCCCTTGTACTGTATTTCCTGCTCCAGAGGCAGGCGTATCCGCACTGTGACGCCTCCCTGCTCATTACAGCTGTAGCGCAGCCCGTATCCTTCCCCATACAGAATTTCAATCCGTTTATTCACATTTCTCACCCCATATCCAAAGGATTCATCATACTGAGAGATAGAAGCATTCATTTCATCAATCTGTTCCTCTGTCATTCCGGTTCCGCTGTCAGCCAGAATAATTATGATATCCTCCCCTTCCTGCTGCGCCCGGATAGTGACCTTTCCTTTTTTACCTTCCTTTATCTTCAGTCCATGATATATAGAGTTTTCAATTAACGGCTGGAGGGTCATTTTGGGGATCTTTACCTTAAAATACAATTCCTCTACTGCAATATCGCTTTGGATGATATGGTCATAGCGGATATTCTGGATGGTCAGATAACTTTTGATATGTTCCAGTTCCTGGGAAAGCTGGATAATGTCCTTTCCTTTACTCAGACAGATCCGGTAATAACTTGCCAGGGCTTTTACCATGGTTGAACTTTCCAGATCTCCATTGGCAAGGGTCTGCCAGTGGATACAATCCAGCGTATTATACAGAAAATGCGGCTGTATCTGGGATTGCAATGCATTAAAACGAATCTGTTCCATCTGATGCTGCTCTACCTTTACCTGCTCCATAAGCTCCACAATGCGGTCCATCATCTCATTAAATCCATGGGATAATTTCTGGAAATCCTCTCCCATTTTTTCTTCTTTAATGCGGGTGTCAAATTTCCCCTCCGATACGCTGTCCATCTTGCTGATCACTTTATCCAGGGGCTGATATGCCTTGTGGACGATCCGGCTGCTCTGAACCAAAACGATTACTACTAAAAACAGTATCACTACGGAGAGCATCGCCATTGTCATGATGCTGTCCTTATACAATTCAAATTCCGGAATCACCATTACCATATAAAAATCCCAAATACCCAGTCTCTTATAGAGGTATAGTTTCCCCGACTCTTTAAAATTTCCCTCCGTGCCTGTAAGAAGATTCTTATAATCCACCTCATCCATGACGGAATTCGGTTCGGATGAAGTCACAACATTTCCTTCCAGCCCCACCAGGCAGGTGATAGAATCAATTTTCCGGTTCGCTTTACTGCCGATCTGAATCAGGGTTGTTTCATTAATATTCATGCACAAAAGCCCCAGCTTTTTTCCTACATAACTGGTATCATAGATGGGCTGATAGATATTGAGGGTATACTTGCTGCCCCTGAAGTAAGCATTGTTATAGGTATACTGCATTTCTCCATAACCCGCAAAGCTGCTGTTGTCGTAATCCTCCTGGTAGGTTTCCAAAAAACCCGTGACGGCCAATCCATTGTCCCCTTTATACAGATAGCTGCCATTACCCGATACCACCCCCAGAAAATTAAGATTCGACTGCAGGTTCTTCACGTTAGCCAGTGTATTGGTAGCCTTGTTCGTATTTTCAACCTGGGCCAGGGCAGCCTGGGCTTTTTCCTCGCCGCTTGTTGCACTGCTTTTATCTTTATTACTTCCCGGGGCATTATTTGATTTTAAATATGCCTGAATATTTTTATCCATGACAATTGACCAGGCGATTGCCTTATAATTGTTCAAGCCATTCTGATAATTCTCCGCCAGGGTATTAATCTGTTCCATAGCAAGTGCCATCGTCTTTTCACGGACGGATTTTACAGAAGATATTGTAGAAATGATCAAAATGCACATCGTACTGACGACAACCGCCATAGACAGGAAAAACTTCATCTTTTTGTCAAAATTCATGCGTTCAAAATATATTCTCAAATTTTTAAACATCGCACCACCTGCTTATTCTTTTAAAGTACACAAACGATTCCACCCAGGGCATGTTTGAAAATTGTTTTCCAACACGCTCCAGAGGTGAAATCGTCTTATGAGTTTTATGAAATTATCAGCCTTTTACCGCTCCCGCTGTCATTCCTTTTACCAGCTTATCCTGGAAGAAAATAAACATGATAATCATCGGCAGTACCGTAAGTGTCAAAACCGCCATAATCATCGGCGTATTCATCGAATACTGTCCCTGGAATTCCCAGACTGCCAGGGGCAGGGTTCTGTTCTGTGTAGACTGGGTCAGCGTATAGGCAAAGCTGAACTCATTCCACATATTCACACCATTGTAAATTGCCAGGGTTGACAGACCGGGTTTTGCCAGGGGCAGGATCATCTTAAAAAACATTTTGTATTTATTACATCCGTCAATTTCCGCTGATTCCTCAATCTCTCTTGGAATCCCCTGCATAAAACTGGTGAGAATAAAAACCGAAATAGGAACTGCAAATGCCACATATGGTCCGATCAGCGCCCAGATGCTGTCATACAGCCCGGTGCTCTGGGACATCTTAAATACCGGAATCAAAGTAATATGTATGGGTATGGACATACATGCCACAATCAATGCATAAAGGGGATTGGCAAGCTTAAATTTAAATCTCGCAAGTGGATACGAGGCACAGGCAGAGATAAACAACAACGTCGTCAGGGAAACCGCCAGTACAATCACACTGTTTCCAAAAAACTTCCAGAAATTACCCGCAAATACTGCCTGGTAATTTGCCGTATTAAACGAATCCGGCAGGCTGAAAATACCTTTTACCAGCATTTCAAATTTTTCTTTGAAGGAATTCAAAACCATAAACACAAATGGCATGAATGAAATAATCAGATAAAATAATGCAAAGATTAAGGCAATAACCCAGCAAACCACACTTTTCAATTTAGATTTTTTATATTGATCCATGAATTACGCCTCCTTTTTTCCATTTAGTATTTTCATTGTAATAAGCGATACCAGGGTAATCAGGATAAACATTCCCCCTGCCACTGCTGAGCCATATCCCATATTGAACGTCTTGAATGATTGTTTATACATATAGGTAGCCATTAACTCCGTAGAAGTACCGGGACCTCCGCCGGTCATTACGTAAATCAAATCAAAATATTTCAGGGAACCTACCATAGACAGAATTGCCGCGCTTTTCATGGATGGCACTAATAAAGGAAGTGCTATTTTCCAAAAATACTGTCCTCTTGTTGCCCCGTCAATGCGGGCAGCTTCAAATACATCATAGGGTACATTGGTAAATGCAGCCATGAAATAAACCATATAGAATGGTGTAAACTGCCAGCAGATTACGCCGATAACCGTCAATAATGCAGTCTGGGGATTGCCCAGAAGGTCAATGTTGCCGCCTCCGAAGACCTTGGAGATTGTACTGATGATCCCGCCGTTTGTCGCCAGGGCATAAGAAAAAAGGAAACCAATCGCTACCGATGACATTAACAGAGGAATGAACCAGAGCACTTTAAATAAATTCATTTTCTTTCCGCCAAAATCCAGAAATGTTGCCAATGCCAGGCCGATTGGAATCTGAATCACAATAGAAAGTATCATAATCTCAATATTATTTCGAAAGGCAATCCAAAAACTGCTGTCTTTGATCAAAGTTGACCAGTTTCCCATCCCAATAAATGTTTTGCCGGAAGAGATGCCATTCCATTTATAAAGACTGGTGTTAAACGTATCCAAAATGGGATAAAAAATAAATATGATCAGTAAAATTAGTACCGGTGCCAAAAATATGGCTGCTGCCTTTCTGGTAGCTCTTTGTCTTTGTTTCAGCAGGGAAACCTCTTTAACATCCATCGAATAACCTCCTTTTTTGAAAGGAGGACTCTATCGCGTTTTTGAGTCCCCCTGATTTCTGCTGTTAGTTCTGCTGTTAGTTCTGTTGTTGCTTCTGTTGTTGCTTCTGTTGTTGCTTCTGTTGTTGCTTCTGTTGTTGCTTCTCTGCTGTTATCTGCTTCTATTTGTCAGCCAGATAACTCTGCATTGATTCCTGAAGCTTCTTATTTGCTTCATCCGGAGTCATGGTAAGTCCAAAGATCTCCTGGCAGGTATCTTTATGCACTTCTGCTACTGCAGGCGGGAGGTACTGGTCATACCACAGCTGTGTAGAAGATGCGTCATTTGCTGCTGTCAGAATATCTTTTGCAACCGGGTCTGTGATCAGGGATTCCACACCTTTTACCGGTGGGATCTTGCCCTTGTCAACCATTAGCTTCGTTGCTTCATCATCGTAATAATGTTCCGCACATTCAAAAGCTGCTTTTAACTTGTCATCGGTACAGTTAAAGGAAATAAACTGATCACCGATTGTTCCGATCTGAATTGATGCATCCGCCTCAGAACCGTCTACTGCCGGGAATGAGAACCAGCCAATCTTTTCATAGAATTCCTTGCTGTCATTCTGGAAGTTGCCGGTATACCAGGAACCGCATAATAACATTGCTGCCGACTCCTGATACATGAGCTGTCTTGCCTGTCCGTCATCTTCGCTTAAACTGTTAACCCCTTCCGGGAAGTAGCCTTTCTTTACCCAGTCCTGGATCTTGTCACCTGCATATTTAAAGCATTCATCTTCAAAAGATCCTGTACCGTCCGCAGCTTTGCTGAATGGCTCCAGTCCGCCGTAACGGGTTGCCAGACTCATGAAATACATGGACCCGGTCCATTTGGAAGCATTTGCAAGGGCAAATGGTGTAATTCCGTTTTCCACAAAAGTATCACAGACTTTTTCCAGCTCCGAAACCGTCTTCGGTACTTCCAGGTTATATTTCTCAAACATTTCCTTATTATAGAAAATACCGGAAATAGATACATTCAAAACAGGGACAGCATAAATATGATCTTTGTAGGTAGATTGAGCGACTGCTGCATCCATTGCCTTTTCTTCTACCTTACTGCCTTTAAACAAATCATCAATAGGCTGGCCGTATCCGGAGTCAATGTATTCATACATTGGACCGCCTGACCAGCTGGTATACATATCCGGACATTCGCCGGAACTCATGGCGATAACCAGTTTTTCTTTGTAAGTATCATTCTGGGTTGGAACAGATGTAACCGTATAACCGGACTGTGTCTCAGAATTAAATTTATCCACCGCATACTGCATAATTGATTTATCCGGGTCTTCCGTACCGATATTCCAGAAAATAATCTCTTTGCTGCCGTTATCCGAGCCCGCGGCTGCTTTGCTTTCACCTGAATCTCCGGTTTCGCTGCCGGTAGCCGCGTCTGTTCCTGCAGTATCCGCTGCTGCCTGTGTTCCTCCATCTGCCGTTCCTGCTCCTGAATTGGAACCGCCGCATCCGGCACATAAGCCTGCCGTCATAACTGCTGCCATTGACAATGATACAAATGCTCTCCATCTCTTTTTCATTGTGTATCCTCCTTTTTCTTTACAAATCCCCGGCTGTTCCTAAAGTTAAGCCTTTTGATCTACCAGGTTTGTTTTACGGTAAATACATATTATCACATGATACGAATAAGCGAAATTTAATAAAATGTCTGAAATATATAATTTTCTTACTTGTTGGAAAATCTTAGAGCGTATTTTAAAATTGCATTCTGGTATCTATACGTTACGATTGTGGGAGATGTCCCGGATAAAGGACGACAAGCGTACTATGTAACCCGCAAGACATGCTTTGTACACTATTCTTTTAAAAATCAAAAAAGAGAAAAAACAGATTTTCTGTCTTTTCTCTTCCTATTTTATATTCTTTTAACTGTACTCCAGCCAGCAAGCTAAAACCGCTCTTTCGGCTCCTGATCAGGCCATTCTGTTTTCACACATTTCAAGATCATTGCAGATGTCCTGGACATGCTGACAGTTACGCTGCCTCTGCAGATGTCATATACAAGCGGCTCCTTCGTATACCCATGCTCATCTGTCATAATCAGGCGAATCAGACGGTCTGAATTAGCAATATCTGCCTGCCACACGGGAATGGAAAATTCCTGCTGACCATCGCTGTTGTTAAATACTACGATAATCTGTTCATCTGCCGAAAACCTGCCATAGCTCAGGCAATGGCGTCTGCTGTTTAAAAACTTCAAAGAACCATGGGTAAGTACCTTGTTCTCTTTATGGATCTGAATCATTTCCTTATGGTAACGGATCAATTCCAGATCTTCCTGGCCCCAGGGATAAGTTCTTCTGTTATCCGGGTCCGTGAATCCGCAGACACCCGCTTCATCTCCATAATAGATGGTAGGCGCTCCCGGCCAGGTCATCTGCATGATTACGGCCTCACGCAGCACTGCCTTGTTAATAAAGTTCTCAGCAGCCTCATATCCCAGATTCGCCACACGGCCTACACAGTGGTTGGTACGAGTCAGGAACCGGGAATGGTCATGATTGGACAGCTCATTCATGGCTACCTGAAGGGACGGCGCCAGGAAATTAGACATATGGTGGGTCATGGCTCCAACAAAGTTTTCATGGTTTCCCAGCATATCTTCACGGTATTCATCGCTGTGCTTTTCCATTCCGGTAAAAAACCAGGTCATCGGTTCCATAAAAGCATCATAATTCATAACCGTATCCCATTCATCTCCTTTGAGCCACATTCCTGCATCTCCATAGTGTTCCGCCAGGATCAGCGCATTAGGATTGGCTTTCTTCACAACCTTTCGGAACTCCTTCCAAAATTTGTGGTTGTATTCATTACTGAATCCCAGATCTGCAGCTACATCCAGGCGCCATCCGTCCACATTATAAGGAGGAGAAACCCATTTTCCCGCAATCCGCATTATATATTCATATAATTTCTCAGACTCTTCATAAGCCAGCTTAGGCAGGGTATCGTGTCCCCACCAGCCGTCATAATATGCGTTATAAGGCCACTCATGTTCGTTGTTAAACTTAAAAAAGCTCCGGTAGGGACTGTCTTTGTCAATATAAGCTCCTTTTTCATACCCCGGCTGATTTTCATAGATCCGTTCCCGATCCAGCCATTTATTAAAGGAACCGCAGTGGTTGAACACACCATCCAGAATAATCTTCATTCCCCGGCTGTGCACTTCCTCAACAAGCTTTGCAAAAAATGCATTGCTCGCCTCCAGATTCTCTTTATCCGTAACCCGTTTAATATATTTCGTAGCATGGGTGTTATCCTTATCCCAGGGTTCCAGCACGTGCCCCCCGTCACTTACGATTTTTCCGTAGTGGGGATCAATATAATCATAATCCTGTATATCATACTTATGATTAGAAGGAGAAACAAATATGGGATTGAAATAGATAACTTCCACGCCCAAATCCTGCAAATAATCCAGCTTATCCATGACTCCCTGCAGGTCCCCGCCGTAAAATTCCCGGATTCCCATATATGCAGGTCGTTTGTTCCAGTCTTTCACACCGGAAGCATGATCTCCGATATAGAAATATTCTCTATCCTCCACATCATTGCTCTTATCCCCGTTATAGAAACGATCCACCATGATCTGATACATCACAGCGCCTTTTGCCCAGTCCGGGGTCTTAAATCCAGGCACCAGTGCAAATGCATAGTACTCCTGCAAATTCCTGGACACCCCTCTTTTATTATAAAAACACCGGAACTTTCCGGTCTGTATTTCAAAGTAATAGTGTATTGGATTCTCTCCTACGGTAATTTCTATTTTGTAATAGTCGAAATCCCCCCTGCTCTCTTCAAACTGCATTAAAAGCCTGTCTGCGCCACTGATAAAAAACACGGCATCCACATTATTTTTCGCCGTTCGAAAGCGAATTGTTACCGTCTCATGGGGTTCCGGCTCCATTGGCATAACGTAATTCTCTGTTTCATCACTGAATAGTGCTTCCATATTAAAAACAGGCCGCATCCGCATTACATACTGCCATGATCTCTGTATCCGTTCCAATTGGTTAATGTCCATGATAACACTCCTTAATCATATCCTGATTCCATTTTATATCATTCCTACAGTTACTACAAGCCTTATTTACTTTCTCCCGGAAGCCTGTTAAAAAATGCTTTCTGACAGTAAAAAAGACAGCCATTAATCTGCTGTCTTTTTTGGAGAAGGTATTTCTTCTTATGGGGTGTAGCAAAAACTATATAATGTATTGGGGGGGGTTTTACGATGATTAGTATATCATTATTGTCCAAATAAGTGTGCACAAACTTCACAAATTTGCTTACTTATTTTTGTGCACTTTTCACTAAAATAGTGCTTCAAACTCTTCCCGACCAATTTTTTCTTTCTCTATTAACAGTTTTGCACACTTGTGAAGCACTTCCATATGCTCCTCAATCATTGAATGTGCCTTTGTATGGGCATCATCAATAATCCTCTTCACCTCTTCATCAATGGTAGTCGCAATATGTTCACTAAAGCCTCTGGTATGTGCCAGATCTCTGCCGATAAACACTTCATCGTCATCACTGCCATAGTGGATCAGACCCACCCGGTCAGACATTCCGAACTGGGTTACCATGGCCTTGGCAAGCTTGGTTGCCTGTTTGATATCCTGGGAAGCTCCAGTTGTAATGTCTCCCAGTACCAGTTCCTCTGCCACCCGTCCGCCCAGATCTACGATAATATTCTGGAGCATCTGTCCTTTGGTATTGAACATCTCATCCTTTTCCGGCAAAGGCATAGTATAGCCTGCCGCACCGGTTCCCGTAGGTATGATTGATATTGTATGCACCGGTCCCACATCCGGAAGCAGATGGAATAGTATTGCATGCCCCGCTTCGTGGTAAGCCGTAATCTTCTTTTCTTTTTCTGAAATAATACGGCTTTTCTTTTCCGCACCGATCCCAACCTTGATAAATGCCCGGTTAATATCTGCCTGTTTGATATATCCTCTGCTGTCCTTTGCCGCATAAATAGCCGCTTCATTCAACAGATTCTCTAAGTCAGCCCCGGTAAATCCGGCAGTCGTCTGTGCAATGGTTTCCAGATTTACATCATCCCCAAGGGGTTTTCCATTTGCATGAACTTTTAAGATTTCTTCCCTGCCTTTGATGTCCGGTTTTCCAACACCAACTTTACGGTCAAATCTGCCCGGTCTTAAAATTGCGGGATCCAGTATATCCACACGGTTCGTCGCGGACATGACAATAATTCCTTCATTGACCCCAAAACCGTCCATTTCCACTAACAACTGGTTAAGGGTCTGCTCACGTTCATCATGACCACCGCCCATTCCGGTTCCCCTTCTTCTGGCTACCGCATCAATCTCATCGATGAACACAATACAGGGCGCATTTTTCTTCGCCTCTCCAAACAGGTCACGGACACGGGATGCACCCACACCAACAAACATTTCCACAAAGTCAGAACCGGAAATACTGAAAAACGGTACGCCAGCCTCCCCAGCCACTGCTTTTGCAAGGAGGGTTTTACCGGTTCCCGGAGGGCCCACCAGCAGTACACCTTTTGGTATTCTGGCTCCAACCTGGAGATATTTTTTTGGTTCCTTTAAGAAATCCACAATTTCCTGCAGGTCTTCTTTTTCCTCCTGCAGTCCTGCAACTTCCTTAAACGTAACCCGTTTGCTGTCCGGGGTAGTAAGGGTCGCCCTGCTTTTTCCAAAATTCATCATCTTATTATTCCCGCCTGACGCCTGACGATTCATCATACTAAACAAGAAAATCATCATAACGCCCATCAGCAGCACCGGGAATATCGTTGTCATAAACATACTTTCTTTTGGAATATCAAATAAAACAGTTGGAACATCCTTTTCTGTCAGCTGTACCTGTGCCTCCTTTACATCAGACACATTCAGCTTCCTGGTTGTTCCGTCTTTTAAATATACATATAACTGACCGGTTGGCACCTGGCTGTTCTGGTGAATCTCTACTTTCACCACATTACCGCTGTCCAGCGCAGCCGAATATTCCTGGAGGCTGTACGTCTCCTGCATGGATAATCCGCCCCTCAGCATCATAAATGCCGCAACTACGAGCACCGCAATTATAATGTAGATGCCCCAATTTCTTGAACTCTTATTCAATGCCTTAAATCTCCTCTCTGTCAATCTGGTACAGCATTGCTCAAACCATATTTATAGCTTGGATATTTGTACAATGTCGTACATTACAACATCACGTAAGTCTCTGTGGCAATTACAGTTCCACAACCCCAATATATGGGAGGTTACGGTAATTCTGCGCATAGTCAAGACCAAATCCCACCACAAACTCATCCGGGATATTGAATCCTACGTAATCCACTTTTACATCTGTGACACGGCGTTCCGGCTTATCAAGCAGTGTACAGATCTTCATGCTGTTCGGTTTTCTTTCTTTCAGGATCTCTGCCAGACGGCTTAATGTCCTTCCTGAGTCAATAATATCTTCGATAATGATAATATCCAGGCCTTCCACAGATTCATCCAGATCTTTTTTGATTCTGACTTCCCCGCTGGACTCTGTACCTGCCCCGTAACTTCCCACAGACAGGAAATCCATTGTTACCGGTATCGTGATTCTCTTTGCCAGTTCACAGGTAAAAAACACACTTCCCTTTAATACACAGATTAAATGTACTTTCTTTCCTGCATATTCTTCACTGATCTTTTCGCCCAGTTCTCTTACTCTTTTGTTTACCTCTTCTTCCGGTATCAACACACGGATCTTATCTTCCATTACTTTGCCTCCTGCTCCACTTGTATCTTTAATATTATTTTTGTATCTTCTGTAACTTTATATGCCTCACTGATGCGATATCCCACAATCCACATGATATGGGAACCATCCGCCAGAAGTAAGATCCGGTCTCTCTCATCCTGTGGAATCTTCTCATCAATAAAATAAGACTTTAATTTCTTTTTTCCGCCCTCCCGGTTTGTAACAAAATAATCACCGCTCCGGCGGCTGCGTAAAGAAACTGCATTGTATATTTTATCATAATCCAGCCATTTCGTATATGGTTTTTCTTCAATAATTTGGTTTTCATATATTTCTCTGGAAAAAGATATCCGTTTTCCATTCCAAACATAAGTCCCGGGCACCTGAATCTGCAATTCTAAATCCTCGCTCCCTGTGTCCGCCTTTTCTGCAGGGTCTGCTTCTTCTCGGAAAATGCAGATCTGTCCAGGCAGCCGTTTCGCAGTATATCCGCCCGGCAGCTGAATTCTTCTCCCGGGTTGAAGATCAGGCAGTTTCATAAGATTATCGATATGGACACTTCCAATGTCCCGAAGCCCACAGCCCATTTCTTTTAAACAATATCGGAAAATATATTCTTGTATGACCTCCGGCTTTTTGGCAAAATGTCCCGTGTCTATAACGGCCCTTCCCTCTGAAATGCAGGTGCAGTCTTTCGCCTCCCTCTGGGATGCCTCTTCCATGTATGCCTCAATCTTCTGCAAATGCCGCCCCGTTTCCGCAATATGCGCAGTTGCCGCCCCGTTCAATTCCTTTTCCAGATAAGGCAGAACGTGCAGGCGCAGCTTATTTCTGGTATAATCGTCGGTCAGATTGGTACTATCTGTCCGGTAGGGGATTTTCCGCTTGACCAGATATGCTTCTATTTCTGCTCTGGATGTGCCTAAAAGAGGACGTATAATACAATCCCGTACCGGTCTGGTTCCGCACAGTCCCTTAAGACCGCTGCCCCTCACCAGGTTCCACAGGATTGTCTCCGCCTGGTCATTTGCATGATGTGCCACCGCAATCTTATTCCCGCCAAAACGTTTCATAACATCTGCAAATGCCTCATATCTCGCCTCTCTGCCTGCCTCTTCCACGGATATTTTTTTATCCCGTGCCGCCTTTACCACATCTGCCGGATATAAATAAAAAGGAATTCCTTTCTCTTTGCAGATGTTATCCACAAAGTCAGCATCATCCAGGCTGTCCTGTCCACGAATTCCGTGTTCAATGTGGACAACCTTTATGGAAAAAGGAATCCTCTCCCTTAGTTCCAGCAGCACAAAAAGCAGGCATACCGAATCAGCTCCTCCGGATACGCCCACTATAATACTGTCATTTTCTTCAATCATTTTATATTTCTGGATATATTGGAACACTTTCTGCATGTATCTCCCCCTGAATAGCACAAGCTGGCTTGTACTCGAGCCTGTTTGAAAATTCATCCCTAGAGCGCGTTTGAATATTCATCCCCATCATCTGCACGCCCCACTTTGCGGCATATCTGCCCGGAATTCAGATTGCGTAGCCCGCTACGCGCCCTTCATTCGGGACAAATCTCCCACAAACTGTAACGCACAGCTGTCAGAAAGCAATTTTAAAACACGCTCTTGTCCTTAATTAGTAATTTGAAAGCGCTTTTCTTTCAAACCTCTACCCCTTGCATACCGCAGACGAGTCTGCGGTACTGCTTCAATAGAAAGTATGGAACGCTTTTGTTCCAAACCTGGCTCTCCCATATTTCATGCCGGTATAGCATACTTCCGGCTATATAACTACTAATATAAAGAATACTTATGGAAAATGCAAGCATCAATTACTTTTTCCAGACTCCCCCCACCAGAACCGTCATGTCATCCATAGCCCTGCAATTCTGATAAATAAGTACTCTTTCCAGAAGCGCTTTGGCAAATTCCCTGGCATTTGTCGTCTGAATCTCCATAATCAGCTCCTTCATCACCTCTTCCGCATTTTTTGGCGGCAGCGCATCCAGCACGCCGTCTGATATCATAATTATAAAATCTCCTGAAGTTAACTTTTTGCTGGTACAGTCAAAATCCACTGTCTGAAGCATCCCCACGGGAAGGCTTGTACTTGTAACCGCCTCAACCCAGTTGTTCCGTTTAAAAAAAGTGGTGGATGCACCGATTTTCATCAGCTCACAGCTTCCGTTGTAAAGGTCGATGGCACACAGGTCAATGGTGGAGAACATCTGCATTCCTCCCTGCAGCACCAGTGCTGAGTTGATCATCCTCACCGCGGTTTCCTTATTGAATCCTGCATCCAGGAATTGTTCCAGCAGCTCAATCACTTTTTCACTCTCTTTACATGCTCCGATACCGGAGCCCATTCCGTCAGACAGACTCATGATCATCTGCCCGTTATCTCTGCTCAGGAAGCCGAAATTGTCCCCGGATATCATTTCCCCATCTCTGGTAACTCTTGCTACGCCATTTAAGACACTGAATTTGGTATCCGATACAAAAAGTACCGTACTGTACTCCCGGTTAATCATCATCCGGGAATCTTTAGCCGGTACCATAGGGCTTTTACAAATCTCACTGAGCACAATGCCGATTTCCTTCGTAGAGACACATCGTCCTTTCATAGACCGCATGGTCATAAATATCTGCTGCCTGTCCTGATCCTGGGGAAGCACCCACAGATCCTTAACTACCACAAACCGCAGCCTTAAGCGCATCTTCACCTTTTCTCTGAAGTCCTCGTCCACATTCTTCACGTCGTAGACATTATCAGAAATTTTGCGTACTATATCTGCAGTCTCATGAAGCTGCTCCGCAACCGCAGACCTGTTTTCCAAAAGGCGGTTGCTCCACAGCAGGTTTAACTTGGCCCTTGAAAATGCCTGTACCATTTCCTCCAGAAAAGTTCTGCCGTGAATGCAGTACTCAATGAATTCTACCTGCTTGTCCGCACTGATCTCTTCCCCTTCTTCCTCAATGGCGGAAAGAATGTCATAGACCCTGCGGTAGGTATTGTAATGTTCCTTCTCCCAGCAGTTGCTGCACATGGCACACTGGCTGCATATCCGGTCCTGTACTTCATGAAAAATTTCTTTCACATCACCCTGTGACAGACGTTCCTTCTGACAAGGCATACTGTGGAATGTATTTGCAAGATCCTGAAAAGAATCCGCTATTTTCCCAATCATTTCCTTACCCGGTCCATTTACAAACTCTGTCGCCGGTTCGCCTTTTTCTTTTTCTCTCACGAGCAGCTTTAACAAATCCCATAGTATCCACAAGACACTTACTACGAGAACAGCTATGATGAAATCCCCCATGTTCTTAACCTCCCTGAAATTCTGCTCTTAAGGTGGTATTATAGACCGGGGCCGGAAAAATATTTGTCAAAAACAAGGATCAAAAACATGGAATCTTTTGACAAAATGCGCGCTGTACACCGAACCGTATACACAAAAAAGGCACTATGGATCAACCATAATGCCTGATTTCAGTAGCGGAAGTCCGCAATACGCTGTATGTGCTATAGTTGAGCACCCTGCCGCCTAATCATTTTCAATAGAATTTTTATAATATATCACTTAGTTTGACACCCGTCAAGGTATATTAATAAAAACTTAAGATTTCTCTCTTTCGTTTAAGATTTTAGCGCAAATTAACTCCCATGTATTTCCATTGTTTTTTGACAATATAAGACGTATTATTTTAGGAAGAAACTACATTGAGGAGATGGTGAATTGATAAAATATGATAAGTTATTTGAGCTGCTAAAAGAGAAAAATGTATCTGTCCGCGAATTGTACCAAAGGAACATAATTGGAAAGTGTACAATTGGTATGTTAAAAAATCATACGGCAGGTCTATCTAGTAATGACCTGGATCAGATTTGCGAATTGCTCAACTGTCAACCCGGAGATCTTATGGAGTATACCTCGAATGAAAAATGATTGTGAAGAAGAATTAGTGCATCTAATAGAAGAATTAAACGAAGAACGCAAACAGGAATTTCTATCGCGTTCCCAGTGTAATACTGATGACGAAATTATTATTATCGCTTTTATCGTAATGATCGCATTGATAATTTTTGCTTTAACTTGAAAAAGTACATAAACCACCCAGAAAAAAAGCTTGCATTTTCTATTCTAAAATATTATACTATTAGTGTATTAACAACTATTGTTAATACATATGACTCATAGCCCAGAATCCATATCCGGGCTATACTCATGTGTCAAATTCATTATAAGTGCATAATATATAATATGCCGATGAGAGTTGCAACCACGCTCATTATAAAAGATACTGATTTTCATTTTATATTGCCTTCTACTGATGTTTATTCATATGTACCCTTCTTTATATGTCCTATACTGCCCTGGAGTATGATTTGTTTTACATATCATACTCCAGGGCTAATTTAGTCCGCAAATACATGCAGACTAATATTTTATACGCAAAAAACCGCCCCTCGAAAGGAACGGTCTTTTATCCAGCATCCGTCTGTGTTTCCATCATTCATATACTAATATTTTTAAATTCATCGAAAATCTAGTTCGCTTTGATATTTTAGATCTTCTTCTTTTTGTATTTGCATCACAAAATCAAACACTTCAGAATTTGATATTATCTTATATGCATTTTCTTTTAGGATTTTCATAATGATACAATAGCTCGAAGACTCATCCTTTTCAACATCATACACAAACACTGTGTTGTATTTACCTTTAAGTGTGCTTGCTGTGTACGACCACGCTTTTGCATTCATAATTTGTCTGCTTATTTTTTTATCTTCAAAAATAAAATTTTTAAATCCATAATTTCCAACCGTATAGTCATAATGTACATTTTCATCAAATAACCCTGGAATTGCCTTTAATGAATACTGTACTTTATTGGACTTCATCAACAACTTTATATAATTTAACTCTCTATCCTTGCTTAGACGTTCACTCTTTTCAAAGTCTAATCTCATATAAACTTTCTCTGTATTTATGATAAACTCATCAACATTTTCTACATCCACTTCGCGTATATCGCAAAACTTTATTTCATTTACATAATACCTGATGAACTCTTTCATCGAAAATTCTTGTCCGTTGTTGAAAAAACTATTTTCAGCTTCTTCTTTTATGCCAAATAAATATTTCTTCATAAACCCAACATCCAACTCATCATCAAAGCTTTCGAGACGATTCCAGTTTTTCATAATATGGAATGAACGTTCATCGGTATTCAAATTATGAAACAAAATTCCAACATTTATATTCTCGTTAGTAATAACAGAGGGAAAATAACTTACTACGGAAAATTGTATTTTACACATAATTTTTACCTCCATTCCTTATATTGTGCAATCATTTCGCATATTTCATACAAGTGTTCGCTTCTATACAGCAAATATTTTACCAATGCATCAAGATCAGCTTTATTGATCTTCCAATCGACCGGAATACTATCAACAATCTCTTCCAATAACTCTTTCTTAAGAATATTCATAAAGACACTCGCTTGTAACTTTAGTGTATCTAAATTAATATTTTTACTTCTAAAAAAATATACATATCCATTACTTACAAGAATGTCTTGATTTAAAAAGTCATTAGCTTGGATGCCTTGAATAAGACACTGCCGATCCCATATCGTCTGATTTTTAAATACATGCGTATGATCAATAGCATATAATAATTTATCGCCTTTTCCAGTGGAAATTAATAGATTTCCTTTATTTCTGTCCGTATTGTATACCAGGTGGTCGAATAGTATTATTTTTTCATAAGAATCCTTGTTCGCTACAAATTCCATTACGTTCTCATTTGGTATGCTAGCCTTTTGGATATATTTCGAATAAAAACAATTTCCAAAGTCTGACTTGTCTACAAAGTTCCCCGTATCTGTATTATCATCAATTTGGGCTATTCCACTTTCGGGCATTAGTATCTCTAAAGCAATAGCCAATTTATATGAAATCCATTCATTAACTACTGATAGAATTCCCTGAACATTATTTTTCGTTTTAATTACTGCATGAATTTGATCGCTTCCTGTATTTAAAACTGCAAGAAATGGCTCGGTACAACCATTTTCGATGCGTCTATCCACTTTATCGACATGTAGTACTTGCACACTGATATCTCCGTCATCTTTAATATATAAGATTTTTCAACCTCTGTGATATTATTATACCGAAATATTGCAAACATATCAACATCGAATCAATTTATTTTGAATAATTCGTTCTGCGTTTTTCTTATTAGAGATGGAAATAGTTAAAATCCCTGTTAATATCGTGTATTTTCCTTGATTATTGACTGTCAGTATGATATAATATAAATATAAAATTTAATAATCTGGAGGTATGAATCTATGGAAGATAAAAACAAAAAAAGAAAGGCAAAAGTAAGGCTTCATAACCCCGGGGGAAATTCAGGTCCTGGTGCATTACAGGCAAACGTAATCCTCCCCATCACCTGGGTAAGGGAGATGGGAATATCCAAGGAAGAACGGGAAGTCACTCTGGAATATAAAAACAAACGGATTATTATAAAAAAAGCTGAACCGGAAAACAATAGCAGCAATTAATTTAAATAAGGGAGACGTGGCTATGAAAAAAAGAATTATTTCTATATTATTATCATCTACGCTTATATTATCAATGCTCGCATCTAATATCGCTTATGCCGCTGATAATAAAAGCAAGGCAAACGCAGCTTCTGACTATATTGAAACAGAAGCACAGACAGAATATGTTTATGAAACTGAACTTCCTGAACCTTCTTCGGAAAAGATATCAGAAGTTTTCCAGGAAACAGAAGCTTCTGATCTGGAAACTGCTGTTGGGGAAGAAACCACAGAACTAGCAATTGAAACTGAAGCAGCATTAATTGAAGAGACAGAGGAAAACACCAATAAATCCTCTGCTTCCATTCAGCCTACATCAGAATCGGAAAGTACGGCTCAAGTTGGTGATATATTTGACACCCGATATGGAACGTATAAGATATTAACTATCGGTGAGAATCCGACAGCAATGCTGTTTAAGAATGCTCAAAGTGACGTATTTGATAATTTTATGTACGGAAATCCTGATAAACCATGGACTGCAAAGTATCAAAATGTGGAGTATTCAGTGACAGAAATAGGTAAAAATTGTATGTTATCAAGCATTTCGGGCACAATTTCCATTCCTGAAGGAGTTAAGAATATCCATAATGGCGCCTTATCTAAAGGAGCTGCTAAAAGAATTGAACTTCCTGCCTCATTGGAGCACTTTGATGAGGACCATACCCTCCATAACCTTGAAAGTATAACCGTCGTAGAGGATAACCAACATTACAAAGTGGTTGATGGTGCACTTTTAACCAAGGATGGTACTAAATTAATCCTTTACCCAGCCATGCTCCCAGGGGATAGCTACACTTCGCCGGATTCAGTTCTTAGTGTTGAAGAAGATGCTTTTTATAACAATGCATATTTAAAAACTATTACTTTGTCCAAAGTGGAATCCATCATGAACTATGCTTTTTATAGAATGAAGAGCATAGAAACAATAAATTTTCCTTCTACTTTGAATAATTTAAGTTCTTTTTTCTGCATTTATCAATGTCGTACACTAAAATCCGTTAATGTAGAAAAGGGAAATCCTATATTTTATGATGAAGGCGGTATATTATATTTCCATAACAATAAAGAATACGCCCTTATTGTATATCCGTCATCTTATCAGTTAAAAACTTACCATATCCCTTATGGTACAACTTCGATATCAAGCTTTGCCTTTAGCGGTACTTCGTATACGCAGGAAATTGTCATACCTTCAACTGTAAAAAAAATGTATTCTTACGCTGTAGAAGGAACGCAGGTGCCAATTGATTTTATATTGCAATTTACAAATCCTTTGTCATTATCACAAAGCTCTTTTGATGCCCTCTTTCCAGGCAGTCGATTGTTTGTGGATAGCGAAAAGATAAAAAATGGATTTCGTGAAGACTTAATTACCACCCGCATAGATGAGACTGGCGGTACCAAGGTTGATACTGAAATCCCCGTTATGATTGATTATGAAAAAGCGGTGTCCCGCATTGAAAACTGGTATATTCATGATGGAAAAAAATATTATTATGACCGCGAAGGGAATTTAGCAGAAGGTTTACAGAAAATTAGTGGATCTACTTACTTTTTTGGAAAAAACCATGAAATGCAAACGGGTTTCCATGATACAGATGGAAAAACATTTTATTTTGTTCCTGAAGATGGGAAGATGTTAAGAAACTATGGTATTACTTTTATAGATGACAAAAAATATTATTTTAATTCTGATTATTCTATTTATAAAGAGGCAGAATTAAATTTTGACAATCGGATCTATTACTTCAATACAAATACCGGGGAAATTATCTGCGATAGTATGAGCCATAATTACGGTGCCTGGGAAGAACTGGATCCTCCTAGCTGTACGTCAGAAGGTTCCCATCGACATACCTGTAAAAAGTGTAACTATGCAGAAACAGTCGCGATAGCAAAGATACCTCATCAATCTGGAACCTGGGTAGTTTCTAAACAATCTACCTGTATTTCTAATGGGGAAAAAGTATTAAAGTGCACTATATGTAACCAGGTCTTACAAACAATGACTGTCCCTAAAACCACTCATAAATATGGTACATGGAAAATTCAGCGACAAGCTACCTATAATAGCACAGGTATAAAAGTTCGGAGCTGCAGTGTTTGTGGCTCAACTGAAAGATCTGTAATTCCGAAGCTTGTTAAACGGGATATAGGCAGATCTACAGTTTCTACAGTTAAGCAACGGACATATAATGGTAAAACACAATCTCCTTCCATCAATATAAAGTACAATGGTGTATCCCTTAAAAAGAATGTAGACTACTCAATTTCATATCGTAATAATAAAAATCCAGGCAAGGCTACAATTCTCATAACTGGCAAGGACGCTTTTTATGGCTCTAAAAAGGCATATTTTTACATTGCCCCAAAAGCTCCGGCAATACGCGGCTTAACCGGCAAAAAAAGAGCCTTATCCGTACAAATAAAAAAAGTTTCCGGATCGAATGGATGCCAGATTGTTTATTCAACAAGTAAAACTTTTAAAAATAAGAAAAATACTATTTTTAACGGAAACTCTAAAACGATTCACAAGTTGACCTCTAAAAAAATGTATTATGTAAAAATACGCTCCTATAAAAAAGTTGGCAGCAAAAAAATTTATGGTCCTTATAGCCGAGTCCAAAAAGTGAAAATAAAATAATTCTGCATCACAAAAGAACCCTCGACTGCCCAATTAACTGGCGTGAGGGTTCTTTTCTCTATTTATTCATATACTGTTCTTTTATAACCTTTATGGCGTGTTCAAAATCTTCCTTGCTTTTTAACCCTTTCATGAGTTCTTTAATTTCCAACACCTGCTCGTGGGTATAATTGTAGGTTGCAACCGGTGTTTCATTCTCCAGGATCTCCCTGAGTTCTTCCTTATCCCATTTGGAATGCTCGTCCAGCGTATCCAGGTGTTTCAGGGATATGAACCGGACATATTCAATCTTGTCCACTGTCAGTTCTGCCGGCTCTACAGAAGTCAGCTTCATCGTCTTCTGCGTTTCTTTGCCAAACCGGTCCGTCACGGAATAAGTTACAAAGTATTCCCCAACGTCATGGATATCCTCTGGGCGTATGAAATTGTTAGATGCATCCTGGATGCCGATAACCTTCACTTTGTCCTGGATGTTGATGATATTGCCATCCGCGTCCGTCAACCCCTGGTATTTTGCTTCATCATCTTCTGCATCATTTGCTTTTGCATATCCCAGGAGGTCTTTCAATTTCAATGGCTTCATCCTGAGTTCTTCTGATGTAAGCACAAGGTTCCCCGGTACCTTTATAGTCGGGTAATTGTTATACAGGACCCTTACATCACTTGCCTGCTCTGTAACATTTCCTGCACTGTCTTCCACCTGGAAGATCAGCTTATGACTTACTTCTTCATCCTCTGCCATTCCCTTTTTATCATAGGTGTCTAAAACATAAGCCTCTGGCATGTCCGTATCATATGTCAGTTTACTTGGATTTGGCTTATATCCATTTTGGATCGCGGAATATTCCAGTCCTACTATTTTCACCTCTTTGTCCAGAAGATGCGGAAAATACTCCTTATTTTTTATATTCATTCCATCCTCTTTGTCCGTAGCCCCTAATTTGGACTGGTATACCTCATCCATCAGCTGTCTTTTTGTTACAGTTTCCCCTTCATAAAATTCCAGTACCGTAGTATCAATAGTTGGGGGCTCATCCCATATAGCGTTTAAATCTACTTGATAATCATAGTCGACATCGTTAATCGCTCTTGATACAGGTACCCCGTATTCTTGAACAAGCTTTTTAACATTTATTGATTTATTTTGTAATGATAAAGATTTTGATTTTAAACTATTCCAAAAATCTGAAAAAGCATCTTCCGGTATAACAACCTGCCCTGGATGAAATTTTGCTCGGTTCGGCTGTTTCTCCGCTTCCGGATCCCATCCAGCATACGAATGTTCCTCAAAAGTAAATTCATTATCACGAATGGTATACTCCGCAGTTAATGGCACAATATCACTTTTCATACTGCCCGATCCACCGTTAGGTAAATAATTAATTAATACTTTCTTCCCATCCAATAATACCTGGTATGGGTAGGCAGCATCCACCCCCGCCTGATCATCTATCAGGATTCCTTTTGCTTTTGCGTATTCTCCTGTCCGCTCTTCCAGCGAATACAGGTTCTTCTGTCCCTGGGTATCAAATTTGTAATTGGCAAGTACCCTTCCCTTAAAAGTATCCTCTTCCGTCATGGATGTTATGAATTTAGAAGTACACTTGCCTTCCACTGTTATAAAGTGATCCTGAGTAAGGAAAATATCCTGCGTTACATTTGGCGCACCTTTTACATTTAAAATACCATTTTGATAAATACTATTCCCCATCTCAGTAGATCCTGTAAATCCATTTGGAAAGAATTTAGCAGTGATACCTTTACCATTATTGGTTATATTTCCACTGTATAGATTGAATGTTCCGGTGTTCTCCAAACCTCTCTTCGTATTTTCTGTAAGTGCACCTCCACTCAAAGTAGCGGCCCCCTCATTTTTTAATCCTGTTTTGGCAAGCCAAACCTGGTTATCTTTACCCATCGTCATTGTTCCCAAGCTTCCATTGTAAATTCCAACATCTGAATTACCAAATAACGCACAATTTGCACCATCAGACATATTTAATTTACCCAGGTTATGGATTCCATAGGTCGATCCACTGTATATGCGGGACATACCTTTAATGTTTAAACGGTCTGCATTATAAATTGCACCAATTGAATTTTGTTTTGATTCCGCCTGTGCCTGGGAAAGCCCACCCCAGGCATTCTGAAACTTTTCAAACCCTATTAATGACCAGCCATTGGTTGTTGATGATACATTCTCTATATTGACAGTACCTAATACATTCACAATTCCATAACCGGCATTCCCGTAAATTCTGCCGCCGGTAATGGTAAAAGATGCACCAGCATTTCCAAGCCTGATTCCACCACCTATATTGCCAGCAGCGCATTTGTTACTATGGATTGTTCCTCCGGTCATCCGGATCGTTCCGTCATTATTTATTCCACCGTCACTAGGAGCTGTATTATTATAGATAGACGGTTCACTTAAAGCTAAGGAATTACCTGCTAATACTTGTATGCCTCCACCAAAGGATGTTGCAGTATTATTGGCTACGGATCCATTGTACATTATATTATTCTTCCCGGCAAAAACGATTCCTCCCCCGGTAACAGCTGAATTATTGCTTATATTATTACTTTCCATATTAACGCTAGAATTATAATAAATTCCTCCACCATTTCCACCTGTTACCACATTTCCAGTAATTGTTGCATTGCTGAGAATTTGTGTCTTTGTATCATGCGTATCGGTGTAGATCCCGCCACCATTTCCACCTGTTACCTTATTATTCTTAATACTGCCGCCAGTGATTGATAATTCATTATTTCTTCCGCTAAAGATTCCGCCGCCACCACTGGCTGCTGTATTTCCATTAATGCCTCCACCGGACATAGTAAATGTCCCATCATTTCTCACACCCCCGCCGAATCTTCCGGATATATTATTCTTAATTTCTCCCCCCAACAGCCGGAATGTCCCATTATTCTGCACACCCCCGCCGCCTGATGAAGTATTGCTGCGGATATATCCTGCAGACATATTAAAGGTTCCCAGGTTATAAACACCGGCGCCAGTTCCATAATTGGTATTATCAAAAATATCTGCATTTTTCATTTTTACAATTCCAGTATTGGTGTTATATACACCATAACTAGAACACGCATGAATGGAACCACCGTTTAAATTAAGATTTTTGCTGTTATAAATCCCAACGTTAGAATTTGTTATAACAGCTTTTTCTACTGTCATATAACCAGAATTTTCTATCGTTCTGGTAGCTTTTCCAGTAAAAACAGGTATATTACTAGTTGTGCTAATTGTCAAATTACCAGCATTATTTATATTATAATTTGTTGTACTGGCTAAACTAATCCAATCATTAGAATTTCCTAATATAGATACATCCCCATTATTACTATTATAGATATTGCCTAGTCCATTATTACTGGGTGTGAAATTTGTAGTATTGGTCCATGCAGAAAATCCCATACCTGCACCATCTTTTATTTCTACACTTCCTGCATCATTATGAACTCCATAGCCACCAGCATTTCCGTATATCCGGCCGCCTTTAATGGTAATTCTGGGATAATACATACCATGCTGTTCTATTCCGGAACCTTTGTTTGAAGTATTTCCATATATTTTACCATTGGATATCGTTAATGTTGTAGTAACTCCCTGGGTGCCCCCATCATTACATATACCACCGCCGCTATTAGCAGTTGCTCGGTTTCCGCCAATTTCGCCGCCTGTAATAGATAAAGTGTTTTTATTCATGATGCCGCCACCATAGGTAGCCGCAATATTATTTAAAATTCTTGCACCTTCTACAGTTAATTTATTATTATTATAAATTCCTCCCCCGCTGGCTGATGCTGTATTACCTGATACAGAAACGGATCCATCTATGGTTAATTTGCCGTCATTATAAATTCCACCACCGAAGTTGCCTTTATTAGAATTAATCCTAATAGAATCTATATCCCTGGCTTCTCCATTAATTTCGCAGGTTTTTCCAGTATTATTATAAATACCTCCTCCTTTGTCTCCACTTCCATTATTAATAATTTCTAAACGGCTTTTAGTACCATAAGTAACAATAGAGATTTCAATGTCCCCATTATTGAGTATGCCTCTTAAGGTACATTTTTGGATTAGTGTGCCTTTCGTAGAAAAAGGGCTATTAGATATAATGCAGTTGCCTATTTTAGAGTTTTCATTTAAAATTCCTGTTTTGGCTCCATCAATCATCACACCTAAGATGACCATTGAACCGGTAGAGGTATTTCGAATGCCATATGTTGCATTTCCCCATATTTTAGTTCTATTATCATTCTTAGAATTTGTAATATCCAGCATTCCTTCATTGTGAATGGCTTCATTTCCAGTGTGATAAATTCTACCGGCAGATTCTATCCATAACAGACCTTTACTAGTTATGGATATTCCATATGTAGAATTAGAAGCAGCTTTATATGTGTCTGTATTAGAATATGATGATAGACCGACATAAACAGAGCTAATATCAACTAAAGAATTATTAATTTGAATTCCTATGTCGTTATTATAAATGTATCCTCCCTTAAAGGTAGCATATGCATCTTCTTTATTACCACCGTTTGCACCATTTCCATGATTAACGCCTACACCTACATTACAATTATATATACTTCCTCCAGAAACTGTAATTGTTCCTCCATTAGAATGAACTCCCTGGCCATATTGCTCTTTTCTATTAGTGGATGCACAGTATATTAGTCCGTCTTTTATAAGTATGGTCCCATAAGAACCAATACCAAAAGTCTGACTTCCTCCATTTACTGCTGTTACTCCGGAAGTATTCATTATGGTTCCTCCATCCAGGCAGATGGTGGTATTAGGATCTCCATATACCGTGTGGTACCGGCTGTTACGTACTATAACATTTGAGTTTATATTAACTCTGGCAGAACCTTGGACAATAATATTGCTGGAATTGATACAGTTTCCGGTACCCTTAGAACTCCCCGAACCAATATAGAGTTTATTATTAGCCGCGGATCCACTGGAAGCAGTATGCGTTCCTGTTGCAGAGAAGGTAACCTTACTGTTACCATTTATTATAAATGCAGTTACATTGTTACCATTTGCAGGCGTGATCGTGCGATTACCTCCCGATGCACGAATCGTGATATTCTTATTTGTGATGACAACATTCTTAATTGTCATATTCTTAGTGATATTAATCACATCACCACTACCAGACTGACTAATTGCAGCTACCAATTCTGCCTGCGTCGATGCATTTCTAATTGTAGCAGCATAAGGAGAAATTGCGTTTTTTAAACCTTTCTTCTTTTCTACAATGGATACCTTATATTTTAGATTTACTTTCGAATAATTTTTTTTGATTAGAGCATCAAAATAACTTTTTAGATCTTTGTATTTCTCCCCAGACTTATTGCCCCGCTCATTTAAAATGTCCTGCATTTCGGTTTCTTGCAATTCCTCTGACAGATGCATAGCATTAAAATACAGATCTCCTACATAGTTCCGGTTACCACTGGAATCCGTTTTACTGTACGAATTGATTTGCAGCTTTACATAGCGTGGATACTGGTAAAAGGCATCATCACTTATTTCAATTCCTTTTTGTTGCGCATCGTTTTCACTGGTCATGAAACAGTTGTAAAATGCATATCCTTCTATTTTCTTCAAAGACTCCGGAAAACTCTCAATCTGAAGATTTACATCTTTGTTAAATGCCCCCTCTTTGATAATTTCAAGGTTCCTGGGCAGTTGTACTTCTGAAAGACAGTAATTCTCAGCAAAAGCATATTTCCCAATGACTCTTAAAGAGTCCGGCAACTGCAGATTCTCTACATTTAAACAATTACGAAATGTAAAATTGCCTATTCCGGTAATCCCCTCTTGAATTATAATGGATTCAATTTCCGTCTTTATATTATCGATTGGGTTTTCTGAATCCATGGTTAAATCCGGAAGTTCTCCTTTTCCTGTAATCGTAAGTACTCCATCAGTGTATTGACCCTTTACATCTTTTGAAAACTGAATGATTTCTGCTTTCTTATCTTCAGTGTCAGTTTCTGTATCGGCTTCAGAATCAGATTCCATAATCTTTTCCTGCTCTGTGACTGTTTCACTCTCTGCCTCAGACTCAGATTCTGTTTGAAGCTCATTCTCTATTAATTCTAAAACTTCCAGTGTGTAACTTATTTTAATTCCATACTGCTCACGCTCAACAAGGTAATCAAAATAGTCATTTATCTTCTCAAACGTCTGATTATATTCTAATCCCAACTGTGTTAAAATGCTTTCCAAATCCTCACTATTCATTTTTATTGATAGGTCTGCAGCTGCTTTGTAAATGTTCCCAAACAATACCGGCTTCCCATCTGCCAATAGGTATATTTCATCTGGCTTAAAAATTATCTGGTGTTTACTTAAGAAAAAAGCTTCTGCACCAACATTCGTATTTTTATCTGCTAACATTTTATTTGAGTAACAATTGTAAAAAGCAGATTCCTCGATTACTTTTAGGCTTTCTGGAAATCCTGTTACATTTAGATTAATGTCATTATAAAAGGCTCCTGTCCCTATTTTTGTAATGTTTCTGGGCAGATTTAATTCTCTAAGGCTTACATTATTAGAAAAAGTATAATTTCCAATTGTGACAAGCGAATCCGGAAGTTCAATTTTTTCTACATTTATGCAATCAGCAAACACCTGGTTTCCTATCGCGGTAATACCTTCTCCCACTCGAATAGAAATGATCTCTTTCTTAAATTCTTCCAAGGGGGATGCTCCCTTTTCATAATCAGGAATCATTCCGATTCCACTAATAGTCAGAACCCCTTTATCAAGTTCCGCCATTAACTCATCTGTAAAAATAACTCTTTGAACATCATCCCCTGTTTGCTCTGTAATCTCTGATTCTCTTTCTTCTGTAGCTTGGATTTCTGACTCAGAAATTGTTTCTAACGATTCTGTTTGAGAATTATTCTTAGAATCGATTTCTGTTTCTTTTTCATTTTGCTTTTTCTCAGATTGATCTGCTTTTTTATTCGTATGACTCTCCGTAATTTCTGTTGGTTTAGCTTCTTTTGCAGTGTTATCATACTCCGTGCTTTTTTCTGTGATACTATTTGCAGTGATTTCCGGTGCTGCATAAGCTGAATTAGGCATTATTAACGGTATCACAAGTGATAAGACTAAAACGTAGGCAACTATTTTTCTTTTCATAAAGTTTCTCCTCCTAACTGCATACTGCCTTGAAAGTTAAATCCTGAGTTACAATTATTTTACTGAAATCTCCATCCCATCCTGTATTATCCAGCTGTTCCCATCGAATTAAGTTTACAGGCCCAGGTGTTGGTGCATTTATCCTACCTTCGTTATATACCTGTAATTGCTTAAAAAGAGTCCCGTCCGGATTTAAAAACCTAACCTGATAAAACTTATCATTTGGATCTTGGTATTGTTCAAATATTACAGACTTACGTATTGTGATCTTTCCTTCTTTACCAGTAAAATATTGGAACCTTTCTGTTGCTTCTACATCCATGCAGCCATTTGCAAAATCGATGTTCAATACCTGGATTTCAATATCTGAATCACTTGCAAGCTGTGACAGCAGATTTCCAGTTAAATCTGCCACGAGTTCTTCCTGGTCAGCTATAGTGTATGTCTCTTTTAGAAACCTGACGTTCATCGTTTGTTCAATCGCATTTGATAGGCTCTTATCTAATTCTGATTTTCTTATATTACGGCTGGATACCGTAAATACTGTCAGTCCCAGCAACACTAAAACAGTAATTGAAATAAACGCCATAATTCCACCCTTCATGAATTTCCCTCCTCCCTATCTGGCATAGCCGCGTATGCTATGCTGTTCTCCAGTGATATTTAGTACTCCAATATCATAAGTGTAGTTCAGAATCACTTCCGCTGTCTTTTGATGTCCTTCTATTTCATAAGGGAGTACCGGTTCCAGGATATAGCCCTTACTGGCGGCATCAATATATAAGCTTTCGATTACTTCCTGGTTAAAATTGCTGGCTTCCAACTCATTTATGATGGAAGCATGGTAGTCCCTGGCATTGGCGGTATTGATTGAAGCTGTTATGTACCCGGTCCCCGCAAGTGCCAATAATGCGAATACAATGATCGCAAGAAAGAATTCAATTGTTCCTTTCATTGTCAAACCTCCCTGTTAATATGATAATGCCTGTAGCACCGCAAACAAAACTTTTACAAAACAAAGACCTATTATGACGATTGCTGCTGTTTGCCCATATTCTTCTAATATGCCCTTCATGCTCCCACCCCTTTAATTTTTTTGTCCAAGGTAGATGATATTTGTGCTTTCATCCTCCATGGCTGCTTCATTCACCATCTGCTTTACCGTATATTCATTTAAGATATTGGAACTGTAAACTTTCAGTGAGATGCCGTTTGTCTGGCTTGACGCCTGATAGAAGCAGCGGCTGTATTCGTATGGGTGTGCCTTCACAACAAGAGTTCCGCGTAATTTTATACATCCATAAAAAGCTTCATTCATACGCTCTGCCGTAGACGGTATGGTTGACACGGATTTTATCCCGGTGCACCCTTTATATATGCCTGTAATGTTCGTTACCCCTGATGGTATATACCCACTTGTCAGTGAAGTACAATTTTCAAACGCACTTGTCATATTTTTTATTCCATTTTCTATATAAAAATCAGGTACCCGTTCCAATTTCGTAAAATCCTTAAACCAATTTGACAGATCTTCTGTAATAACACCAGTATCAATTATAACTTCCGTAATATAGCCATTATATCCATCCCTTGTCCATGGCGGCCTGCCATATTGGTAAGACATTGTTTTTCCATTTCCAATAATATACAGGATTGTTTTCTTAACTCCATGTTCTTCATAGGAAAAGAGTTTACCTGACACGCTTCCAGGTGATACCCCTATGTCCCATTCTGTTATGTATTCCGCTGCATCGTTTATATTTTCATTTGTATTGTTTATAACGATTGCAAACTTTTTATCTGTGTATATCCCCTTACTGTCTTCTACATAGAAACGATACTTTTTTTCCTCCATTTTATATGCCTTGATTTCATAATCCCCGCTTATTTTATTTCCATCTTCCTGATAGTACTCCACCCTGTCTTTCAAGTCATTTCCGTCAGCATCTTTTACTTCCAGAATCAGATCCCTTATTTGGATACTGTCCCCCAGCTGCAGCTGCGGATCGCGGAAAATAAACTTTGGTTTTGCCCTGTTTCCAAGTTCTTTCAGATGGGTTTTCGTCCCCTCATTTCGCACATCCGGGTTTGCTGGTTTTAAATGATCGACCATATCCATGAATGCCCCGCTAAAGAAAAGAATTGTAAAACATAGAATTCCAATCATCGAAATGATAATGGTCTTCCCGTATTCCTCCATAAATGCTTTCAACGCAACCACCTCCTATCCTAATGTAGATTTTGAGAAAACCCTGGCCAGCACTTCCAGAAAACCATCCGGTTTTAACCCGCTGAATAAAAACACCAGGACGGCTAAACCGATCACGGCTGCCACGATCAAATATCCATATTCCTCTATGATTCCTTTCACACATATCCCTCCTTGCCTTTACTTGGTTACATATTCTGGGTGATGCTAAGCAGCGATATTAAGAAAACTCCCAAATCAACCATCATCTTTACCGATCCGGTAACCATGGGAATTAAAATAAACAGCCCTGTGCCTGCCGTGCTGTCTTCATTGGCCATACGTTCCGCCTTATCCAGCAGACGGTTATTCCGTTCTACTAAAAACATAATCTGTTCTTTGGAATCTTCTGCCCCGGACTCGGACATGGAATAAAGCATTCTTAATGCCGACTGCACATCAGGGAGGTCAAATTCAGGCATAAATCCCAGATATGGTTTTATGTCAGCCGGGTTCTTTTCAATCTCCGATACTAATTTTTCAAGATCCTTTTGCAATACATAGGGTGCTTTTTCTACCGATTTTGTTAAAGATACCTGCGGATTATCTGTTTGTAACAGTAAAGAAAGTTCCATAATCCAAACCGGAAAAGCTTTATCTATTTCGCGTAAGATTCTCTTTTTCGCGTTCTTTAATTTTAATGCCGGCTGCACGAGAGAAAATAATACTGCGCCCCCGCCAAGCACCACAGCCGGCATAGAAGCCAACACCACGCCTGTGACACATATAATGGCTCCCACTGCAGCCTTTATGAGGGACTTCCTTCTTTCTTTTTTTCCATTCCAATTTACTGCCGTATCATAGTGTCTCTGTATTTCTTCTGTATCCTCCTGCAGGTCATCCAGCCAGTCTGCAGATAATTTTTTCTGTGCAAAATAAAAAATAATAATATTGCTGATAATCAATGCGGTGGTTGCCAGCTGGGACAGGGCGTTCTGCAGGGTGTTAAAATCCTTCGGCAGCATCATCATCGTTAATCCGCAGATAAAAAAAGACAATGCAAGTGAAACAATAATTTTGATTTTCAGGTTCTTCCTTTCCGCTTCCAGTTCATATACCCGTTCTATCCACAACCGGCGGTCTTCCAGGAGTATATCAACCGCTTTATTAAAATCGCCTCCTGTATCCTCAACTTTAATTAAAAAATCATGGATCTGCTTCATCCTCCTGCACCCATAATGTACTTCCATTTCCGAAAAGGCATTGTGGTATATATCCTCCCCTTCTTCAATAGGCCTGTTCTGGATATTGTCCATGACCTGCCGGATCATTTCATTCATTTTCCCTTCTGGAAACACTGCCAGGGCATCCTGCAGTGAATTTAATATTTTAGGAACTTTTCGGAAAGAATATAAGAGCTGTTCCAGATAACCGGTCACATCCTGGAAGCGCTTCTGCTCATACAGGTTCTTATAGGTGTTCCGGATAATAAAGGGTGAGATGAATAAAGAAAATGCTATGATTGCCAATACATACGGTAATTGAAGACCATATAGCAGCGATACCAGAATAACCGCAATGAATGCAAGAATATAAAATTTCCAAAACCCTATAAGGGAAAAATGGTAGCCATAACGGTTTATTTCTTTTACCAGATTTTTCGGATTCAAATACTGAAACATGCCCGTTTTCCCGGATTCCTTCGTTTTTATCTGCATTTCTTTATCCCTGTTTAATTCTTTTTTTCCTGCTTTCAATTTTCACATCCTCCTCTCACAAATGGGTTCTGAATATTGTTTAAATGGAATTTCTTCCAAATATTTTCCGGTATTTCCCGGCTGATTATTTTTCCATCCTGTACCACCATAACAATGTTATTTATCCCTTTCTGCTCATCCCTGTCAAATATGCATATCTGGTCTATATATCTCCTGATTGCCCCCATCTGGTCAGTCTTCTTATTTAACAGGATTCCCAGGTCCACAAATGAATAAATATCATTTTCCATGCGGTCAGCCGAAAAGGAATCTTTCATCATATTTTGAATTCTGTCCGGCACTTTGCGCACATCATCCGTATGCAGTGTCGTTAAGCAGTGTGTCCCTGTACTCAACGCTTCCAGCAGGTATTTCACTTCTACTGACCTGGCTTCGGACAACATAATCCACCGAGGGTTCTGGCGGAGGCAGGCTTTAATTGCTTTGGTATAATCAAAAAATTTTTCATTGACTTTCATTTCCACGCAGTCTTTCTGTGAGTTGATCTCAGAATAGTGGATTTCCAGATTATCCTCGATCGTAATAACTCTTTCATTGTCTGCTATAAATTTCGTTAAGTATTTTAGCAGCTCTGTTTTACCAGATCCAGGCAGTCCGCACATAATAATATTTAAATGGGCATGGACGGCATTCTCAAGAAACATCATGGTTTCTTCTGAACAATAATTTGTTTTCCGAATAATTTCTTTATTCAGACGGCGTATTGGTTCTGTTTTCCGTATAGAAATAGACCTACCGGTATTCGTGACACTTTCATGTACAATGGAAATCCTTAATGTATTTGTCTCCGCCTCCAGAAGATTATCATTTTTATTAAAATTTGCACTGACTGCATTTGCCAGACGGGCACTGAATTGGTTAATAAAGTCTGCCGTCACAACTATATCTGCTTTGTAGCGCCCTTTTTCCAGATGATCTATCCATGTATCCCTTCCATTATAATTGATGTCTGTTACCATCTTATCCTTTACATATGATAAAAAAGGTCCGTAATTTTCCTCTTTAAAGTTCCAGATATTCTTTTTTTCCATCATTTCCTCCCACTATAGCGAAAGCCCCCATATTGGAGGCTTTCAAATTTGAATTCATTTCACATTAATAATCAATTTGACAATATTATGTTTACTGGTTTCAGTCTGCCTTATAAAGAAACAGGCACGGATTTTACATTTCTGTTTTCCATAGGTTGTCTATCTACCATGGCATGGTAATTGTCGGCGGGTTCGTAATACCTGATTTCGTAATGAAATTTGTTACGGTTGACACAACTGCTTCCCCAATGTAATGGCCAAGCGGTGTTGCAAGCAATACCATGATTAACACAATAATCGCAACAATGATGATGATTCCATATTCCTCTAAAAATGATTTCATATCGGCGTGTACTCCTTTCCTAATTTTTTTATTCTGTTCCATTTTCGCCGCCTTATTTATCCTGGCTGCTTATATTTATCATAAACCTCTAAGTACAAAAAAAACAGCTTGTTTTTGGTTCCCACAGGCTCCATTTGGTTCCCCGTAGGTTCCCTATAGGTTCCCCTAAGTTCCCACAGGTTCCCAAAAAGTTCACTAAATCATCCTTACCTGCACTTTTTCCTTAATTTCCATTTTCTAATGATTGCAGAATCTCCAGATCACTATTTGGGCTATTATACAGTTCAATCACATGGTTTAACGCTTTGATTCTTAAATTACAAAAATCTTTTTTCCGCATGCACATACTTTTTCTAACTGCATCAAACGTATCAGAATGAATATATAAAGCTTGTAATACCGTAAACTGGTCAACATTTAGAATGAACATACTTCTTAAACATATCCATAGACGCTCAATCTGTTGTCTCTGGTCCAGGTATATATTTAGCTGCGCTTCATATATATTCTTTTGTGCCTCCAATCTTTTTCGCATTTGAAACCCATAAGCAGACCTATCAAGCTTTTTTATTTTCTCATCTATCTTTGCTAAATCAATATGCATTTCTTTTATCTGCTCGTCAATATAATCTAACTTTTTATTCCTGTTTCTCAAAATATCTTTTACTTTTTCTTCATTTATTTGTGACCGCATATTGTTTTGCACCTTACCTCCCCCTTGTTTTCCTTCTTATTTCATTCCAAATTTTGTTGTCTATATTTAACATTTAATTTCTCTTAGCAAGCATCAGTAGCCTCCGCATCTGGTTCATCTTCTGGGCCGAATATTCCGGATTGAAAAAGGTTCTGATTTCCTCATCTGTCATGCCCTCTTCCAGCGCCAAAATGATCTCCTCTCTCTGCCCATCCTCTAATACATACCGGTTCAGCCAGTCATAGGCAGATCCGATAGACAAATCGAGTACTTCCCCTGCATGCTCCTCTTCCAGCGTTTTTATGGCTGTCCTCTTTCGCTGCATCAGTTCTTTCAGCTTCTCCGGTTCAAAAGCACTCTCATCGCAAAAATCAATCTGCATCAGGGCTTCTTCATCCAGTTCTATGATATTTGTATTTTTCTGCTCTGCCTGTTTATGGTAATAAGCCAGATCCTCTTCCGTTAAGAAGGTAATTTTTGCCTGTAAAATATCCTCCCACACCAGATTCTTTTCACCTGAACGAACCGCCCTCACCTTCCCCTCGTATTCACCCAGTGCCACCGCTTCCTGAAACCACCGCTTTTTTTCCGGCCGGTATTTCTGGTCTTTCACCGGATCCGATGCCGGCAGGAGTACAATGCACTTTTTGGTAGACAGCATCTTTATTTCATAGGGGTTCATGAGTTTTCTGGATAAAATATCCACATTACTGTTATTATTTCCATGCTGCCCATATGTTACCCCGGAAGAACGTTTATGAATGGTAAATTCTCCTAATAATTCTGAAATATATTCAAAAGTTCCCTTTCCTCCTGTCCCTGATCCCAGATATACCAGCGTATCCGAATTCTCGAAAATGGTTTCCCAGTCATTTTTATGCAGGGATTTTATCTGGCTGATGCTCTGGATATAAATATTGAAAACAATCCGCCGGGAACGTACCGTAGCAATTTCACGGATAAAATCACCAGGCATTTTAATGTTCGCATATTCATCGAAGTCACAGACTACATCAAAGGGCAGGGAACCGCCATTCTTTCTGGCCTGGTCAAACAGGATCTGGAACAGCTGCGTATAGACCATCCCCACAATGGGTGAATACAGGATGCTTTCATCCGGGATCAGAATGAACAGCGCCACTTTTTTATCCGGATTTCCAAGTACTCCGGTTCCGATATCCTGTAAATGCAGTTCATCTGTCTGCATCAGCCACTGCACATTCTCCATCCGGAACACACGCATTCTGGCATATAAAATCATCAGAATAGACGCCATGGTTTCTTCTGCGCCGCCTTTGAATATTTTATAATTTTTTACCGCCGGATGGTTTGCCCCCATGGGATGGGTCTGCTCCAGGATCTCGATCCGCTTTGCAAACCCATTTTTATTTTCATCCGCAGATACCAGATCCAGCAGTTCAAAAAAGCTGGTCCAGTTCTGCTTTGATTTCGGGTATTCCATCCATAGGTAGTCAAAGATTGCTACCGTCAGCATCTTAGGTCCATCCTCCCAGAACTGGTCTCCGCTCATGCTGTCATGTACTTTTGTATTTGCCATGATATTATCCACCAGTTTATCGACATCTTCCTCATGAAGTATGTAAAAAAAAGGATTGTAATGTAGACTCTTCTCAAAATCAATCAGATTCAGCACACGGACATCATACCCTAATTTCAACATGTAATTTCCCAGCAGTTTCAGTGTGTCTCCCTTGGCATCTGTAATGACATGCATCCGTTTTACGCCATTGGCCAGGTTTGGGATGATATTGCGGAATCCCTTTCCTTTTCCGGATCCCCCGATGTAAACCGTATTATTATTCATATCTGACCGCTTTGTATCGTAAGTAACCCGTAGGTTTTCGGACAGGATTCGGTTGTTCTCCTCTTCTTTGTCTGCCAGATTCTTATTCAGCTTCTTTAAATCCGCCCATTTCGCATCCCCGTATTCTTTCCCAAACATAAAATTACCGGTCTGGGAGATCAGCTGTGCACTGATCATTAGACATACAATGCCTCCAATCCCAAAGCAGGCCGGGGTTTTCGCATTCCACCATCTTCCAAATGGGTGGGTAAAGATCTCCGTGAGTAAGGAACTTATATTATCCAGGCTTATATGTTGAAACGTAAATAGGCCGGATAAGTAGTAGGATAAAACCAGGATAAGGATGCTCAAAAATATACTGGCCCTAAGCGCTCTTTTTTTCGACATCAGCAGCCACCCCCTAATGCATACCGGGAGGATGCAGATCCGGTGTTTTTGATGTTTTTGGAATTTTAATGATTTCCTCCACCTTCTTATTTACAAAATCCCTGGTTACTTCGTCATAGTGGGCCAGAAGTTCTGGTGTGGATTTACTTTCCAGCATTTTCCCCTGGGCATCCACAATGACATTCCGGTGTTTGTTCGATACAAAGGCAATATAGGTCTTGTTATGGTCCGTACCTGCAACAAAATCACTTTCGAATACCATGCTGGCTTTGCATACCAGGTACTCATTTTTACTGTTCGGGATACGGCTGATAAATGTGCCGTCTTCTTTGGATACCACCAGCTTTTCATTTATGGTTATTTTTTCATAATCCGGCATAGAGTCATAATGCTGGTAAACTGCGTTCTCATTTAGAGACATGTTTTTTTTTACCGCATCTAGGACAGGGGACTCTTCTTGCTTCTGTGCCGCATTTAAGTAATCTTCCGGCTTGATCTCGGCCGTCTGGGTATACTGCTCCATATTGACAGGTTGCATATCCGGCATTTTCTCCCCGGTCTCCCGCAGCATCTTTTCCTGGTACATGCCGTACCAGCTGCTTACCCTGGCCGCATCCGCAGAAGCATACATCACCTGAGTCATGCCGTCCGCCGCATTTAAATCCGGCATAAGCGTATAATTTACATGCAGACTGTCAAAGTCTGCTTTCATATCCTTTAACAGCCCTTCTTCTGACGGCACGCTAACCATCTGTGTCTGCCCGTTTGTCAGATTAACCAGGTCCAGATAGCTTTTGTACCCACCCCGTACCAGCTGGTCGGTGGCATAAGAAGAATACCAATTTCTTACTGCTGTTTCATCTTTTTTCAGGTACATAACCTGCAACTGTCCGGTTCCAGCCTGTACCTGCATCAGATGGTAGTTTATACCCAGCATGGTAAAATCTTCTTTCATGGATGTTAATACCTGTTCCCGGTTCTCGGCCGGAATTGCAATAAATCCCACCTGTGCTTTCCCTCCTGCCAGATTCTGCAGCTCTTGGTATGTTTTTTCTCCGCCTTTTACCACATGTTTCTGACAAAAGTTATCGAACCAGCTCTTAATTTTTGCCTCATCCTGTTTCGCATAAAGGACTTCTCTGGTACCATCCCCTATATTCGTATCTTTCATTAAGTTATAAGAGATCCCAAGCTTTGAAAAATCTTCCGCCATTTCTGATAACAACCTGGGATCCTCTGTCGGCACGGTAATAATCCCAGTGTTTATTTCTCCTCCAGCTAGGGCAGCCAGGGTCTGATCATCTTTCAGCGTGCCGTCTTTTAAACGGTTTTCACAGTAATCCCTAAACCATGGCTGCACGACGTTTCTAAAACTTCCATGGTATATGATCTGCACCATCCCATCCCCATGGTTCAAATCTGGCAACAGGTGGAAAGGCACCTTTAATTTCTGCAGGTCTTCTTTTATTTGTTGGATACGTGCTTCATTTTCCGCTGGAATGTTGAGATAGCTGATATTTCCTCCTGATGCCTGGATCAGTTTGGCCAGGTCATGGAATTCTCCTTTCGACAGTTTCCCTTTTTGATACTGGTGGTATAGAAACTGAGTCAGAAAAAGGATTTGTTTGATCAAAAAAGCACTCCCCTGAAACATCATACCCATTCCCTGTACCCCGGTGTTTAAGATATAGCTTACATCTGCTCCGTCACTCATTGGCCCCCTCCTTTACATACTCAGCTTCTTTTTTTTCGTCATTTCCGCTTTCTTTTCCTGTTCCTTTCCCAGCTCTGTCTGGCTGGGGCGTTGCTTTGTTTTTCCGGGATATTCTTCCATACGGCTTTTTTCTTCCCATGCAGGTGCTTTTTCTCCGATGGAGCTTTTATCCGGCTGCCCCTGCGTTCTCTCTGTCTGCAATAATGACATCTTTTCTTTTATTTTCCCGATTTCCTCTGCTAATTCCGGATGGGCAGACTGGATATACCCAAGTTCTTCCAAAATCCACTCCCTGCCGGCTTCGGAGGTTATGTTTTCTTCCATCAAGCCAATGGCCTGCATCTGATTTTCCCAGCCACGGACCCCCTCCTCATAGCCCAGTATCGTATCTTGTTTTTCAATTAGATGTACGATCTGCTGGGCAAGCCGATAGTTTTCCACCACATCGGTATACGCGGATAATCCATATTCCAAGCTGGTAACAGAAACAGGCTGTGCATACCGGTCCACCAGGACCGGTTCCAAGTCCGCAGAAATTTCGCTTTTTAATACAAAAAGCTCTTTTTTATCCTGCCCTGGCAGAAGCCGCATCACCACCTGCCAGGTTCCGTTAAGTCCTGGTACCACGATTTTTTCCTTCTTTTCTTCCAGATCCTGCAGCGCTTTCTCCGTCTGCTCCTTTTGTTCCGTCCCAGCTTCCTGAATCTGCATCGCTCTTAGTCCCTCCCCGATCATTCTTTCTTCCTTAATTCCATCGTTTTCCAGAACTGCTCCATATTCCTTTTCAAACGCTTCCATCAGCCCTTTTTCTCTTAGGAATCCATAGCATTGATTCAGTTTCCTTTCATTTTCAAGTCTGGCCTGTTCCATTTCCGTAAGCAGTGCCTCAAAGTTCTGCTGGTAAGCATCCATCTGTTCCACAAAATAAGAAAGGTTTCCCTCCTCTTCCATTGGTTCCTGTGTTTTATCCGGTGCCGGAATATCCCTTTCCAAAATGCTCACTGCTGGCAGGGATACACCTAGTTCGTCTACCTGGTAGGTGTCTTCCTCTAATTTCACCGGGTTTTTATACTGGAAATATTCCAGATATTCTTCCTTTGGTACTTCGCCAAACTCATAAATCTTAGGATCAATTTTTACGATATTCATATTTCATTCCTCCGCTTTCATTATTACTGTCAAAAAAAGCAGCTTTTAGCCGCCTTTACCTGAAATCGAAAACCTTCTGCCTCATCCGGCATCTTGTTCACTCTGTTTTCTTCTACACATGCTTCCGAAGAAGCAGTTTTTTTATTTCCTGCATCTTCTTTGCACTATATTCCTTCTTTGCATATTTTTTAATCTCACCAATGGACAGCCCTTTCTCATAACCATCCAGGACAGCTTCCATCTGTCCTTCCTCCAGTTTTGCGAAGAGCCGGATCAGAAAAGTTTCCGGATCCTGTTCTTTGAACAGGAACCCTTTCGCCTTTTCTGCCAGCGTTTCCCCCTCCAACTGTTTTCCTTTCGGTGCAGTTTTTTGGGGCTTCTCTTTCCTTACCTTCTCTTCCTTTTCCCTTTTTCCATACGGCACATTTTCTATCTTTCTGTCCGGCTGTTTCCCAATCAGGGTCTCCATACGGCTTTCCCGGTACTTGGACAGCTCTTTGATCTCTTCATCCTTTTTCTCGATCTGCACCTGGAGGAAAACAAAAAAACGAGAAAGCATGTCGGTCTGGCCGCGCAGCTGATCAAACTCTGTCTGCCATCTAATATGGAATTCCTGGAATACCTCCTGGTAAATTTCCTGGCGTTTTGGCGCATAGTTGGCCTCCAGACAATTACGCTTATAGGTTTCCAGTTCTTTCGGATTCCTGCACATCTGTTCAATGGTCTGCAGATCCATGTCCATCAGGATGCAGGTGCAGATGTCTACGGTCTGGGTATCCGAGAGCTTTTCAATATGCCGAAGTATACAGTTGATCTTACTTTGCGGCACACCGTACCGCAGACATAATGAAAGCTGCATCTCCTTATTGCTTCCATTCTTAATCTCTTTTTCCATCAGCTGGTCTTCTATTTTTTTCACTTCCTCGGCTGTATAGGTATGTTTTTCCATGGCTCCTGCTCCCTTTTAATCTGATTTTTTTGTGGATTGTGAAACTGGCGGATGATACCTGCTTCCGCCTTTATTGCCCGAATATCCTCATTTATTTTCTGAATTCGTTTTTCTCGTTCCTCCTGCAGGAGGCTTAGCCGGTCGGCATAGTAGCTTTCTTCCAGCTTTTCCAGTTCGTCCTGGCAACTTTCCCAGGTTTCCTCATCCCCAGCCGCTTCTTTCTGCTTCTTCTGAAGAGCCTGATACTTATTCAGGATTTGTTTTTCTTCCCCGGAAATTCCGTTTCGGTAAAGCCGGTTTCTTTCCAGGAGAAAGCCTGCCCGTTTTTCCTCCAGCAGCTGTTCCCTAGCTTTTAACTCTGTTTCTGACCGAATACAATGCCTCAGGAGGTATCTGCACTGTCTGGCTGCCTTTTCTGTATCCCGGATGTCCTTATAGTTCCTGGTGTTCTGGTAATGGTATAGAACACTGTTTTTGCAGTAATGCTTTACATAATAAAACTGGTACGGGGTCAGGTACTCCTGCTTTCTGGCCAGATATCCAGTACTGCGGACCTTTTTTAACCTGGGCGTAACCAACGCTTTATCCGGCCGGACAGTATCCATCTTGTCCCGGTTTTGGATCCTGTTCTTTAAATCTTCCGGCTGGTATCCCTTCCCCAGCTGATAGGAACGTACCGCTTTTTTTCCGTCTTTGGGCGTAAATGCCAGATATTCCCCATGTCTTACGGATTTTCCTGCCCGGATCCGGTATCCTTTCACGCTAAGGGCAATGAGCAGCTCCTGATAGGTTTCTACTTTTGGGATCAGATAATCCAGATCATTTTTCACCACATCCCTCCAGGTGAGTTTCCCTTGCCGCTCTCTGAGCCACTCTCCATAATCTTTCTGCTCCCCTCCCTCGTATTCAAACTTATCAAACCCATATTTCTGGCAGATCTGGTCCGTTACACGCTGGATATACTTTTCCCAGTCTCCTTTTTTATAATGGTACTTGATCCCCGTAGTCCGTGCCACACTATTAAATATCACGTGCGCATGTGGGTGGCTGGTATCCGTGTGCACCGCATATACAAAGTCATACTGGTCTCCCAGATATTCTTTACAAAATTCCCCCATTATTTGATATACCTGCTCTGGCGCTGCATCTTCTTTAAAGGAAATCACAAAGTGGTATCCCTGCCTGCCATCCGGCTTCCCATAATCCTTTTTGGTATCCAAAAAAGTCTGCAGCACCTCATCCGGCGCAGTTCCTGCATTCCCCCCAATCCAGATCCCCCCGTCTGTTTTTTCTTTCTGCATGATATACTGGATCCCATTTTTTAGATGTGCTGCCGGATTTCCTTTTGCGGACTGTTTCATGTGCATTAACTTAGTCAGTGCTATGATTCCCACCCCCTCCCAGGATTTGTTCCTGCACAATCCGAAACATATTTTCTATTTCGTCCATTTTCTTCAGGATACTCTGTTCATTTCCTCTGGTAAACGCATATCCCCCATTGACCTTATGGGCAATCTGATTGACCAAAACCCCAATCTTGCGGATTTGATAGTTTGTCTGATGCAGTTCCTTTAACAGGGCCTGGGATTTTGCCAGCTCATCTGAAAAAATGCACCTTCTGATATAATCCGAATAACTCTGTTCCCCGTACTCTTCACACCGTTCTAAAAATGCCTGGTACTCTGTTTCCCGTAGCCTTACATTTAACCTTTTGTCCCGATTTTGATCCTCTTTTATTTATTCCGCCTCCCATCCTAAAATCCTTGATCTGTTATGTTCATCGTGAAAAAGTACAGCATGCTGGAATTACAGATGCATCTTCTTTTGGACTTTCTTCTGTATCTCCGGCAGTTTTTCTTTTCCAGCATTCAGAGTCACGTCATATTTCCGGCAATAGTTTCCCACTAACCGGTCTGCAATCTTCTCTGCATCGGATGCTGCACGAAATAATTCATTTGGATCCTCCTTCAACACAACGATCCAGGATTTCAGATAATTAGAGTGATCCTGGAAATGATCCGCGTTTAACTGGATGCCCAGCTCATTTTCCACAAACAAGGCCCCCAGTTCCGCACGCAGTTCCTCACGGGCATATTCCCGGCTGCCAAACGGATGCCTGAGATTCCGGTTCAGCCGGCTTTCATGCCCGGTGCTGTGTCCCATTTCATGGATCAGCGTTTTGGCAAAAGAAACATCATCTTTGAAACTTCCCCGTAGCGGAATACAGATTTTATCCTGAGACGGTACATAAAAAGCATCGGTTTGTGCCGCTTCTATGATCGGGCATTCACTTGCCGCAATAAACTTCCCGGCCAGCTCCATTGTCTCACTTTCCTCTCTTCTTTCCTGGATGTATTTTGGAAAATCCACAACCTGCTCCCCGTTAAATACAATAAAATAAGAGACCACCGGCTGCTTTAATGCTTCACGGACGCGGACCTCTTTACCATGCTCATCTATTTTCTTCACTTCTTTTTCAAAAATCCATTTTTCACATAAGATTCCCCGTTCCCCTTTCCGGATATAATAACCGGCTTTTTTCAGCTGCAGGGAAGTCATCCAGCGGGGATCTTTATATTCCCGTTCCATCACCACATTCATCAGGCGCAGCCGATTCCCCCCTCTGTATTTCACTCCGGACAGAGGATTCACTGGGCGTAAAGCTGCCTGATTCCACTCCGGTGCCGTAAACTGGTATCCTTTTTTCATCATGGCAGCAATCTTCTCCACCAGCTTTCTGCGTTCCTCCATGACTATTTCAAAAGCGTCTGGCATATTTCCACCTCCTCCCAATCTTCGAGATCTTCTTCGGATACGATATCTTCTTCCTCGGTAATCCCGAACTCTTTTTGAAACCATTGCTTTGTTTTCTCATTCATCTAATTGATAACCTCCTTTTTCTGTTATGGAACCGGCTGACTCCGCTTTTTCACGGATGGAGTCTGTTGGCTCCACTTATTTCAGTCTTCTGACTCCATTTGGCTCCGCTTTTTCATTGATGGAGTCTGTTGGCTCCACTTGGTTCAGTCTTCTGACTCCATTGGACTCCACTTTTTCATTGATGGAGTCTGTTGGCTCCACTTGGTTCAGTCCTCTGACTCCATTTGGCTCCGCTTTTTCACGGATGGAGTCTGTTGGCTCCACTTTGTTCAGTCTTCTGACTCCATTGGACTCCACTTTTTCATTGATGGAGTCTGTTGGCTCCACTTATTTCAGTCTTCTGACTCCATTGGACTCCACTTTTTCACGGATGGAGTCTGTTGGCTCCACTTGGTTCAGTCTTCTGACTCCATTGGACTCCACTTTTTCACTGATGGAGTCTGTTGGCTCCACTTATTTCAGTCTTCTGACTCCATTGGACTCCACTTTTTCACTGGTGGAGTCTGTTGGCTCCATTTTTTGTGATTTATGACACCATTGGACTCCATTTTCCATTTTTGACTCCATTGGACTCCATTTTTGCATAGGTCTTTTTGCAAGTTACGCAATTTGTATGACAAATCACTATCTTGTTAGGGGACGCACCCTAATACCCCGTTTGGAGTCATTTTGCCTCCACTTTATTTTCTGTCTCCATTTATCTCCAATCCGACAAAAAAATCCATCACCTGGCTCATGATTTGCACTTCCCATTTTTTCAAAAGCTGGCATAAAAAATGGCAAATTAATTCCTATTAATCTTCTCACTGTATTTTGTGCTCATCTATTGTTTGTTCTACCAGTATTGCCTCTTCCATTCCAGCAACCGCTTGCTTTGTAATAGGTTAGAAAACCAAGTTTCTTCTTCTCCGATAAAGTAACCGTAATCCATCTCTCAATTACTCTGGAACCCACACTATACTTTTCATAATGAATGTAGGCTCTTTTTTCTTGGCCATTTACCTTAACCATTAATTTCCTACTTTTCATTTGCTACCTTAACGGAATGCAGCTATCCTGTCTTTCCATTAATTCATCAAACCGTTTGTCTGACGTAATACGGTTGTCAAACGGATTGTCAAGATCAAAATGATAACGAAATTTACTCAATCTCATTTGCTCAACCTTATGAAGTAATCCCTGAAGCTGATTCACTTGTGGAATAACCATAAGATCACCTATCCAGTGGCATCCACCCAGCTCTTTCGAACTTCTTTCACAATTAAGATATCAAATTTATTGACATAAAATATAAAAAGCATTAAAATTACTTTACTCATAAATACTTTTATTCTTCTGATGAACTTAATTATTATTCTATAGTTTATAACAATAATTACAAAAGAGAGGATATCAAAATGTTGAACAGTTTTTTTACTTTCATTAATTCAGATACATTCACCAAAGCAATAAACTCAAAAATAGCTATAGCCGTTATTGGAATAGTTCTTACCGCATTCGTAACATACTTTGTGAATAAACTCGCTTCCTTATCTCCCAAAAAGCAGGAGATCTTTAATACTCGATTAGAAAATGTACTACTGCCTTTGCAAAAACACTTCATTTTTACAGCTATTAGAATTGATAATCAGCAAATTCACATCCATAAAATTAATCATATTTATAAAAATCACATGATTTACATAACCTTGAGTATGCAGGCACTTATTCAGAAACTAAACGAACATATTTCTATTTCATCCAAAGTTGATAATAAAAAAACACAAAAGTTGTTAAATGCTATACAGGCCCAAACAAATTACGAGTATGAATTTGTCCGCAGTAAGCTAAGGCTTCCTTCCAGAAAATTTCGTTTTAATGACTTCCTTTTAGCTGCAATATTACGAAATACATATTCATTAGATACTCTCCTGGATTCTTTAGCCAATCAACTTTTTGGTTTTTTCTGTTTTCTAGCTAGTACAGTAATTTTATATAAGTACTTTTTACAGCAATTACCTATAGCCAATTTGATATTGGCAATTATTGGGTTAGAGTTTTTAGCATTTTCTGTTATATTTGTTGCGATAATTTTTATCTGTATAAGCAAACTCACATCCGGTCTCTACTACATTTGTAAATTACACAATAAATCCACAACAAACAACCAGCAATAAGAAATTGTACTGCTTTTTCCGTAAAATATGCATAAATACCAATGCTACCTATCGCTATTCCTGTTATGTCCATAAATAATTTAAAAACTTTTTTTCTACTCACATGTTTATTATTATCATCATGGTCATGATCCAAATCAAATACCTCCTCTCTAAAGGAGAGGGTTCAATTACATTCACTTAGCCTCTCCTTTCCTTAATAGCAAATTTAACAAATGAGTTTTATACTATATTATGCATTTCCACCATTCATCACTAGCTCTATCACTTCTGAAAAAGGATCGCCAAATGGACTCGCAAAGAGAGGGTTCTTATCCCTTTTGCTATCGAATACACAAATTATATATTGTTCTTGTTTTATAATCTTTTTATATGCAGCATTACAGGACATGCCTTTTCGATCTTTATTTTCCTTTTTCATAGGATCCTTTTTCTTTCCCTTTCGTTGCATCAATTCCTTTTGATTATTCTTGGAATCTTCCTTTTCTCTATGATCCCATACTTCCAGTTCTGTTTTGTTGCAGCCACTTATCCAGCGGCGGCGCCCGAAAGACAACCTGGCATTCCTTTGCGTAACCATAAGCATTATCCAGGATATTGTCCATATAAAGCAGCCTGCTCTTTAGCAGCTCCTCCTGTTCCATCTTTGGAAGCATTTCTTTTAAATACTGGTAAATATATTTTTTTAAACTGATTTCTTCTGCATGGATGAAGATGTTCTCCCGGCTGGTGATAAGGCAACCCATCTTAAATAATGTATACTCATGTTCTATTTTGTCACTTAACTGCACACTCTGCACCTCCTTGCCTTTCAGAGAAGACCTTTTAATCCACCGTTGTCTTATATGTTTCTGCCTCTTTGGCTGCCTGCTCTTCGGATTCTTTCTTCTTTTTCTCTGCCTTTTCACTTTCTTTTTTCTCTTTCGCTGCTTTCTTTTCTGACTCTGCAATCCGCTCCGATTCCGCGACACGTTCTGACTCCAGGCGCTTTGTTACAGCCTCCTGTTCCTTCTGTTCCGATTCGATCACCCGTTCCTGCTCTTTTTTAGCCAGCTCCTCTAGTTCTTCTTTGGTCCTGGAGGACGCTTCGATGGATAGTTGTGCGGTGCTGAAATTATAATGTCCTTCATATACCTGGTCGGTACTGTCAATCAGGTAAAAAGTGACATTCATTTTTTCTACGGAAACCTCCTGATAAGTCATACACTTTACAACACACAGTTTTTCATTTCCACTTTCTTCCGGCATCAGCGACAGCACCCGGTTCTGGACTTCTTCCACCTGGTCTGCAGATAAGAATCCGGCCAGACTGTCAACCTGAAAAATAACTGCCTTTTGCTTTTTGGTCTCCGTTTGGGTCTGCTCTTCGGTTTCCAAGTCTGTTTCCGGCTGTTTTCCGGTCTCGGCAACTTTCATACTTTCTGTTTCGTTCTGCACCCCGGCTATTTCCGGCTGTTTTTTCTCATCCCTGCCTTTACTTTTATTGGCTAGGAAGATGCCAAGCACGATGCTGATAATCAGTAGAAGCACGCACGCGCCGCATAAGATGATTTTCTTTTTTTCCATTTTGATTACTCCTTCTTCTCTGTTTTTCTTTTATTTTTCAGCTTTTTTAATACTCTGTTGTATCTTTCTGTTTCTCTATTGAAAACCGGTATACCGGTAAAAGATTACAAATGCCGAATAATAGCTGATCCGGGGTCCATCTGTAACTGTGCTGCACCCCGGTGAGGCATGGCTGGTACAATGCAGCCACATACTGGTGCCGTTTGCATCTTTTCCAACATAGATGCCCACATGGTTATTCCCGCCAGCAGCAATCGTATTCATAAGTCCCACATCCCCCGGCTTTAATTCCGATGCTGATATGGGAGTGAAATTGGTAGAGCTTACAAAGGTTCCAGTTGTACTCCAGTACGGAACATCCGTGAAACCCGATTTCTGGAATGCCCATGCAACAAAGGAAGAACAGTCTAACGTCCTCGGATTGTCTACGCCGGCTCTGGTATCTTCCCCATACATGTCATAGGTTACTTTCCCGATCAGGCTTGCCCCTTTGGCTATCACTGCACCCCGGCGTTCATCCATATCAGAAGGCCAGGTTTCCATTAACATATTAAGCTGTCCCACCGCCTCCTCATTTGTAATTCCATCCGGCACAAATCCTCCGGACACCACATAATATCGCAGTACATGAGGAACATATTCCGGATCCCCGTATTGGGACCAGCCGTATTTTGCAGCCCAGATATTCGAAAACAGCTTTGCATTCTCCAGAGAATATCCTCCATAGTTTTTCTTTGCCCACTCTGCATAGCCATTTCCAAAATTGTACGATTGCAATGCCAGTTTTACTCCATCCATGTCTGCCAGCTCCGTACATCCGGCACTCTCCAGGCAGGATTTAAAATTCTGGATTCCCACATCAATAGAATACTCTGGATCCGAGATGGAGTTTGGACTGTGGGGATACTTGGTGTTAAACGGACACTCTGAGCACTGCATTACATCCGGCACTCTACCCCCGGATTCCTGCATCATAATACACATAATAATCTCTACAAAGTCCTCTATTTCATGCTTTTTTGCATACTGCACTACCAACGGCCGGTATCGTTCGCATTCCGGCGATACATTGGCACGCCCCACGCCTCCCGAACCACTCATCAGAAGGGCCGCCACCAAAATCAGAATCAGCAGTAAAGGAAGAAGAAAGATACCTAGAGTACTTCCAAGTGCTGCCAGGACTGACTGGAATGCTGCTTTTAAAACCTTCATTCCCGCCTCTGCTATTTTTTTATCCAGACTTCTCTTTACCTTTTCAAATGTCTGGTCTGCCTTTTCGGATATATCCTGGTTATTTGTAATCCGAAAGTCCTGCAATCGCTGCACCATGCTGCCGTTTCTCTGAAGCAGACGGGCTAACTTGTTTTTTCTTTTCCGGATACCGGCTGCACTTACGGACCTTTTAAATCGCTGTTTTTCCCTATCCCTGATTCTTCCAGTTCCGCTTTCCCAGTCTTTCCCGGTATCCCAGTCTGCTCTCTGGGTGTCCCTGTTCCCTTTTCCAGTTGCTGCATGTTGCCAAGGCTTACCTGCACCGGCGGCTGTAAGTCCGTCTGGCTGCATATCCTGCCATTCCCGGCCATCTGCATGAACGCTGTTTTCTTCTATTTGAGCATCGAACTCCCCGTCAGCTGTCTGCCACTTTCTCCTAAGGCTTTCCCTATTCCCTCTTTTCAGGCCTTCCCATAAAAAAGCAGCTGCAGCCTCCTCCGGCGTTCCTGACCCTCCTGGCCTCAGTCTGTCCGGTCCATCATGCACCAGATCTGCCATCTGGTCTGCTTTATTTCCACCTGGATTTCTTCCCAATTTTCCTTCCCCGTCCCTTTGCGGACTGTCTCCCAGCTTCTCCAAAAGTTTCTGTTTCTTCCACTGGGGCAGCTTCCCCCACCGGATCTGGTCTTCTTCCGATAATGCTTCCACCGCCGGATCTTCTTTTGCTTTCCCGATCAGCATTTCTTTTGCATTTAACATCTTCTTTCTGCCGATCTTCCGGTTAATTTCTGTTACCTGGGTATCTTTTTTCTGCAGGATCTTCATACCCTATGCCTCCTGGCTTTCTCTGGCTTTTTCATGGAAGTTCGTGTTGTATTCTTTGTACAGGAGGTTCTGTTTGCTAATCCGGGAATCACATAAAAGAATCTGCCCGCCATAGGAGATCAGGCACTGGCCTATTTCCGGATTTCCCAACTCTTTGAATTCTTTGCTGGACAGTTCCATGATGGTGCTCAGGGCATTCCGGTCCGCGCCCCCCTGATCCAGGATCAGTTTAAAATCACAGTTGGAGACGATCGTCTCTATTTTCGGATTTGCAAAAGCCGCCTTCACGTTCTGCAGGCAGAGGGTATTGATTCCCCCAAATTTACGGAAGGTAATAAATGCCTTTTCCAGTTCTTCTGCTGACGCCCTGTTATTGCATACATACTGCCCTTCATCCACAATAAAGCGGGTTGCCTTTTGTTTCACCATGTTGTATTCCATTCGCATGGACAACAGGTGCATCACCGTCAACATGCAGGTTTCCCACAGGGAAGTCGGCACATTTTTCATGCCAAAGGCCACAAACCGGGCCGTACTGTTTAGATTGCTCTGTTTCGCGAACATGTCAAAGGTGCCGTCCACGTAGGCTTCCAAAGGCAGGTACAGCTCCCTCCCTTCCGGCTCAGGCTGCGCTTTTAATAATTCCACAAAATCTGCCAGTACAGGAGACATCGGTTTTTTCGAAAGAAACACGCTTTCATACATCTTTTTCATGCACCTTACAATTAAGGTCTTATGGATGCCGTTTGAGGTCTTCCCATGCATGCAGGAATAAATAAAGGCTTCCACAAAATCGGATTTCATCCCGATAAACTGTGCCTGCTTTTTGTAATCATCCGAATACAGAATATCCTCCGGAACCTCAAACGGATTTAAATAAATGCCGGAGCCGGAAGTTAAATCAAAGTACTGTCCGCCATACAGTTTTACGATACCTTCGAGCTCATTTTGGGGATCTATCGCGAAAATATCATCCGTAGTGCATAAAAGGGTCCACCCAATTTCGGTGAGTTTCAGTACCATGGATTTTCCCGATCCGGTATGCCCAAAGATGACGCCATTGCTGTTTTTCAGCATTTTTCGGTCCAGCAGGATGATATTTTTGGTCAGCTTATTCACACCATAAAAGCAACCCCCGGCCTGGATAATGTCCCTTGCATGATACGGATGAAAAGCCACCAGGGAAGAGGTTAAAAGGGAGCGCATATGGTCCACCCGTCTTGCCCCGATGGGCAGCACCGTGTTAAACGCCTGGATCTGCTGGTTATAATCCGGTACAAACCGTACCGACATCCCGGACCCCAGCATCTGGATGGTCTCCACATTTTCTTTCAGCTCCTCTGGGGTCTTTCCTCTTACGGCCACTAACAGCTGCATAAAGAAGCCGTTTTCATCATTTTCGTCCACTTGTTCCATGTAATCTTCAATATCTGTTCTGGCCTTCCTCTTTTTATAAGAGGGCGGGGCGTTGTAATTCTTGTTCTTTGCATTGATCTCCATCTCTTTATTAATGGAAACCTCATTATTGCAGTTCGCCGCATCCAGAAAGCCTTTTAGCAGTTCCCTTGGGACACAGGCACAATCAATAGTCACGGTACTTGGAAAGGACACGCCGGTCAGCTGGGACATCAGCTTGCTTTCATTGATACTGTTTGGCAGTGCCGGTACAAACAGCACCTGCATATACTCATCGCCAAACTCAAGCCTCCCCTCCTTGTTGTTACAGGTATAAGGAACAATCTCATTCCTCCAGTCCCGCCTGTTTTTCTGGATTTCTTCATAGGTAAAGTCTGCCAACCCGTCCCCGTGGCAAAAATGATAGAGCATCTGCAGCCTTTCCTCTGCATTCATTGCTTGGATCCGGCTACCCAGCTCCGCAAACACTGCTTCTATGGACGCCTCCAGTACTCGGAAGTAGGTTCTGGCGTGCTGATAACTCTTACGTCTGCAGGTTACGGTAAAATAATGCTTTTTATCCAGACCTGGAGTCCCTTTTGCCAGAGCATCCTTTATCAGTGCATTATTGGCTTCGGCTAGAAGCGGGTAATTGGACTGGCTACTGTCATGGAGCACCTGCCCTGTGAACGCCTCCAGGTTCCGGGGTTCGTTTACAATGGAAATTTTAAAATCCACGTTCATGGTATTAAACAGCTTGCAGACCCCAAGGAGTATATTGCTTTTTTCCTCAGCATCCTTATTTACATAGTTAATGTCCTGGAACTGATAAACTTTGTCAAACATCCGCAGCCGGTTTCCCAGTCTGTTGTTTTTCTCGATTTCGAAAATCCCGTCTTCCCATATATAGGCAATGTCCAGGATATCCTGGACACAGTCTGGCGTTTTCACATAGGCTTCTGTCATCTTCCGGCAGGCTGCAAATTTCTTTCTCCGGTTTAGTATCATTTGTTTTTCGCTCCTTTCTGCAATCGGCGCTGCTCTTTACGCTGCTCATTATGCAGCTTTTTTATATATTTTTTATGGTTTTTGATCATCTTCCTGCGCTCTGCTTTTGATTTTATATGGAAGGATAGCTCTTCCTTTGGTTCTACAAAGCGATACTCTCTTGCTTTATATACCAGCCTGTGTGTTTTCTCCCGGTATCTAACGGCCTTATAATTATTCATCAGGGAAAGCCCGTTTCTGCTTTTCCAAAAGCCGGCTGCCACCACCGGAGCCATACAGAAGACCGACATATAGATCCCGATCTGGTAGTGTACTTTCCATACAAAGATCAGCAGCAAACCGCTTATAACGGCCACAGCCAAACCCAGCGCGCCATATTTGATCTCTGATCTGGAGAATCCCTTCCAAGCATTCTCTTTATATTCGGTTTCAAAGTCTTTATTGATTGGTATGTTCATGAATTCCCTCCTAAAATCCCAGTGCCCGGCGGGTTAAGTTGTCCACGGTTTTTACACTGCCCACGGTCAGCAAGATCACCAACATGCTCTGGATCATATTCCATAAGGACTCTGTGGCCTCCCAGCCGGGCGGGGCTGCGATAAAGAAACCATTTGCATTAATGAGCGCCGCGCATAGCCGCAACATCAATGTCATGCCAACAAACTCAAGCAGGCAGCACAGAAAGGTTTTCAACCAGTTTTCTGCTGATCTGGCTGCCCCTTCCGGACCGCCAACCGTTGCTAATGCCAGGGGGCTTATGACCATGTAATAATACATCTTAAAGAATACGGAATAGACATGCAGGATCAGCATCAAACCGCCTGCCAGGCATACCCCCATAAATACCATCCCGAAAAGAAGACCGATCACCAGGCTGTCATTATCCCAGTCATCCACCGGTACCGGGGTGAGTATTAGGGACGCCATCCCGTCCGGCGCCACCACACCCAGCATGGCCTGCATCAGTTCAACCAAACCGTTTAAGATGGTATCCACGTTTACCAGCAGGAAATTTCCAAGAATCAGTTTGATAAATAACTCCACCTGCAGCTCAAAGGGCCTGTCTTCCCGCAGATTGGCTGTCTTTTTACAAAAGTTGACCAGGAACAGCAGCGTAAACAGGGAGGCTCCAATTAATTTCATGCTGATGAGCAGCGCTGTGCTGATCTTCCACAGCGCGCCTCCTGCTAATTGCGAAGGTGCCTGCCCAAACAATTCCACTGCCGCCCCGGTAAGGTCATTCCACAGGTCATAACCAACTTTTACACATGCTTTCCCGCTGAATATTTCCGCTAATTTTTCTAACATATGAGCCCTCCAATCCGGTGGTTACTTAAACAGCAGCAACAGCTGCGGAGCAATCACCATAACCAGCCCGCCGCTGATCCGTTTCATGGCCTGGGACTGGGCACCGCCCTCCTGGGTCTGCATGGCGTTTCCAAACTCAAACAGCCCCCACAGGGTAATGATGGTTCCAATACTGGATACCACCGTTGCAACGATTTCCTGTAAAATGTTAAATTTTGCAGTCACGGCTCCAGCACCGGATGCCATAACCGGCAGTGAAGTAAACATTGACAGCAACAGGCATACTGCAGCGATCTGTATCTTCAGTTTCCAGGAATCTCTTTTTTTTGGCATGATACCTTTTCGGATAATACTCCAGCCTTTTCTCCACTTCCAATCACTTCTCTTCCTAATCATGGTCTCTCCCCTTCCGTTTCCCCCAAAGGTAGGCAATGGTGCCACCCACCAGCAGAACCAGGGCAAAAATAATCAATTTTTCCATGTGTTTTCCTCCATTCTTTGCATGATGAGGGCAGTTTTTCCATCCGCCCCCGTGTTTTCTGGCATAAAAAGAACCGGTGCTGTTTTGGCCCGGTTTGTACGAACTTCTTTATTCTATTTTTCGTTTTGTTCCCGTTAATGCCTGACTGCTTTCTTTTTCCTTTTCTTAACGAAAAATCCTATAGCAGCCAGCGCTGCTCCTGCAAGACTGACATAAAAAGCAATTGGGGTCTCATCTCCTGTTTTGGGCGGTGTTGTCCCGGCTGAAGTGGACGTACTTCCTTTCTCTCCGGATTTTGGGATCTTGATGGCATCCTTATCCGTTTTGCTAAGATCCCCTGCCTTTCCTGTTACTTTATTTTCCAGGTTGGTGTCATAAACCGGCACGGTCTTTTTCAGCGTTCCTTTCACTGTCAATTCGATGCGGTCTTTCGGCTCCAGCTGGTCCAGCACGACTTTTAGGGAACTTTCCACCTTAATTTTTACTTCCCGGCCACCTGCTGTCTTCAAAACGGCACCATCTGTGCAGTCAAATTCTACATTTTCCAGGCTTTCTGCCAGTGCCTGGGATAAAGTATCTTCCACTGCAAGATCCTTGATTGTGGTATTTCCGGTGTTCGTCACCTGGATTTTCCAGCTCACCTTGTCTCCCGGCTGGTAGGTACCCGGTGTTTTGGTGCCCTCATAACGTCCTGTTTTCTCGTTAAAAGCAGCTCCGGTTGTCCGGTCAGCCAGCTTGGCAATCTCGAAATCCACGGTTACATTTTTGGGTTTTTCATACTTTACTGTCTGGTTTTTATCCGTAATATCCGCATGTACGGCGATCTCCCTGTCCTGATAATACACAGATTCAAAAACTACCACTTCCTTTCCGGCCAGAGCTGAGGAATCAAACGAAAAGGTAATCTCCACTGTTCCAGATGCTTTATCCGGTGTAAAGGTTTTCTCTGCACGAATTTCTTTCCCATCCACAAACAGCGGCTTTTTCGTTTTCTTATCCATTACCACCCCTTTTACGTGATGTTCCTTTCCAGGAATCAAGCCCTTGTATGCTATTGTATCCACCAGCGTGGTTGTTTTACTGATCTGTCCGGTATGGGTGCCGCTTTCCTGGTCTTTTGCTGTCGTTCTGACTTCCGGCGCCTGGTAGGCTACCGTCTGGTTTTTATCCGTAATATCTGTGTGTGTTGCGATTTCCCGCTCCTGCTCATACAGGTATTCGAATACCACTACTTTTTTTCCGGCCAGGGCAGAGGAATCAAACGTGAAGGTAAGTTCTATGCTGCCATTTGGTTTTTCCGGCGTAAAGGTTTTCTCTGCACGGATTTCTTTTCCATCCACAAGCAATGGCTTTTTCGTTTCCGGGTCCATTAAGACCCCTTTTACGAGATGTTCCTTGCCTGGAATCAGGTTTCGGTACGAAACCGTGTCGACAATGGTGGTCTTTTCACTGGTATAGCCCATGTTGCTGCTTGTTTCCATATCCGCTGCCTTTGTGCCGATCTCCGGCGCCTGGTAGGAAACCGTCTGGCCCTTATCCTTCAAATCTGTATGGACTGCGATTTCCTTGCCCTGCTCATACAGATATTCAAAGACCACCACTTTCTTCCCAGCCAGGGCAGATGAATCAAAAGTAAAGGTGATTTCTACCGTGCCGGAAGCTTTTTCCGGCGTAAAGATTTTTTCCGCCCAGACTTCTTTGTTGTTGTCCAGAAACGGTTTTCCGGTTTCCGGATCCATTAACACGCCCTTTAAAAGCTTTTCCACGCCAGGCGTCAGGTTTAAGTACTCCACCGTGTCGGTAAGCGTAGTCTTTTTACGGATGTAGCCGGTATTGCTTCCGCTACTCTGGTCTTTTGCTGTCGTTCCAATCTCCGGCTTTGGCTTATAATCATTGGTAATGGTCCCCAGATCAATTACAACCAGGTTCTTTTTCACTACCACTTCAAACGGCTTTAAGAGTACTTTATCTTCATTGGCCTCACAGGGCAGCTCCTCAATCCGGTAGGTGTCATATAAAAGAGCACCTTTTGCATCATCCAAAGCCTCTATACTTCCAAACCAGATGCCGTCCTCTGCCGTTTCTCCCCGGTTGGTGTTCTGGCTGTGGGGCACACAGTCCGACGCCGTACTGAACATGCCGTTTTCATCCGTGACAACGATATGGTTTTCTCCCGTAGTCACAGAAGTAATTTTAAACGGTACACCAGCCATTCTTTTCAAATCCCCATCCGAAACTTTAATTCCTTTTAGGTCTCCCCTGACTGGTTCATTTTTTATCGCCCGATCCCCCGTTAAAACAACGATTTCCCGGTCCTTACGGATTTCAAAGGTTTCCTTCAATTTACCGGTTGGCAGATAGCCCGCCGGCGGAGATACTTCCACCGCCTCATAGGTTCCATAAGGGAGCAGATCATTGGCTGAAGAATATTTACCATCCTGATTTGTTTCTACTGTTTTTACCACTTCTTCCGGCTGGTATAAGTTCCCCTCTACCAAAACTGGCATATTACTTTTGTTGACGATCTGGATCACGGTTCCTTCCAGCGTTGCATTTCCCTGGACTTTCCCTTCATTGGTTTCATTGTCCCACTTCTCAATCTGCACGCCGCCACGGATCGGTTCATTTTTAATCGCAGTCTCACCAGCAAGCTCCACTATTTTTCCATGCTCACGGATTTGGAAGCTCTGCTGGATCTTTCCGGTATTCCGGTAGCCTGACGGCGCTTCCCGCTCGATGATCTCATAATCACCGTACTGTAGGAGGTCCGCTGCCGTTTTTGCTATCCCGGATGAATCGGTTTTAAAAGTATAGACCACTTCATCCTTTTGGAACATCGTGCCATTCACAGTTACCGGGTTTATACTGCGGTTATAGATGTCAAAGATGGCCTCTGCAAGAGTTGCGTCTCCTTGCTGTGTCTTGTCATTTAATTCCAGGTCATGCTTTTCGATCTGTACCCCTCCGCGGATCGAAGGCTCCGGAGAATTTGGTGCTTGAGGAGAATTTATAATTGCTCCTTTGAAATCTGCCTCTATGTTTTGAATATAAAGCGTTGGATCCAATTGATAGCCACTCGGGGCTTTTGTTTCCTGAATCGTTACTGTACCCAGAGGAAATGCTCTTTGTCCTTCCGTATTCAAGTAGAATTCATCTCCACTCACTTTTCTCGCAGTTTTTAACCATATCTGTCCATCTACATCTGTTGCAATCACCCATGTCCTAGTAGGAATAACACCATTTAGTTCCGCTTCTGTTTTATACAGTCCATCGTAATAGTGAAAAGTATACTCTGCATTTTCAAAAGTTCCTGCTCCGGTAGCTGCTGGTTTTCTGGTTTCCTGATCTATTTTTTTCAATAATACTCCAACTGGATCATTTACAGGCTCATTTTCTATTTCGCGAATAGTAGTTTTGCCACTTATAACTTTTACAGAAAACTTTTCTGTACTTAATTTGAACCCCTTCGGAGCCTTTGTCTCCTCCATCGTGTAATCTCCTGCCGGCAGCGTTATTTCCTGTGATTCTCCATTCGCCTTTGTGACCAGCCTTTCTGCCACTTCTATACCGGTTTTAGCGTTTGTCAGTTTAAACTCTGCACCTTCCAAAGAATAGCAGCTGTTTCCATTCGAAATCGATGGATTGGCTGAAACTTTTTTAATCTTTGCTTTACCGTTTTCCAGCTTTGGTGGCTCCGCATATACAGTTGCTAACTTTACATCTGTTTTTTTGGTATCCCACTCCAGGAAGGTCACCGGCTGCAGTGGATCACCGGAAATACTGGCCGCATTCTCCGGATCATAGCGGGTTCCGGAGAATGTATGTGTGGTCCCGGTAATGACTGCTTTTAACTTCGTCTGATTTTTCTGCATTCTTTGATAGGCTGCCTCGGTTACATGGATGTAAAAAGCCGAATTAATTTTATCATTCACAAATTTAATCGAAGTTCCCGGTTCTGTTGATCCGGTTGCTGCATTAACTGGTTTTACCCCTTTTATGTTGTCAAAGGCATACATATCACTTACTTTTACTTTATAGTTATTTTTTGTCCGGTATCCTCCATTTTCGGTATCCACCTTCCACGCATTCTGGGTGGTATCTCCCTCGATACTATATTTGGCATTCGATACGCGGCCTGCCGTATCCAGGACATCATGACCGTCTGCCGCTGCTTTTTTCGCATCCGCAATCAACAGCTTGTATTTCTGGTACATGTCTGCCGCCACCGGATCCCCCAGGGAAGATATATGTTCATCTGTGATCTGAAACATAGGCTCATTTCCCATTTCACCATTCAGATAATGGATTGCCATACTTGTGATATAATAATCCTTGTAGTATTCCCCAGCAGAATATTTTGGGTCATGCATCGTTTCTCCGTATGCCCGGTTCCCATAGTACAGCACATAATTAATCGCTGCACTTAAAAACTGGCCTCCCCCTGGATGATAATTCCCCTCCGGACTGTGTTTCGATGAATAGAGACAATACGATGATTTATTTACCATCCCATCCCCAAACGCAGCTTCATTGTTGTATAAAACAATCTGTGGCTTTGTCTGGCTGAACCATCCCGTACCGGATGCCTTAAACCAATCCAGACGGTTATTTTCCACCTGGATGGTTACCGTATTGGTAGTCCGGGTGTCCGTACCATTGCCCAGTGACTTTAATCCGGATATATTCGGTGCTGTCTCTGTTTTCATCTCTGTCTCTACTTTCGTTTCCACAGTCGTTTCGGTTTCTGCTTTGGTTTCAACAGCGGTTTCCGTCTCTTTTTTCGTTTCCGCTGCCTTTTCAGTCTTAGCTTCCGTCTCTTTTTCTTTTGCCGCAAAAGATGCATGTACCATCACATCCCTGTCCGGTATTTCAAACGTAATGCCCTCCTCCGTTTTCTTAAGCGGGACTTCGGTATCTTCTGCCTCGTCTTTGATCGTTACTTTGATTTCTGCCAGGCAGTAGCCTTTTTCCGGCACAGCCGTAACTTCTGCCACTTCTCCTTTTTCATATGTACCGTCTTGCTTGTCAAGGGCCAGAGTACCATGTTCACAGACTTCTAAAAATACATGGAAAGACTGCTTTCCGGTATCCCTTTCTGCCGGTGCCGCCTGCACATAGTTTCCGCAGGTGGATAAAATAACCGCTGCCGCAGAAACAAAAGCAACCGTTTTTTTTAAGATTTTTTTCATAAAACTCATTTTTCCTTTCATTTAATACTATGGTTAACTGAGGCTCAAAAAAAGAAGCCATAGGAGGCTCCCTTGCTTTTAACGATATTTTCTTATTCATCTTATTTCCTCTCTTCTTATTTTTCTGCATAAGAAAAGGCCTACAGTTTTAAGCTGTAAGCCTATCCTCTATTTTCTTATTATTTTAAGCCTAAATGTATTTCCAGTAACCTTCTTCTGGATGCTCTATAGTTTCCACATGTGAAAAGTCCTTCAAAGTATTTACACGCCATGCAGAAGGTTCTTCATTTAATAAATGATTTTTTCCATGTATATCGAAAGCATCACTATCTTCCGTTTTATACCCACATGTACATTCCCATTCACTTCTAATATTCGTATATACAGACCTTTGTTCGATCCATGCCTCTTTTGTCACGACCCAGACTTTTTTTCCTTGCGGCTGTGTTGGCTGCGTACTGTTGTTTCCTTCATTCTTTGCAGGTGCTTTTCCCTTAACCTTCACCGTACAGACCATCGTTTTCCCATTGCAGACAGCTGTAATCTTGGCTTCCCCTGCTTTCTTTGCCGTAACTTTACCTTTGCTCACAGATGCAACGGCCGGACTATTCGTCCGCCATTTAATGGTCCCGTTTCCACCTTGCACCTTGAGCATCTTTGCTTCCCCAACTTTTAAGTTCACTTTTCTACTGTTCAGTTTTGGATCCACAACCCGGACTTTACATTTATAGGTCTTTTTTCCGATCTTTGCGGATACCGTTGTTTCTCCTGTCCGAACTGCCTGCACTTTTACAGAAGTATTTTTCTTTGCTGTAAACCGGACAACTCGTTTCCTGCTCATTTTCCAAACCGCTTTTTTCTTTGTTCCTTTTACCTGCAGCGTAACGGTTTTTCCTTTTAGCAGCGTGACAGACTTCTTATTTAACCCAGCCGCTTCTGCGTTGGATGGAAATACCATTGCCAATGCCAGCAACAAACAGACCGTTATCATGCCTTTACCGAAAAATCTTTTCCCTGGATTTTCTTTTCTTATTTTCATACTCTTACCTCCCTCATATGAAGATAACTCATTTACTTTAACTTTTTCTTACCGGCCTGCTGTTGTGATATTCGCAAAAAATAGTCTTCATCTGGCAGCTCTTCTTCCTTTACAAAACTTTGGTCGATCTGTATCCCATCTATACAGCAGTCATATACAAATCGTATCATCGGTGTATATTCATTGGTTTCATAAAATTTTATCAATCGTTCACGGAATTCCTCCTGTTGCTCAATTGGTACCGAAATAATCCCCTTTCCGTTTGAGATTAAAATCTGATTACCTGCCAGCATGCTGACCCTTTTATTCCCATCGGAAAAGATCTGGGTCCTCATACAATACAGCATCAGAGTGACAGCTCTTTCCGTAACATTTTCTATGGTACAAATATCCTGCAGCCTTTCTTTTATTAATGCCTCATCAGGCATTTCCGGCTTCCATTTTGTGCCTCCCATCGCTACATCAAAATTTCGGATATATCCTGCCCTGTATATCAAATTTGAACCAACCAGTTGATGAAGCTTACAAATATATGAATAATCCAGAGGATAATCGATAGTGTCAAATAGAAACTGCCAGGCATGTTTTAAATTGTTAACAGCAACAACTTCGTTGACCTGCATGGTGGTCGAAGTAACCCCGTTGAATATGGCCTCCGTATCCGGAAATGTAACGGAAAGTCCTTCTAATTTTGCAGACTTCCAGATATAATCTACCACATTCCGCTTTGCATAAAATATATTTTCTTCCTGTGTCATATTAAACCTGTCAAACATGATATTCTCCTTCGATAATTATTTTCCTAACTTTATATCCAAACCCAAAATCCAATTATTTATATTTTACCTTCTTAATTTTATCATAGCATATTTTAGAAGATTCATCCATGTAATTCTTTGATCATGGTGATTATTTTACGTTTCCGGTAGCAGAATTTTATTTATACTTTTCTAATTCTATATTACCACAACAAAAAAGGTATTAACAGGTACTATTAGGTACTAATAGGTACTCTTTGGTCAACCTTTTTTCGGTGGATTAGACAACTCTTCCCTCTTATTAAATGGAAACAATCTGGAATTTATCCGCGGTTTTCTCCATTTATACTTTGCTTCTTCCATTTTTTAAGATTTCCGGATATCAGATCTGTATCTTCTAACTTGTCCCTGAGATTTTCAAGGCTTCAAAAAGAAACAGATAGAGCACACTGCCGGCTATGAGAAGGAGCATCCCCCTCCATACCGCATCCGTATGTGTCAGAATGATAAATACTGGAACTCTTGCTGCACATTCATATAAGAAATCTGCCAGGCATCTCCCCATGATCAGCCAGCAGGCTGACACACAATATCCACAAGGTGATTTCAACGCCTGCTTTCTTCGAAGCTAACACGGTCATATGCTGCATCTGTTTCAAAGTTAGTCCATGCTGTCAAAAGCAGTCAACAGACTTAGGGCTTTCTCCCTCATAGGGTTCTGCTCTTCTTCCACATCTGGCAGAACGGGCTCTGTCTGCTTTAGCTCTACATTCTGGCCTGAATCCATCTGGCCGGATTCTTGCAGATCCTTTTTTGGGATCCCGGCATGCTGCAGTTCCTCCCGCAGGATCCTCCGCAGCGTATCCTCCCCTAAAACTGACTGTTCCTGATACGCTAAAATGGCTTCCATGACATAATCACGCTGTGTTTTATCTGTCCGACTCAGTTTTTCGATTACCTTTTGGTCCCTCTCTTTTTTGGGATTCAATCTAATTTGTATGCGTTTTACTTCCATTGTTTTTTTCTCCTTTTCCCAAATTTTCAAATATGTTCTTTTCCCATGCCGCTTTTGTTTCTCCATCCATCATGTTTTTTAATAGCAATAATCTGGCTTCATGCGGATCTATGTTTTTCCTCTTTGCCAGGAACCTTACCACAACGTCATAATAATTATGATCTCCGTATTCCGTTTCGTAATACTTACAAATTCCCGGCACTTCACTGACTACGATTGGATGCAGCATACGTAATCCATACTTCATATAACAGCTGCGTTTACATTCATCTAACAGGAAATCCATCCTTGATATATTTTATTGATTCCAGCTCAATCAGGCTGTTTTCCGTGTTTTGCCTCTGCTCCAGCATTTTCTCATTGTATGCCAGCAGTGTCTGTATGGCACAAATTACACAGCTTCTATCCGCCTTATCCTGTAATTTTTCTTTTCTTTTTTGGATTTTACCGCCAAAATACAGGTAAAGAATCACCGCTATGTCTATGATTATATTTATTACTGCAAATAATTTTAACATTTTCCACCTCTCTCTTCTGGCTCCCAGACACCGCCAGAATCATTCATCCACAAAAGGCTCATGCTGAATATCGCCCGCCTCCATCCTGTTTACCAGTTTAACAGCTGCCGCTCCAGCTCCTCATAGTCGTACTCCCGCTGGTGGAAATTATGGAAACGGTTGGGCTTTGCACGGGGTGCCTGGGTTTTATCTTTCGCACTACGCTGCACCGTCCGGTACAGAGCAGAAATCAGGTAATTGTGTATATTTTTGATTTCGGTATTCGCAATGGAACACAACACACGCTCGATCTCTTCACGGCCAAGCTTTTGAAACTGCTGTTTGATATCCTCTGCCGCTATTTTTTTCCCGTCTATGTAGGCATACTGTCCCAGCCCGGACTCGTAGCGTACTAGCAGTTTCACAACTGCATCCAGATCTGCCTTGTCATTGTCTGCTAAAAGATCCGGATATCCCACCCGCTGTTTGATTTTCTCCTCCGCCTCCCGGTACGCTTCTTCTGGTGGAGGTGGGGTATTTATATTTTTTGTATTTATTATTTTAGTATTTTGTATTTTAGTATATTTAGTTATATTAGTATTTTGTTGTGTCGGGTTTTCCGTGGCCGGTTTTCCCGTGGACGGGTTTTCCGTGGACGGATTTTCCGTGCACGGGTTTTCCCTGTACGGTTCCCAGGCAGGGTCATTCACCGTGATTGGATTTTCCCCATGCGGATCAACCCCTCCATTTTCAAGGGATTCTTCCATTCCCTCCTCTTTTCCTTCTTCTTTATCTGCTTCATCCAGGGACGGCTCTTCTTCTGGTTCCTCTGGCACCTCTGTTTCCCGGGCTGCCATAAATTCTTCCGGAATCCTGACATCTGGACTTTCCCTTATGATATATTCCATTCCGCTTAATTTCCCCAGGGAGTCCCGCATCTGTCTGCGGATTACATAGCCCTCCCGGATCAGTTCCTGAAAAGCGGTCCGGATGCTGTCGTATCCATCCTTACAGACCGCAGCCATCCCGCGGATACTGATCTTCCAGTCATCCGGCAGGCTTAAAAGTTTGGATAATAATCCAACTGCTTTTAAAGACAAATTAATATTCTGCAGATGATGATTACTCATTACCGTGAAGTTCTTTTGTTTGTATACTCTGAATATTTCTGCCATATGTAATCGTTCCTTTCCTGACGCGTTTCTCCGGCTGCAGGAGCCATTTTACCAGTTACTGCAGGTAAATCCTTGTCTTTCTCTATTAAACCCCTTATTCGTCCAATTACTGTTTCTGCGGGCATGCCTCTCGTTTCGATTGCTTTTGCCGTTCTTGTGCACGGCTGTGTATGCCACAGGCTCTTATACGGCCGTAAGTGTGCTTTCCTGACTTGTCTCCAGGTGCCTGCCATCAAGCAGCTCTTTTGCATCCTGTTTCCCCGCCCGGTAGACATCCGCATCCACCTGCAAACCGGCTGTAAAACAGGTATTTTTCGTGCCAAAACTTTTGGAATATGCTTTATATTCTGCTTCCACTTTCTTTGGCACTACAATCATGAGTGCAACTGACTGTCTTTCCAGTCGCTCCTGGATTCCGGTTAGAAAGCCCAGGCAGTAGCTGTTATAAATCCCGCTGGTGTTCCCTCCATTTTTTCGGTATTCATATACCTGTTTCCTGGCCAGCTTATTTCCGGCCTGGAATAAGAATTCAAACACCTGTTTTGCCGCCTCTGCTTCCGATTGAAAGCCATAAAAAGCAATCCCCCAGGCTCCTTTATAATAGCATTTACAGCGGAAGTTTCTGGCGATGACCTCACCCAGACGGTATTTCCACTTCTTTCCTTTCCCTGTCCGACTGACCACTGCTTCGATTGTTTCTTCCTTAATTTCATTCATGACCTCCGTTTCTTCTATCCGGTACCTGGCCATTAATTCCTGAGCTTTTAAGGCTGCGGCTGCCGCTTCCTCTTTCGAAGGGTTATTTTCTGCCAGTTGCAAACACTTTTTTATCATTTCGATCATTTTTTCTCTTTTTTCATCCATCACTTTTTCCTCCCGGATCTCTTTTTCCCTTTCAAGGCTTTTGGATTTACTCTTTTATTTTTACTCCAAAAAACATTCTGCTGTCTCATCTAAAAATCTTGTAACTTTTTCAAATTAATAAATACATACGAAATATAAAGCGCCAGGCCAAATGCAGTAAATACGTTTGCATTATTAATCATTGGTCTATAGCCTCCTCTGTCCCCGTTTCCTTACTGCTGGTGCTTCCACTTCCATCTGCAAAATAATGGTTTTTAACATACACATAGGTCATGTAATCATACTTGCCGTCTTCCCGTTCAATCACATCCACTTGCAGGCATCCGCTGATGCCGACCCGTTTGCCTTTTTTGAAGTATTTCTCTACAAATTTAGCTCCGTTATTAACGGATTTGCACAAAAGGAAATCAACCACCGGCTTATCCTCTTTATCCTTATATCCCCGGTCTACCGCTATCCGGTACAAAGCATTCGTAAAGGTTTTTTCACCTTCCCCATAAGTCTTCACCTGCGGATCCGATGCGATCCTTCCGATTAAATTAATACTGTTCATCTGTCATCCTCCTCGATTTTATCTGATTTTTATTTATTCAGTTCCCTGCTCAAACGCTCAAACCCTTTTGCATTTGCCTTGATATCCGTATCAAAACTAAAGTTGCTGCGCACTTCCCCGTAGGTTTGAAAAACAGCCGCTCCCCCACAGCAGAAATGACAACGCTGCAGCTTTGTCTGGTATCCCTTCTGGTTTAATGCGGCTAACACTTTTGCGGTATAGGACCGGATCAGTCTTTCCATGGCTGCTGTATATTCCCCCGGCAGACCGCTTTCCTTTCCCTGCAGCACCATCTGTACACTGTATTCCTCCAGTTCTTCCCCGTAATTCATGCGGAAATATTTCTGGATGTCATCGATACAGGAAAGTACCCCCATTGGCAGTGAAATACATTTACTAAGAACTGGTTTCCCATCAATGAGCTGCAGTATATCAATGGTTCCGCTTCCTACATCGACCACATTCACCAATCCTTTATAAAAACGTTCATCCGTTGCAATGACCGCCATTCCCTGGGGAAAAATATCTGCTTTTTTTATATTAATGGCATAGGCTTCCCCCTCATATTTGTAGAAAACCTGTTTTTTCTGCTCCAGATATTTTTTAAATTCCACTTTCTGCCGACCGTAAAACTCTATCGGCAGTCCTGCCGCTAGTATGTATGTCCCGTTCTTCTTCGAATATTTCTTACATTTGATTTCTTCTGCAATTGCTGCTAGCGTAAGCAGATAGTACTCCTGGGTGCTTGTTTTATCCGGGCTGTAAGCCCTACGATGCTCTCCAGCCACATGATAGCTGCCATCAATCTGCAATACTCCTGATGCCATCGGCAGTTCCGTATCATATGTATCAATTCCACTTTTGAAGATGCTGTTTGCAGTTTTGATAAAACCATTTCCATGATCGATTCCGATTATCTTCTCACTTGTCATATTCTCTCTCCTTTCCCAGCGCTCTTTTTATCTGCTCCACTTTCATAGAAAATCCCATTCCTCTGCCTAACTGGCCAGGCACCACAGCGTTGTCTGGCAGCTTTTTAAGATCACTACGCTCGATAATCTTGACTGGTCCTGGATTCTTTAAATGCAGCCCCGCATAATTGCTTATTTCTTTCTCGTTTTTTTCTGCTTTCATGTTTGTATTTCCCTCCTCTTTTTATTTCATCATGGTCTATTTCTTTTTATTATTTGATTTCCATTTGAATAACTCCTATTCCTGTGGTAAAATTTCCCTGGAAAGGAGGTGTAATTATGAAAGAATTAAATACTTTTTTGGAAACACCAATCGTTAATATTTTTTATAATTTTATAAAAATCATAGTTCCAATCCCGTTAACATACGTAGTTACAAAGCGCAGTAATTTTCTATCCGGTAATTATAAAATTAAACAACTGCAATTAGACAAAGTCTATTTGCCGCTTTACAAAATAGTCCATAAGTATCCCCCTGCAAGTTCATAAATATATTCGTATTCTGTTTTTTTCTTTTCTTCATTAACCTTCAAACACTCCCCATTCTCTGTCCCCAGCTCCGACTTTACCTCTTTATTTTCTTCCGTTCTTGTATGCCTCTCCTTTACAGCATTTTTCATCCTCATTGGATACCAGTATCCAAATCTTCGCTGCTTGTTTCTCTATTCTCCTGCAGTTCTGTGCCCCGGTCATATGGGATTCCCACCCGGTCATTGATTGTCTTTATGTATAGGTTTCCACTGGCTTCCTCCCGGATCAGCACGGTCCATACTACATTCAATACGGATCCCTGTACCTTCCCCCCAAAATCAGATTCTGTTATCCTTTCTGTAGAGGAGGAACCATAACCCATAAATAAATGGAAGAATGTTTCGCTTTTATCGACTCCTTCCACTTGAAAGGGCATGCTGTATCCATCAGACTCTCTTATGGACACCCCTCCAGTGGGCAGGGTACCATAATCAATATTTATGCTGTCCTGCCGGATCCCATTGTATTTTGCGTATTTTGACAGCAGGGAGATATCCCCATATACCTGTGTTACCATAACTTCCATTCCTTCTGGAACATCCTCAATATTAAGGGACAAATCTATGGAGGATGATTGTGTAAACAGCCAGTTCCTTGCCCTTTCCTCTTCCACTGCATATACCGGTTTAAAACTCAAACTGTTCTGGCCAAATGCAATCTTATGGTGCGTTTCCAGATCCGTCATTTCTTTCTCCTCTATTTCAATCGTTCCATCTTGTCCAATTGTTCCAACTGTCTCTTCATCCAGCGTGACTCCGCTTACTTCCAGACCACAGCCGGAAACGGATAAAGCCAGCGCTGCAATGCCTAACATCATTCCTATTTTTTTCTTCATGTTCTTTTCTCCTCCTGTTGCACGTTTCCGTGCTCTTATTATTTAAAATCCTCAAACCTCTCCACAGCTGCAAATGCTATTCTGGAATTCACCCAGCGCTGGAGCCGCTTTAGATCATGTCCCCGGGGAAGATTCTGCTTATTATAGATCATCACATAGGGGCCGTATCCCATTTCCCGCAGCGTATAGATCCGCTCCAGATCCTGTTCCAGTGTTGTGTCAAAATTTGTAAGTACAAATACACTCATTTTCCGTTTATCCCAGCCCGTGGCTTCCTTAAACTCCTGGAATTTCTGGACAATCATCTCTTTATCTTCATATCTGTCCCAGGCAAAATGTACCTGTTTGATCTTCATTTTCTGGAGCATTCCTGCCTTTTGCGGGGTCATGCACTTGATGCTTACCCCCTGAGAGAAATCGATCCATGCTTGGCTGTCAATTAACTGACCAAACAGACTTTCCCAGTCTCTGCACGCTGTAATATTCGGATCAAGCAGGACGATATTTTTCTGCCCCTTCCAAAACTCCTCTAAGTCAGCAACTTTAACCGAGATCCGCCCCTCCTTGCATCCAACATGGCAGAAAGCACAATTTACTGGGCAGCCCCTTGTCAAAAATCCGTAGGCAGTATCCCGAGTCAGTTCCGGATAAAGGCTGTAATCCGGATAGATGTGCTCCACTTCTGGCGGCAGCAAGTGGTCGTTCTCCGTATGATATACCTCTCTGCCATCTGACAGTTCTATACAATACCCGGAACCGCCCTGGATTACCTTGTCCGCGTCTATGTAATACGGATAATCCGGTGAAAAGGAAAACACCTTACTCTGATAAACAATATCACAATGCCCGCTAAACAGCGGCTGGTACCACTCCACGGCATCGCCCTGCCGCTTGTGCCAGGCGGATATTTTCATCAGCGGAATATTGGGAAAGTGATGCCCGTCCACATCAATGATTCCTATTTTCATGCTGCCACCTTCTTTCATCTAGTCATAAATTCCTTAATGGCACTTCATCGCATTTACCGTTGCCCGGCCATCCATTCCAACAACTATTTTTCCTGTTTTTCTGCACCGGTATTGACAGTTTCGGTTCTGATAGGACTGTGGGCAGCGGATACAATAATCACTGGCTGACAATTCTTCAAACTCTGCCATGATTAATTTCGCCACTTTACTGATACTCCTGCCGGATTCTATTTCTATTTTTACGACTCCACGGCGTTCTAATGCTTTCATGGTATTGGTTTTTATCGTTTCCGGCAGGTTATACGCCCTCCATGCTGATCCGGCAGGTGTTTCCCATAAATAAAACGCTTCTTTTTTCAGAAGCCCGATTGCTTCACACATACACTTAGATAATCCCATTCCTTTCACCTGCTCTCTGCAATTATTCTGCCATCAGATAAACGGGCAGTCTCAAGCATTCCGATTCCTCCATAAAACCACTTTTTAAAATCTCCATGTCATTGACATAAGCATTGGCATCCTCTAAATCTTTGATCTGGGCCAATACTGCTACCATAACGGTTTTTATCCCTCTTCCAGTAAGAGTGGAAGAAAAGTTTTCCTGATCTGCCGGTTTACAGATCACCCCTCCATTTTTATTCAGAAGTACAAGATAGCAATAAAAACTCGGATCAGATTTATCATGCTGATAAATAAAGAACACAATACCGCACCAAAAGCAAATAAACTGCCCTCCCCAAATACGCGCTTCTTTCTTCTTTTCCGGTAAATCGGATATCCGGCCACCCAGCCGATCCACACCACGACACCAATGCCCCATAAAATGATCCATATCTTTTGATTCATGTTCCCTCCTGCCCGCTTCCTCTTATTTGCTTATCTTATCTGCTTGTCTTTTCTGCTCTTCCTGATTCCTTTTGCTGGTGTTTCTGCATAAAATCAAACAGATTCAGCTGTTCTGGCTGTTGTTTTTTTTGCTGTTGCTCTTGTCTCTGCCGCTTTTTCCGTCCCATATTTCCCATATGAATGATGTCAGTATTGGAATAAGTACTTTCGTACCATTTCTGGATCCGGCCCACTGCTTGTACTTTCTTATTCGCAAGCGTTCCTTTCGAAATGTTTAATTCCATCGGTGCTGCCTCCCATTTCATGCCTTCCACGTATAATTTTGCCAGTATATCCCTTTCAGAATAGGGCAGCGCCTCATAGCAGATCCAGACCCTGCGCAAGGCATCTTCTTTGCGTTCCAGCTGCCTGATAAGATTCAGCAGTTCCGTGATATACTCCGTCTGTCTCTTTTCCACACCCTCTAAAATGTTATTTAAATCCTTGTGGTTATTTGTCCGGCCGGATCCAGTATTGTCTGTATTTACTTTCATCTGCAGCGTTTCGATCAGCTCATTTTTAGAAATGATGCCTTCATAGGCCTGTATAAGTTCTGACTGTATCTCCTGTAATCGGTAATTGTAATTGGCAAGGCAGTCTGTTATAAATTTTTCATCGATTTTCAGCTTTTCCTGCTCTTCCTGCATTTCCATTCTCCTTTACTGCCTTTTTACCGGTTCCTTTCCAAATTCAGAGTACTGGCTTCGCGCTCCGGTTTGACCACCAACGCGGGTATTTATGGCCCCCTTCCGGCAGTTTTACGCGACCCCTAACTTCTTCGGTCTTTCTGCTGTACTTCTGCTGAAATGCCTTATGCCGGAACTGGCGCCAAGCCGATTGCGGAATATCCACAAACATGGCCTTGTCCCATCTGGCACGGTCAGAATACTGCAATACTTCTTCCGTATTTTCCTTCCCCAAATTTCTCACTTCCCATCCTTTCCTGCCTGTATCTGAATTAATCTTTTTATTATTCTTTTGGATACGCCACGTTTTGAACCGCCACCTTAACCTTTGGGTCATAGCCAAACGTAAACAGTTCTTCCACAATGTCCGGCAGGTGCTCTTTTATTTCCTCTTCCGTCATATTTTTCACTTCTATATCTGCTGTAATCTGTACTCTCATTGTCCCTTATTATCCTCCTCGTTTATTTTTGTTCGTTTAATCTCTGGATGTCCGCTTTTACTCTTTCCTTTAATTCCAGTGGAACCTTCACCATGTTTCCATAACCCTCTAGCTGTGCCAGATAAAACTTTTTTCTTTTGACCCGGATCTCTATGGTATAACGCTTTTCCTTCCAAATAATGGAAAAAATGACACACTTTCCTTCATTGATCAGGGATATATAGCTCGCCACACAGTTTCTGTTCCTTATCCCCTCTTCGCACAGGCGTTTCTTTGTTGTTATTTTTTCATAGGGGGCCGGCAGGTGCATGAGATGATCCTTTTCCCGAAAGTGGACTGGCCCCCATCCTTGGCTCATGCTGCACCTTCTTTTTTGACCAAATTTTAATTTAGTGAATTAATATCTTCCTTTACATCATCAATATCTTTGCACTGATTCCATAATTCTTCCAGGCTTTTTTTATTCTTCCAGGTATGCGCTAATTTAATTTCTGCTTGCACGAACGGTTTTATCTGTCCTGGATACCGCTTCATATTTTCTATCGCATGTTTATCTGACATGAACATGCAAGCCATGCAGGAACATCGATCAAGATATTCATAGCAAAAATGCGGTTTCATTCCTAATTCCTTTCCCTGCTCAAACATCTTTCCTTTTTCATATTCCAGACAAGGTCTGTACCAGTGGCAAGTGAAGTCTGCCACACGCTTTGTTTTCAGTGTTGTGCTATGGTATTCAATTTCTGGTAGTTTTGCCCGGCTTCTGGATTCGTCCCGGCGTTCACCAGATACAAACAAGCACTTAGTTCCTAATAGATTACGGTTCGCTCTTATCCACTTGTCGGTAACTCCCGTCTTTAAATATGCAGTGCACCAGCGATTTTTCATATCTGGAAATTTAAAACGTTCTTCCAATAACAGATTTAGGAATCCTTTTGGATGTTGGAGAAGCACAGGCTTAACTCCTATGAAATTAGCTGTCTGGTAAAATATTTGTATATTCTCCGGATATTCTAATCCAGTATCGCAATATAAAAGGAATATCTTATCTCTGGGAAACTCTCGCAATGCCCAATATAAAGCACCCGTACTGTCTATCCCGTTGCTATAGCTTACAATAACGCTTGTATAATCCGTCTGTACCCCTTCCGGTACAATTATATTTGTCTTAGCCATCTTAATTAAAGGAACCGATGCGCATCTTCCCGGGAAGCCCCGTCTCCTTTCTTTTAATTAACTAAATTTTAATTTCTTTATCGCACTTATCGCAACAGTTATAATACTTACAATAGGCATGTTTATAACCATAAATGCGCTTTCCTTCTCATTAGCTTTCACTTCCACCTCTTCCACTGCTTCCCCGAAGCCGGAGCAGTCTCTCCAGCCTTTCCTATCGCTTGCTCTTCTGTAAGAATATCCACAATGTCTTTTACCTTGTTCATCTTCATAATTCACTTTCTGCCTTGCAATCTTTATTTTTATCATTATAATCTTCATGGTGGATTTCCATTTCCTCATTTGATTTACTGGCTACACATAAAGAAGTAAGTACCGTTCCGGTAAACATCCCTGCAATAAATATCAGTATCATCATCTCTTTCTACCCTCCCGGCATTATTATCTTTTTCCCCTGCTGATGCTTGTCCCTTTTCCGCGTGTACACGCATGGACTACTTCATAAGCATCAACCAGTTTTGGAAAACGTTCCCTTGTCTCAATAAAAACATATGCTAATCCGTCTTTTAACAGATGACAGTTATACGTCAATTCCTGATCCTGGTACTGCTCCATTACTCAGGAGCCATTATCCACAATTGTATAATCCTGAAATCCATATAGCTGATCTAACATAAGAACCATCTCCTACCGTGATGTCTCATATCAGGATTTGCCCTCATAGGCTTATCTTAGAAAAACAGCTGTTTCCCTAAGATAAAGCTATGAGAAAATTTGTATAAGTTGTGCTCTGTTATTCTAGGTAGCCAGGAGGAGAGACGACGTATTTGTCATCCACACCTGACTATCATGTTATATATCTATCCATTTTGACAACCCTGCTTTTCCTAACTTTAAATTTTAGAAATTACCTTAATATTTCCGGAAAATTTATTTTTGATTGTTATGGACACATCCGTTTCTTTGTATATCCCCCAATTTTTTGGATTCAAATTCAACTTTGCTACCATTTCTTTTTGTCTTCTGGTCAGTTTTTTACACTGTTTCATTTCTGTCGGTCCCTTTCTGATTGTGTTGTAATTTCATAGCTTATCGCTATTTCCGATGAGAACCGAAGATCCTCTTTTTAATGCCTTCCGTCCCTGTTTTGCCTTATTATCATATTTTTCCATTTCCTTCTTATAAAATTATAAGATCGCCTATAGAAACTTCATAAGCAGTCTTTTTTTCTTCTTTCAAATTTTGCTTCTTTATATATTCTCTGCTCTGGATCCTTCCCCAAACCTGTATATGTTCCCCTATACGGAAACCGGAAGCCAGCCTGGCGTTTTTACCCCAGCATATACAAGGGATATAATCTGCCTTGCCATTTGAACGGTTGACTGCAACCAGCATATCGGATATTTCTCTTCCCTTTGGCGTTTCCCGGAATTCCGGCAGTTTACAGACAAATCCATCCATAAATATCTGATTCTCCATACCCTTGCTGATTTCCTCCACAAAAGTAGCCTTTCTGGCAAAAACAGACAACACCAGTCGGTTTCTATTGTTTTCATGTTTATTATAGGAATGATATTGTCCTTCTATCTGTATGTACTTCCCGCGGTATTCCCGCATTATATCAACAAGCCTTTCCGGCAGTATCACTGGTATTCTGTCTATATAGCCACTCAACCTCTTTACCTGTACTTCCAACAGATAAAAATTTTTCCCCAACACCTCATGGCTGAAAGTAACATCGGATGCAATTTCTCCTATTATTAAAACATGATTGTCTTCGTAGTTTTTGTTTTCCATAGTTTTCCTTTCCATATAAAAAATTTATCCTATTAGAATTTAAGCCTGTACCTCCTGCAGAGTAAACGGGGCCTGGTCCTGATCAAATATACGATGGCTTCGGATATGGGTGAATCATACCCGCGGCCACAGATTTGGTAACAGAGGCTGTAACTCATCCACCTTCCCTTATATTTTGTTGCCTCGTACCGGAAAAATATCTCAATACTGAGGAATGTTACCTCATTTCTGTTCTCTATACATCAGATCCACTTCTTTTATTATGCTGTACTTTTGATGCTCTTTTTATTATATGTGGGATTTGTGCTTCCACCCGTAAAACCCAGGATTTATATTACCTTCGTCATATTGATGATTTCAGGAAAAATAATTCAACTTCGCAGCCACCTGAATATTCCAAAAGGAACAGAATAATATTTTATTTATTTCCGCACCTAACACTTATTTTAATTTGCATATTGGGTATGTTTTATCCTGTTATTCTCACTCTGACCCCTGAATAAGCATGATTGCAATTGCTGGTACAAAGCTCCACATGAAGTATTTTACAGTCCTTTTGTCCACATTTACCTTCATCCCGGCAAAATCTATACAATTTGCCAGCAGCATAAGGAAAACCACCAGGTTTACCGCGGTTACAACACCTGATAAAAAGAACATGACAGATGCCTGTATATTTTGCGGATCATGTATATAAAATCCGCTCTGGTTTGCCAGTTTCTGCATCATTAATCCCACCAGGAAAGAATTAGCCATGATTGCTTTTTTCAGCGTCTTCTTCCTGTATAGCCAGCTTATGATTATGCGTGCTGCTGTGATAACAATTAGGAATCCTACCAAAAATACAACTTGTTTACTCTGGAGAAATCCCGGTTCCAGACTGATGGCTAATGCAAGACCTGATAAAAATACTGTGAGGATTAAGTTTACTGCAATACTGGATATTCCCTTTATTTTCCAGACTGCATATCCCAATACAAAAAACATCACCGCCCCCATCCCGTGGGCCATTAAAAAGGTCCCTCCAAATGCCCATATTATTGCAGCATAAAGAAGAAATAACAATGCCTTTTCTTTCCCTTCCTGATAAACCATCATTCTGCAATTCCTTTATTTTTACTGCCCAATTTATCCCGGCGTCTCTTCACTGCAAGTTCCTCTGGCGGGCGGTATGGAATCCTGGCAAAACTCCACTTAGCCCAATAGGTTAAATCTGACTGTTCCATACGATCATAATTATACTTTTTAGCTATATCTGCTATTTCCATCACCCCATCCTTATCTAAGTGCTTTTTTTAATTTCATCTTCTCTGTGGAATAAACCTTCCGGTTCACTTCGTCTATCTGTTTCCTTAGTTTCAAAATCAAAGAATCCCTTTCCTCCATTCCCTTTCCAAGACTTCCAGCTCATAGTTTAACCGGAACTCCTCTTTACACAATTTCTGCAGCCTTAAAAATTCTTCCTGTACCTCCTGCAGAGTAAACGGGGCCTGGTCCTGATCAAATCTATCCTGCTTTCTTTCACTACTTGTCTAATGGGTTACTGGGTGAAGCGCTTTTCTTTTCATAAACGTGATCCCATTCGCCATTTTTGTTGATCTTTATTTCTTTTGCTAATTTACTTAATGGTTTGCCAAACAACATGAAAACTAAATACTCTGTTGTTACTGACTGGCTGTTGTCAATAATTACCGTTCCTTTTGCCATTACTGTTCCTCCTATCCTGCTTTTTTCTCGTCTTTCAAGCCTAAAAGATAATCCGTTGAAACTTTAAACAATTTTGACAACCTAATTAATGCGGAGCATGGTATATCTGTTTTTCCACACATCCAATTGCTAAAAGTTTTTAGTGAAACTTGTAAGTAATCAGCAAGGTACTGCTGTGACATTTTATTCCTTGCTCTTTCCGCTTCAATATTGGGAAACATAAAATTACCTCCTCTCATTTTTGCCCGTTTTGAGCTTATATCAGTATTATATGCTCATTTCGGATGCATGTCAATAGTGTTTTGAAAATAAAATACTCGTTTTGAGCAAATTTTTATTGACATATAGTAAAAATATACTTATACTGAGTGCATAGAAAGGTGGAAATATAATGAATATAGGCGAACGAATAACAGAGTTAAGAAAAAATGCAGGTTATAGCCGTGTGGAATTTGCCGAAAAAATAGGTATGCCACAAACTACATTGCGTAATTATGAAACTGGGGTTAGGGAGCCAGGTCATTCTTTTATCGTGCAGATGGCTAATATATTTAATGTATCTACAGATTATTTATTGGGATTAATTGATGAAAAGGTCCCTTTGTATAGCAATGAATTTGAATTGCAATTAACTGAAGAAGACCTAGAAATAGCAAAAAAATACCATACGCTCGATAAATTCAGCAGAGAAACCATTAGATTAATATTAGATCACGAGCTAACAAGAGTACAAGAATCGATGCACTCTATAGTGGAAAGTCATGATAATTCGTCACGCAGCATACAAGAAAAAGATTCTCCTACTAAAATTATCCCATACTTTCAAAAAATCGCTTCTGCCGGTTCTGGGGAATACCTGTTTGACTACATTCCAACCGATACAATAGAAGTTCCGCTTGACTATGTATCAGAGGAAGCCGACTTCGTAGTTGGTGTTAACGGGGATAGCATGGAGCCGTACTATCATGACGGTGACAAGGTACTTGTAAAGAAAACTACGGAAAAACTTCAAATGGACAAAGTTGGAATTTTTATGATTGGAAATGATGTTCTTATTAAACGGATTGGAGAAACAGGTTTAATATCTGACAACAAAAGATATACCGACATTCCATATACCGGTTCACAAGATATAAAATTAATTGGTGAGGTACTCGGCAAAACAAGCCCTGAGCGCGAAACCAATTTAAGCGACGGTGACATTAAAGCCCTACACATCGGCGCTAAAATATTCAATGAAAATCCTAAAATAAGTTCTTTCCCTTTTGGAAATAAATAAAATTGGTAGATTTTGGATTGCTAACAAAATTCCCCTGGGGTGGTAAAATAAGCATATACAACGTTGTATTACTACCGCAAAGGAGGATGTTGTTAGGGACCTTGAAAACACTTAAGAAAATTAACCTCGAAGAAGCAAAAGAAATATGCATTAGAGCATATGAAGCATTGATAAAGTATGATATTACGGAGCTTCCGATTCCAATAACGTACCAGCCGGATATCTTGGCGGTTCCCATCCAAGTATTCGCAATGGAGTGCCATATGAGTAATCGTAGGGCCGTACGTGATTGCGAGTATAGAGGGATTGTTTACTATGCAGACGAGGTAAATAAATATGTTATTTTATACAACGACGAAGACCCAATAGAATTAAGACGTTGGGAGGTAGCGCTTGGAATCGGATACATAGAAATGTGGAAAGAGCTACAATTATCAAGGCAAATGGAGCGTACTTATATAGCTCTAAAGAATTCGCAGTTAGCGGTTGACGAATTCGCCTATTATTTTACATGCCCAGACTTAGTGTTGCAGGAATGCGGAATAAGAACGCCTGAGGATATAATAGAATTTTGTAGTATACCTTTTAATAATGCACGCGAAAAAAGCAAAAGATTAAAAACCCAACCATTAGAATTTAATAATTTTGAAAGGAGAGTGGCCGATATAATAAAAAGCACTTTCGTTCCTTTTATTGAAAGTGTAAAAGGAACGAAAGATCAGAACGGTACACAATGAACAAAAAGCAGATATGACGGTATGTCTTCCGTCACTCCACCATATTTAATCTTAAAATTAAAAATAATCGCCCAGTGTTCCAAGCACCAGACGATTATATGATGTAGCTCACATCTCGCAATGTGTATTATATCATAAATACCTGACATTTACTATACTTTTTTACAGGAGGATATAATGGAAATAAATACATTTGTAGCGGCATACGCAAGATACAGTACAGATAATCAAACTGAAAATTCTATTGCTTTTCAATTTGAAAGCATAGAAAAATATTGTAAGTCGAATAGTCTAAATATCATTCGTTATTATAAAGACGAGGCAAAATCTGGAACTAACACAAACCGGATTGGATTTACGCAACTTCTTAGGGATGCCAAAGAACATTTATTTAGCAAAGTTGTAATCTATGATGTCTCCAGAGGCTCCAGAGATGTTGTAGACTGGTTTATGTTTCGTAAAGAAATGATGAAACTTGATATAGAGATCGTTTCTGTGCATGACAAGCTGGGAAACATGCTTGATCCTGGTGATTTTCTAACAGAGCTTGTTACTGTCGGCGTAGGACAACATCACGTCCTGCAGAGTCGGCAAAAATCCATAGAGGGCACTACTAAGAGAGCACAGGAAGGGTTGTTTTTGGGCGGATGTCCGCCATTTGGATACGACATAATCCAACAGCATTATGTTATAAACCCATATGAAGCTGAGATCGTTGAAAAAATATTTACTTTGTATGCAACCGGAAGCAGTTATAGTGAGATCCTTGATGCTATAGGACACGATGTAATAGGCAAAAAGGGGCGTCCGCTGGGTAAGAATACAATTTATGCTATTTTAAGAAATGAACGCTATATAGGCATATATACGTGGAATAAGAGGAGGATAAAAACATTGGGAAAATGGGCAGGCGGAGGAGAAAATGAAAATAAAGTAGAAATCAGAGATATGATACCAAAGATTATTGATCAGGAGACGTGGAATACCGTTCAAAATCGTTTGAAAACAAATAAGGGCGGAACATATAAGGCTAAAAGAAAATATCTCTTATCCGGGCTTATACACTGTGATACGTGCGGAGCGATGTATTGCGGTCGAACATCTGTAAATCAACGTGGGTACCAAAACTCTTATTATGTTTGCGGGAATAAAACCAGAACGCGTTCTTGTGACTCAAAAAACATCAAGGCTTCTGATATAGAGGAATTTGTAAAGCAGACCGTAAAGGATTTCTTGACATCAATGGATCTGGATATGGTCGCAAGAAATATTGTGGATGACGTAAATAAAGAGGTAATAGACAGATCGAACGAAAAATTAGAACTTGTTGAGATCGCGGCAAAAATTAAAAATATAACCAAAGCAATAATGAATGGAATTTCATATCCGGAATTAATGGAAGATATGAACAAGCTGCAAAAAAGGAAACATGAATTAGAAGAGATTTTAAATTTAGAGCAATATGAAGAAATAAACAAAGCATCAGCAGATAGCATGAAAAAGTTTTTGGGTTACTTAATTGAAAATGTAGACGATAATATAGAACAAGTTATAAAAGGGTTCGTAATACGTATAAACGCCCACCACGACGGCTCTTACACTGTCGTACTGGGCGTAGCACATACATCAAGTAGCGGAAGGGAGATTTGAACTCTCGACACCACGGGTATGAACCGTGTGCTCTAGCCAACTGAGCTATTCCGCCACAACGATACCCATTATATCGACTTCTTTCCCATTTGTCAACTGATTTTTGGAAATTTTTATAATTTTCGTGTAAATTCGTTAAATACGTTTCATAAGACTCAATTCAAGGATTCCCCTTCTATTCATCTTCCTTGAAAAGTATCTCATCTTTGTATACTAATCCCAGCTTGTCCCTGGCTACCTTTTCTGCATATTCTTTCGTCTGCATATAAGCTTTCATGTCTTCAATATCCTTGGAACGCTGCTCCTCTGCCTCTAACTGAGTCTGGAGCTGTGCCTCCCGTGCTGTATATATGGCATTTTTCTGCTTTATAGTATTACTTTGAACAAACAGTGTCACCAAAAGAACAAGCACCACCGCTGAGATGCAAACCATACCCCGGCGGTTGCTGCCTCTATCTCTTCTTTTTTTGCGCATATGACCCTTCCTTACTAATTTTTCCCCATTTTTTTCTACGTAATCTTATTTTACCCGCTTTTTTTCCAGATTTCAATGTTTTTACCAAATTCTTTCTTAAGAATTTTTTAAGTTTCGAAATAGGTCGGAATATGAAGCTGAATGCTGTCGAAACCCAGTGAAATATGAAATTTAATGCGGCGGAAACCCCCTTGACAATGTAACCGCTCACGCTTTCATGATATAAAATGACACCAAGCAAAATTCCGGCAATAGCAAAACCGCGAATAGCTCCATTATTTTTTTCATATATCATACAAAAAATGACGAAAGCAGTCACACACCAATAGAGAAAATCTTCCAATCCGGTAAGTATTGTTCCGTGTTTGAAGACCCTTCTTAAGATCCTCAGCAAATCATATGCAAATACCAGTAAAACCCCTGTGGCAATCGAAGTCAGAAAGAACCATGTTTCGTTTTGAATTACTTCACTCATAAGCGCCTACTTGAACAGCCTTCCAAGCAGAGAATCTCCCTGTTTCTTGGAATGTCCGTTTTCGGAATAAATCAGACTGTCTATCTTTCCTTCGATGTCTACTTCCCCTTTTTCCAGTGTTAACCGGTTCACATGCAGCTCTTTCCCTTTTATCTGTAAAGTTCCAAGATCCGTTTCTAATACCACCTCATTCTCATCAAAAGAAAGCACATCCGATACTCCACTGATGGTTCCTGTCTTTCTTCCACTCATGGTTACCTTATGTGCTCTTACAATCTGTTTTTCATCCATAGAATCACCCCGCCTGGCAATATCTCTTTTTAATATATTAGCCTAAACGGGGTTTTATACATCTTTTTCTGAAGCTTTTCTATTTAATTTTTTATGCCTGAAATCGTTAGGCAAAATCGGTCAGGAACCCCTTATGGATCTTACATCGGTCTACAAATAACGGTACAGTTCCTTCGCTTCATCCTTTTTCACTGTTTCCTGGACATCCAGTACCTCCACTTTGACAGCCTTCGTGCCAAACTGAATTTCAATGACATCCCCTTCCTTCACATTGGCGGAAGCTTTTGCCACTTTTTCATTGATTAGTACTCTTCCCGCATCACAGGCTTCATTCGCTACCGTTCTGCGCTTGATCAGCCTGGATACTTTTAAAAATTTATCTAGTCTCATAATTACACCTCACGCATACCTTAGAGAGGTCTGCAAGGTCCCCTTTCTACTGGAATATATCAAGCAAAAAGGGGAACCGAAGTCCCCCTAATCTTATCTTTTCTGAATTATTCGTTGATCAAATCCTTTAATGCTTTTCCTGCTTTGAACTTAGGTGCTTTAGATGCATTAATTGTCATTGTCTCGCCGGTCTGAGGATTTCTTCCTTCTCTAGCTGCTCTTTCAGACACTTCAAATGTACCAAAGCCAACTAACTGGATCTTTTCACCTTTCTTTAATTCTTCAGCAACAACATCCGTAAATGCTTTTAATGCCTTTTCCGCATCTTTTTTGGATAATTCTGTCTTTTCAGCAATTGCTGCAACTAATTCTGTTTTGTTCATGGAATAATTCCTCCTCTGATTTCTCTTATTGTTCTATACAGAATATATTTATATTTTCGAACTCTATAACTCGCCTTGCAAGTAAGTCCTTATGTCTATTTATAAACTCTCGTACAGATTTTGTCAAGGAATTTCCGCTATTTATTGGCGTTTTCATCAAGAATTAAGAATTTATTCACAACAAATATTGTGCCATTTCCGCTTTCGCTTTTGTCAAGGCTCTTTTTTGAATTTCTTCTGTTTCTATTGATTTTCCTTGTTTTTCCATTTTTTTAATATCTTCCCATTTTACAAGGACTTCCGCCGAAGTTCCGGCATTTTCACTTGCAAATACATGAGGGTGCCGGCGGATCATTTTCTCCCCTGCACGCTGAATTACATCTTCTATGGAAAACAATCCTTCTTCCGATGCAATCTGGGTATGCAATACCACCTGCAGCAGCAAATCCCCCAATTCTTCACAGAGGTTTTCACTGTCGCCTGTTTCATTATAGATATCTATTGCCGCAAGCACCTCTGCAGACTCATTAATCAGGCAGGACTTCAGACTGTCATGGGTTTGTTCCCGATCCCAGGGACAGCCATCCTTGCTCCGCAGACGGGCAATAATTCTACAATAGTCATCAAAACGGTACTGCTTGTCCATTTTAGAGCATCTCCTGAATCATAGCCAGTACTTTTTCACCCAGCGCTGCTGACTTCGTGTCTGCATCTTCCAGAGAAGTACCTTTTACGCCATAGTAGAATTTTACTTTTGGTTCGGTACCGGAAGGTCTTACGCATAGCCATGCATCGTCATTTAAATCGTAATAGAGAACGTTGGAGTTAGGCAGGCCTGTAGGCGTAACTTCCCCGGTTTCCATATTCTTAATCGTATCTTTTTTGTAATCTCTTGCGGAGAGCACTTTGTAATCTCCAATCTGAGCCGGAGGATCATTGCGCAGCGTCTCCAGGATTTCCTGAATTTTGGCAAGTCCTTCTATTCCTTTTAAGGTAATGGACTTAATATCATCTTTGTAATAGCCGTATTTCTCATACATATCAATCATAGCATCCCAGAGAGTCTTACCCTGGCTCTTGTAATATGCTGCGGCTTCACACAGTGCCATTGTTGCAACAATAGCATCTTTATCTCTGGCATGAGTTCCGATCAGACAGCCATAGCTCTCTTCAAAACCAAACAGATAGGTTCCTTTTCCACTGTTTTCAAATCCAAGGATCTGCTGCCCGATAAATTTAAACCCGGTAAGCACTTCGATAAATTTCACACCGTATGCCTTTGCAATTGCAGCTGCCATGTTCGTTGTAACAATGGTACTGATCAGAGCGCCATCTTCCGGAAGTCCTTTTTCGGCTGCTCTCTGTCCAATTTCATAGTCTGCCAGGAGGCATCCGGACATATTGCCAGTAAGCGTGATATATTCACCTGTTTTCTCATCTTTTACATAGACCCCCAGACGGTCAGCATCCGGGTCGGTAGCCAGCACCAGATCGGCATCCACCTCTTTGGCAAGCTTTAATCCCAGTTCGAATGCCTCTTTTGCCTCCGGATTCGGATAGCTTACTGTGGGGAATTCTCCATCCGGCAATTCCTGCTCTTTTACCACATATACATTTTCAAAACCAAGCTCTTTTAATACTCTTCTCGCAGGAATATTTCCGGTTCCATGAAGAGGGCTGTATACAATTTTCAGATTCTTCTGTTCCGCTTTAATGGCATCCCAGTGGATAACCTGGCTTTTCAGTTCTTCCATATAAGCATCGTCAATATCTTGTCCGATTACAATATAAAGTCCTGCAGCTTTTGCTGCTTCTTTATCCATGGTTTTCACTGTACTGTAATCCGTAACCTTCTTTACCTCGTCCATGATTCCGGTATCATGCGGCGGCGTAATCTGTGCGCCGTCTTCCCAGTATACCTTATAACCATTATACTCCGGCGGATTGTGGCTGGCTGTAATATTAATACCCGCAATACAGGAAAGTTTACGAACTGCATAGGAAAGCTCCGGCGTCGGTCTTAAGGATTCAAAAACAAAAGCCTTAATTCCGTTTGCAGCAAGGCAAAGTGCTGCTTCATCTGCAAACTCGGGAGACATTCTCCTGGAATCGTATGCAATCGCAACACCTTTTTCTTTGCCGCCAACGCTTGCTATGTAGTTAGCCAGACCCTGTGTAGCCTTTCGTACTGTATATACATTCATTCTGTTCGTTCCGGCACCTATAATACCACGAAGTCCGGCTGTTCCGAACTCGAGATCTGCATAAAAACGCTCTTTTATTTCATTTTCATCATTTGCAATCCCTTTTAATTCCTCTTTCGTGGCTTCATCAAAGTATGGATTGCTCAACCATCCTTCGTAAATACTCTTATAATCCATTGTACTACCTCCTGCCTAAGTTTATAATATACAGACGCTTTTCCACGTTAACGGTTGAAAATTGTCTCTGGGTACATTATATAATAGAAACAGGAAAAAAGGAATAATTATTCAAGTATTTTTAAGAAACAATTTCGCTGATCCTGCTGATTCATCAGGATATCCAGCTTTTCGACATTTTTCTGCGGGATCCATGCTTTATTCATGTTGTAGTACTGATTTGCAAGTTTCCAGAACTTCTCGGGATAATACAGCCGGAGCATCAGATGCTCCATCTCCATATCTGAAATCCGCCTGACACTTCCGTATTCCCCCAGCATTTTCATTCCCAATGCAATATTCCAATCCTGTTTCTCCAGAATTTTCCGCAGGAACTGATACAGATCCGATATCGGTATATCGTAGCGGCACTTATCAAAATTCGTGGTTGCCACACCATCACGTCCAATTAATATCTGATGCTGATTGTAGCTTCCATGTATTAACTGGCCTTTTTTCAGGGATTCCTGGCGCAGTTTCTCATAAGAAGATTCCTTAATACGCCGGACAGAATCCTCAGCCTGTTCAAAAAATACAGGAAAGCTTTCCAAAAACTTGGATTCAAAAGCATTTTTACCTCTTCTGCTGCGCATAAAGGCACGTACCTTTTTTAATTCCTGATTATGGCGTTCCAGTTCCGCTGCCAGGTCACCGCCCTGGTATACCATGTCCTCATCCGTTCCCTCCATGCGCATTACCTTATGAATCATTGCCAGATTCTTAATGGCAATTGTAATATCTTCTTCATTTTTTGTGTCGCATTCTTTTCCTTCAAACCAATCCTTAACGACATACCCATTCTCATCTCTGTCATAAGAAACCAGGTTTCCCTCCATATTTTCCAATATGTAGTCTACATTTGAAACACCGTTCTCCTTCAGCAAAGCCAGGACCTTATTCTGGAAGGCAAGTCTTTTTGCCGAACCGGAAAACTCCGTTAAGAGCTTCTTTCCCTTATCTGTCTCACAGATATAGGAGCCACGGCCTCTCCTGGTAGCGGCCACCTTTAAGTCATACTGTTCTAATACTTTTAAACCTCTGTCGTTCACTCCAATCCCCCCAATCCCTTACTCCCTCTATCTTATGCGGGGGTATTCTAAAATATGAAGGAGTGAATCTGAAAAATACGCAGAGCATGTTTGAAACTTTTTAACTGCTTTTTAAAGCCCGCTCCAGAGCGATTTTTAACAGTTCTTCTTTATTATTTTTCTCAGGGTCATCCAGAACAACCTCCAGTAGTTGCTGCAGGCATGTCCCAAGCTCTTTCCCCGGCTTCATTCCCGCCTGAATCAGATCTCTTCCGGTAACCTCCAGATCCTTTAAGGACAGGCACTGTTTTTCTTCCAGAATCCTATGATAAAGTTCCTCAATTCTCTTAAGGTCACTCAGTTTCTCTGCCTGCTGATAAGAGCTCTGCGCCAGGACATCCGCCCTTTGTACCTCTAACAGCTTCGGGAATAGATCTTCCCCAATTTTATATATCGCTTTTCTGACACTTCTCGCATTTGTACCGGGGTGGTAATCGTGGTATTTTACCAGTTTTTCCACCTGGTATAAGGTTTCATTATCCAATTTCAGACGTTTCAGAAAATCTTTCGCCATCTGACTGCTTACTTCTGCATGTACGTAAAAATGATCGGTTCCGGACTCATCCGTAGTTCTGGTTGCCGCTTTACCAAAATCATGGCACAATACGCTAAGACGCAGAACCTTATCTGTCCGCACCTCCTGCAAAGCCTTCAGGGTATGTTCTCCCACGTTTAAAATATGATGGGGATTATTCTGAGGGGTTTCCATCATGCGGTCAAATTCCGGAAGGATCACCGCGGTAATCCCAGCCTCCCAGGCAAGGCGCAGAGTCTCCGGGTGAGGGGACACGATGAGCTTTAACAACTCCGTCTGAATCCGCTCTGCGCTGATATGGCTCAGATGAGGTGCAAGCCTGCGTATCGCAGAAAACGTCTTCTCTTCAATCTGAAATCCCAGCTGCGCCGCAAAACGCACTGCACGCAGTATCCGAAGTGCGTCTTCACTGAATCTTTCCTCAGGATTTCCTACACAGCGGATAATCCCCTGCTTTAGATCCAATACACCGTCAAATTCGTCTACCAGCCCCCGTTTTTCACTATAAGCCATAGCATTAATGGTAAAATCACGGCGCTTTAAATCTTCTGTCAGATTGGAAGTAAAGCAGACTTCCCTGGGATGCCTGCTGTCCTCATACTCGCCATCTATCCGATATGTGGTTACTTCAAACCCTTCCCGGTCCAATAAGACCGTCACGGTTCCGTGCTGGATTCCCGTATCCACCGTTCTCTTAAAGAGCTCTTTAACCTGCTCCGGTTTCGCAGAAGTAGTGATATCCCAGTCATCCGGATTACGAAAAAGGAGAGCGTCTCTGACGCACCCCCCTACAGCAAACCCCTCATATCCATTTTCTTCTAATTTTTCTATAATTGTTTTCACCTGTTCAGGCAGTGTAATCTTCATAGTGTACCTCCAAACATACTCTAGTGCCTTACCCCCCGGATGCCGAAACACAAATTATCTCAGCATAAAAAATAATAATACGATGATACCAAGTACGATCCGGTACCAGCCGAATACTTTAAAGTCATTTTTCTTGATATAGCTGAGCAGGAACTTAATCACGATAATGGAAGAAACAAATGCAACCACCATACCTATTAATAATATAGCAAGTTCCGCTCCTGTAAAATTAAATCCGAATTTTACAATTTTCAAAAGACTGGCTCCAGCCATAACCGGTATTGCCAGGAAGAATGTAAATTCTGCCGCTACGGTTCTGGATAATCCAACCAGGATCCCTCCCAGAATCGTCGCTCCCGAACGGGATGTGCCGGGAAAAATTGCAGCGATCAGCTGAAAGATGCCAATCCAGACCGCAGTTGTATAAGTAATCTCTGCAAGAGAATTAATCTTAGGGCTTATGTGTTTGTTCCTGTTTTCAATTACGATAAACAAGATACCAAAGACGATCAATGCAATGGCTACTGTCTGATAATTGTAAAACCATTCATCAAACTGCTCTTCAAACAGAAGACCTACCACTGCCGCCGGCACACATGCAACTAAAATCTTAAACCACATTACAAAGGTATCTTTTTTAATAAAATATTGTTCCTTTGTTGAGAAGGGCCAGATTTTATTCCAGAATAGTACGACTACCGCCAGAATGGCGCCTAACTGAATTACCACCAGGAACATTGACAAAAACTCTTTGGAAACATTCAGTTTCACAAGTTCATCCAGAATGATCATATGTCCGGTACTGCTGATTGGAAGCCACTCCGTGATTCCTTCCACAATACCAAACAACACCGCTTTTAAAATTTCTACTATATCCATAATCCTCTCCTTTGCTTTCAGAGCTTATATTGAGTTCTATCCATCTGTCCGCCAGGGAAAGTTCAAACAGGTTAAAAAGCGTGTTTCAAAGCTTCCATGTCATAAATCTGCCAGCCGGACGACGAACGTTGATAGTATAACATAATTTATGAGCCTGCGTCCTTATAAAATTCTTATTTTTTACTGATTCTTCCATTCTTAAATAACAGAAAAATAATCTTACGTATGGAACGTTTCGTATCTTTGTCCAGATGCTTAAAGGTACTCAGCATCGCCAGGGTACTTTTATACCATTCTTCTGTAAGCTCAATCAAAGTAGACGCCTCTGCACCTTTAATGATCTCAAACAAAGAATTTACAAATACCTGTCTCTGATCGGCTGGAATATCACAGATCCATTTATTAAAAGCTTCGTCTTTGTAAAGGGATGTCTTATAGATCTCTTCCGCATAATCAAAATCTCCATCTTTGATCACCCAGGTAAATGGATCATGCTGCAGTGCTCCGGTTCCGGTGCTCTTTACGACTTTGTAGTCAATTTTATTCTGAAACATCATTCCCACAAAGGATTTCTCCGGTACAATTTTCTGAATCCGGTCCGCAACAGCCAAATACCCCTCTTTTTTATATACATCATCCCGAAAACCAGGACCGTCAAAGCAGTCTATTTTAAAAATCCGTTTCTGAATATCCTCCCGGCACTCCATTCCTGCATACATTGCCACATTCCCCCCCTTGGAATGGCCTCCCAGGACAATTCTTCCTTCCCACAAATCCCCCGCCTTTTCCAGATAACGCAGCGCCGCCACCTGAGTGGGAATGGGACTCATAAATGCCATATTAAAATCTTCCTTCCATCCCACGATGGACTCATCTGTCCCCCGGTACGCAATGTAAATCCAGTCTCCCATGAAGAATGTAACCGCCGAAAACTGCATTTCCATATCTTCATCCAGAATATCCATAAAATAGTTCATAGAAATATCCCGGAACCTGGGACTGTTGTACAGCGCTACATAAAAAGCCCGGTACTGCTCTTCAAATCTGGTATCTCCATACAGATGTTCATACTGAGGATGCCGGCGCAGGCTTTTGATGAAAACAGGGCGCTTTCCCTCTTCTAAGCCTCCCACAATCGTATCCAGTTTAAAATAGGATAGCTGGCACAATATTAAACTGTCTACCAGGTTAAATTCTTTTTCCTGAAAAGTCAGATGACCATACTCTTTCAAATAACCGATCGTATTATCCTTAATATTCATCTTTGCCTGCTCCCTTCTTCCGAATTTCTGTAAAAATTGCTTTCCTGCATGGTTATAACTATTCTATTGTTGTTTTAAAACAATAAGTTGATCAACCCTAAAATAAATCCAATCAGCGCTCCAAGATTTACAATTGCATTCAATTCTTTTTTCATTATGGACATTAGCAGTTCTTCTACTTCCAGTACGTCCATCTCATTGATTTTCTCCTGTACAATCCCGGAAATATTTATATTCTCCATCATATCTCCCAGTTTTTCTTCCACCAGGTTTTCATATGCTTCTACCGCATAGGCTCTGACCGGGACATCAGAGTCCTTTACCATGGTTACCATTCTGCCAATCGTAACCTCATTTACCTTTTTGGCAATCGGCTCCCGGAAATTCTCCAGCATCTTTTCATTTACCATCATAGCCAGAAAACTGCCCTGTACCGATTCCAGTATTCCTTTGATTACCTCTCCTGCCACACTGCTGCCAATTTCATCTGAAATCTGCCCCAGCTGCATTTCATTTTCACTTTGTACCTCAATGATACCCTCCAGGGCATCTCCCACTTTTGATTTCATTTTGTCAGAAAGCAGTACACCTTCCATTGTCTCCTTAGTCAGCAGCTGCTTTCCAACTGCTGCCCCTATGGCCTTCGCCAGGCGTTCCTTTCCTTTTGGAATAATACCCGGTGTAAATGGAAGAGTAAACTTTCCTATTTTAACCGGATGCAGCGGACGAAACATCATCTTAACTGCAATATAATTTGTACAATACCCAATCACCGCCCCGATCACCGGTCCTGCTATCATTCGTATTTCAAACATTTTATAACCCTCTCTTCTATATAAATTATGTACCAAAAAAATAATTTCAACACTTTTTCTTTCATCCTAAATTATATCGGAAATAAAGTCAAGGGTGATCTTATCCGGTTCATATTGCGCGCTCCATTACCTGTTTTTTCGCCAAACTGGGAATTCATACTTAAATTTATTTTTAATGCAACAATTCCCCTTTTATATTACACTATATCTATGAACTACATGTAGAACAACAGAACCCGCAGCCGCGGTTCTGTGGAAAAGGGGTGAGGTTATGGCAGATTATGCCGAACTGGCATCTAAAGCGAAGCTTGGCCAAGCAGATGCCTTTGCGCAGTTATATGAAATAGTATATCAGGATTTATACCGGTTTGCTCTGTACACATTGAAGAATGGCCATGACGCAGAGGATGTGGTCAGTGATACCATTATGGATGCATATTTGGAAATAGGCTCCCTGCGGGATGCCGGCGCATTCAAAGCATGGCTTTTCCGTATCCTTGCAAATAAATGCAAAAAGCGTTTGAAACAGTACATACAGAAAACAGCGGAATTGACCGAAGATTTTGCCGGCAGTGAACGGGATGTTTGCGAGGATATGGATGTGCGCAGAGCATTTGCAGCCCTGAACGACGAAGAACGTCTCATTCTTGCCCTGAATTTATTTGGCGGTTACAGCAGCCGGGAGATTGGTAATACACTTTTGCTAAGTCCGAACACGGTGCGTTCCAAACAAAGCCGGGCACTGAAGAAAATGGAAAACATGCTTACCCAATAATCCCAAATGAAAGGAGTGTCTTATTATGGATGAAAAAGACCTTTTAAATAGAATTAAGAAATCAGCAGATTCGGTGCAGCCGCCAACATCGCTGAATCCGGATCAGATCCAAGACCGGCTGGAACATGTGACTCCTCCACTGGACACCGGAAAGAAGAAGAAGTTCCCGATTTACCGGATCGGCGCTGCGGCGGCTGTCTTACTGATTGCCCTGGTTTGTGCATGGACCGTAAACCGCATCCCAAGCCAGCCTCAAAATGAAATGGCCGCTTCCAAAGATGAGGCTGGTGCAAAAAGCATGAATAAAAGTTTAACAGAAGCTGCTGGTGAACCGGAAAACAGCCAGGCTCCCTCTGATGACACCGGCAATGATGCGGTCATCACAGCACCCAATTCCTCACCGGACGGAAAAGTAGTTCCTGTCAGAAATTACGATGTCCTCTACAATACCTTGGCTGAACATTTTGGGGAACAGCCGAATGGCGTAACAAGTGAAGCAAAAGCCAGCGCAAGTGCAGGCACCGGAGGCTATATGGAGAGTGCCAAAGAAATGGCTGACGGACTTGCCGGAGGCAATGAAGAGTCCATGGCAATGGATACCGGTACTGCAGACAGCAGTGACTATTCTTCTACAAATATTCAGGAAACCGGAGTAGATGAAGGAGATGTGGTAAAAACAGACGGAAAGTACCTGTATATTTTAGGTAACGATAATAAACTTCATATTATCAGGGCAGACGGCAGCAAACTGGAGGAATCCGCTTCTGTTGATTTTAAAGATTTCGCAGAAACCATTGAAGAATTTTATATCAGCAAAGATACTTTAAATGTGATAACGACTTCCTCTGCAACCACCATGCAAAGCGGATCCACCGCTTCTGACGGAAGTATCATAGAAGAGGACATAGCCTGGATCAATTCGGCAGATGCTAAAAAAGACATCTATTCCATTAACAGAAACCTGATTACTAAGTTATATACTTATGATATATCGGACCGGAGTGCTCCAAAACTCACCGGAACTACCACCCAGGACGGATATTATCAGACCAGCCGGAAAACAGGCGATTACATCTATCTATTTTCCGAATACACGCCAGTTATAAAAGAAACCAGAGAGGACAGCACGATTATTCCCAAGATAAATGGTACGAATCTTCCATCCTCAGATATTTACATTCCGGAATATTTAAATTCTTCAACGTATCTGATCGTTACCGCAATTGATACAAAATCTCCGGATAAAATAATGACCAAAAAGGCAATCGTCTCTGCTGCCTATCTCTATTATGTAAGCACAGAAAATATATATATCTGTACAAATGACTGGAACGGTACTACAACTACAACCCAAATTATGAAATTCAAATATGAAAATGGCAGTATCACACCCATAAGCGCAGCGGAAGCGAAAGGTTCGCTCAATAACTCCTTTTCACTGAATGAGCACAAAGGCTATCTGCGTATTGTGACAACCTCCTACAGCGAAAATACCGGGAACATAAATAACCTGTATATCTTTGACGAATCCCTGAACCCCTGCGGCAGACTTGAGAATCTGGCTCCCGGAGAGACAATACAGTCTGCACGTTTTATGGGTGATACCGGATACTTCGTCACCTTCAGGCAGATGGACCCCTTATTTTCCGTAGACCTCTCGGATCCGGGAAACCCGAAACTCCTGGGCGAACTAAAAATAACAGGATTCTCTTCCTACCTGCATTTCTATGGAAAAGATAAACTCCTGGGGATTGGATACGAAGTAGATCCGGACAGTGGAACTTATAAGGGAATGAAACTTTCGATGTTTGATCTTTCAGATCCATCCAATGTGAAAGAAATACACAAATATGTGATCCAGGATGCCAATGATTCCCAGGGTTTGGTCAATTACAAAGCAATTATGATCAATCCCGATAAAAATCTGTTTGGTTTCCACTGTCGTACCGACATTGATAATTATATGGTATTTTCATACGATCCCGAGAAAGGGTTCCAGAATAAACTGGTATATTCCTTCAAGGGCACGGAAGATTACAACCTGGCCATCAATAACGTCCGGGGCTTATATATCAATGATACCTTTTATCTGTCTTACGGCAAGGACACCCAAAATAATATCTTAAGCTTTGATATGAAGAACAGCTTCAGCCAGCTTGGGTCCTTTCAGACGAAATAAAAAAGTCCCTGCTTTCATCCCGGAAGCAGGGGCTTTCATTTACTTCTTGTAATTTATCCTTTTACACCACTGCTGGTTATTCCCTGAACAAAATACTTTTGGAAAGGAAGGAATAAAAATAATGGGATCAGTGCCGAAATCATGGAGCCAGCATACAGGCACGACCACAGGGTAGAACGTTCCTGTTGAAAGGAAGATAATGAAATCTGTATCGTCCGTATTTCTCTGGTTCTGGCAATCAGCAGCGGCCACAGGTAGGAATTCCATTGATCCATAAATATCATCAGCCCTGCCGTTATAAATACCGGTACGGAAAGCGGTATAATTATTTTGCAGAAGATGGCTGGCAGAGTTGCGCCATCCACTCTTGCCGCCTCAACCAGACTTGCCGGTATTTCCTTAAAGAATTGCACAAACAGAAACAGGACCAGTCCGCTGGCAATGCCGGGCAGAATAATTCCCATCCTGCTGTTTACCAGTCCCAGTTTGTCCGCTATGGAATACAGGGGCAGCGCAATTGCCTCAAACGGTATCATAAAGGAAAGCAGGATGATTCCAAATAAGACTTTCTTAAACCGGAAGTCAAATGCGGCAAAGGCAAACGCTGCAATACTGTTCACAATACATCCTAAAAATATGGATACCACCGTTACAAACAGCGTATTTATAATAGGCTGCAGAAAGTTAAAATCCGTAAAAATCTTCACGTAAGCCTCTACCGTAAAGTTAACCGGAATCAGCGTATGAATGGAAAACGGCAGCGCATATTTATAAAGCTCATTATCATTTCGAAAAGAAGCGGATATCCCCCACAGCAGCGGAAACAGCGTCACCAGTACCACACAGGCGAGTCCCAGGTAGATTGCCGCATTTTTTATGATCTTTTTTTGTCTTCTGTTCATGCTGTCTTCCTCCTATTCTTCCTGCCTCCCTTTGCATCATCGTCCCGGTCTGATAAAATAAAGGACTGCAGACAGCAGATCAGTACAATGATAAGCAGAAGTACCGTTACAATTGCCGATGACCTGGGGCGGTCGATAAACTTGAATGCAGATTTATATGCCTCAAACATCAGTACATTTGTACTGTTCTCCGGACCACCGTTTGTAATCATCTGCATAGGTACAAACAGCAGGACATTTGCGGTGGTATTTGCGATAAACACAAATAGTAATACACGCTTAATCAGAGGAAGCGTGATCCTGGTCGTAGTCTTCATCCATCCTGCGCCGTCAATCCTGGCGGATTCATAGATGGATGTATCAATATTCTTAAGCCCTGCCAGGATAAACATCATCCAATATCCCACGCCTTTCCAGGTAGCTATAATCACAATACACCAAAGTGCCTGGCTTTTGCTGATCAGGAATCCCTGAGCCGGGATTCCTAATATACTCAATAAGCTGTTGAGAATACCATTATTCGGATTAAACATCATGTTCCATAAAATAGTGGCTACCGTCAGGGAAATAGTTACCGGAAGATAAAAAATGGTACGAAATATCCCAATACCCTTTATGGTAGAATTGGCGAGCATGGCTATGAGAAATGCCAGCAGCACCTGAAGCGGAATCATCACGATGTTAACTTTAACAGTCACCCACAGAGCATTCCAGAATACCGGATCCCTGAACAGTGCCAGGTACGTATGTATGGTAAATTTTGAATCGATAATAATTCCCTCCAGCAGCGTACTTATAATCGGGGATATTTTAAATATAAGTATAAGCACAAATGCAGGCAGTATCATAAGGTAAGGAATAAACCAGTATTTTTTAGTCAGATTAAACACGCTATCACCTCTGAACCTTCTATTTTTTGTATTTTTCCATGGCTGTATTGATTTGGGATACTGCGTTATCCAGAGCTGTCTTCACCTCGGTACCATTGCGTATATCCTCCCAGGTATTTGTTATAACGGTATCATACTCGGTATATCCCGGGGTAAGAGCCCTTGGAACCGCAGTATTTGCTGCTTCATATGCCGCTATTTTCATAATGCCGTCTGCATTTTCATCATTCAGAATTGCATCTACCGCTGCCTTTGTGGACGGAACGTCATGGTTGATGTCAAGCCACATATCATTTCCTTCTCCGATCGAGAGCCATTTGATAAAATAGGCAGCAAGATCCTTGTTCTGTGAATTTGCCGGAATTCCAAAATGCCAGCTTCCTGTTGAAGTTCCCACCTGGTCTTCATACCCTTCGAAAGCAGGGACCGGACAGTATCCATAATCTTTAAAATCCTTCTGCGCACAGTTTGCTTCGGTCCAGGTTCCCCCAACCATAAATACTACTTTGCCTGCTGTAAATGTATCGGTAACTTCATCCGCTGTAATACCCCTGAGTGATACGCCTTCGTTGTAAAGATTCTGATACCAGGTACATGCTTTTTCCCAGCTTTCATCATTAATGACACCATCCACCTTATAGCCGTCGTCTCCAATATTTTTGCCGCCCAGGCTGTTCGCCAGAGGATTCATCTGATAAGTTCTGCTTACCTGCTGGAACATCAGTCCTGCAATTCCATTATTACCATCCGGATCAACTGCCGCAAGGGTGTCTTTTGCCATTTTTTCTACCTGTTCCCAGGTCAGCCGGTTTTCCGTATCCGATTCCGGCATTTCAACTCCTGCCTGTTGAAGCAGCGCCTTGTTGTACCAGAGAAGCTGGGAAGAAGTGTTCATTGCTGGCGCATAAAACTTTCCGTCCCAGCTGCCCGCAGTTACAGCCGAGTCTATAAACTGACCTTTTTCTTCCTCTGTAAAATATTCATCCATAGGTGCCAGATAACCTCTGTCTGCATACCCGGCAACCATTGGTACGTCTACGCTTATCACATCATAATCAGAAGAACCTGATCCTACTTTTACCTCTATGACTTCAAATAAATCATTAAAAGAATACCACTCGGTCTTAACCGTTGCCCCTGTCTCTTCCTGGAACTTTTCAATAAGCGGTTTTGTCTGTCCCTCCCATGCGTTGTCACCCACACCCTGGGACACCCAGGTAATAGTCTGTCCTTCAAAAGGCTTTTCTGCATGGGAAGTCCCTGACTTTTCCCCGCCGTTCTCAGATTCAGCAGAGTTCTCCCTGCCGCTCTGCGGCTCGTCCGCTTTTTCTGCACTGCTCTGGGATTCACCAGAATTTTCTGCCCCTGCACTTGCGGTATCCTGAGCTTTGGAAGTCTGTGTCCCCTTCTCCTGCCCTGCACCGGAGCATCCGGCTATCGCAGACGCCGTCATTGTTACCGCTAATAAAATTGCTGCCATTCTTCTTTTCATATTCGTTTCCTCCTTGATTTGCCTGTAATGGGATTTCTTATTTTGCCAGTTTGTAAAATAAATCTTCCAAAAGCCGGTCTCTGTTAATCGCATAGACATATTTAATGAGATGTCTTGTCCGGTCAAATGCATACCGGTCATCATACTCCGGAACCGGACTGTGCTCGTAGCGGTCCAGCATAAAGGACTCATCCAGAAGCCATGCCACCGCAGCCACATCCCAGATTGCCCTGCTCCAGCAGCTACTTTCTTCATACCGTTCCGCTTCTGAGGATGTGACATTTACCAGATAATCACATAACTTATTTTTACCTGACAGCCAGTATTGTAACTCCGGTCCTGTAGTTGCAAAATGGGAGACTACCCCCATGCATGGCAGCTGTACCAGTGGGACTCCGGAATCAAACACCACCCTCGCCGCTGCAACATCCTGGTATAAATTAAACTCCCTGTTGTCATGCCAGTCATAGGAATTTCCTCCCAGCCAGATCACTACAACCCGATTTATAATCTCCGGTTCCAATATAATTGCAGAAGCAATATTAGTAATTGCACCAATGGCAATAATATAAAGAGGATCCTCCTCTTTTCGTTCCATTGCTCTTTTTATAAGGTTCTCTGCCGCAGCCGATTCTACCGGCTGGGATTCATCCGGCAGGTATTTTACCGATCCTTTATAGACATTATCCTTTAAATCCTCCCGTTCCATAAGTTTTAGTACATTCATAATCTCCTGATAACTTTTTTCCATTCCATCCCCGGGTCCCTTAGACTTATCATTGTGAAAAGGCGCCGCATAGATTGCCTTCAGCCTTAATTTTTCCCCTGACTTAATCAAGTAAGCAAGTGCATACTGGTCATCAATCTCATTAAATGTGTCCGTGTCAATCACAACATCCACCGGACCTGCCGGCCGTTCTAATTTTCTGATTAATTCCTGGTCTGTCATACCAATTACCTCCTGCATTAAACAATAATTATTTTTTACCTTCACACTGCTCCTGCAATTTTACTCTGAAGGATCAGATGCAATTTTCTCTTACGTATATAAGATGATAGATTTAATGTATAATTGCAGTTCTACACTTTGCATTATGGATATCATCTGCAATATCAATTAGTTTCCTTAAGCTCCTCCCTTCTCCAATTATAACTGTAAGTTTAGGAAAATAATTTTCTTAAATCAATTTCTTGATGTTATCTTATCACGTTTTCGCTTTATGTCAATACCATTTATTATACTTTGTTAGATATAACTATTTCTTAAAACTATTTTTTGTGCTTTTTATACAATTATTTTTCTAAAAGGAATTGACAAATTATAATTGGTATATGATAATAAGGATATTGCAAATGCATCCCGCAAATATTTTTAAACTTGGAGTAATAGTAAAATGACAATTAAAGAAATTGCCGCTTTAGCCGGTGTATCCATTTCCACTGTTTCAAAGATCGTTAACAGCAAAGATGAGAATATCAATGCCGAGACCAGAAACCGTGTATTGAAAATCGTAAAAGAATATCATTATTCCCCCTATGCTTCGGCAAAAATTGCTTCCACTGCAAAAACCTTTGTCCTGGGGGTTTTGCTAAAATCTGCCTCCAAATCCCGGCTCCTGCTGGATGGTATCCTGTCCGCCTCCCGGGAAAACGGATATCATATTCTGATCTGTGACAGTTTTAACAGCGCAGAAGAAGAGTTGAAAAATATAACTGCACTCTGCAAATACAAAGTGGATGGCGTTATCTGGGACCCGGTAAACAGCCAGAGCCTTCAACATGAGCATCATTTTGCAAAGCTGGACATTACTTTTATCATCTATGGTTTACCTCTATCTGACAGCAGCTATTGTATCGACTTTTCCGCTCTGGGCTATAAAGCCGCCGGGATTTTAACTTCATATAAACATCGAAAAATAGCCTGTCTTCTCTCCCCGGGCTCCAGACGTTCACAGCTCATTCTGGAGGGTTTTAAAAGGTGCCTATATGACAATCAGATACCATTTTCCAACAGCATGGTTATTTTTACTGATTCTGACAGCTGGTATTCTGATATTGCAGCCAGGAAATACACTGCTATTTTGTGTGCCGACTTCACCTCCTGCCTTGCTCTCTACGAGCAGCTTTACAATATCCATTACCGGATTCCCTATGACATTTCTCTCATTGCTTTAAAGGATGATGTGCCGGAAGAGCTGCACTATCCCCCTATCTCGGGCATTCGGGTTCCTTACTATGAACTGGGGCGCTTTATCTGCGGGGATCTGATCGGCAGATGCGAAAAACGAAAACATTCCGCTTCGGACATATATCGGCAAATCACGGTAGACCACGCCGCCAGCCTGGATATCCCCTATAGCATACGTTCCAAAAAAATCATCGTGGTAGGCGGTATCAATATTGATATTACCTTAAATGTGGATGAACTGCCCCATTCCGGTAAAGCAGTCAGTACCAGCCGCTCCACTACTTTTCCCGGCGGCAAAGGCGTGAATCAGGCAATCGGAGCCGCACGTCTGGGACATGCGGTTTGCCTGATCGGCAAGGTTGGGAATGACTATGATTCCGCCCTTATTTACAATGCCATGAAGGAAAATGAGGTGGATATACAGGGTATCGGTAGAGATCTCTGTGCCAGTACGGGGAAAGCTTATATTCACGTTCAAAATGACGGTGAGAGTACGATATCCATACTGACCGGAGCAAATCAGCATTTAGGACCACAGGACATCATTGATAATGAACGCCTGTTTGAAAATGCAGGTTATTGCCTGCTTCCCACTGAAATACCGGATACAGCCATTGAAACAGCAGCAAAAACTGCTAAAAAATACGGTGCCGGGACAATCCTGAAGCCCACTCTGCTGGAACAGATTCCGGATTCCATTCTTAACAATATCGACATCTTTATCCCCAACCGGCTGGAAATGGCGGCCTTGTGTCCGGGCATCAGCACCCTTTCCCAGCAGGCTGATTCTTTTATCCGCAAGGGCGTACACACTGTGATTATCACGCTGGGACACCGTGGATGCTACGTAAAGTCAGACGGCTGCGAACATTACTATCCGGCAGTTGGTTTTGTATCCGTTGACAATACCGGCGCCGCAGATGCTTTTATAGCAGCACTTGCATCTTACCTCCTTTACGGATACCAACTGGATGAAGCAGTGCGGATTGCAGGTTACGCCGCCGGATTCTGTATTTCCAGACAGGGGGTAGTCCCCGCTTTGATTGACCGCAATTCTCTGGAAGCCTATATAAAGAAGGCAGAGCCTGATTTGGTTCATTGAGAGTATTAATTTAATTTTCTTTAAATTTTTCTTGACAACTATCTTTGTCATTGCTATACTGTCTTTGACAAGGATATTTGTCATTCTGACTTAATTTCTTGTCATTCCATGGATTATCATTACGTTAGCAGAAAGGGGATGATCATATGCCCTTATACAATCGCTTGAAAGAATACCGCGCCAGACTTGGCATTAACCAGCAGCAGCTGGGAAGCCTGGTAGGTGCATCCAGACAGACCATCAGTTTGATTGAACGGGGCGATTATTCCCCCTCAGTAACTTTAGCACTTAAAATAGCCAAAGTCTGCGGGGTCGGTGTTGAAGAAATATTTATTTATGAGGAAGGAGAAGATGATGAAGAATAAGAGTAAGATTGTCGCAATCCGATTTATTCTTGTCGTTTTTCTGTCAGGTGTATTCGGTGGAATTGCAGGATTTCTTTTTGCCTCCTCTGAATCCAATCTGACCATTGTGGGAAATACGGTATCCGGCGTCTTAATCCGCTGCTCTATATATATGAGTGTTGTATTTGATGCCGCAGCCCTTTTAACCGCTTATGTATTATACCGCATTTCAAAAAAAGAATTTCGGCTATGGGACCAGGAGGATTCCGACTACATTGCAAAAACGGAGAGGAAGCTTTCCATCTCCCTGATGGCAAGTGAGATCGGGCCTATACTGGCGATGACTGCTTTTTGTATCGGAGTTTTAGACCTTCATAAAAACGATAACTCCGCAAGAGTTATCTGCATGCTGGCTTTTATCACATTATCCCTTTCACTGGCGTTTTTGCAGAGAAAAATTATCAGTCTGGATCAGGAAATCAATCCGGAAAAAAAGGGAGATCCTCTGGATTTCAATTTTCAGAAACAATGGCTGAAAAGCTGTGATGAACAAGAAAAGCAGGTTGCTTATAAGTCTGCATACAAAGCATTTCGTGTTTCCCAGATCTTTTATGTAGTTATTTTAATTTTATTAATCCTGGTGGGACCGTTTTTTGAAATTGGCATCAGTCCATTTTTAATTGTCGGATCAATCTGGTTATTGCAGGTTCTGGTCTATTCCATAACCTCTTTAAAATTATCCAAACCCAAAAATCATTAGCAACAGAAAGGACATATTATGGTAGAAATCAAAAATCTTTCCAAAATCTATCACCTGAACAAGAAACAGCAAAAAGAACAAAAAGCAAAAAATACGAAAAAAATTGCCGTTTCCAATCTTAATCTGGAAGCACACGAAGGAGAGATCTTCGGCCTGCTGGGTACAAACGGAGCCGGTAAAACCACTACTTTGCGTTGTATGGCGACTCTTTTGAAGCCTACCAGCGGAAGCATATCTGTCTGTGGTTACGATACCATCAAGGATTCAGCCAAGGTTCGTGAAAACATTGGATTTTTAACAAATGAAATCAAACTGGATCCCCAGTTTTCACCAAAGTATCTCATGGGATTTTTCGGAAAACTCCATGGCCTCTCTGAAGAAACTATCAATCAGCGTCGGGATGAGCTTTTTAAACATTTTGGAATAAAAGAATTCGAAGACAAAAAAATAGAGGAACTGTCCACCGGTATGAAGCAGAAAGCCGCCATTGCAGTAAGCCTGATCCATGACCCGCAGGTTATTATATTTGATGAACCTACTACGGGCCTGGACATCATTACAGCACGTGCAGTAACGGATTACCTGCAGAAACTGAAAGCTGAAGGAAAGTTAATTATCATGTCTACCCATATCATGTCAGAAGCAGAAAAGCTCTGTGACCGTATTGCGATTATCATTGACGGGGAATTAAAAATAGAGGGTACACTGGAAGATATTTTAGACCGGACAGAATGTGATGATCTGGAGGATGCTTTCTTTAAACTTTACCAGACTTATGGAAAGGTGGTATAACCATGAACGGAACAAAAGCTATTTACTGTAAAGAATTAAAACGTGTATTTAAAGATTCAAAGATGATATTTTCACTATTCATCCTTCCGGTAGTTCTTATGGTTGGAATATACAGCCTGATGGGTTATCTGGGCAACAAAGAATCCCAGAACACCAAAGAACATATCCCCATCGTTTCTGTTCAGAATGCGCCGGAAGATATGAAGGAACATATGGAGGATTTCTTTGGGAAAGCGGATGTTACCTATGTGCAGGCAGATGAGTCATTGGACGGCGCAAAAGACGGCATTTATAACGGAAAAGTGGATCTTCTGGTTGTCTTCCCCATAGATTTCAGCCAACAGATTGCAGACTACAAAGACGGTGATCCGATTCCGGACATCCAGACATTCTATAACCCGTCGGAAAATTACTCCCAGCATGCTCACGATGCATTTATAACATCCCTGAACGGCTATCAAAAAGCATTATTAGCTGATCGTCTGGGCAACCTGGATGTACTGACCGTATTTACCATTGACAATACGAATGAGAATCCTATTATTCAGGATGATGCGAAAGCCTCAGGCCAGTTCCTTGCCATGCTGCTGCCTTATCTGGTAACCATTCTTTTATTTGCAGGTACTATGTCTCTTGGTACGGACTCTATTACCGGAGAAAAGGAACGTGGTACTCTGGCAAGTATGCTGGTAACGCCAATCAGCCGATTTGATATCGCTCTTGGAAAACTGCTGGCACTGATGACGCTGTCTATTATGTCTGCTTCCGTATACATTATAGCATTAACGGTTTCACTCCCCAAGACAATGTCTTCTATGGGTGCAGAAAATATGACTGTTACCTTTACCCCAGGACAGATTATTATGATGGCTGCAATTATTATCGCTCTCGCATTTTTATATGTGGCACTGGTAGGCATTGTATCGGTATTCGCCCGTACTGTAAAAGAAGCAGCATCCTATGTAACGCCTTTATACATCATTGTTATTGTTGCAGGAATGTTCACCATGATTTCCCCTTCCTCAGGACATTCCACATACGAATACCTGATCCCTATTTATAACTGCAGCATTGCACTTGGCGAAATCTTCACCAGAGAATTAACCGTACTTCATTTTGCCATGACCCTTGGTATAACCGTTCTGGTGGGCGGTGCCATAACTGCAATTATTGCGAAAGCATTCAGCAGTGAACGAATTATGTTTAATGCCTAAACCTAAAAAAAAACCAGCGCGAACGTTACGTTCGGCGCTGGTTTTGCTTTATATTCCATTTTATCAGCTAACTGCATCAACTGTTTCTCTTGTATTTTGTGATATCATGGCAGCAAAGCAGGACTGCTTCTTTCCCTTTCCAGGTAATCAACGATGCATCCGCACTGGACCAGACATTTAGAACGGGATTATAGAATTCTTTTGTACAGTTTTTTACGGTTCCACTCAGATCATTTACAGGACAGTTATCACAAGGTTTTTCCCGATTGAAGAACTTTCGGTAACAGCACATGCCTTCTTTTACATCCGGTACCAGGGATCTTGTCTTTTGATTGATATAATACATCTCATAAGTTTCTACACCGATTACATAAATCCAGGAATTTTGATTATCCAGTATATTCTGCATTCCTTCCAGAGTCTGCACCACCCTGTCCTGGGCACGTTTCTTTAAGAGAAAGGTGCTTAATATTTCACTGGTAAAGATCAATGTTGTGATCTGCTCCTGAGTCCAGAATCGATTCATCCTGCATTCGTCAAAGCCCACATACCCTTTAAATTCTCCATTATCAGTTATTGCGCACTGGAGCATAGACTTAATTCCCTGGGGTTCCAGGATATCTTTTTGTTTCCTGGGCAATTCCAGAATATCTCTGCAGTAGAAAATTCCGTCTTCATTGAAATTCGCTACGTAGTTCCCTCCCAGATCAGCCTCATAGGATACATGCTTCAGGTTATCAATTTCTTCCTTTACACCTGCATTACACCATTCAAAAGTATTGCTGCAGTAGCGGTCATCCTCGGTATTTTCAAAGATGTATGCCCGGCTGACATTAAACTGGCGTCCTACGATCTCCAGAATTGCACTGACTGCAGCTTCCACATCAATCGATTTATAGAGAATTTTAAATATGTACTCTACCAGTTTTGTATTCAGGGTATTCCCCTGACCCTCATTGGAGTCAATCTTCTCATTGACTGCCGTTGGCATTGGAACCGGTATTCCTATAAAACCGCCGCATATAGCATTATCATAATGCACAAATTGGTTCTTACCCTGCTTTTTCGCCTGATACAAAGCACAATCCGCCTTCTTGTATAATTCCTGAAACTGCTCACCGTCATCCGGGAACAGGGAAATCCCAATGCTGCAGGATATGGGTTTTTCCCAGCTCTCCTGCATGGGCATACTGCGAAATGCCTCTACCACCTGTCTTGCTTTCTGAAATACCAGTTCTTTTCCTGGTATATCTTTGATAAAAGCAATAAATTCATCGCCGCCAATACGTCCCACCACATCCGACTCACGAAACAGTTTACGGACATCTGAAGTGATTTCCATAAGAAATGCATCTCCAAATAAATGTCCCATGGTATCATTTACAATTTTAAAATCATCAATGTCAATGATCATCAGTGCAGATTGCCTTCCCATACTGCCCCTCTGCAGAAAGTTCTCAATTAAAGCTTGTGCCGTTCCCTTGTTGTAGAGTTTCGTAAGCGGGTCTCTCTCTGCTTTTTCCAAAAGCTGTTGGGAATTCTTTTTCTCGTTGTCTATGTCAATGATGACGCCAACGGCTTTAACTGGAATCCCCTCTTTATTAAACTGGGCTGTAAGACGAAATCTGCACCAGATGTATTCATCCTCCGTCTTTTTTACTCGCGCTTCTATCTCCCGGTAGCCCTGCCCATTTTTAATCTGCTCAAATGCATTTCGAAAATCAGGCAGATCCTCCCGGAATACATGAGATCTATAAGTTATTGATGCAAAGAAGTTTTCTCTAATGGGTTCATAATGAAACTTCTTTTCCCAATTCCCGGAAAAACTAAGACTATCTTTCACAATGTCCCATTCAAAAACAATATCGTTTGTCTGATCCATGATGATCTGGTGGCGTTCCAGGCTCATTGCCAATTCTTCCTGAGCAAGTTTCCCTTTTGTAATATCCACCAGCACACAATAGAAGATCCCGCTTCCATCGCCGTTGGAAATCAGTCTGCCCTTATCCAGAACCCAGGCAGCACTGCCGTCTTTTTTGCGAATGCGGTACTCTATTTCCTTGGTATTACTGTGGGCAAGCTGTTCCTTCACTTCTTTCAGTGATGAAGCACGATCCCTCTCATCGATCATTTTCCAGAAACTGTTTGCAAACTTTTCCTCAATCTCTTTTTTCGTATAACCGAACATCTCTAAAAAGGAATCGCTCATTTGAGTAAGGGTTAACTGTTCATCAAATTTGCAGCAGAAGATTGCACCCGGTACATTATTGGTCAAACTCTGTAATTCCTGATTTCTGGCTTCTATTTCAATTACCGGTGTACCTTGTTTTCCATTATCCATGCGTAAAAGCCCCTCTGTTATATAATTACAAAATGCAACAATGATCTTCATTTATTATTTCTATTATAACAGACACTGATTTGGATACAATAGTAAATTAAATTTATTTGCTATTTTTTTCATTTTTTGCAAAGGACGTGGCACATGGCAGATCAGACTTTTGAAACAGGCTCTACCCCAATGCCACATCTAAAATCATCATGATTAAAAATCCAGCCATAACACCCATGGTGCCTACATTGGAATGTTCACCCAGATGCGCCTCCGGGATCAGCTCTTCCACCACAACGTAGATCATGGCACCTGCTGCAAAGGAAAGCAGCCAGGGCATATAAGGCTCTATGTTTCGCGCTACCAGGACGGTCAAGACTCCAAAAATCGGTTCTACAACTCCTGACATACTTCCATATAAAAATGCTTTCCCGGTGCTGACACCTTCCTGCTTCAGCGGAAGTGAAATAGCAGCGCCTTCTGGAAAGTTCTGTATTCCGATACCGATTGCCAGTGCAAATGCTCCTGCATATAAAGCCGGATCCCCTCCATGCTGTGCTGCCAGGGCAAAAGACAGACCCACAGCCATACCCTCCGGTATATTGTGCAGGGTCACTGCAAAAACTAGCAGCGTTGTTCTCTTCCAGGATGCCGATACTCCCTCCTGCTCTTTACTTCCCGGATGCAGATGGGGAAGCAAAGTATCCAGAAGCAAGAGAAATGCCCCTCCAAGTAAAAAACCTCCTGCCGCCGGGAGCCATGCAATCTGTCCCTGCGCCTGTGCCTCATCAATTGCCGGTATCAGCAATGACCACACGGATGCTGCAATCATCACCCCTGCTGCAAATCCCAAAAAAATACGCTGAATACCGTCATTTACTTTACCACGAAAAAAGAATACCATTGCAGCACCAAGTGTTGTCATTAAAAATGTAAAACCGGTTCCTCCTGCTGCCCAAATTACTGAATTCATTGAATACACCTCTTTTCCTCTAAGCCATGTTGTATTATTATTACCCGTTCTTATTCTATAAACCGGATAATATCTATTATAATACATTTTACAAAAAATAGTTTCCTAATTTTTATCAAAAAAGTACAATCTGAAGATTCCACTCCCTATAAAGGGTCCAAAATTTGAAAACTATAAACTTTGGAGGTCATTCAGATTGTACTTTATATGATTTCTTATAATTACTGGTTATAATTAGTTCTTTATTATTAAATCTTCCCTGGGAGTTTCATCCAGAATTCCACACCATTATCCACATTGACTGCTCCGCATTCTCCATGGTGTAAACCCACTATGCTCCGAACTATATAAAGTCCAAGACCTGCATGCATGGATCTTTCTTCTTCCTGCGCAATTCCGTTGTCGCCTTTCATATAAAAGCTTCTCCAGATTTTGTCAAGATCCTCCTCCGGAATCGGTTCTCCTTCATTGTAGACTTCGATGTAAACATCCCCTTGTTTCCGGGTCAGACTCACTTCAACCAGGCTTCCCTGCAGCGTATGGTTAAATGCATTCATCACAAAGTTTCCAACTGCCTGTTCCAGAAATACGCGGTTACCCATAACGTAACATTCCGGTTCAATATGGAAATTACATTTAATCTGGCTCTGGCGGAACAGGGCATCGTATTTCAACATGAGATACTGCATCATTTCACTTAAATTAACCTTGCCCATCTGCATGGTATCCATATGGTGCTCAATTACGGTAAGATTTAACATATTTCCAATCATATCAGACATCTTTGAAACTTCTTCCACGATTGAATTGTAATAATATTCCCGGTCAATTTCGTCACCCATGCACTGGAGCATTTCAACCTGGCTGGATATAACCGTAAGAGGCGTCTTTAACTCATGAGAAATATTCGCCATGAATTCCTTTCGGACTTCATCGATCTTGCCCTGCTGTACATTTTCTATTTCCAACCGGTCCTTATCTCCCTCCAGACTCTGTACATATTCCTGTATCTGATCAGACATGGAATTGATATTTGCCGCCAGGCTGTTAATTTCCTGGAAGGAAGTATCCGTCCTTGCCTTTCTGGTAAAGTCCCGTTTTGCTACCCGCTTTGCTACCTCCCCGATTTCCTCAATCGGGTTGGCAATACGGTTGGAAAGTATATACATGATAAGGCTTCCCACCAGCAATGAAATCACAATGACTACGGCCAGGAAAGTCTGTGTATATTTAAATGAGCTGTATGCGGATTTAATCTCTTCTTTGATACTTACATAATACAGGTTTCCATCCTGCTTAATGATCCCGGGAAAACGAATCAGCCCCATCACCTTTGACATATTTCTTCGGATTTTCGGCTGTTCCGTAAAGTCTTCTATGTGTAGGTTCACATTCTTATAAACCTGCGCTTTGGGTCCTGACTTCCTCGTAGTATATACGGGTTCGTAATTAGCATCCGCGATGACAAAAGAAAAATTCTCATTCTCATAGCTTTTAAACAAATTCTTATCATCACTGTCAATCTTCTTTAAATCCACTGATTTTATTTCTTCAAATGCTTCTTCCATCATTTTGCTTTTCTGTCCGACATAGTAATCTGTTGCAAAAAGACTGAACACAAGGCTGCTTCCTCCAACAACAATCAGGAGGAATGCCCACTGCATTATGATCATATTGCCTTTTATTTTTTTAATCATGTTCTCCTACTCCAAACAGATACCCAACGCCGTAGACAGATTTAATATAGGGACATTGATCCGTCATTTTTTTCCGAAGCTGCTTCACGATGGTGTCAACCGTCCTGGTATCTCCGTTATAATCATAACCCCACACGGAATTTAATATTGCTTCCCTTGAGAGTACAACGTTTTCATTTTCCAGGAAATACACCAAAAGTTCAAATTCCTTTGGCGTAGTTTCCATAAATTCATCTTTTAAATAAACCTTCTGGCTTGCAATCTCAATCTTAAGCTCTCCGGCAAATAAAACATCCTTGAGTTTCCCCGCACGCTTGAGAACCGCTTCAACATGAGCTTTTATAATTGCAAGTGTATAGGGCTTGGTTATATAATCATCCGCGCCTTTATTAAAACCAGTTAACTGGTCTGTAATCGCATTTTTAGCAGTGAGCAAAATTACCGGTACTTCGGATTTCTGGCGTATTTCACCCAGTACCTCAAATCCATTCAGATGCGGCAGCATAATATCAAGCAGCACCAGATCTAATTTATGCATGTTCTGATAAAAAAGTTCTACGGCCTGCTGACCATCGTTGGCAACAATTACCTCATATCCATTGATTTTCAAAAAATCTGACAGCGTCCTTGCCAGTTTTAATTCATCCTCAACAACTAAAATACGGTTTTTCCTCATTTCACACTACTCCTAACGAATTCTGCTGGCATCGTCAAATTCACCTAATTTCACGGTGCCTGTTTCTTCATATTCTTTCTTCAATTTGTAATAATCATTCTTACGCTTTTCAATATGTTCATAAGCATTTCGTTTTGTAACGTAAGTACCAAATCCTTCATAGGAATATGTGCCTTTCATTGTATCAACCATTAAATCATATACTTCATAGAAAAAATGGCCTTCGTTGTAAAAATTGTAAGGGTTCAGATCTATTTCGTTGTAACCGCTGAAATCCCATACATCTGTTATTGATATAATGTCATATAAGAACTGCCAGTAGTCCTCACTTTCATGTTCACTCATCTCACCGATAAAGGATGGGGCTATTATCACCATCAGTTCCACATTATTATCATCGCACACTTCTTTTAACATTTTGAAAGCGTTTAGGTTCTCTTCATAATAAGGCCTTTCACTAGGTTTTGTAAAGAGTGTTTTTAAATGTTTATCGATTTTATTTGTAACATACTTCTCTGTGAACTTCTGTGGATCCTCATCTCTTCTTAAATAATACTTTTCCAGGTTCCTTGCGCCATCCCCAATCTCCGGATAGAATGTCTGTTTTTTTGGGTTTGTCCATTTATCTTTCAGCTCACCCAGGCTTACGGTTACATCCTTAAGCAGAAAATCAATAAATTCCATTGCCTGGGATTTTCCGGAAATAAGTGCCGGTACCTTATACATGTCCCCTACATGCTCCGCTTCAAACCTGCGGACTTCCCCTCCGCTGATATTCAGCACAATTTTTTTAACATTGGTATTTTCCACCAGATATTTTGCATTCATATAATATTCATGAAAGTTACCTACCGTGGAAAACATATTGTAATAACGATATCCGTCAATCTCACTCATTTTGTCCGCAAGGTATGTACCCGCCTTGGAACCGCCTATGATATAAGCATCGTATTCGTCCTGATAATTTTTTACATGTTCTGCTTTAAAGAACCTGCTGTAATTATTGTCATTTACTTCCACAGTACCAAGGTTGTCATAATTACCTCCCCGAAATGAAAAGTATCCGAAAGGATCTACAAAATAATTCATTCCGCAGATAAACCCAAATACTGCCAACACAAATACCAGGAATCCGACTGCCCATTTTTTATACTTCATTCGCTGTCCTCCTAAAACTGAAAGTACAGGAACTGTACTACCTGATTCATTTTACAGATACAAATCGCAAGCAGTGTCCCTGCATATAAGAAATGCAAAGCATTCGGCTTAAATCTCTCCGCCATTGTTTTGGTGGTGGGTGCAAACCAGCAGATCAGAAGCCCGATTACCGTAATCAGCCCTACAGTCTGATGATCCGCCACAAAATTGGAGATCTGATGCCATACCTGGGCGGCACCCAGATCGAACAGCGCTTTAAAGTCAAACATACCTTTATATACCACCCAGGTATCATGCATATTGGATGCCACGAAAATAACCCTTGTAAGCACGATAAAGAAAAAGGTGATAATAACACCAATCAGATATGGCGGTTCTTTTCTATGATAGCTCTGATATGCGCCGATACAAACCAGGACACCATTCATGAGTCCCCAGATAATAAAATTCCAGCCTGCCCCATGCCAGATACCTGATACTAAAAAGGTGACCATGGTAGCTACGTAATAATTACGCCACTTCACACCTTTGCGGAAAACATTCTTAAATACATACCCTCCAAGGAATCTGGACAGTGTCATATGCTGTCTCTGCCAGTATACCTTGAAATTGCTTGCCCGAAACGGTGCATTGAAGTTCTCCGGCAGCTTTATATTGAAAAACAGTCCCAGTCCGATAGCCATATCCGTATAACCGGACAAGTCAAAATAATAGGATACGGAATATTCTATGGTATAAAACCAGGATTCCCACATGGTTACGGAATCTTTGATAGAGCTGTAGAAATCTGCCGCACTGTTGTTCAGCGGATCTGCCAGCAGCATTTTTTTGCCGCAGCCGATAGCGAATATAAATACGCCCAGCGCAATATTGCGGTAGTTCAATTTCATATTCTCATTATTTTCAAACTGCGGTGTTATTTCTTTGTGGTGTACAATCGGCCCCACTATCAATTGCGGGAAAAATGTTATAAATAACAGATATTCCAGGACACCGTACTCTTTGGTCTCTCCCCGATAGGAATCAACCAGAAATGCAATTAACTGGAATGTGAAAAAGGAAATACCAATGGGCAGCGCTATTCGTTTCAGCAAAAAGTCTGTGCCCGCTATCTGATTGATATTTTCTATAAAGAAATCATAATATTTGTAATAGCCAAGTAATGCAACATTTCCCAGTACACCTATGAGCATAAGGATCTTACGCTCTAACCGGTATGTGTCTTTCTGCATCCTGCAGAGAGTTGTTCCAACAATATAATTGGCAAAGATACTTCCCAAAAAGAACGGAAAGAAATCCGAACTGCCCTGGGCATAAAAATACATGGATGCCAGAACCATCCATACCTTTGACAGGTAATAGTAATGGAAGCGATTCAGTATGCCATACACAATTGCCACTACCGGCAGGAATACCAGTATAAATTGATAAGATGAAAAAATCATATAATTCCTCCAGCGCCGCATTTTCTGCGGTTTATTTTACTCCCATTTTTTCCATTGATTCGTTCGGTTTTCCAAAAACCGGAACAATACTTCTTCCATAAGCATCATAATAATGCCCAGGCTGATAATCGTGATAATGGTCACGGATGTATTTGCCGTATTTCTGCCCACGCTTAACACGTAGCCAAGACCTTTGGGCACACCTACCATTTCAGCCGCTATCACTACCCTCCAAGCGAAACCCAGACCCAGCTTGAATCCTGAGACAATGTAAGGGATAATACTGGGTATAATACAGTATTTCACTACCTGCCAGGTATTTGCCTCCATAATACTGAGCACATCATAGAGCTTCTTGTCTACATTTAAAACTCCCTGAAGAGAATTCACTATAATCGGAGACAATGAGCCCATTACAATTATAAAGATCGCTGCATTGTTTCCAAGTCCAAACCATAGGATTGCCAGCGGTACCCATGCAACCCCCGGTATAGGAGAGAAGAATCGAACCAACGGGTAAATAAAATTACGGACACTTTCACTAATGCCCATGATGATTCCCAGGGGCAGCCCGATTGCTACTGCAATTCCAAATCCAATCAGGACACGCTGCATACTGACCCAGATATTGCTGAGCAGATATCCGCTTTTAATCATATCCATAAATTCTGCCGCCACCACACTTGGCATGGGCAGCAGCAGTTTTGCAGTATCCGGATCCAATTTCCCAAACAGCCCCGTTTTTGAAGCAATGCTCCATATGATAATCACGACAATAATGGTTATACAACCCTGTAAAAACGGTTTTGCTTTATACTTCATAAGAATTTAAAACCCTCTCTATTTTTTCTCGTAAAATATTTCTGATTTATCCGGCACTTTGTCAATGTAACCCAAATCTGCTGCCCATTGCAAAGTCTCAAGTGTTCCGGCCTCATCAATATCAAATGTATAATCTATTCTTTCCCGTGCACCCTGGATAGTTGTCTCATCCATGTCCAGCACCTTGCCCAGTACTGCATTTGCTCCCGGATCTGTGTTGATATATTCAACGGTCTTCCTGTAAATATCCAGGAACTTCTCCAGATCTTCCGGGCGGTTATCAATAAAGTCCTGATTTGCCGCCACTACATTAACTGGATAAAAAGCACTGCTTCCAGTCTCTTCTTTAATCTCCTTTGCGGTATCGTAGAGAACTACAATGTCTTCATAATCCTTTTCAGCCTGTGCAGCAAAAGGTTCCCAGGTAATCATTGCATCCACTTCCTTGGTTACCATCAGGACTGTTGCCATATCAGCCGGCTTCATTCCCGGAATCAGAGTAACATCCATATCCGGATCCAGCCCAGCATCACCCAGGATTTTACTTCTTAGCAAAGCGTCCGTTACAGTAGCAATATTCGGTTCTGCAATTGTCTTTCCCTTTAAATCTTCAACCGATGTAATGCCTGTATCCTTTCTGGTCATCAGAACATGACCGCCTCCATTGGCAGAGGCAACAACCTTCATGTCGATACCTTTGGAAATCCAGGTGGCAACCGGTATGACGCCCGACAATGCCACATCCAGTTCTCCTGCCGCAAATGCTTCCATCAGTGCGGAACCATCTGCAAACTGGGTTACTTCTATGGAGATATCGCTTCCTTCAAATAATCCGTTTTCCTGGGCAACAAAAGGTGTTGCTGTTCCCAGTGCTAATATCGAACCCACCCGAATTACATGATCATCCTCTGCCGCTTCATTGCCATCCCCGATTCCTTCTGAATTCTCTGCCGTCTCCTGAGCAGTACTTTCACCTGACATCTCTCCTGCGTCAGCCGCTTCCCCTGGGGCTGTTTCTACTGATGATTCTGTTGATGATCCTGCTGTTCCTGCTGATGTACCTGCTGTCTCTCCCGCTCCGCATCCGCACACAAAAATTGCAGCCGCCGCTGCCATTCCTACTATTTTTTTCCAGTTCTTCATTCCTTTACCCCCAGAGCCTGTCTGCGTACTTGCTCCTGTCCTTTCTTAAATATCTCCACTAGTTTTAATCGTTGGATCTTCCCGTTTCCTCCTTTGGGAATATCCTCTACAAAAAATACCATACGCGGCACTTTATAGCTTGCAATCCTTTCTTTGCAATAGGAAATTACATCCTCTTTTTCCAGAGTGCTGTCTTCCTTTACTTTGATATAAGCAGCTACTTCTTCTCCATACACTGCATCCGGCACACCTACGGTAGCTGCAAGTTCTACCCCATTGATCTGATAAATAACCTCGTCTACTTCCCTTGGAGAGAACTTTTCTCCTGCCCGGTTAATCAGTTCCTTAATCCTACCGTCTAAAAACAGATATCCATCCTCATCCAGATACCCCAGATCTCCCGAATGGAACCACTCTCCGGTAAATGCCTTCTTGGTTTCTTCTTCCTTACGGAAATATCCCCTGGTAATGTTGTCTCCCCTAATCAGAACCTCTCCCAAGCTGCATGCCGGCAATTCATTCATTTGTGCATCCACGATCTTAATCTCGTTTCCAAAGGTCACACCTACGGAGCCCGGTTTTCTGGCAAGGGGCGGCATGGGATTGGTAGTAATCTGGCTGCAGCCTTCCGTTATGCCATAGGACTCTATAATGGGTATGCTGCACTTCTGTTCAAATTCATTAAGCACAGCTACCGGCAGCGGTGAAGAAGCAGATCTTGCAAAACGCATGGAGCTAAAATTCACATCCTCAGGAATACCTTTTGCAAGCAAATGTGAATACATGGTTGGAACACCGCTGAACCAGGTGGTCTTATATTTTTCAATATCCTTCCAAAAGTTGCGCACACTGAATTTACCGGCTATTACAATACTTCCGCCAGAAAATAAAGGCGTAATCAGAGTAATTACAAGCCCATTAATATGAAACCATGGCAATACGCAGAGTGCCACATCCTCTTCTGTCAGCTGATGTGCTGACGCAATATGACCTGCCTTCGCCAGCAGGTTTCCATAGCTTAGAATCACACCTTTGGGATGTCCTGTAGTACCTGAAGTATAAAGCAGCATGGCTGTATCTTCTGCTTGCAGATCCGGCTTTGTATCCGGGAATTTCTGCTCCGCCAGCCCTATGTTCAGTAAGACATGACCATCCACCATAGGCCGTTGTTTTACTCGGAATTTTTCTGGGATCGTTTCAACAAATTCTCCAGTCGTAATAATTGCTTTCGCCTGTGAATCCGTAATGAGATAAGAAAGCTCTGCTTCCTTTAAGTATGTATTGACTGGAATTACCACCGCTCCGGTGTCTGTAACTCCAAAAAAGGTAATGGCAAATTCAATACTGTTTTCCATTATAAGTAAGACTTTATCTTCTTTTCGAAGTCCCACTGCCCGAAGATGAAGGCTCATTTCATCAATCTTATCACGCAATTCTATATAGGTAAGGGACCGAAGTGTTCGCGCGCAGGTGACAAAGCGGCGATCCTGGTATTTTTCTGCCATTTCTTCAATCAATGTTCTAAATGTTGCTGTTTCCATTTCTTTACCTCCTGCATACCCCAGATAGGTCTGCGGTACTGCATTAATAAGTAGTTTATACTCCATCCGGTTAGAAACCCTACGGACAGCACTGCCTATTTTGCCATCTGCCGCGTTGTCGCCAGGGCTCCAGCTTTAAGCGCCGATTCCCAGTTCCAGAATTTTGTTTCTGATTGCCTGGAATTCCGGGCTTGTCCTGTTCCTGGGTTTTGGCAGATCCACCGTAATAATCTCCTTTATTTCAGCCGGCGAATTTGTAAATACAACTATCTTGTCAGATAAGTATACAGCTTCTTCACAATCGTGGGTTACGAAGCAAGTGGTAAACTCTTTCCTGCTGCAAAGCCGTACCAGCTCATCCTGTAACTTCATACGGGTGAAGGAGTCCAGCGCTCCAAATGGTTCATCCATCAGCAGAATCTTTGGGTTCATAACTAATGCCCTGGCAATTGCCACTCTCTGCTTCATACCGCCGGATAACTGATTCGGGTATGATTTTTCGAATCCTTTCAGCCCTACCAGATCAATTGCCCAGTCTACCTTTTTCTGTATTCTTTCCTTATCATTTTTTCCAATTTTAAGACCCATGGCTATATTGTGATACACAGTCAACCACGGAAAAAGGACATAATCCTGAAATACCATCATTCTTTCTTTGCTGGGCCCTTTTACAACTTCTCCGCCAATCTCTACCGTTCCTTCCTCTGCATCCAGCAGCCCTGCCATAATTCTAAGCAGCGTAGACTTTCCACATCCGGACGGACCTACAAAAGAAACAAACTCCTGCTTCTCAATACTCAGGGAAAGGTTCTCAAGAATAGCCAGCATTTTTGTGTCATCATTCTTTGTAAAAGATTTTGTAATATTTTTAACTAAGATCGCCATCAATTTCTCCCCAATCATTCCAGAATAGGGATATTTTAGCGAAATATTGTGATGTAAGTTTGTAAAATCCTCACAATTGTAACATTTGCTTAATATCTCTTAACAATATTGATAGAATTTTGAGGATAAAAGAGCATACTTTGATAAGCATAATGAAACTGAATATGGTATATTGTATTTACTGTTCATTGCGCAATACAGGCCATACTAAATAAAGGAGGTGCAAGTTATGCACGCATGGGAGTCCATACAGGCATCTGTAGATTATATTGAAGAACACTTAAACGAAGATTTGCAAATAGAAACATTGGCGAATGTCGCCTCTTTATCTCCCTTTTATTTCCAGAGACTTTTTAACCGCCTCGTTAATAAAACAGTTTTTGATTATATTAAGATGAGAAAGCTGTCAAAGACTTCAGAAATTCTGAAATCCGGTAACAGCCGGATTGTAGATATTGCAATGGAGTACGGTTTTTCCAGCCATTCAAACTTTACACGGGCATTTAAAGAAACTTTTGGTCTCACTCCGGAACAGTATCGTACAGAACCGGTTGTCCTGAACCACTTTGTAAAGCCGGATTTGATCTTAAACTATGTAATGGTAAATGAGAATGTACCTTTGGTCACAGATGGAATGGTTCTGGAAATCTTCCGCAGAAGGCTGGAACAGCCGAGAGTATTTGCCGGTATTGAGGGCGAGATCCCCATTGAACAGCTTATGGGCGGAGAAACTACCGGGGTTGCAGCCGGGGCTAAGCTCTGGGAAAATTTTCACAAAATAAAACCCCGGATTCCAAATCTGCTCCCGGATGGCAATGAACTGGGTGCACTGTATCTGGGAAATGCAAAGGAAGGAAACTGCATCTACATGGCTGGAGCCGAGATCATTCCAGGTACAACCGCGCCGGGATACCAGACCTTTGAAATGCCTGCCTGTGAATACCTGGTCTGCGGGTTTGAAGCCGAAAATATTTCCCAGCTTTACGGGGATGCGGTATTTAAAGCCGATAAATTCATGAACCGCTGGCTGAAACAGCATCAGATACGCACTGCTGCTTTTGGAGTGGAGATGTATTATCCACCATCTCAGGAGGCTGCCTATCTGGAGCATTGGTCTATTCCGGAAGTTGATTCATAATTCATATACTTATACGATTTCTAAGCATTAACAATAGAAACTTAATAAAGCTATCCTCTCTTGGCACAGAGGATAGCTATTTTAGTTATGAACCAAACCGACTTTCTTTCTAAATCAAATTCTCCGGGTTCAAGCACTCCAGTTCCGGAACCACAAACTTTCCGTCCTTTCGGATCAATACATCGTCAAAGTAGATTTCCCCGCCGCCATATTCGGCTCTCTGTATCCATACCAGATCCCAGTGAATGGAGGAATGGTTGCCGTTGTACGCATCGTCATAGCAGCTGCCGGGTGTAAAGTGAATGGATCCCATAATCTTCTCGTCGAAGAGAATATCCTTCATTGGTTCCAGAACATAGGGATTAACTCCGATGGCAAATTCACCGATATACCGTGCCCCTTCATCCATATCGAAGACCTCATTAATCCTCTTTGTATCATTTGCAGCTGCATTCACTATTTTTCCGTTTTCAAAGGTAAGCACAATATTTTCGTAGGTAAAGCCCTGATACAGAGACGGCGTATTATACGCAAGTGTCCCGTTTACAGAATCTCTGATTGGGGCTGTATATACCTCCCCGTCGGGAATGTTGCATTTGCCTGCGCAGGGGATTGCGTTCATCCCTTTAATGGAAAAGGTCAGGTCTGTGCCCGGCCCCGTCATGCGAACCTTGTCTGTACGTTCCATGTATGCCTTGAGGTTTTGCATAGCCTTGTCCATTTTCCCATAATCCAGGTTGCAGACCTTAAAGTAAAAGTCCTCAAATGCCTCGGTACTGGAATTGGAGAGCTGAGCCATAGAGGCATTGGGGTAACGAAGAACCACCCATCTGGTCTTTTTTACACGGATTTCATGATGTACCGGGGTATTGTAATATTTATCATAAATGGCCATTTTTTCAGCAGGTACATCGGATAATTCCGACACATTATTGGACCCCCGGATGCCAATATAGCAGTCCATGTTAGACATTTCCAGTCCGTCCACTTCTGCCATCAGCTCCACCTGCTCCTGCGTACATTCCATAAGGATGTCCCGCTGTACTTTATTGCTGATAAACCGGATAAACGGGATTCCTTTCGCCGCATAGACTTCCTTTATAATCTGCCTTGCCAGCTCTTGTGTGTCCTCTCCGATATAGTGGATGTAAACCTTGTCGTTTTCTTTCACCTCACAGGAATAATTCACCAGGTTATGCGCCAGCGTTTTTATTCTCTCATCCATATTCTTTACCTCTCTCTTTCTTATTTTCGTTGTTTCAATAACTTCCTGATTCAATATTAACTTTCACTTTTTTCTTGTAAGTTGTCTTCTGTTAATATTAGCATATCCACAAACTGGCAATTGCATTCAGGGAAAAGGACATTTCTTCTATATATAGTATGAAACGCCCTGGCTGATAGCCAGGGCGTCCTCTTACTATTAAGTGCCGGTTGTGAATCTGCCTTAAAATGAAAATTATAGAGTATTTTATCCTATTACACTCAATTAATATAGGTAATAAATATATTTCCCGACTTTTCAAACAATTCTTTACTGTCGTCCGACGGATAATAATAGGACTCTTCTTCTCCCGGTTTCAGAAGTATTGTATTAAAGTTATCATATCCAACCATAACTCTGACTCCTTCCGAAGTCTGTACCATTACGGGGTAACCGTGGCTCACGTAGTAGAGAACCATATCCAGCGTGCAGCCGCTCAAATCGAGAACCGTTTTATCACTCAGTGACTGCTTCAGTTTAGCCACATCCATTTCCCCGCTCTTCATGATCGCCGGTACTTTTGCAAGATCCAATTCCATCTCATCTTCCTTATTACCACGTTCCCAGACATATTTCTGGTGATTATCCACCACCACTCCAAGCATTTCATCTGCTCTTCGGATAGCAGCATTGGCATTGGCAAAGATGCTGTCCAGTTTACCATAAGCATATACATAATAGAGGTTCTCACTCTTCTCTTTGGCTTTAATTGATACGGTATGGTTGCCTTCCAGTACCACCTGACGGCTTCTTACCACCTGAGGCGTCTTGACTTTCAGATCCTGACCCACCCGCAGAATCATCTCTGTCTGCTTCTTTTCCGTGACCTGTGTAGTCATGCCAAATGCTGAATCCTCATCAGCTGCATTATTTACAATATGGTCTTCCGCAGCTTCGGTAAAGGTATCACCGTTCCTCTGCATTCTGGTAAGAGTGAGCAGCTTCTCCGTTATTTCCGTCTTTGTAATATACAGACCACCCGGGTTATAGTCTTTCACTGTCTCCCCCTGGCTGTTTTGAATCTGTAAGGTCTTCATCGGGAATCGTTCATTTCCCTCATGCTGTGTATTGATATCAGATGCATCTGCAATGCCGTATACCAGATCCTCGCCCATAAATCCGATGATGCGGATTCTTTCTGAATCCTGGCAGGTAATCTCCCGTGTTTCTTTTGTATCCATGTTCATTATGGAGATGGTCTTGGAATCGTAAGCTTTATTTTCCTTTAGCCAAGCAAAATATTTTCCGGATTGGGATCCCGCCATGCATCCCTGATTTAAGTTTTTCACAATCTTCTCTACCTGCATCGTTGACAGATTTACCTGATAGACGTCTCCGTCAACCAGCAGATTAAAATCTTCCTGGTCATCTGATACATAGGTCAGGATATCCAGATCCTTCTTTAACAGTTCATAGGATTCTCCACTTCTTACAAATATACCTTCCCGGACATATCCGGAAGCTGCCTCATAAGAATACAATGCCACACCGGACTCACCTTCATGGCTGCCCCGGTTCATATATCCGCTGACTGTAAAATAAATATTTCCATTGGATTCCACTTCGATAATGCTGATATCATGTCGGTTGTAGGAATCCCGGTAATCCGAGTTTTCTTTTTGGCGGAAAGTGAATACCTGTGCAATTTTATTGCTGTTAACATCATAACTATATAGTTCATTTTCCTGAACAAAAGCAAAATACTGCTTCTTTTCATCCGTTTTGTAGGTGACTTCTCTTCCTGTGATTCCCAGATTCACACCTTTTGTAGTTATGATAGAATTTTCCGGATTAAAAATCTGTTCGGTTTTTCGTTCAAAGTCCAGAAGCAAGATTTTAGAATCTGCATTCCGCATGCGGTAAAATTCCGTAACATTATACAACTCCTGCTGTCCATCATCATTCTTTGCCGAAATTATATAATTCAATACTACTGATGCCGTACTCTCATTTAGCTCCTTAATTGCCGGAATCGGCTTATAATAAATCTGAGGACTGAGTGTTCCCCAGCTCAGCTGGTCAATGCTGGAATGAATATCCATACTGGCTAGAGAACTGTTGTCACCGGTTTCATCCGGCTCCGTATAAGATGCAAGCCATTGACTGTCATTCTTGTTGAGACATTTATCATAAAAACTCATAACAAAACTCAGGTAATCCTTGGTATGCAGCCCATCCTGCTGCAGGATTCTCGTGTAGTAATAGATGTCTTTACCTGCACTTTTAATCTGCAGTTTCAGCACATATTCCTGGTTCATCAGGATCAGGTTCTGCAGTTTTATGGATGTTTTCACGTATTCCCCATCTTCCTGATACTTCGTAACCTTTGTATTCTCCAGTGATTCTTTTCCATCTACTGAAAGTACCTCAAAATATATATCATCAATTGGAACGCCGAAAGTCTGAATCTGTATATTCAGAACACGGTCGGAAGTCAAGGGTGTCAGGGTATCTCTCATAGCCGTTACGGGCATCTGCTGTACATAACCGTGCAGGCAGTTCAGCTGTGTTCCCTCGTTGGTCATATAGACCAAGGGAAGAGTAGCTGCCTTCATCTCCTTTGCTGTCTCCGTCGTACCTCTGTTGATATATTTACTGATGCCAAAAACTGCACCTATAAATACCAGCACCAAAACGCTGATTCGTATGATTATTTTTTTCATATTTACTTCATGCCTCCTCTTTGGCATCTAAAAGTTTATTTATTGTCGGTTTGGCCCCCACCATTTCCATACATTCAGCTAAATTTTTTACTTTTTTTGGCATACCGGCCTTTACGGCACGTATCAAAATATTTTTTGGAGTATGTTCCATATCAATAAATTCCAGTATCTGGACGTTGTAGCCTTCTTCTTCCAGCCTTCCTGCCCGAAACGCATCCGTCAGCAAAGCCGCCATCCTTTCTTTTATCAGTCCGTACTTTAATACAGGCTCCAGAAGCTCATTTTGAATCTGCCCGTTCAGCTCATGCTGGCAGCATGGTACGCTAAGAATAACCTCAGCTCCCCATTTCACAGCTTTCGCCAGGGCAAAATCCGTAGCCGTATCACAGGCATGAAGCGTTACCACCATATCCACCTGCTCCACCCCTTCGTAAGAAGCGATATCTCCTATATAAAATTCTAGTTTGTCATATCCATAATTTTTTGCCAGCTCACTGCACTTTTCAATGACATCCTCTTTCAGATCCAACCCGATCATATGGATGTCCAGCCCCTGCAGGATCTTCAGGTAATAATACATGGCAAAGGTCAGATAAGATTTTCCACAGCCAAAATCAATGATCGTAACTTCTCTTGACCGGTTCATCTGCGGCATAATGTCTTCCACAAACTCCAAAAAACGGTTTATCTGACGAAATTTATCATATTTGGAATTTACAATCTTACCCTCTGAAGTCATTACACCCAGATCCACCAGAAACGGAACCGGCTCTCCTTCCGGAAGCACATACTTCTTTTTTCGGTTATGCTGTAGGGAAGCCGCTTCTTTGGGTTTGTCCCATCTTTTTTTCTTAACGGTTATTTTTCCTTTTTTGCTCACTAATACTGTAACCGCATATTCTACTGTATCCAGCTGTAACTGTTTATAATCAGTCTCCATCCAGGATTTCAACAGCTCTTTTATCTCTTGTTTCTCAAAGTTTTTATGTAATTCTTTTTTTCCATCTGAAATTGTAGTTTGGAACTTTAATATTTGTTTATTTATAACCGGGCGGATTTTTATTTTAGACGGGATGTCCGCTTTTTTTGCCCCGCTTACAACCGCCTGCAGCATATTTTCATCGAAATGTAATTCTAATATTCTTATCAATTCTTCCATTTTCATTTCCCCTTAACGACAAGACAGGTCTCATAGATACTCCCCATGAATAGACCATGACTCTATTGTACTGGCTTTGCTTCAAAACCTCAACATAAATTTTTATAAAATCCAACTTTTTTAGACAATACATATGGTAAACCTTACTTTTAAGAAACCGGTGTAATTTAACCACCGGTTTCTTAAAATTCCAAAGAGGCTCGGACCTAGTACCATCTCCTGCAATGGCGGTGTCTGCAGCGCCGCTGGAATATCTCATTATAGAGCATTACTTCTACAAAATCACGCAGCCAGTTCTTTCCCGGCGGGTACCTTCTTCTGCTTTCCTTATTCATTGCAAAAAGATCATCTTTATCTTCTTCCTCTTCTACCGGTGCATCGTCTTTTACCTTATCATAAATGCTGTTTACCGTTCTCATTAAATTAATTTTATCCGGCTGTTCATCAAACATTGGACTTCCTGCATATTCCAGATCGTCACATGCTTCTTCCACATAAAGCTGTATCTTCTTGGCAATATCCGGATACATGCCTTTCAGCCGTTCCAGGTCATGTTCTGATTCCTGCTCTTCTTTTTCCATATCATCGTTGCCAAATACCGGATTTATCGCGCCCCTCATCCGGTCTGCCGAACCGTTTGAATAATGCATATATCCCGGCATCATACGATTTCCCGGCATTCTCATACCAGGCATCATCCCATTCTCCGGCATTTCCATTTCCGAGTTCATTCCGTTTCCGGGCATTCCCATATCTGAGCGTATCTGGTCTCCGGGCATTCCCATTTCCGGATTCATTCTCATATCCGGCATTTCCATGTCTGACTCCATATCGGATTCCATGTTGGAGCCGTTCCACATCTGATAGTTTGGCATGGAACTGTTGTAATTCATCTGGTTTGTACCGTTCTCCATGTTGGGTCTTACCTGGATTCCAGGCATTTCTGTATTTCTATTTCTGCTGTTACCGGAAAAACTCATATTAGGCTGCATTTGTCTTCCTGGCCACATCTGATTATTTGGTGTAGCTGATCCTGGCCATGGCTGATTCGTGGGTGAACCTGTTTGTGGCCATGCCTGATTGTTCGACGTACCTGCTCTAGGCCATACCTGATTATTTGATGTACCGGCTCCAGGCCAGGTACGTCCATTTGGCATATTCATCTCCGGGGACGGCTGGCTTTGAGGCATATTGATATCACCATTCATTTCGGCTTCGGGAGTATCATACATATTTGATTCATCCATCCATGGATTTCCCCAGTTTTGGGGCATTTCCATATCGGTTCTCATCCGATTATCCGGCATGTTACCGTTTTGCCGTTCAGAATACATATCCCATCCCATGTCCGAATCCATATCCTCTGAACTATCAATTTCTCCTGTCTGCCCGGCGCTTTCTACCTCTAAATTTCTGGATGCCCATGGCTGTGGTCTATCCCACTCCGGTCTTTCGCTCCACTCATCCTCACGCTGCCACGGCTGCTGTTCACCCCAATTTTCTTCTTCTTGCTCATTTCCATATGGCTGCCATGGCTGTGGTGTTCCAGGTCCCGTTCCAGGTCTTAATGAATCTGGTCTTTCCAGATCGGAGCGATCCGGTGTATCCCCCATTGATGGCCAGATTCTCGGTATAGGCTGTGATGGCAAAGGCGGCCAAAATGGTTTCTGTGGCTGTTCCCCGCCTTGCTTATGCATCATATCGTCACAATTAGGATAGCACGGACAATTTTCTATTTGGCTATGGGGATTGTTTTTATGTTCCTCCATAAACTACTCCTTTAATACGCATTTACTATAATATATGCTGCTGTCTAAAAAAGTGAAGCGTATACAGGAAAATTACTTATATGAAATTTTACTGATTTCTCTTTTAGTAATCCAGACCAAGTATTGGAGTTGCCACATAGACATAAGTTTTGTCTTCTTCTTCATTATAACGCATAGCTATATTTACATTGACCGCCTGATCTTCCTGCATCACATAATCAGATACATAAGTCGTATATGCATAAATGGTATAAAGCTTCATATCCCTGTGTTCTGTTACAATTTTGGCACCCATTTCCCCCAGAATCCCATCTGCTACTTCATTTCTTTTATCTAAATCCAGTTTCCCATCATAAGTACCGATTACATTGGCGGAACTTCTGCTGTCCTTTGTATAGTCACCCAGAATTTTTTCCAGTTTCTTTTTATGTGCAAGGGCACTTTCCATATCTTTATCCAGTGCAATACTGGCTATCATATACTGTTTTATCTCTTTCCCTTCTTCATTTGTAATAAATCGAAGTGTTGTGACAGCGTGTTTTGCCTTTTTTGTCAGAGAAATTTCCTGTCTATTTTCTTCATATGTCCGGTCTGTCTCCAGACCTCTTGTAATTCCAAGTTTCTGCGCTATATCACGAAGAAGCACTTCCCGTTTTTCAATTGGGAGATATTCATCATCGTATGTTCCATAGTATTCCACCATACTTGTCTTCTGCTCACTTCCAACAGTGTGGAAAACTTGGATAATCTTGTTTTCTTCCGCCGCTGCTTTCCCCTGTATGATTTGAAATCCTGCTACGCCCCACAAAAGGACAATAAATGCAACCCATATTTTCTTCATACAAAAACCCCTCCAATTCGTAATATCTAAGTATTACCAATGGAAGGGGTTTTATACTATTTGCCAGCCAGTTCAATTCGAATTAATGCTTTCCGCAAAGCCATCTCAGCACGCGTCACATTTATTTCTGAAGTGTTGGACTGAATTCTTCTTTCGGCACGCTGCCTTGCTTCATTTGCACGATTTATATCTATTTCTTCCGGCCACTCTGCAATTTCTGCAAGTATTGTTATTTTTTCTTTTAAAATTTCTATAAAACCTGCGTGAACCGCAGCTTCTTTTTTGCCGGAAGCTTCTGTAATGGTGACAATTCCCGGAACCAGAATGGTGGTCAGCGGAATATGGTTCTTATAAACACCTATTTCACCTTCGGAAGTATTGAGTTCTACCATACTTGCCTCTCCCTGATAAAATATCCGGTCCGGAGAAATGATCTCCAATTCAAAAAATTTTTCATCCGCCATAAAACTCCTATCTGTCCATCTGTCCCAGACCTGGACATTGCTGAACGACTGTTATTTTACACGCGCCAGTACATCGTCTATGGTACCTGCATTTAAGAAATAACTCTCCGGGATCTCATCGTGTTTGCCATCCAGGATCTCTCCAAATCCCCGGATCGTTTCACTGATTGGCACATACTTACCATCCAGCCCTGTAAACTGTGTTGCAACGAAAAACGGCTGTGAAAGGAATCTCTGTATCTTTCTGGCGCGGTTTACGATCAGCTTTTCATCTTCTGACAACTCATCCATACCTAAAATTGCTATAATGTCCTGCAATTCCTTGTATTTCTGCAGAATTTCCTGAACGCCCCTGGCTACCCCATAGTGTTCCTCTCCCACGATCTGGGGATCCAGGATACGGGAGGAAGAATCCAGCGGATCCACTGCCGGATAAATACCCAGCTCCACAATGGAACGGGATAATACGGTGGTGGCATCCAGATGGGCAAACGTAGTTGCCGGAGCCGGGTCTGTCAGGTCATCCGCCGGTACATAAACAGCCTGAACAGAAGTGATGGAACCGTTTCTTGTGGATGTAATACGCTCCTGCAGGGCGCCCATCTCGGTCTGGAGCGTGGGCTGGTATCCAACTGCGGATGGCATACGGCCTAAAAGCGCCGATACTTCTGAACCCGCCTGTGTGAAACGGAAAATATTATCAATAAAGAGCAGTACATCTTTACCGCCTTCATCACGAAAATATTCAGCCATGGTAAGCCCCGTAAGCCCAACTCTCATTCTGGCTCCCGGCGGCTCATTCATCTGCCCGAATACCATGGTAGTTTTATTAATAACGCCGGATTCTGTCATTTCATAATAGAGGTCATTTCCTTCTCGTGTTCGTTCCCCTACACCGGTAAATACAGAATATCCGCCATGCTCTGTTGCAATATTACGTATCAGCTCCTGAATCAGTACGGTTTTACCTACTCCGGCACCACCGAATAATCCAATCTTCCCGCCCTTTTGATAGGGACAGAGCAGATCCACTACTTTAATACCGGTTTCCAGTACCTCTGTGGAGGTGGACTGCTCTTCAAAAGACGGCGCCTTTCTGTGTATCGGCAAATATGCTACATCCTTAGGCGCTTCTTTATTGTCTATGACATCTCCGGTTACATTAAAGATTCTTCCCAGTGTATGTTCCCCAACCGGTACGGTTATGGGAGCGCCAGTTGCCAAAGCTTCCATTCCCCGGACTAAACCGTCTGTAGAACCCATTGCAATACATCTGACCGTATCGTCACCCAGATGCTGTGCAACTTCTACCACCAGCCTTTCACCGTCGTTTCTTTTAATGTGTACCGCCTCATAAATTTCCGGAAGATGTCCCTCCGGAAATTTAATATCCAATACCGCACCTATGATTTGAGTGATTTTGCCTTTGCTTTTTTCTGACATTGTCTGGTTCTCACTCCTTTTTCTTTCCATATTTTAAACACTGTATCTTGCAGGCACCTCTAACTGATCGCCTCCGCACCAGCAATAATTTCTGTTAATTCCTGTGTGATAGATCCCTGTCTTGCACGGTTGTACTGAAGTGCCAGTTTATCTATCATTTCATCTGCGTTGCTTGTTGCCGCATCCATTGCCTGCATTCTGGCTCCGTTTTCACTCGCCAGTGCTTCTGTAAAAGATCCGTACAGGATACTAGTTACATACTTTGGAATAATGATATTAAGCGCCTCGTCCTCATCCGGTTCGTAATTCATCAGCGACATTTTGTCTTCCCTTGATAATTCACCTTCGGCAAATTCAACCGGGAGGAGCTTCATCAGTTTCGGTTCATGAACTACGGTATTTTTAAATGAGGTATAAGCAACGTAGATCTCACCTATCTCATCCCGTGCAAAAGCATCCAGCACTTCTTTGCTGATCTCCTGTGCATCCTGGAACATAGGCGCATTGATTACTTCGCTGTAATCCCCTCGGATATGATATCCTTTTTTCTCCAGGGATTCCTTCCCTTTTCGTCCTATGGCATAAATCTCCAGATCTTCCTTTTTCCATTCTCCTGTTGTAATCAGCTTCGTTACATTGGAGTTATACCCGCCTGCAAGCCCTCTGTTGGAAGTGATGACGATCACCGCTTTCTTCGGAGACTTTCCGGGTTTCAGATAGGGATGATCCAGTTTGCCTGACCTGGCAAGCATGGAGGTTACCACAGCATACATCCGCTCAAAATACGGCTTGGACTGTTCTGCATGGGTCCTTGCCTTCTGCAGCTTTACGGTGGATACCAGCTTCATAGCCTTTGTAATCTGCTGAATGCTGGTTATGCCCGCCCGTCGCCGCCTGATATCTCTCATCGAAGCCATTGTATCATCCTTTCTTACACTTTACCCACTGAATAGCCCAAGCTGGCTTGTGCTATTCCTCAATAAGCAGTGCGAACGCAGTTCACACTTTACCCTATCTGGATTCTTTAAACTCTGCTTTGCATTCTTCGATTGCTTTTATAAGTGCATCTGCTGTTTCATCAGAAATCTGCTTTGTTGTCCGGATCTCTTCCGGAATCTCGGGATATTTTATATCAATATACTCAAATAGTGCTTTTTCAAATTCCAGTATCTCTTCCACATGAATATCCAGCAGATACTTGCGGGTAGCTGCGAAGATAATGATTACCTGGTATTCCACCGGCATGGGCTTATATTGAGGCTGTTTTAACACTTCCTTGATCCGCTCGCCCTGTGCCAGCTTCTCTCTGGTATCATTGTCCAGCTCGGAACCAAACTGGGAAAATGCCGCCAGCTCTCGATACTGCGCAAGCTCCACACGAATCGGGGATGCAATCTTCTTCATTGCCTTAATCTGCGCCGCTCCACCTACACGGGATACGGATAATCCGGCATTGATCGCCGGACGGAATCCTGCATTAAACATTTCTGTTTCCAGATAAATCTGTCCGTCAGTAATAGAAATAACGTTTGTGGGTATATAAGCAGATACATCTCCTGCCTGAGTCTCAATAATGGGAAGTGCCGTTAAGGAACCGCCGCCCAGTTCATCTGACAGTCTGGCTGCCCTCTCCAGAAGCCTGGAATGAAGATAGAAGACATCACCCGGGTAAGCTTCACGGCCTGGCGGTCTTCTCAGAAGCAATGACAGGGTACGGTAAGCCGCTGCATGTTTGGATAAGTCATCATAAACCACCAAAACATCCTGGCCCTTTTCCATCCATTCTTCGCCAATTGCGCATCCTGCATAAGGTGCAATATACTGAAGGGGAGCCAGTTCACTTGCTGTGGAAGCTACAATTGTGGTATAGTCCATAGCTCCAAATTCTTCCAGTTTCTTCACAATTCCTGCAATTGTTGATGCTTTCTGCCCAATTGCAACATAGATACATTTTACACCCTGTCCCTTTTGATTGATAATCGTATCCAGGGCAATTGCCGTCTTTCCGGTCTGCCTGTCGCCAATAATCAACTCCCTTTGTCCCCGTCCAATGGGAACCATGGAGTCAATCGCTTTTATTCCTGTCTGAAGCGGTGTATCTACCGATTTTCTGGCAATTACACCAAATGCAACACGTTCAATTTTGCGGTAATTATCTGCGCGAATGGGACCTCTTCCATCAATGGGCATCCCCAGGGAATTTACAACTCTTCCCAGCATACCGTCACCAACCGGTACCTCTACCACTCTTCCGGTTGTCTTAACGGTATCGCCTTCACTGATACTGGTGGTATCTCCCAGCAAAACAGCACCTACATTATCTTCTTCCAGGTTCAGAACCATACCGTGGACATCTCCCGTAAACTCCAGAAGTTCTCCCTGCATGGCATTTTCCAGACCATGAATACGGGCAATCCCATCGGCCACCTGGATTACCGTACCCACATCAGACACGGTCATCTCGGAGGAATATCTTTTTATCTGTTCTTTAATAACGGAACTAATTTCCTCTGGTCTTAAATTCATGAGGCTTTGCCACCTTCTTTCCTGCTATTTATATATATCTAAAAATCTCATCACTGTACCAAACTTCTCTGATACCAAACTTTGCTGATACCAAACTTCTCTAATATCAGGCTTCCAGGGAAATCCTGGTAAGTTTCCCGGTGAGATCCACAAGATGACTTTTAATACTGCTGTCCACAACCCGGTCGCCAATTCTTATAATCAATCCGCCAATCAGGCTTTCGTCTACATGAAATTCCATTTCCATTTTCACATAGTCCGTAGTTTCCAACAGTTTTGCCTCAATTTTCTTTTTCCAGTCATCTTTTAATGGAACTGCGGATGTTACATGGGCAATTCCAATTTTCTCATATTCCTTTACTCTCGTAATAAAATAATCAAATATCCGGGGAAGCTCTTTATAACGCCCCTTCGTAACAACAATGACCAGCAATCCCAGACAATCATCCGAGATTCTGCCTTTAAAAACAGACTCCATTGATTTTATCTTTGCGTCATTGTCAATTTTAGGATGCAGCATCAACTGATCAAATTCCGGATTTTGAAGGAGGATCTGCTTTACAGCCAGAACCTCTCTCTCCAGTTCTCCCAGTCTTGCTTTTTCCAGTCCAACTTCAAACAGGGCGTCGCCGTATACTTTCGAAACTAACTTTGCCATGTCTGATCACCTATTTCCTTTAACGTATCCTCTATTAATGAATCCTGGGCTTCCATATCAATAGAAGCCTTCACAACTTTACCAGCCATAAGCGAAGCAATGGATATTATTTCTTTCTTCATATCATCTGCCGCTTTCTTTCTCTCCAGTTCCACCTGGGCGCTGGCTCTGGCAATAATTCTTGCTGCTTCTTCCTTCGCCTCTTCTATGATCCTGGCTTCATTTTTCAGTGCTTTTTGTCTGGCGGCACTCAGGATTTCTTCTGCTTCTTTATTGATGTCCTTAAGCTTTCTGTCATAATCCTCCATAAGCTTATTCGCATCTTCTCTATCCCGTGCAGCCGTATCGATATCTGTCCTGATCCTGTCCTGACGCTTTTGCAGCATTTTCCTTGCCGGATTAAACAGCAGATATGACAGAAAAGTAAACATTACAAACATCGAGATCATAAGCAGCACCGCATCATGAATCAACTGCGGGTCCAGATTAAATAATCGTTCCAAGGTTTCGCCTCCTTTCGCTTATTATTCAGACCTATTTCTCTTAAAGCTTTCCAAGAAGCGGATTTGCAAAGAGTAAAATAAATGCAATTGCCAAACCGTAAAGACCGGTTGTCTCTGCAACTGCCTGTCCTAAAAGCATGGTAGATGTGATATCGGATTTTGCTCCCGGGTTTCTACCTACTGCACTTGCACCATAACCTGCTGCAATACCCTGTCCAATACCTGGTCCTACACCGGCGATCATCGCCAAACCGGCACCAATTGCGGAACACGCTAAAATTAAACCTTCATTTGTTATATTGCTCATTCTGAAATCCTCCTGATCCTTATATTATTATTTTTTATTCCCGCGGACAACAACCCAAAGACAAGCTTGCTTGGCCTTAACCACTGCAGCGGGGACTTAACTATTGCTATGCCTCACCTGGAAGCTTATCCGTAACGAATACCATCGTCAGCATACAGAATACATAGGTCTGTATCGCACCGGAAAAAATATCAAAGTAGATGTGTAAAAATCCCGGCCATCCAATTGCAATCGGTGCCAGCAGCGTATAAATCAGCGACATCATTACGGTACCGGATAAAATATTACCGAACAAACGCAGCGACAGTGAAAATGGTACTGCAATTTCACCAATGAGGTTGATCGGAAATAAAAACGGCAGCGGCTTAAACAAGCCGGTCAGTGCTCCGAACTTATTGTATCTGATATTATTGTACTGAATAATAGCAAATGTCATAATACCCAGCGGCAGCGTGACACCGTAATCCGCAGTGGGCGGCCTGAGGCCAAATAGTCCGGAAATATTACTGACAAAGATAAACAAAAATATGGAACCGATGTAGTTTGCAAATTTGCCTGCGTATTTTCCCATGCTTCCATGTACCATTTTGTCCAGCATCTCTACAATCATTTCCACTGCATTCTGAAACCCTCCCGGTATCTCATCGGGATTCTTCATCTTGCGGTTTGCTATAACAGCAAATACAAAAAGAATGATCATAACGATCAGAATGCTGACATGGGTGGTTGTGATATAGAATTCCTGTCCAAACAGTTTGTATTTGAACAGTCCGTGAATCATAAAATCAACTTCACCGCCCGCCGCCAGCAGCTGGCCCTGACAAAGATACGCATTTCCCACGTTCTCACCTTCCTTTACTTAATTTTTTATTTTTTATTTTTTGAATTAAAATATGGAGGAGCGGCTGCAGATAAGCTCCTATCTTTAACCCAAATAACCCTAAAAATACAGCGACAACATCCCCCAGTTTCAACAGGTATGTGCCAAAAAATATTACCACCACTACAAGGGCACGCAGCATGAACATTTTCTTCATGTGGCTGACAGCGCCTTTTTCATCCATTTCCACTGCATTTTCAATAGACCAGTTCATGTGAACAGCCAGAAATACAGAAATTGCAGTTCCAATCCACAGCCCGGTTGTATAGAGCACTTTGGAATCGGACAGCCAGATCAGTGAAAACTGAAATATAACCCCACATATTAGAATGCCAAGAATCAGCTCTTTTGATACAGGATTTAACTTCTTAATCATCCTTTTTCTTTCCTCCCGCATTCACCATATCTTTTAATAACATATAACAATTGCGTCCGCCGGCAAGAATACCCAGAATGAGAAGGACAATGGTGGTGTTCCAGCCAAATTTCCGGTCCAGCCAGTATCCGGCAAATACGCACAAGATAATCGGTGCCAGCATACTGATGCCTATTTGGGTAATCATTGCCAGTGATCGAAAAACATCTTTCTTATATTTCACACATCCGCCTCCTTTACGATATTTTACCGTATTATTATCTTAAAACATTTTCCAGATAATGTCTAGTTATTTTACTAAATAATGCACAAAACTTTCCCGATTTTATATATATATTTGACAAACTTTTAACTGGAGTGTTATTTTTTACACATTATACACAAATAATATTTGCAGAAATTGGAATTCTATACATAGCGGTACCGGAAGTTTGCAGGAGGTTAGAAAATCCCCTTTTCAGTATAAAAAGATGCCGCAAGATAACTGACAGGCAGTTATGATACGGCATCTTTATTTTGTGTTACACTGTTATATAATTCTTACTCTACTACTACCCCTTTTTGCAGCATAATATTTGCATAAAGAGCTTTCTCACTGGTTGCAATAATGGCATAAGCGGTTTTTGCTTCATCATAGAAAGCAAAACGTTCGATATTCCCAATGGCTTTATCTCCGCGGCTGTCATATTTTGCAACGATCTCTTTGTATGTATCCCAGATCGGTGTCTCTACATCATCCCCCGGCATTACTTCCATTAAGTTAACGGGATTCTCTACATAGGTGTCCAGTGGGAAAACTTTTAAAATAGCATCCAGGATTTCCGGTACGCCATGTCCGTCACAGCGGATCACGATTGCATCTTTTCCCATGGATTCTGCTGGGAAATTTCCGTCTGAGATTACCAGACGGTCACTGTGTCCCATCTCGCATAAAACTTTTAACAACTCTGGTGATAAAATCTGTGGTATTCCTTTTAACATTTGTTTGTCCTCCTAACATATGCATTGTTTTTATTTTATGATATCTTTACTATTATTGCACCGTCGGAAAACATTTTCAAGAGATATTACTTCACTTTGAAAGTAATTTCGTTGGAATATTTTCCATAATAAGTTTTTCCATCTGCTTTTACGTATGCTCGTACTTTAAAGCTATAGGTTGTGCCTTTTTTTAGTTTATTTACAACTGCTGTTGTGGTTTTTACATTATCCACTTTTTTGTATTTTCCTTTGCCTGCCTTCATGTATACTGCAAATCCATCACTTCTTACATTGCTGAAGGTAAGTTTGGCACTGCCATCTGCAGTTTTCTTTACAGACTTTAAGGTGACTTTATTTGGCTTTGTAGCTGTGGTTACTGCAGCTGAATAAGCACCTTTTCCGGCTTTATTTACTGCTGCAACTTTGATCTTGCATTCCATACCAACCGGAAGTTTCTTAATTGTCATGCCTGTTTCTCCGGTTGTTCCTGCTTTGGACCATTTTTTGAATTTTTGATTGTATACGTATACCCGGTAGGTATCCGCACCTTTCACTTTATTCCAGGTCACTTTCATGGAATGTTTCGCCTGACCGCTGACTTTTACATTGGTTACCTTGCCTGGTATTACCACTGCCGGTTTGTTAGCATCCTTCACCGTGATGGTACATTTTGCTGTAATATTTCCATCTGCTGTTTTTACAATAATATCTGTTGTACCGTTGGATACAGCCGTAACTTTACCATTGGAGTCAACTTTTGCTACTTTTTTATCCTTTGATGACCAGGTTACTTTTTTGTTTGCTGCATTTTCAGGATAAACTTCTGCCTGGAGCTGAATCACTGCCCCTTTGCCATATAATACAGCACTTGTTTTATCCAGGCTGACGCCGGTTACGGAGATCACCGGTTTGTCTATCTTCACCTCTGTCTCACAGGATGCCATAAAGGCTCCATCTTCTGATTTTACGGTAATAATTGCTTTTCCGTCTGCCACTGCGGTTACCACACCATTCTGGTCTACTTCTGCAACCTTGGAATCGGAAGAAGTCCAGGTAACATTTTTGTTAGTGGCATCTGCAGGTGCTATGGCTGCCTTTAACTGAGCTGTTTCTCCCGCTTTGCTGAATTTCAGATGAGATTCATTTAAGGAGATTCCCGTTACTGGTTTTACAATTGAAACGGTGATCTGGCAGGCTGCTGTAAAATGTCCATCTTCTGTTAATGCGACAATGGTAGTTGTTCCGTCTGCCACTGCGGTTACCACGCCCTGGTCAACATCTGCAACTTCCGGCATTGTGGAAATCCAGGTTACATTTTTATTTGTTGCGTTTTCCGGCAATACAGTTGCTTGTAATTCTGCTGTTTCGCCTGCTTTTGTCAGTGTTAACTCTTTCTTGTCCAGAGTAAGACCGGTTACTGCTACCGGAATAGCCACCTTGATGTTGCAGACTGCTTCAAATCCGCCATCCTCTGTCGTTGCCGTTATGACTGCATCACCATTTGCAATTGCCGTTACACAGCCATTTTCATCAACGGTTGCCGCCTCCGGATTGGAAGTTTTATAGGTTACTTTCTGGTTGCTTGCATTAGACGGCTGTACCTGCGGTTTTAACTGCAGTGTTTCGCCTGCTTTCTGCATGGTGTGTTCCGTAACATCCATTGTGATACCTTCTACCGGTACAACCTCTGGTACAATCGCTACGGTAACTTCACATTGAGCGGTAAATCCGCCATCTTCCGTAGTTACGGTAATCGTTGCCGGTCCATCAGAAACTGCGGTTACCAGACCATTTCCATCAACGGCTGCGACACCTGGATCAGAAGATTCCCAGCTCACATTTTTGTTGGTGGCATTTTCCGGATTTACAGTTGCTGTCAACTGGATATTTCCATTCTCTGTAGTGATTTCTGCAGTCGTGCGGTCCAGTGATACACTTTCTGCTCTTACTGGTATTTCTACATTTACTCTGCATGCAGCCACGAAGCCGCCATCTTCTGTAATTGCTATAATTTCTGTATTTCCGGTCGCTGCTGCGGTTACCAGACCAGTTTCGTCTACTGTTGCAGCATTTTCATTTGTAGATTTCCATGATATTTTTTTGTTCATTGCATCCTGAGGTGTAAACACAGGATTTAACTGGAAAGTTTCTCCTGCAGCCGTTAAGGTTTTTTCCGTTACGTCTAAGGCAATTCCGGTTACCCGAAGCCCTACGGTAACTTCACAATCTGCTGTCTTATTTCCATCTTCTGTGGTTACAGTTATTGTAGTTGTTCCAGTTGCAACTGCGGTTACCAGTCCGTTTTCGTCAACAGTTGCTGCCGCCGGATTGGAGGACTGCCATGTTACATTTTTATTGGTTGCATTTTCCGGTGCTACTGTTGCATTTAACTGTAAGGTAGCTCCCACCTGGGTCAGTGTTGCGCTGGTCTGATCCAGTACAACGCTTTCTACCGGTGTCGCCGGAGCTGTAAACTGAACATCGAACTTATCGATCACAGGTCCTGCCTTGCTATCCGCTGTTAATACCAGCTCTCCGGCACCTGCTTTTGTCACTACAACGGGAAGTTCCACTGTTTTATATACATTGGCATCCGGTCCGTATACATCCTTGTTGCCGCTTACTACGTTAGTTCCGCTCCATACAAATGCGTTTGGACTACTCTCGGTCCTGCCGCTTCTGTAAGTTGCAGTCAGTGTATAGGTACCCGCCCGTTCTGCGGTAAACGGAAGTTTAATCACATTTCCTGTTTCAAACCAGTTGATTTCTTTACCGTTGCTTGCATTCGTGTTATCGGAAATTCTTACATACTTATCGGTATTTACCGGATAAAGGGTAAAGTGTTCGGCTTCTAAATTCGCGGTGCTTTCATCAGAGGGGAATGCAAATGGCACTGCTTCTGTATAATGGTCAAATACGAAAGAAGCTTCAATTGTATTATTTTTCTGAATATTTACAAAAGTATAAGAATATGAATTTGCTGCTTCATCTTCTGCCACTAACTGATCTTTTACCGATTCGCCATTCACTAATACATCATCAATCTTGTAATTAGCTTCTGGTGTGATTACAAATTTCTTATCTGTTCCCTGATAAACCTCATTATCACCTGCGTCACTGATACTTCCGTGTGCTCCTGCTGTCGCATCTATCTGGAACTTAACGTAGTCAATTTCATTTGGTGTAATCTCAAATTTATCAATTACCGGTCCTGCTTTGGCATCTGCCGTAAAGATTAAAGTACCTGCACCTGCTTCTGTGATCTTAATTGGAAGTACCACTTTGTGATATTCTGTGGCTCCCTCTTCACCGTAAACGTCCCGGCTTCCGCTTTCAATCTTGTCACCGCTCCATACGAATGCATTTGGATTGCTCTGTGCCCTGCCGCTGCGATAGGTGGCTTCCAGATTGTAGGTACCTGCTTTTTCAGCGGTGTAGTGAAGAATAATCTTATTTCCAGGTTCAAACCAGTTCACTTCTTTTCCATTGCTTGCCTGGCTGCTTTCTGTTATTCTTACATATTTATCCCCTGAGATTGGATCCAGTGCAAAAAACTCTGCTTCCAGAAGTTTTGTCTGATCTTTGTATGCCGGGAATGCAAACGGATCTTCTTCTGTATATGGGTCTCTGGATACCAGTCCGTCGATGGCTGCTTTCAGGTTGTTATATGCATTTGTGACAGCCACTCCGGTTGCACTTTCATTATCTACAACCTTCTGTGCTTCTTTTTTCGCATCCTGCATTGCGTTCCAGCTGTCTTCCTTGTAGTAAGCACTTACCAGGGAATCAGTAGATGCAATCAGTTCCGATACCATATCTTTTGTGATTTTATCCGCGTCTATGATGGTTACACGGGCTGACGGTTTGAATCCAAGTACCGTACCATCAGATGGCTCTACCAGGTCAACGCTGAAGTACACATCACCAGTATTTAATGTCTGGCGTTTTGTGGTAACATGAGCTGTTTTTTCGGTTTCTCCTTCTTCAAATACCAGTTCAATTCCTTCTGTAGGTATGTAATCACTTTGCACTGCTGTTCCCGGATTGTCCTGGAACAGAACAGTTGCCCTGCCTTTCGAACCGCCGATACGTTTTACGACAAACTCATTTACGGTATCTTCCGGCACCGTGTAGGCAGACTGTTCTAATTCAAACATTCCTTTTCCGCCATTATTTAATGCCAATGCCGCTTCCAGTCCGATCGCTTTATTTTTTACAACCAGTCTGATGGTATGGGGTCCATCCTCTAAATCAGGTGTTTCGTACAAGACCTGTCCCACTGCTCTCTTGGATGCGTTTGTGTTAATGGTAACAGGCTCTGTGGCACCGTCAATATACAAATCTGCTGTTCCATGATTTGGGTCTTTTGTTCCTAAAAGCCACGCTTTTGTCCCGTTAAACTTAAGCGTTACCTCAGCATTTGGATTTGCCCACATGTTCGTGCCATTTGTGTACTGGGAGCCGGTTTCCTGGGTCCAACCGCTTCCGATTTCAAATCCAATACCATCTGCTGTATCCGTATCTTTGATATCGATGTTATCCAGACCATCCGGGATCGCCTGTCCGATTTCAAAGCCCTGGGATGCTTTATAGAGTCCCACCTCACTAATTACAGGAACTGCATAAGATCCGGTAATATTAATGCGTACCTTATCTGCTTTTACAGGAGTTTTCCGGCAGAGTTTTTTTGGACCAATTGTAGTCCCGTCTGCAAACTTTTTCCACTCTCCGCCCTGGTTCTGGTATTCCACGTTAAAGGAAGAAACACGCTGTCCCAGCTTAATCGCTTCTTCTATGGATACCACATCAAATGTTTTGGTTGATCCAAGGTCAATCGTGATGGAACCTGTAGTAGAACCGTCATTCATGGTCCAATAGGTATCATCATTATCATCTTTTAAATTATCCGGTGAATATGCAATATCATCACCCCTTACCGATGATGCAGAAATAGTTACGCCTTCCTGCGCAGCTAAATTCTTCTTAAATGTCTCGTCAATATTCGTCCCGAATTCGGCAACCCGGTCTAAGATAGCCTGATCTATGGTACCTTCCCTGTTGGGCGGTATATTTAATAACAGTACCGCACCATGTCCCACAGAATCAAAATACATATTAGAAAGCTGTTCCAGACTGAGCGGTGTCTTCTTACCCGGTCCCCAGAACCAGCCCGATGTAATCTTGGCATCTACTTCCGGAACTGTCCATTGATTGCCGTCATGGTATCCGGAGGTTGCCCCGCCTATCTGTCTGCTGTCAATGGTATCTCTTTCCTTATCCACTCTTGATTTCGACCAGGTCTCTTCGTTTGCAAAGCCGCTTTCATTCCCGATCCAGCGTACCGTTGTACGGGATTGTGCACCAAAGAGCATACAATCAGATTCAAATTTGTTCGATGCAATTCCTTCATTTTTCTGGATTGTATCAAACCATAAATCAAAATCATAATCCTGAGCCATGGAACCGTCGCCCTTTGCTCCGTCCATCCACACTTCTACGAAATGTCCGTCATTTCCATATTCGTTATTTCCCAGAATTTCCTGGAGCTGATTATTATAATATTTATTATAATCTAAGACATCATGCTCTTTATCCGTTGGATTCCCCTGTTCATCACGATATCCGTATGAAGGATTATTTACATCCCATGGTGATAAGTATAATCCCATATCCATATCGTATTTTGTACATGCCGCTGATATTTCTTTTAGTACATCCCCCTCATAATTCGTACTTTCCAGATCATGATCTGTATAGGCACTTCTCCATATACAGAATCCATCATGATGCTTTGCCGTAACGATTATCTTTTTAAACCCGGCTCCCTGCAATGATTTTATCATGTTGTCAGCATCAAAATCATTTTCAAGTGCAAAACTGCTTGGTGATTCCTTCCCATTTCCCCATTCCGTGTTGGTATAAGTATTCATGCCAAAATGGCAAAACGCAGCTAGTTCCTGTTTCTGGTAATCGTACTGGTTTTGGCTCGGTATTTCCCCCCATGGTGCAGGCGCTGCAGTTTTATAATCATTCAGATCAATACTGTAGACACCCTCCCTGTTTGCTCCCTGGGTTTCAGCCTTAGCGCTCATTGAGCTCATTGGAGCCAAAACACCCGGTACGATCATCGCTGCGGTCATTGCTGACGACACAAATCTTTTCCACGTTTTCTTCATACCTCTTCTCCTTTTCTTGTTCGTTTTTGGTTTCTATATAAAAAATTCTGAAAAATCAGAATATTTTATCAATATTCCCAACAATTACCAAGCAATTTAAATACAAAAATAGAGAGGGAATTTATTATCCACTCTCTATTCCGTTTTGAAGCATATTTAATTAAAACTATGAGTTAAAAGTATTTCAGTATTATCCTATAGATTATTCATACAGACAAGGAGCGATGTCCGGATCTTCCATAGTTTCAGCTGTATACCATAAGCATCCTGTATCAACATCAGCTACTTCTTCACCCTTAGCTGCTTTTGCTGCTAAAGTAACTGCCTGATAACCGATCTGAACTGGGTTCTGTGTGATAGATCCTGCGAAGATACCATCTTTGATTGCCTGTAACTGAATTTTACCGGAGTCAAATCCTACAGCGATGATTTTGTCAGCGCCAAGTTTCTGTAAACTTTCATTAGCTGTAACGATATTCTTAGCTGAGAATTCGTTAGAACCATAAATTGCTACTAAGTCAGCTTTGTTTAACAGTGTATTTGCTACTGTTACACATGCAGCATCATCTGTTGTTGCAGGAATACCTACTTCGATGATCACTTTTGCACCGTCAACTTTTGCGTTGTATTTGTCATGTCCTTCAACAGAAGTTTTGTCAGCTCCGATTAAGGAAACCATTTTATCAATGAAACCGCCAGTACGTTCACCGATAGACTGAGAGGTAGCATCCTGAGATACACAGCCGATTCTTACTGTTTCTGCCGGATCTGTTACTTTGTCTTTGATCAGGTCATATAATTTTTCTGCTGCAAGCTCGCCTGCTGCATAGTTATCTGTAGCTGCATTAGCAACGATAGCACCTTCCGGAGCATTTGGAACACCTGAGTCAAATCCAACAACCGGGATTCCTGCTGCCTGTGCATCATTTAAAGAACCTAATACTGCTTCTGTATCAAGAGCTGCCAGACAAATTGCACTTGGTTTTTTATTGATCGCATTCTTTAACTGCTCAACCTGTTCTGGAATAGCACTTTCATTCTGTGGTCCAACGAAGTTTGTTCCCTTTAATCCAAGGTCTTTCGCTGCATTTTCTGTACCTAATTTAACAGCTTTCCAGAAGTCATGCTGGAAACCTTTTGCAACGATTTCTACTGATACATCACTGTAATCGCCTGTAGCTGCTGCTGTAGTAGAAGCTTCTGAAGCTGCTTCGCTTCCTGCTGCTTCTGTTGTATCTGCCTCAGATGCTGCTTCACTTGCTGCCTCAGTTGTTGCTGCTGTTGTTTCTTTTTCTGTAGCTGCAGTTGTTGCTGCTTCTGTTGTTTTTGTTTCAGAACTTCCACACCCTGCTGCTAAAGCTGCTACCATAGATACGCCTAATACTACACTAATCACTTTTTTCTTCATTGTTAAATCCTCCCTTAATAGAATTTGAAGTTTTTATTTTGATCTTCCTGCATTTTGCAGGAAGATTTGAATAACATTGTCAGCTGCTTCTGATTAACCCTGTTTCCTTCTGTTGTAAACATCTGCAAATACTGCGATGATTAATACGAAACCTGTAATGAATAACTGATAGTGAGGCTGTAATCCAATGAATGGAAGACCTGTTTTCAGTACGGACATGATGAATACACCAATTAATGTACCGGATACGGAACCAACACCACCGGAAAGAGATGTACCGCCGATTACTACACCCGCGATTGCATCCAATTCGTAACCATTACCTGTACCAGGCATGATGGTTAAGTAAACTGCTGCATAGGAGATACCTGCTAATGCTGCAAAGAATCCACTGATTACATATGCTAATGTTTCCCATTTTACTACGTTTACACCAGACAGTCTGGTTGCTTCTTTATTACTTCCTAATGCAAGGATGTAACGTCCCGGACGGGTTTTATTTAAGAAGATGGACATAATGATTGCTAATACAATCAATAAGATAAATCCTGTAGGAATTCCGGCTAACGGAAGACCTTCTCCCTGGAACTTGAAGATATTTCTAAACCAGCTTCCTGCTGACTCGCCCTGTGGGAAAGTAACGCTTGCTGTTGCTGTTACGATAGAGCCTAAACCTCTTGTGATCATCATCATACCCAGTGTAGCGATGAAAGCCGGAAGTCCCATAACCGAAACCATTAAGCCGTTTGCCATACCGAATAAGATACCTAAAACTAAGATTACTACCATACAAAGTGCCATCGGAAGACCTGCTTTATTAAATAAAGTACCGCCGATCAATGCACAACAGACGCAGACTGTACCGATTGACAAGTCAATTCCGCCTGTAATAATTACAAAAGTTACACCAATTGCTAAAAATCCAATGTAATAAGATGAATCTAAAATACTGATAAATGTACTATATTGAGCGAAGTTGGTTCCGGCTATACAAAAGAAGATAAATAATACAACCAGTGCCAATACGGCTACCAATTTCTGCGTTCCAATACTTCCTAACTTTCCTTTTTTCTGCTCTGCCATTTTCTCTTAACCTCCTGATTATTCTCTTAATGTTGCAGCATGCATGATCTTTTCCTGAGAAGCTTCTTCAATGGAAAGCTCTCCAGTCTTACGGCCTTCACACATAATAATGACTCTGTCACTCATACGAAGTACTTCCGTAAGTTCTGATGAAATCATGATAATGGATTTCCCATTCTTTACAAGTTCATTCATCAGAGCATAAATCTCGCTCTTTGCACCGACGTCAATACCACGGGTAGGTTCGTCGAAAATCAGGATGTCACAGTCTCTGGTAAGCCATTTTGCTATAACTACCTTCTGCTGGTTACCACCAGATAAGTTCTTTACTTTCTGTTCAATCGAAGGTGTTTTTGTCTTTAACGCTTCTACATAATTCCTGGTAACTTCTTTTTCTTTTTTCTTATCGATGAAAAGTCCGTTTGTAAAGTTCTCCAGGGAAGCCATCGTGGTATTTTCAGCTACTGTTTTTTCAACATTTACACCGAAACGCTTTCTGTCTTCTGACAGATATCCGATACCCGCATTAACTGCATCCTGAGGGCTTTTGATCTCAACCTTTTTGCCATTGATATATATTTCACCGCTGTCTTTTTTATCGGCACCAAACAATGCTCTTGCTGTTTCTGTTCTACCGGCTCCCATCAATCCTGAGAAACCAAGGATTTCTCCCTTGTGCAGATCAAAGCTGACATTTCGAACCATCTTTCCGGCATTTAAGTTTTTAACACTTAAAACAACCGGTGCATTTGGAGGTACATTGCTGTGTTCCTTAGGGTCTTCGTAAACAACACGTCCAACCATCATATTAATGATATCGTCCTTCGTGGAATCTTTTGTTACGATTGTTCCTACATACTCACCGTCACGCATAACCGTTACTCTGTCTGTAATTCTCTTAATTTCATCCATTCTGTGAGATATGTAGACGATTCCGATGTTCTTCTTGCGAAGGTCATCGATGATCTTGAATAACTCAGTGATTTCAGCATCTGTAAGAGCTGCTGTCGGTTCATCGAATACGATTACCTTTGCATCTGTAGAAATTGCCTTTGCGATTTCACACATCTGCTGCCTTCCTACTGTTAGACGTCCCATCGTTTCTCTTGGGTCAATATCAATATTCAATAAATCAAATAATTTTTGTGCTTCGACATTCATCTTTCTGTCATTAATCATTTTACCGTTCATGCTTTCGCGTCCGATAAATATATTTTGAGCAACAGTCAAATGATTCATCATGTTCAATTCCTGATGCACAATAACGATACCTGCTGTCTGAGCTTCTTTTGGGCTTTTGAACTCTACTTCTTTACCCTCAAATGTAATGGTACCTTTGTCCTTTGCATAAATTCCGGTTAATACTTTCATCAAAGTTGATTTACCGGCTCCGTTCTCACCCATCAGTGCATGAACTTCACCTTTTCTTAATTCCAGATTAACCTCTTTTAAGGCATGGACTCCGGGGAAAGACTTATCAATGCCTTTCATTGTCAGTATTACATCACCCACGTTCTCACCTTCCATTTCTTTTTTTTGCAGTTATTAAATAACTTTCCTCTAACTAATGAACATTATATGTCTAAATTGTGAATATAACAATAGAATATCTTCTTAGAAAAGGTAAAAATCTTACTTTATCATAAAATTTTTACCTTTTGGATGTACAGAATGACGCAAAAGATCGTGGAATGCACTTCGGAGATCCGAAACATTCTGTCAATATAGAGGACTATATCAACGAATGTTCGAATCTCCGACGTAATTTACCTGATTATTTGTCTGATACTAGTACTCCATCCGGACAGTAACAATAGTGACAGCACTGCCTATTTTGCCATCTGCCGCGTTGTCGTCAGTCAGCGGAGGAACCACTCCGCTTCCATCCTTCGC
>JAGZJZ010000044.1 GCA_018365455.1 Clostridiales bacterium
TGAAGGGCGCGTAGCGGGCTACGTAACCTGAATTCGGGGCAAATATACCGCAAAGTGGGGCGTGCAGATGACGGGAATGAATTTTCAAACACGCTCTAGAGCGTGTTTTAAAGTATGTCGAATAATTGTGAATGAATTTTATAACACACTTTATTAGTATAACACAATTTAATTTTAATATCAGCAACATATCATTGGAAAATCTAATTAGAAAATGAACAACATGAACAACTGTTTACATTACGGAAATCAAAAAATGCCGTCTGACCTGTTACTTATTACTATCATCAGTTCAGCCGGCATATTTTTGTCCGGTATTATATTATGCTGTTTATCCTTTATTTTACCGTAACCAGTATTTCTTTTTTAAATCCATTACAGGATACCCGGATTATGGTATTCCCTTTTCTAATACCTTCTACCTGTCCGTTTTTTGACACGCTCGCGATAGTTTTATCATCGCTTTTATAAACAATCTTTTTATTTGGTTTTGCGTAAACCTTGAGTTTAACTGTTTTACCTTTTTTTACACCGATACTCTTTGTCTTGATTTCTAAAGAAGGTTTGCTGACATTAACGGTGCATTTTGCTTTTTTCCCATTTGCTGTGGCTGTAATGGTTACTCTGCCTGTCTTTTTCGCTTTCACCTTTCCATTTTTAACAGTGGCTGTTTTGGGATCGCTGGTCGTCCATTTAACCTTGTTACCTGAGACTTTCACACCGTTTACCGATGCACTGAGTGTAGTTCTGGTACTTATTTTATTATAAATCGTAACCGATTTACTGTTCAGTGAGATCGTTGGTTGTTTTACTTTAACCCGGCATCTTGCTGTAAGTCCGTCTTTTACCGCCTCTATAGTTACAATACCTTTGCTCACTGCAGATACTTTACCGTTTTTAACCGTTGCAACTTTTTTATTGCTGGTCTTCCAGGTTACGGATGATCCGCTCAGCTTCTTTTTATTCAGGTATGCTTTTAATGTAATACTCTTTGGCGAACCTTTTAAATACAGTGAAACGGATGATTTATGAAGCGTCATTGCCCTTGCCGGCTGAACCGGCTTCTCTGTCTCCTGGGGTTTTTCCGTTTCCGCCGGAGTTACCGGCTTTTCCATTTCCTGGTTATGGTTACGATCATTATACTTTACATTCACTGCAACACCGCTGTAAGACGCTGCATTTACATTTTCATCCAGAATAATCATTTCACCGCTTGTTGTAAATTTGGGGATTGCTGACAGTCCCTTTATGGTAAACAGCCCAAGCTCCGCTGTATCCCCTTCTGAAATGGGTGAAAGCTTGTCCGCATAAAAGGTAAAGATCGTTTTTTTCGGCTCTTTCTTAACGATGACCTTCTGATAGCTGGATTCAGCCTTATCTGCCCACTCCATCGTATAATCCGGTACTTCCTGATCCACAGTTAAATCAAACTGCAGGGAATTCGCTTCCACATTCCAATTATGTATTGTTATTTTATACTGATCCTTATTTTCCGTTTCCACTAGCTCCACTGACGGATCCGGAGAAGCTGCCAAAGCAGTTGCAGACCAGATTAAGGCTGTCATCATGATAACTAATAAACTTTTTCCTATCCTATACTTTTTCATTCGTATATCTCCCTGCTGCTTTTCTAAATATCATCCTTAACTCTATGAAGCGTCTTTTTATTCCATTTATAATCTGTACGCTCCGCTTCGGGGTGTGTATTGAAATCAGTCCGATCATCAGTTGCCGTACAGATCCATTACCCTCTGTACCATAGATTCCACATCTGATTTTGTCACTGCCTTTTCTGCTCCATCTATATCACTTTTTTTCAGCACTCCTACCCTTTTCAGATTTTCCACATCTGACATTGCCCATTCGGGAACCGCGCTGATATCTACGTCTTCCTTCTGCTTTTTACTTGCTTCCGGCTCAGGCAGTGTACCAAATGCCCGGCTTACAATAACCAGCATATCCACACCGTCCGCCTCTTCCTGTTCACGGTCTTCCAACCCCTTCAGCAGTGAATCTCTTCTTATCCGGTTACCATATTTGGCAGCAGTCTCCACCAAAAAGTCTGATGCTTCACCTAAAGTCATCTTCTCTGCCGATGCCTGGGAATCCGCTTTCTCCTGACCCCCCTGGGTTTCCTGGGGCGTTTGTGTCTCTCCCGTTTTTGAAGACTCCTGGGTTTCTCCAGCCTTCTGTGTCTCCTGGATCTTCTTCGATTCTTCCGTTGTCCCACTTTCTTTTGCCGCAGGACTGCATGCTGTGATGCCAATTGCACATCCCAGTAAAATTCCAGTTAATACAGCCGCCTTTTTTGCTTTCAAATTAAATTCCTCCTTATATTAAAACTTCCCTAACATTTATTATATTAAATTTGTAGGAATAATCAAGTAAAACCTTTCTTTTCTGTTGAAACATTGCAAATACAATGTAGATAGCATTACTAATGTACAGCGCATTTACGATACTTATAGCAGTGCTGGCAGCTGTTTTTTAGCAGTTCTTGTAACCGTACTAAGAAATTTTCCATATTGAGCTTTTGTGTTAATCCGTGCTATAATTATAAAATGAAAATTTACCCAGCGAAAGGAGCATACAATATGAGTTTGATTATTCTTGAACTTTTAGTGTTTAAGTGTGGTATAACAGAATCGTTTTAAATTCACACCGTTGAAACGAAGGAAGTATTAAGGAGGAAAACCATTTGAAATTACATTTTCTAGGCCAGGTTGTATTACAAGTAGCCGGCTTATTATATGCTACCATTAAATATAGAAACAAGGATATCGACAATATTGACCGGTATGTTCCCAAAACTGCGTATACCTTGCCATTTGACGGAGAATGGTATACCGCAAATGGCGGTGTTACAAAAAATGCATCCCACTCCTGGGATATTCAGCCCCAACGTTTTGCTTATGATTTTTTGATTGTAGATGATGAAGGTAAAAGTTATTCCGGAGATCAGAAGGATTTGCGCAGCTACTATTGTTATGGAAAAGACATTCTTGCCCCTGGGGACGGAGTAGTTGTTTCCATAAAAAACAGTTTCCCGGATTGCAGAATCATGAACGATGGTCAGGCTGACCCAAAAACGCCTGATATTGGCGGAAACCGCATTATCATAAAACATTCTTCAAATGAATACAGTGCCATATGTCACCTGATGCCCGGGAGTGTTAAAGTAAAAAAAGGACAGTCGGTCAGAAGGGGTGAGGTTATTGCAAAGTGCGGCAACTCCGGCAATACCACAGAACCCCACATCCATTTTCAAGTACAGAACACTGCTCATTTTTATTCCAGCATAGGTATCCCGATCCTATTTTCAAATGTTCAAAAGCGGATATATGCTAAGTATCATGTTGTTGATACGCGTCCCCTGCCGGAAAAAGAGGATATTAGAAATGACTATATTTACAGAGGATTATTAGTAAAGAACTCTAAAAACAAATAGGCCTTTTTTACGAGGCAGCCAAAAAGCCGTGACTGAATGCCACGGCTTTTGACTGCAACCCATTATACAATAGCGCCTCCGCCATCTACGACAATAAACTGCCCCTGCACATAACTGGACGCATCACTGGAAAGGTAGAGTACGGTTCCATTCAATTCCCCCTTTTCCCCCGGCCGTCCGGCTGGATTCATCATGGAATATCCCTGTAAGAACTTCTCGGACTTAAACAGTGTACCACCGGTCATCTCCGTCTCAAATAAAGCAGGTCCGATCGCATTTACCGTAATTCCGTATTTGGCATACGAGCATGCCATGCCTTTAGTCAGTCCAAGAACCGCAGACTTGGATGCGTTATAGGAGTGGCGGATAAACATATCTTCTTTATCCGCGATGACTGCGTTGACAGAAGCAATATTCACCACTTTTCCATATTTCCGTTCTTTCATCTGAGGAATGATATACTTGGACATGAGGAAAATGCCTTTTACATTGGTATTAAAGGATTTATCCCATTCTTCTTCTGATATGCTGTCTACACCGCCGCGTACCGCAATACCAGCGTTATTTAACAGGATATCGATATGTCCAAAACGATCCAGAATCTGCTGCACCGCTGCTTTTACGCTTTCTTCCTTCGTCACATCACAGCCTGCAGCCATGACGTTTCTGCCTGTTTTTTCGATATCGGCTTTTACCTGATTCAGTTTTTCCACACGTCGTGCCAGTATTGCCACATCTGCTCCCGCCTCTGCATAAGCCAATGCTGCGTCTGCTCCCAGTCCGGAACTGGCTCCTGTCACAACTGCAACCTTTCCTGTTAAGTCAAATAAATTCTTCATTTTTTATGACCTCTCTTTCTTAAAATAATGTTAAATGCGTCCCGTTTCCATAAATGCGGTTCTGTCATACCGCCCGGTCAGCAGATAAGGAATCACAGTATCGGCATCTAAGTTTTCCGCCAGATTCAGTTTATGCACCAACAGGCTGTTTTTAGAATAAGCACCCCCTACAATGGTATGAATGGGAAGTTCTGCCCAGGGATCATCTATGCTGGATTTCAGATCCAGTGCAGTCAGTCCCGGCTCCCAAGATTGATAATTATACTCGCAGAGGTTCATTAGTAATGCACCATTTCGGAAATGGGATACGCCATTTTCATCCGGCTCTCTGTCAAAGTGATAATAAAATCCTCCGCCATAGGTCTTCTTTCCTGCTTCGGGTGCCTGGTACAAGGTATGGGTCAGCGGGCTGTTATATTCGCCAAGCTCCATGGATGCCTCTACCAATTGTGTGCCTCTTCTGGTGACGCTGGCTGTCACGGTACTGCCATTGCGCCGGATGACGAATTCCCCTCCCAGTTTTTTGGGAATACTGCCATTGTCACGCCCGCATTGGACGGCCATCTCGGCTCCCGGTCCTCCCAGCACCAGCCCCAGGGGATACAGTCCTAAGGTTTTGCCATAAGTGGCATAAACGCCCAGAATAGCTTCATAATAATCGTCTGCAAAGGTAGGGTTTTTCACATGGCAGACGGACAGGGTAACCACCGGTATTGAAAATGGTTTCAGCGGCGGCGGCAATAATCTGGCAATGGCTGCCGGGTCCGACAGATAGCTGATATACAGCCCCTCCTGATTATCCATTAATGAAATCTTTCCAAACTGAGAGATCTCTTTGTCAGCTACCCGGAAGCTTGGCACCTTTTTCTTTTCTGCAAACAGTTCCCTGCCTGCTTCATACCCGGTACGGACAGCAGGGGCGATGGTGCCGTCCTTTACTGCACTTCCCACTGTCCTAACCTCGATATTCTTATCTTTCAGCCCCTGAACAAGTGAAGCATCGGGACGAAATCCCAGAGAAAGCACTACTGCCTCAGCGGACACATCCACTTCCTGATGATCTTCTGTCTTCTCTAAAAGCACTCCATCCGATCGAACCTCTTTTAAGGCATGCCCAAGGAGATACTCTGCCCCATACTTTGCCAGGCGTCCGCAGACATCCGCTACATGTATGATTACATCCTGGCGCCACCTCACCAAGCATATCTACAATTGTCACTTTATTTCCCAGGTCGCCCAGATATTCTGCAGTCTCCAATCCCGTCAGACCTGCCCCGATTACCACGACCTTTTTCTCTTTCAGATTTGCTTTCCCACTCAGTACTTCTTCAACGGTATAAACGTTCTCACCATGAATACCAGGAATCTTTGAAGGTACTACGGATACGGAACCAGTTGCAATGATCACTCCGTCCGGCTCACATTCCATAATTAACTCCGGAGTTGCCTCCGTATGCAATCTGACTTCCACACCCAGTCGCTCAAATTCTTCCTGGTAATAGTCTGCAATCCACTGCATCCGCTCTTTCAGAGGCGGTTTCTTCGCCAGGTTAATCGTTCCGCCCAGTTCCGATCTGCGGTCCATTAGTACAACTTTTACACCCCGCAAAGCCAATGTCTGCGCCGCACACATGCCCGCCGGTCCCGCTCCGACAACCACAGCCCGATGTCCCCTGGTATCCCGGGGCAGTCCATTGTACTTTCTCTCTCTTGCCAGTCTGGGGTTCAGAGCGCATTCCGGCGGAAGCCCTGCTGCATTATATTCATTCAGGCTTTCAAAACACCGCAGGCAGGATATGCATTTACGCAATTCTTTTTCCCTGCCCTCCTGTACCTTTCTTCCCCATTCTTCATCCGCCAGCCACGCACGCCCCAGAGATACAAAGTCTTCCACTCCCTCCTCCAGGAACTTCTCTGCCACAGCCGGTTCACGGATTGCAGATACGCCGATTAGCGGAACTTTCACATGGCCCTTTACTGCCGCCAGCAGATCATGCCGCCACCCCTGAGCGAAGGAAATAGGTTCGATACAGGTCATTCCCGTTTCGTAAAGACCACAGCTTGCATCCAGGAAATCAATGCCCGCCTGTTCCAATGCCATGGCGATCTTAATGCCATCCTGAATATGAATATAGTCCTCGGTTACTCCGGTCTGATTCAGAAACTCTTCCACGGAAAGGCGGACGCCAACCGGAAATTTTGCACCACATGCTTCTTTGATTCCTGAAATGATCTCCGTTATGATGCGCAGTCGGTTTTCAAAGCTGCCTCCATATTCATCTTCTCTTTTATTGGTATACGGGGATAAAAACTGCTGCAGCAGATATCCGTGAGCCGCATGAAGCTCCACTCCGTCACAGCCTGCCTTCTGAACCCGTACTGCACCGCTTATAAATTGCTGCACCAGTTGTTTGATTTCTTCTGTGGTCAGGGCACGTGTCTCCTGCTGCAGGTATTTACAGGGTATTGCAGAGGGAGCCGCCACTGGCTGACCGCCCAGCAGCGCCGATACGGTTTCCCTGCCCGGATGATGAAGCTGTATAAAAATCTTAGCTCCATGCTTATGTACTGCATCTGCCAATTTAGATAATGGTGCGATATGCCGGTCTTTGGTTACCGATAACTGCCTCATAAGTCCGGCTCCATGCCCGTCATTGATCCTGGTTATTTCCGGAATGATAAGCCCTGCCCCTCCTATTGCCCGCGCCTCATAAAATGCAATCATATCATCGGTAGGGGTTCCGTCCAGATTCACCAGCCCGATTCCCATGGGTGACATGACCAGGCGGTTTTTCATTTCTACATTTCCAATTCTTCCTGATTCAAATAGTTTTTTATACATACCATTACCTCCTGAATTTTCAAACACGTACGAACGTTTCCATAAACTAACCATATACCAGAAACAAATGTTTTTCAACGTGCACCATGTATGATAAATATTTGACAATTTGTGCACCATACACTATACTAAAAATATATGCGTTGTAGTACTAGTATTCTTCCACTGATCCCTTTCCAAAACGCTCCTTAAAGTGAGGTAATTCTATGACATTTCAACATTTAATCCAACAGCTGAATCATGAATTTTCTGTAAATTTGGTATCCTCCATACAAGATTGGGAGATACAGGATATCGCTCTTCTGGATACGCGTCAGAAGGATTTTTTGCACAATACACTATACTTTGGTTATGATCACCAAATGAAAGACTGTAACAACGCTACTATCCAATGTATCCTCGCAGATACCGGTAATCGTTCTTCAGATCCGGTATATTCCGGCAACTGTGCCATCGTGGATGAGGCTTCGCTGTTTGCTGTTTTTAATTATGCAAAAACGATGATTGAATCCACACGCAGCAAAGGCCTGTATGAAGAACTGGCATCACTTGCGGACAGCACCCGCTCTATGGAAGCCGTGTTAAATGCCGCTTCCATCCGCCTGGGCAATTCTCTGGTGCTAAACGATATCAATTTCAAAATAATTGCAGCTTCCACCTCCATTCCTGTCATAGACCCTCTCTGGAAGTCAAATATCCGCCAGGGATACTGCAATTATGATTTTATCGGTGCCGTCCGACTGCTGGAACCGCTGAAAAATGCCGCCCAGACCACGGATGCAGTAGAGGTCACCTGTACGGAATCCCCCTATCGGAAATTGAGCAGCAAAGTTTTCCATAAAGGGGTACAAGTGGGATTTATCCTGATGATTGGGGGAGAAACTCCCATCCGCCCTGTCCACCGGGAAATGCTCAGCACTTTAAGCCAGGTGATCAGCTATATTCTCGCTCACTATATGCCGGATTTATTTCCGGTAACCAGCACCCACCAGCAGCTGCTCTATGACCTTTTAATCGGAGCACCCTCAGAAGAAATTGCATCCCGGCTAAAGGGAATTGCCTTTCCGCCCAAAATGTCTGCTCTTTGCATCAGCCCCACACAATACCTGGGCAGCCGGTATCTCAAGGATCACACCGTTAAAAACCTCAAGCGCCTGTTTCCCGGCACCCATGTTACCTATCATAAGAAGAACGTGATTGCCGTAATCCCATTAGAAGAAAACGGGGACATCAGTGGGGAACATTTAGAAAAACTTGCGAATTTTTCCAGGAAGGAACATGTCAGAATTGGAATCAGCAATGCATTTTCCCAGATAAATAATTTCATGCTCCATTATGAGCAGGCGAATTCCGCCCTGGAACTTGGATTGAAACTGTCTCCCCGCGAAAACATCTGTTACTATCTGGATTACCAAATTTTCGACCTGTTTTCCAACATGAAATCCCCGGATTCCCTGGGTCGTTTCTGCCATCCTGCACTGACTCTGTTGAGACAATACGACCATAAAAATAACACGCAGTTTTACCAGACATTATGTGCGTATCTGGACTGTGGATGCAGTATTAAGTTCACCTCTGAACAGCTCTATATTCACCGCAATTCACTGGTCTACCGCCTGAACCGAATCACTGATGTATGCCGGATAAACCTGGATGACACCCAAACCCGCTTTTTACTGCGTCTGTCCTTTTTGATTGACAAATATAACGGGTTGAATCAGGAGCAGCTGATGTCCAAAATGTTTCATTGCAAATATCGAAATAGTGCGATATAATTATTTTAATTGCTATTTAGACAGAACCAGGAGGTGAGATGTAGGTATGAAAGACGACCAATACGAACAATTAGCCGCAGTTTTAAGACCAATGCTGAAAAAAAACCTGATCCAGACATACGAAGCCTACATCAATTGCAGTAGAGCAGGTCATTATATCCGGAAAAATATCTTAAAATTAAAACACGATGATCTCACCTTAGAGAAAATAATTGCCCACGCAGTAAAGGAAGCTGCCTCTGAATCCATTGATGTGGAAGAAGCCATCCGTAAATTGCGTGAATTGCGCCGGGTTTATAAGCGAAACTGGTCGGATACCATTCGCGAAGAAGTCATGGATCCCGAAAATTTGAAACCACGTAACCCCCAGCTGCTTCGCAAAGAAGCCGAGGCTGCTTACGATATCAGCATTTATAAAAGAACGGATCACCGCAAATCGGTAGAAGCACGCATGCGGGAACGATATGAAGAAATTGAAAACTGGAGGGCGGACGTAACCGCTTTGATTACGGATTTTCATTTTTATGGCGGAAAACCGGCTAAATCACAGGCTAATGCATTTATTCATGACATAGCACTGGAATCATTGATTATTGTCAACCGTGAATTCAATGGCTCTTTGGAAGGCTACACCACGAAATTCCCTATGGTTTACATGCAGGCACCCATTTTCAACTACCGCAGTACAAATCTGGATTTTGAAGTGGAAATCCTGCAAAATGAAATCCGTCTTTTCAACAGCTATGACTTTGAGGGCGGAAACGTCCGTGTGGAAATGAGTACGGAGAACCTGGATCTTCCTTCCGTAACTTCTGCCGACACTTTAGAAGAAATTAAATCTAAATATAATATTAATACCATGACAAAGCGGGATCTGGATATGAAGGATCGTGAGATTTTAAACTGCCTCTATACCATGATGTCCGCGGAAACAGTTCGTACCAGGTTAATTACCGGAAAATTGAAAAACCTGGCAAGATTGGTATTTAACATTGAAACTCCGCGTAAAAAGCATCTGGATGATATTAAAGAAAGGCTCTTTAAGCTTCAGGACTACAACTATTCCGTGACCATTACGGATAAGGAAACCGGAAAAGAGGCGGAAAAGCTTCAGTTAAATATGATTGTTACCGCACGTGTCTATGAAGACCATGGTGTTGTTTATTTTGAAGTACAGCCAAGTGACCAGATGATTAACACATATATCCAGAAAAAATATGTCAATATTCTTTCCCAGAGTTATCGTCTGATTGATTCACCTCAGACAAAGGCCATTCTGGTTATGCTTCAGTCAGAACGATTAATGTCCTATATGAATAACAGCCTGGATGCCACATTTACTTTAAATTATTTCCGTGCCCATATGAAGCTGCCACGTATGAATCCTGCGGCTTTGAAAAAAGAGCTGGACAAACATTTAAAGATTTTAAAAGATAAGAAAATCGTTGTGGATGAATATACCATAAAACGTGCAGAAATCGATGTTCATTTTACACCTCTGGAGGACCGGGAGCTGATTGCTTACGGTGTAGAACGCAATCTTCTTGCCGAGACAAATATTATTGACGCAGAGTACACCGTAAAAGCTTAAAAGTACGACTACTTAAATGAGGTAAACCCATGAAACATTCTGAAGAATTTGATAACAGAGGCAGACGGTCCCTGCGACGTGCCCCGAACAGTCCCAGAAGAACACGTATCTCCAAAGAACCGGAGGAGCGCAGGCAGGAAATTATTGAGACTGCGCTGGAACTTCTTGCTGAAAAAGGCTATGACAATACGAATGTGCAGGATATTACAGACAGAATGAATGTATCTCCCGGACTATGCTACCGCTATTTTAAATCCAAAACAGAGATATTCGCAGCCGCTTCGGAGCTTTATGCCAGTAAGGCAATTAAGCAGATAAAAGTTCCCAGCTCTGCAGATATCCCGGTAATAGAAAAACTTCAGATTTTTATAAAACGTATTTTTGATTTTTCTATGTCACATCAGCAATTTGAATCCCGGTATCATGAAGAAACCGACATTCGGGCAATCCATTTAGACCACGTAGCGGACCAATGGTACACTCTGCTTCTGCCCATTATTGACCAGGGAACAAAAGAAGGCATCTTCCATTGCAAAGACATTCCGGCAACCACCCATTTTTTGATCTACGGTCTGGTTCACACCTTTCATAAAAGGATACCCGCTGCAAAAGATACATCTGCTTACATGGAAAATTTTCTGTTATTTATATATGATATGTTTGCACGTGTACTGGAATTTCCAGTATCTTCATTTGGAAAATTATAAACCAATTCAAACTTATAGAAATTACCCGGAACACCATGACGGATAAATTTTGATTATCCTTGTATAAGTTATTATATACCGGGAATGCCTGTATTTACAGGCGTTCCCGGTATTTTTCATGTAAAAGAAACTCACATATACTTTTATAACCTCTCATGTTTTTGCTTTCAAAAGTAGTAAAACCGACTCGTACTACTAAGCCGTCAGCCGTTCCATCTCTGACTTTGTGGAACCAAATGTTGCGTGAGCGTAATAGTTCAGCGTCATGGTAATGTTAGAGTGTCCCATAAGGTATTGTAAGGCTTTCGGATTCATTCCTGCGTTTGCCATAGTCGTACAGAACGTATGCCGTAAGGTGTGCGGGGTCATTACCTTTGGTGATGCTTCTACATGGTTTTTGTTGTAATTCTTGGCAAGCCCCTTAAACTTGCTTCATAATTGACAGAAACTTTCGGCAGGCCGGACCACTTCAAAAACAGGAAATTGCAGTACCCACCAATGATGATAGGTTTTACACCTCTGCGGTCCTGTAACACTCTATTGAACGCCTGATATACTTTTTCACTCATTGGAATCTGTCTGACGCCACTTGTCGTCCTCCGCTATTCCATATACCAGTAGCCACAGTTAAGATAAATTCCCTTTAAGGCCAATTTCTTCCGCCTTTACTTTCATGCCCTCTATCGCTTCTCGAATAATATCGTCCAGTTCCATTCCCAGCAGTTCACAGCCGCTTCTAATGACATCACGATTTACACCTGCGGCAAAGGAACGATCCTTGAACTTCTTTTTAACAGACTTCACTTCTAAATCTAATACACTTTTAGAGGGACGCATAAGGCACAGAGAGTTTATCAGCCCCGTCAACTCGTCGATAGTGAACAATACCATTTCCATCTTGCTATCAGGTTTTATATCAGTACAAATACCATAAGCATGGCAATTCATAGCCCGGATATATGCATCGTCGATACCACGCTCCCGCATGATTTCCTCTGCTTTTTTACAATGTTCTTCCGGGAATTTCTCATAATCCAGATCGTGCAGCAAACCAGCTACGCCCCAAACTTCTTCATCTTCTCCGTTCAGCCGCCCAAAATGACACATAACAGCTTCAACGGCCAGTGCATGTTTCCGCAATGCTGGTGTCTTTGTGTACTCGGTCAACAGTTCCCATGCTTCTTCCCTTGATAATTTCTTTTCCATCTTGAAAACCTCCTGTAAAATTTAATTTATAGCTACTGTATTACACAGTGGTATAGTATGAACCCTTGACAGGGTAATGCTATTGAAAACAGGTTTGCATTAAAACCATGTACAGAACAGTACCAGCGCCAATACTAAGAAGCGTATTTTTCTTCCATTTGTGGAGAACAGAAATGAAGCCAATAGCGATTAGTTCAGGTAGTCCATGATAAGAAGTAAAAACAGCACCTTTCAGACAATACACCACCAGCAGGCCAATAACCGCATAAGGCAGAACCGTTCCTAAATATGTAATGTAGGCCGGTGGCTTTTTCCCCTCTGGAAAAATGAGAAAAGGCAAAAATCTAGTTAGCATGGTTCCTAATACAACAACCATGATTGTGATAATACTTTGAGTAGTTGTCACTATGTCACCCCCGTTTCTTTCTTCCCAGCGAAAAGCAACAGATAATAAACGCCATAGCCGGTAGAATAAAGTTCTCACTTCCAAAGATCAGCAGGCACAGTAAAGAACCCCCTATCCCAATAAGGGCCGATTGATGATTGCTCGTTTCTTCCCATTGGTTAATAAACATAACGACAAATAGCGCTGTCATAACAAATTCAATGCCTGTGGTATCGAAGTGAATTACATACCCCAAAAGTGCGCCTAAAGTCGCCCCGGAAACCCAATATATTTGATTGAGCATAGTAACAAAAAACATAAACCACCCTTTGTCCACATCTGGCGGCGGGGTAACTGTACAGTTGATTGTAAATGATTCATCACACATGCCATAAATCAGATAAAACTTTTTCCAACCGACATTTTTATATTTCTCCAGCATAGAAATCCCGTAAAATAGGTGGCGTGCATTTACCATGAGTGTAAGGGAAAAGGCATACAGCGGATTAAAGGCTGATAAAAGCAAGTTGACTGTGACAAATTCCATTGATCCTGCAAAAATAAAAAAGCTCATTAGCATAGGGTAAACAAAGGAAAAACCCTTGCTTCTCATTAGAAATCCATAGGAAATCCCTAAAAAAAGAAATCCCACGCAAATTGGTATGGTATAAGGCAGGGTTGCCTTAAACGCTTTTGTTTTCATATTCTGATGGCTCCTTATTGTTCTTGATTTTTTTACGAAAGCTGTCTATAATAATTTGTAATATAGCAGACAATCGTATAGCATATCGAACGTTTTTGTTAATTATATCTTACAATCGTTCGATTTATTTATCAAGCCTTGGGAGGTAATTTTATGGAGCTGGGAAAAATCATAGCAACAAACTTAAACGAATTGAGAACGGAACGGAATCTAACACTAGGACAATTATCTAAGATTTCAGGAATTAGTAAAGCTATGTTGTCCGATATTGAAAAAGGAGATAGTAATCCTACAATTAACACCATTTGGAAGATTGCAAACGGGCTGAACGTACCATATACAAGGCTGATGGAGAATATAGAGAAAGAAGCAACTGTTATCCGAAAGACAGAACCCACCATGCAGACTGGTGAAACAGAGCATTATCGTATTTATTGCTATTTTACAAATACCCCTGTCAGAAATTTTGAATTATTCTACGTCGAACTAGACGCCAATTCGTCTAATGCAACGATTGGCCATTCCGAAAAGGCGCAGGAATATATTTACATTATTCAAGGTGAGCTTGTACTACATACCGAAATGGGAGATCATACATTAGGTGCGGGCGACGCACTTGTTTTTGATTCTTCTATCAAACACACATATATCAATAAAAAAGATGTGTTACTTACTTTTTTGGTTATTAACTTCTATCCCAATTAGAATAGTCATTGACGTGGCAATCAAAATAAAAAAATAGGGGACGTGAAAAGCGTTCTCTATTTTTTTTACGCTTTATCTATTTTATGACTGCATTTTGCGGGCATTTTTTGTCCCTGAAACGCCATATAGACGTAGAAATGGTAAGCATGGACTTCCTGCACGGTGTCGTTCATGACCTGCGGCGGCTCCCGGGTGTCGTTCTCCGCTGCTCGGGTGTTGCAAGTCGGCTTCCCGCTACTTCTGAAGCTCTATGAGCTGGCCCTCGATTTCATTGAACTCATTGGCCGTAGCGACGCTTTCAGCTCTTTCATATCACGGCCCAATCCCCAGTCTGCGATTTATCCAAAAAAAAATCCGAAATACTTACGGTCAGCTCTTCTTCTGCCATTATCGCTGATGGATTTAACAATCTATCAGATGCCCTCACTAGCGGCGCCTCCTTTCTGGGCTATTGTCTCGCCGGAATGGGTGCTGGAGAAAACCATCAGTTTGGACATGGGCGTTATGAATGGCTGATGGGATTTGTATCCGGTCTGGCTGTTTTTTTCATGGGCACGGCATTAGCAAAAGATTCTGTAACCGCTATACAGTCACCAATGCCAATCACATTTAGCGGACCGGTATTATTTATGCTCCTGGCTTCCATTTTCATAAAATTCTATATGTATCTTTACAACAAAAACATTGGCAATAAAATATCCTCGGCATCCATGAAAGATGCTGCCACTGACTACATCAGTGATATGGCATCCACGGCTGCAATTACCTTAGCCCTGGTAACCGAGCACTTTACCGGCTGGCACATTGATGGCTGGTGTACCCTGCTGGTATCCGTATTTATCATGTTTTCAGCTATAAAATCCATCACGGAAACGGCTGACCGTTTCATGGGACATTCCCCAGACAACGGCTTATCTGATAAAATTACAGAACTGGTTATGCAGTATCCCCAAGTTCAGAGTATCCGTAACCTGACGATCCATGATTACGGCATGGGACAATATGCAGTCTCCATGCATATTACAGGCGCTGATGGGCAAAACAGTGCTGATTTGTATACAGCAGCGCAGAATATTTCCTATGATCTTTACCAGAACATGAATTGTACCGCCACCATACAGCCAGACTTTTTAGCTTCGGACAACGGTTCGCACAACCTTATAAAAAATGCAGTTGAAGATATCATCTGCTCCTTCGATGAAAATGCACGGATGAAAGATCTGCATTTTGTAAACGCGGCTCCTTATACTAACGTCCTGATAACTATCTGCGGTTCCTGGAAAATCTGCAAAAAAGAGCTGCTGCTCCATGAAAATATATGTAAAGCTGTATATTCCCTTGACAACAGCTCTCATGTAATCACTAAGTTTCTCATTGCTTCTCCGGTAAAAAAACCACTTTTAACCGAAAGTAAGCCCATATTATAAAGGTACCTTACTTTTTTTCAAAAAGGTATTGACAAAATACAAAGGTACCTGTATTATATAAATCAAGGTACCTTTATATTTTACTATTACTTGAACTCAATTTGAAAGGAGAACATAAATATGAGCGAACAATTTAAAGATTTAATGGAACTTTTTATAAGAGCAGACGCACTTCTTCACCGATATCAGGGCACTTATTTCCGAAACTTTGGACCCTTTGCCAGCCCTCATAAAGGACAGGGACGTGTACTTTCACTTTTAAAACTACAACCTGAAATTACCCAGAAGGAGCTGGGATATCTCTTGGATATGAGAAATCAGTCTCTGGGAGAACTCCTGGGTAAGCTGGAACGAAACGGCTACATCACACGCACCCCATCCGAAAAAGACAGGCGGGTCATGAATATCAAACTTACTGAGGAAGGAGCCAAAGCCGCTGAACAGTTAGATGGGAAGCAAGAAGATGTAAACCAGATCTTCTCATGCCTCAGTGAGGAAGAACAGACTGTATTAAGTGATTACCTGGAACGGCTCATCGATGCCCTGGAAAAAACATTTGAAGAAATGGGTATCCCGGAACATGAGCATGGAAGACCTTGCGGTCATCCACATTCCCATCCTCACGGCCACTCTCACGAACAGGAACGGGATTTCGGAGGGCCACAGGGATTTGGCGGTCCCTTTGCATCCAGACATGATCCCAGGGCATCCTATACAGGCCGTCCCGGTTTTCCGGGTACCCCGAAACGCCCGGAACATCCAGGCAGACATGAGCGGGATGGCTTCTCCGGTTATGAGGAACATCCCAGCAGGCGTGGACACGAGGATGACTTCGACTTCAGATATTTCGAACAATTCCAATCCTCTGATCGTCCGGAGGCTCCATACCGTCCGGAATTTTCCGAAAGCTTCGACTGTCCAAAACACCCGGGATGCCATGGAAACCGTTGTCCGGAATGCGATTTTGAAGAACTGAAATATAAATACACCGGAAACTGGGAAAAGATGAGCGTAGCTGGCGATGTGGATACTGAGGCTGGCAAAACAGATAACGATGCTTGCGATACAATCACAAAGGCAAACAAAGCTGATATCGAAGTTGAAACAAATACTATGACTAAGGATTCAGATACGAAAGACAGCAATAAAGAATAGCAATATGATCGTAACCGGTAAACAGTATGATTCAGGCAGTAAAGGGGTGATTTTATGTTTACTAGTATTGTATTATTTCTATATGGCATTCAGATCCTGATTAAGGATTTGATCAAAAAAAGCTGCAGACCGAAATTCAGTCTGCAGAACACTATTCATAAAATAAAGCAAAGCTTTAAAAACGAATTGAACTTAATGAAAAATCTGGCAGAAAAACTGGCAGCAATTATTTTAGGAGAGCAGATGGGCATTTAGCATCTGCCCTCCTATTTTATTTGTATGATTCAGTTGGAATTTTTGTAACTTTCTGATCCATATTAAAAATACGCGAAACTTGCCAAATTCCATATCCATCTATATAATAAAATCATAGGAAAGGGGGAATGACCCATCGCAAAAAGCAGGAAAAATAGTGCATAGGCAGCGCATAAGTGCCCGGATTGTGTTTGAAAATTGTGGAGGATTGAATGAAAATAAAGAAAATCTCAGATTGTGAAAAAATTAATTTTATGGAACTTCTTCTTCTTGCAGATGAAGATGTAAAAATGATAGAGAAATATTTATATCGGGGTGAGCTGTTTGCATTATATGATGACGGCTTAAAAAGTGTCTGCGTGGTTTCCCGGGAAAGTGATGATGTGTGTGAGCTGAAAAATATAGCCACTTATGAAAAATGGAATGGCAAAGGATATGGAAGCAAACTTTTAGAACATATTTTTTCATATTACAGAGGTAAATACGCTGCCATGCTTGTTGGAACAGGGGACATTCCCTGGATCCTACAGTTTTACCAGAAAAACGGTTTTAAGATTTCTCACCGGATTCCCAACTTTTTCACAGATAACTACGACCACCCCATGTTTGATAATGACATCCAGTTAGTAGACATGGTTTATTTATGTAAATGCTTGTAAACTTCTTACACTTTCAGCCGGGCAACCGGGAGAAAGTGTAAGACAGGATCGTTACAGTTACCTGGATGTTAAGTCGGGCGGCACTAGAGCCTGTTTTAAAACACGCTCTAAGACGCCCGGTCACCTGTCATCCGATACACTCGGTCCGTAATATTCATAGTAGACTGCCTGTGGGATACAAGTAGAACGGTTCTCTCCCTGCAGGCTTCCTGCAATGATTTCAGGACAATCCCTTCATTTAGGCTGTCCAGACTGCTGGTAGGCTCATCCAGTAAGAGAAAGGGAGCGTTGTGTAGAAATGCCCTGGCAATTCCAATTCTCTGACGTTCTCCTCCTGACAGGGTATCTCCCAGTTCACCCACAGGGGTATCATAGCCCCCAGGCAGCTTTTCTATAAATTCATGAATGGAGGCTTTCTTTGCCGCCGCTATGATATCTTCTCTGCTGGCACCTGGATTTGCAATTGCGATATTTGCCCCTATGGAATCATGAAAGAGATAGGTTTCCTGGGTTACATAGCTTTCCATATTTCTTAAATCAGATGTATTAATATCCCTTACATTTTTATCTGAAATTTTTACACTGCCTTTTTGCACATCGAAGAATCGCATCAGCAGTTTTAAAAGCGTGGATTTACCGGAACCGCTTTTTCCATAAATTCCGATGATCTCCCCTTCTTTCATTTTCAGGGAATAATCCTTTAAGATCTCTTCTTTGCCATAGGCAAAGGAAACCTGCCTGCAGCTGACATTGGAAAATCCGGTTGCTGCTTTTCCCGTTACTTCTTTGATCTCCGGTTCCTCTTCTAAAAGAGATAATACCCGCTCACCGCTTGCCAGTGTCTGATTCAGATTATTGGACAGGCTTGATAATGCCGCAACCGGTCCAAAGGACCCCATCATAGCAATGGTGCAGATAATGACTCCGGTAAAATCGCTGTATCCTGAAGTGTAGGCAAACAGCATCAGGAAAAGCATGCCAAAAGAAAATAAAAGGATCACCAGGTTGGTAGCCGATCTGGAACCGCCCTCCATTTTCTGCAATTCTTCCTGCTCCTTTGATAATTTTTCCGACTGCGCTCTCATTTGTTTCTTTTGCTCGTCGCCTCGTCCATATTGGATGGTTTCATGCAGCCCCCGGAGATTATCCAGTACAAAACTGTTCATCTCTCCCAGATCATTGCGGTATTTCATACCTCTTACGGAACCCCGCTTTGAATTCCAAAGGGGAAGCCAGACTCCCACTGCCAGGTAGCCAGCCAGCGCCAGGATTCCTGCCGGAAGATAAAAATACCCAATAAAAACAGCCATAAACAGAGATGTTAAAAATGCAATGGCGATGGGTGATATGGTATGCGCATAAAATACCTCCAGCAGCTCAATATCACTTGTTATAATGGAAATTAAGTTTCCTTTATCTTTGCCTTCCAGTTTTGCCGGAGCCAGCTTTCTGAGGGCTGAGAATACCTTGTGGCGGATGATTGCCAGCAATTTAAATGCAATATAGTGGTTACAAGCCTGTTCCCCATAATGAAGGATTCCACGGCAGATAGCAAAGGCGATAAGCAGACCAAAAGTAACGGTCAACGAAAGCAGATTCTTCTCACCCAAACCATGGAGAATGCCAACTCCTGCAAGTATCGTCAGAAAGATCGCAAAGAGATATCCCACTACACCCAGGAAAATAGCCGCTGTCATCACATGAAGGAGTGGTTTGACCATACCGATCAATTTCCCCATAATTTTAATTCCGCTTCTACGATGCATACTCTGCTCCTTCCTTTTGTCGGTAATGTTCCAACTGCTGTTGATTTTCGTAAAGTTTTGCATAAACTCCGGCATTTTCCAGTAAATGCTCATGGGTTCCGGATTCAGCAATTTTCCCGCTCTGAAGCACATAGATGTAATCCGAGGAAACTACATTCTGCAGCCTGTGGGAAATCAGCAGAACGGTTTTTCGTCCGGCAAGTCCATAAATAACTGACATAATCCGTTCTTCACTTTCAACATCGATATTAGACGTTGCTTCATCAAAAATGTAAATTTCCGAATCATGCAGCAACGCTCTTGCCAGTGCCAGTCTCTGCTGCTGCCCGCCGGAGAGGTTAGAAGCTTTTTCCTGAAGCTTCGTCTGCAATCCCTCACCCGAATATAAGAATTCATACAGGTCCACATCTTTTAATACCTGATCCATCTGTTCTTTGGACGCCCTGGGATTACCCATTGCCAGGTTCTCTTCAACCGTACCTTTAAACAAATAACTGTTTTGCCCGACCATGGTAATATGTGACATCAGACTTGCTTCTGAAATTTCCGAAAGTTCCGTGCCTCCGATGGTAATGCTGCCTTCATATCCTTTATTTCTGCTGGTCAGAATCGCCGCCAGGGTGCTTTTTCCACATCCGGAATTACCTACCAGCGAAACAATACTACCTTTGGATATATTCAGATTAATATGGTCTAAAATCTTACGCTCACTGTTATAACAAAATCCTGCATCTTTGAATTTTATAGAATGCTCCTGCTCCGGTACTTGTTTTTCCCCGGTTTTTGCTTCCGGCAGATCCAAAAGCCGGAACATCTTGTCACTGGCTGCCATTCCATTCATTGCAATATGAAAGAAAGATCCAAGGACACGCAGAGGGATAAAAAATTCAGCAGCCAGTAATATCAGGGTAACCGTCCCGGCTAAACCAATATTACCTCCTATATATTCACGGACTGCTACGATCATACCAATTGCAGCGCCTCCATAAGCTACCAGATCCATCACGCTGATGGAATTCAGCTGCATAGTCAATACCCGCATGGTAATGCGGCGGAACTGCTCTGACTCTTGATCCATTTCTTCTGCTTTTTTCCCGTCAGCCTGATAAATCTTAAGGGTTGTAAGCCCCTGAAGATTTTCCAGAAAACTGTCACCAAGTTCCGTATAAGATCCCCAGTATTTATTCAGAAGCTTTTTTGCAAATTTCTGAACGCCCATTATGGATGCCGGAATAAGCGGCACACAGACAAGCAATACAATACATGCTTTCAAACTGATAAAGGCCAATACCGCAAATAAAGTCAACGGTGCCAGCAGGCTGTAAAAAAGCTGCGGCAGATATTTTCCGAAATATATTTCCAGCTGCTCCACACCTTCAACCGATACCTGCACTACCTCCGCAGTTGAGATCTTTTCCTTATAGGAAGCTCCCAGACGCAGTAGTTTTTCATAAATTTTCTCTCTGATCGTGATCTTTACATCTCTGCTCGCGCAAAAGGATGCTTTTGCTGCAAGCCTGTCACAGCCAAACCGAATAAGTATAGATGCCGCTAAAATACAGACACTCACTGCCAGAAGAGTCGTGCCAAGCATCCCTCGATATGTCTTTTCAATTAAATTTCCAATGGTTATAGCTGCCGCTATATTGGCAATGAGAGCCACCCACTGCCATAAAACATTTTGAACAATATATTTTTTCGATTCCGCCAGCAATCCGACTAATCTTGTTTTAATCATGGCGTTTTGCCTCCTTCTTTTTCTCTCTCAGGGTACACCACATATGGTGCAATGCCATAAACGGATGGTAAAGAAGCATTCTGGGACCGGAAAACCGCATTACATCCCGAATCTTCTCCCGCATTTCTGACTGGTAACAATGTACCCGGCAGTTACTGCAAAACGTCTTATTTTCCATAAACGGGCATCTCCGGATTTTTTTCTCGGCATAGGCCAGAAGTTCCTGACATTCGGGGCACAGGATATCCCCCTTGCTCTTGCCGTCATTGCCCACTTTATGATTTTTCCTGCAATATAGACGAATCATCATACTGACTGTTTCCTGTTCCCGGAGACGCTTTTGTTCTCCCTTGCTGCCTTTCGCCATCATATTAATCTGTTAACTCCGTTCTGTCTGCTCCATAATCCAGGTTTCTTTTATCTACACCATAATCCAGGTTCTTTTTATTGCCCGGTATGGTTGCAATCCGAAAGAAAAAGTAATAATACTTGAAGATTACCAACAGGACAATGACTACTCTTCCAGGTATATTATGCATCATAAAAAATGCAAGTGTCAGCATTGCGGATACCGGTAAAAGGATGAAAAGCTTTAATTTAAGTGTCATCGCCCGATTTTTTATAAAGCTGTCCAGATGCTTTTTGTAAAGTCCTGTATTCATGAACCAGTCATGGAACCTCTTGGAACCTTTTGCAAAACAAAATGAGGCTACTAATAAAAATGGTGTGGTGGGCAGTATTGGCAATATCACCCCAATCGCCCCGATTCCCAGACTTAAAAACGCAAGTATCAGCCACAGTAATTTAAATGGATTTCTTTTCATATACGCCTTCCTTTTCCGAACTTATTATACTTCTTTCGCTTTCTGAATTAGCAGGAGCTAACTTATCTACGCTATAGTTATATATTACGAAACGAAAACTGTCAATGTGAATAAAAAAGTGTTGCATGCGCGCAACATAATCTGAATCAGACTAAAATCACTGATGATTTCAACATCTGACTGTTGTGCGAGTGCAACACCACGATTTTTATTGATAAACTTTCTCACCTTAGCAGCAGGCAGTATCCAACATTTTCGAACCTAATCTAATATTACATCTAGCTGGATGTAGCGGTTCATGTCTACTTACTCCTTTCCCATCACCCCAGTGTAACAACCATCTGTAAATCAGTGCTCAATCCAGGCAGAAACTATAGTAGCAATGCATAAACGCATCTATGATTCTGATCCATTCATTTCCTGTATAACTACTATCATAACACGCCATTAAATTATTACAATGTTGGAAATGAGATAATTTCTCAACTAAATATTTTTCTTATAACTTTTACTAACCGCGATAAAATAAATGCTATATAGTATAAAATGCAGTCCTGCTGCGCTGGCTATCGAACCCCAAATCCATCCTCTTCCCGGAATAACAGGAAAGGTAAATGATTCTGGCTGCATGACATTCATAGAGATAAATACCAGGCTGCTGCTGATTATCACAGCCGGAATCAGAGGAAGCAGAAAAAATGCAGCCAGCTGTTTGTTCACCGTTTGATTGACTTTCCCTGCATTCATGCCGATATGCCTTAAGATATCATACTGCTTTTTATTTTTGTCAGTATCGCTTAAAATCTGTGTTACCAATATGGTGGCACCGGTGACGATAAAAATAAGTGCCAGATAAAATAGCGCCACCATGACAGAATACACATTCGCATACGACTTTTTAAATGCCGATCTGCCTGAGATATAATCCTTGTCCACATTCGCCATGCTGGTCGCATAACTACCCATTTCACTGGAAGATATTAACATATTTCGGTTCAGGATCTCTAACCTGCTATCCTGGCTGCACAGCTTTTCTAACGCCATACTGCTGACCGGTCTGTCGGTTTGCACCGAATAAACCTGATAGACTACAGACAGCTTCTCCACCATATCATCCGGCGCAATAATGATAAAATCCAAGCCGTTTCCATAGGCATCTGCCTGATTAAAAGGAGCCGTATTGATGCTTGCCAGCTCCATCGTCTTACCGTTTATGGCGATCCCGCGATGAAGTAATCCGCTGTATGCATCCTGAAGTGCCGCTGTACAATGGATCATATATTCATTCTCCTGAAGCTTAGGAACCTCTATATCAAGCATATTACACAGGGTACGGTAGTCACTGTATTTCATGAACGTATCATACTGATACTCTACATATATATCCTGGGGCAGACTGCTGTATTCGGCAGCAGCCTTTTTTCGGATATCCTGAAAGGTTCTGCTCTCATTGTGATAGACATTATAGGAATGATCTGCTGTCACAGATGCTTCCCCTTCTATGCTGCTGCGATAGTCCGACAAACGGCTTTCCGGATTTTTGCTTAAAATTACGATATCAAATACATTCAATTCTATGGATCTGCTGGCTATTTTATTTACGGAAACGGCAACTCCCATAGCCGTCAGTGCCAATGTAAAGAGTATACATATCATGCTCAGTGTCATACTTAGGGATGCTATCTTAGATGTAAAAGAACGGAGTAAAAAGAGCCTGTTTTTGCTGTATTTTATATTTTCCCTGCTGCCAAATACCTTTGCCAGAAACCCCGGAACGCTCTGAAAAAAACCAAACAGAAAAAGCACGATTAATGCCAGGCCAAACAAGACATCATACCCTTTTCCAATGGGCATATAAATAAATAATCCGATTCCAGCCGCACCGCAGATAAATGATATGAGAAATACAACCACCATCCATCCTGCTTTCTCCAAACTCGATTTCTCATTTCTTTTCTCATAATACAGTAAATCATACAGCTTCATTTTACGGATCGATCTGCCATTTCTCCACAGTGCAAAGATAAAAATCAGCAGAAAATAGAATCCGGTTAATGCAATTGCCCGTAAGGAAAAGGAAATGGAAAACTGGTAATCTGCCCCGAACAGATTCAAAATAATAATTTTCAGGATTTCAGAAATCAGGTATCCAAATAATGTTCCGCAGACAAATGCCATCCCGCAGATCAGGAAATTCTCTTTAAAGAATAATCTTGAAATATCTTTATTCGATATTCCCAGAATCATATAAGTACTTAATTCTTTACTTCGTTTCTTCAGCATAAAGTTCGTCATATAATGGACCAGCCAGCCCAAAATAAACACGATTAAAATCGAAATCATAATAATCATATAGAATAATATTTCCAGTTCAGGCAGACTGGAAACCGTATCGGAAAAAATAAGTGCATGAAACCCGTACATAAAAGAAACGGTACAGGTAATTGTTATGAAATAGATCATGTACTCCCTTGCCTGCCGCTTTGCATTCCTTATGGAGAGCTGTTTCAGCATGGCACATCACCTCCCAGTAAAGAGAGCACATCGAGGATTTCATGATAGAATCTGGAACGTGTTTTCTCACCTTTCCATATTTCATTAAAGATCTTTCCATCCTTTAAAAATAAAATACGGTTTGCATAACTGGCGGAAAATGCATCATGGGTTACCATGAGAATTGTCGCTGTCATCTCCTGATTCAATTCTTCCATTACCTCTAACAGCCTGAAGGCTGATTTGGAATCCAGCGAACCGGTAGGTTCATCAGCCAGTACCAGTTTCGGTCTGGTAACAACGGCTCTTGCACAAGCACACCGCTGCCGCTGTCCTCCGGATACCTGGTAAGGAAATTTAGGCAGAATGTCCTCAATCTGCAGCCGCCTTGCTATTTCCATAACACACCTGGTAATTTCTTTTGGTTCCATCTCCTTTATCGTCAGCGGCAAAGCTATATTTTCCTCAATCGTCAGGGTGTCCAGCAGATTGTATTCCTGAAAAACGAACCCCAGATTGTCTCTGCGAAATGCGGTAATCTCCTCTTCCTTAATCGTGGTAATATCCTCCCCGTCTAAGAGAATTTTACCTGAAGTGACCGTGTCGATAGTGGAAATGCAATTGAGCAGTGTCGTTTTCCCGGAGCCGGAAGCCCCCATGATACTGATAAATTCTCCTTTTTCCACGCCAAAACTGACTTTATTTAATGCCTTTGTAATATTCGTTTTCGTACCATAATATTTTTCAATATATTCTACCTGCAACAGCATATCATTACTCCTTTTCCATTTGTTTCCCGGGTTGCTGTTATTGTAACAGTAATATTGCTGCTGATGTATACAGAAAGCTTTATTTTAACTTACAAAATTGAAAGAATAATCACTGCCTCTGCAGATAATCTCCTTTGGGAAAGAAAAGTGTGACAGCCGTATACTCCCCCTGGACAGATTCCACTGAAATCTCTATTCCCAGTTTTTTGCAGAGTTCTCTGGAAAGATACATTCCAATCCCGGTAGAATTGCGGTTTACCCTGCCATTGCTGCCGGTAAAGCCTTTCTCGAATATACGTTTCTGCTCACTTTCTTTTATCCCCATCCCATTGTCACGGATGGTAAGAGATACCCCCTGAGGTGCCTGATTTGTCATAATATCGATTTGCAGAGAATTTTCTTTCCTGTATTTTATACAATTAATAATCACCTGATTTATGATAAATTCAATCCATTTCTGATCCGTATAGACACAGGCATGAACCTGTTCTGTATTTACAAGAACGCGGTTAGAGATTAACAACTGCTTATTTCTGGCTAGTACACTTTGAACCGCTACGTGCAGGTGTGTTTCTTTTATCATATAATCCTTTTCTACGCTTCCCATTCTGGCATAATAAAGTACTCTTTCCACATCCGTTTCGATCTGCTCAACCTGGGTAAGAATTTTCCTGGACTGGTCTGTCTTATGATTTTCACATATCAGCTTTGCCCCGGTAATGGGAACCTTTATTTCATGGATCCATTTTTCAATAAAATCCCGGTATTCTTCATTTTCACGCTGTGCCTGGGATACTTCATCTGCCATTGATTTCATAGCTTTTTTCATAATTCGGAAGTAGATACCGCCCTCTTTTGATACAGGCATCTTCGCTATTTCCCCAGTCAGGTATTTCTTATCCAGCGTATCAGCCAGGGAAACTAACTCATCAAAATATTTTTTACGGTACCGGTAATCGGGCAGAAAATAAAAAAACAGTATGGTCAGCCAGCATAATATGATAATGGCAATCTCTCCGATACCATTTCCAATTAAATATAAAAATATGGATAATCCAAAGATACAGGCTGCATTTAACAGTAAGGCTCCTGATCTGTCTGTAAGATATTCTTTTAATCTCATACTTTATAGCCCATTCCTCTTTTCGTCTGAATAAGATCCCTCACATTAATCTGGTTCAGCTTATCCCTGATTCTTGTCATGTTCACGCTTAAAGTATTGTCATCTATATGGATTTCATTATCCCACAAATATTCGATCAGTTCCATGCGGGAAACCACTTTCTGCCTGTTGGTAAACAGATAATAGAGAATTTTCAATTCTGTTTTGGACAGCTCTGCCTTCTGATCCTTATACTGAATCACTGCAGATACCGGAAAGAGTTTTACCTCCTGACATTCTAAATAGTCCATAGGGTCACTGGTGCTGCCCGTTCTGCGAAGCAGCAGTTGAATCCGCGCCAGAAGTATGGGAATATTATAGGGTTTCGTTATATAGTCGTCACCGCCCAGGGTCAATGCCTGCAGCTCATCAAAGGGGGTATCTCTGCCGGTAATAAAAATGATTGGAACCGATGAAAAGCTGCGGATGGAAGAACATAAACGAAAGCCATCCTGTCCCGGCAGGTTGATATCCAGCAGTATCAGATCCGGGTTGTACGTTTCTACTTCACTTATACAGTCGTCAAAATCAAGTACCGTTTCAGCCAGATATCCTGCATTTTTTAACAGAATGGTCAGCTCTTCCCGGATCACCCGTTCGTCTTCAATAATTAGTATTTTATTCATCGCTACCTCCGATTTGTGCTTCTTTTTACAATATACACTATTCGAAGGACAATATCTACCTTTTTACATAATCTCATATTTTCTCAGCTTTTGCACATTTTCTATATCAGTATGCCGGATATTTAACTGTAATGGTTTTGATAAATTCAGGCAATAGATTTCCAGAATCGACTTGGCATCAATGATGTATCTGCCGGATATGAGCTCAAAGCTTCCATCCATTTGTGATATATCTTTTATAAAATTTTTGACTTCCCCGATGGATTTTAATTCAATATAAATTGTTACCATAAATTTATTCTCCTTCTTTCAGCTGGCTGCTATTTCAGAAGCCGCCCACATTTATATGCGGTCAGCCTCTAACGGTCCCAATGACTAATCACTTACAATTTACAGCTGTGATAAAAATATTATAAGCAAAAGAAGTCTATAATTCCATGACTCCGATTAATCAATTTAATTGACTATAAGGAAACTATTTTATATAATGTAAGAAAAGAAAGGATAAAATATATGGAGTATGAACAGATCTTGCAGGAACTAAAAGAATGGACGAATGATGAATGCCTGTTTCGGGACTTTGCTGTGGTGAAGCAAAACAAAATTTCACTGGATTCTTTTTTAGAGACTTATCAGTACGATGTATCGTGTATAAATATGGTAATGCACCCGGAGAAAATTGCTTCTTTTCGTTCCGAAGATGAATTTATCAGTACCGGGCGCAATGTGTCTATTGTGAAACATCCACGTTACTTTCCGCTTTTCTATCATGAACATGGATTTTTTGAAATGATTTATGTTATATCCGGGAATTGTATCCAGCATTTTCAAGAGAAGAAAATTATTTTATCCAAAGGGGATTTATGTCTGCTTGCACCAGGGGTCATGCATGGAATCGAAGTATATAACGACAGTATCATACTCAACATCCTGATACGCTATACCACATTTCTTGATATTTTCATCAATACGGTGAGAGACAAAACTCAGATTTCACATTTTTTTCTGGACAACATCTATTCCCGTAAAAAGGTGCGCTATCTGATGTTTCAAACACAAGGAGATGCTGTGATCCGAAACTATATTCTGGATATGTACAGGGAACACCGTAACCCGGATGAATATTCGGACCGGATAATATGCAGCCTGGTGACGATTTTCTTTACCCAGCTGATACGCAGACACCAAAGTACGCTGGAAATCCCTAAATCTCATAAAGATGACTGTGAAACCTCCATGATCAACTACATCATCAATGAATATAAAAATGTTTCCATTGACCAAGTTGCAGACCATTTTCATTATTCACGGCAATATTGCTCAAAGCTAATCAAAGAAGTTACCGGCTATACCTTTTCTGAATTATTAACTAATATTCGGATGCAGCAGAGCGAAAATCTGCTGGTTTTCACTTCTATGAGTATCGCAGATATCAGCGACAAAGTCGGGTATAAGAACCCGGAGACCTTTATCCGCATGTTTAAAAAGCACATGCGCGATACGCCAAGCCATTACCGGAAACAAAACTCACAGACAGGCATTAAAAAAAGAGTACCCAAATAGTGAAGGGTACCCTCTCTTTGTCTGCGTAACGCTCTAATTTTCCGGCAATTCTTTCTTCTCTGAGAGCAGACCATAATGCTCTCTGACCTGGTACTCAATTTCTTCTAAAATCAGAGGATTGCTTCCCAGATAATCTTTCGCACTCTCGCGTCCCTGGGCAATTTTTGTTCCCTGATACGAATACCAGGAACCGCTTTTCACTACTACTCCGATCTCGGACGCCAGGTCCAGGATATCCCCTTCTCTGGATATTCCCTGCCCGTATATGATATCAAATTCTGCCTCTTTAAAAGGAGGTGCTATTTTATTCTTCACTACCTTTACCCGGGTTCTGTTGCCGATACGGTCCCCAGCACTTTTAATCATATCTATTTTTCGCACATCCAGCCTGACAGAAGCATAGAACTTCAGAGCCTTTCCACCGGTTGTTACTTCCGGATTGCCAAACATAATTCCTATTTTTTCCCGAAGCTGGTTTATGAACACAACGATGCAGTTGGACTTGCTGACCACCGGGGTCAGCTTTCTCAGCGCCTGAGACATTAATCTTGCCTGCAGACCCATAAAAACATCTCCCATCTCACCGTCAATCTCCTGCTTCGGCACCAGTGCTGCAACCGAGTCAATTACCACTATATCAATCGCATTGGAACGCACCAGGGTTTCCGCGATTTCCAAACCCTGATCTCCGCTGTCTGGCTGAGAGATATAGAGTTCGTCTGTATTTACGCCGATTTTCTTCGCATACACGGGATCTAATGCATGCTCTGCATCAATAAAGGCTGCCGTTCCACCCCTTTTCTGCACTTCCGCAATCATATGCAGGCTGACTGTTGTCTTTCCACTGGACTCTGGTCCAAATACTTCCACCACTCTTCCCTTTGGTATTCCACCAAGCCCCAGGGCTATATCCAGACTCAAGGCACCTGTTGGCACGGTTTCCACCGACATGGTTTCGCAGGCATCTCCCAACCGCATCACGGACCCTTTTCCAAAGTCCTTTTCTATTTTTTTGACCGCCTCTTCCAGCGCCAGTAACTTATTTTCAGTTGTCATACTTTTTTCCTTATCTTTCTTCCGGAATCCGCTTTCTTCCGTTTGGCATATGCCAATTTTTCTTTACGCAGCTCCTTGCGCCTGATCTCATCCAGCCGTCTGCGCTGGATTCTTTTTTCTTCCATTTCTTTTTCCTGCGCCTGCCTGAGCAGAACCGCCTGTTCGCAGCACTCCTGCTGCAATTTATCATCTTCTAAAACCAGAAATTTTTCAAATGCATTGGGAAACAAAAATATTTTTGGCTCTTTTAAGCCTGTAAATTGAATTCTGATCTTGGTAAGGTTATTTTCTGTAATGACTCCTTTTCCAAAGTTTTTGTGATATACGTTTTCGTTCTTTAATGATTTCATTGACCCTTTCTCCGTTTCGGCTTCTATGTAATCCCTAGAATCTTATTTTATCATTTTAAAAATATAATTGTCAGCGTTTTCTGTCAAAAAGTTGTTTTTCGTGTAATATTCTAAGTATATACCCTGCTTTTTTTGTGCATTTTTGCCTGGTACTCCATCTGGCTATCCGGCTATTATCGTTTTCCTCATTTCTTTGACGTTTTCTCAAGTGCAATCCTGCTTCCTGTTTGTTCCGGCATTCACGTTAAAGCGGCGGACTTGAAATTAGTTCAATTTCAAAGCCGCCGCCAGTGTCTCCCGACGTAAATACATCGATATATAGTGCCTGATATCTGCGTCATGTGTGCGTCATATTCATTTATTTTCCGGTATATTCAAACCAACAAAATTCTGCTCCCCGGACACACTTTCTGCCATTCCCCGATGCGTACATCGCTATATAATTCCCGGTAAAAACACCTCCGGCTTCAGTAGTCAGATATGCCGTCTCCCCTCTTCCAATTTCATGAAACTGCTTACCGTCCAGGCTGTAACGGAATACATACGTTTCCAAATCTGCTTCCATTTCCAGAAATGCTTGGGAACAATTGCAGGGAATTTTATTTTCCGTCTTCCACAGGCTTCCAATCTGCCTGCGAAACAGGATACAGTCTTCCCCCTCCTGCCTGCTAACTGCAATTTCATAATGATGGCGGTTATTCATATAAACCGTAAGTCCTGCCTCTTCCTCATCCTGCTCTCGCACAAAATGCAATTCTGTCCGGACTATGCAGTTGTGATGCTCCTGCCTTCGTCCGATCCATGCAATAGTATCCGCTTTTGAAAGTGCATTTTCATTGCCATACAGGGTAAGTCCTCTCCCGGAAATAACATTCCATAACTGCGGGCAGGGGTTATATATAAAATTCCATGCAAAATCAAGCTTTTCGGAATCGAATGTATCTCTGACTGTAAGGGTTTTCTGCTGAAAAATATTCATATCCGGGCAGCCCGGCAGACAGTCTGTTTCTACTTCCTCTTCCACCACTCCCTTGTTGCCCATCACGGGCCAGCCTTGTTCATCCCACACCATAGGTACAAGCATCGTTTCTCTTCCCAGGTTATGCCGGAATGGATAGGAAAGCGGACGGATTCCAAGGCAAACAGCCCACCAGTTACCATTCTGATCCTGGGTAATATCTGCATGTCCAATCGCCTTCAGGGATGTTCCTCTGCTCCTGTTTGTCAATACCGGATTACCGCAGTATCCTTCATAGGGTCCCCATATATTCCGGCTTCTGGCAGCCGTCAGCATATGACCGTATTCCGTACCCCCTTCTGAGATAAACAGGTAATACCAGTTATTGATTTTATAAATATGAGGTCCTTCCGGACAACAGCCGCCGGTCCCGCCCCAAATGTACGTTTTTTCTGTCTTTCTTTTACCTGTCACGATATCAATCTCGCACAAAAAGATCTCTCCGTGGGTTCCGCAGTAATAGACTTTCCCATCATCATCAAAAAACAGAGACGGATCGATTCCGGGACAGTCCAGCCAAATGGGATCTGACCATTCACCGCCCGGATCTGTGGTCCATACGATAAAATTTTGTTCATTTCCTCCGTTGTCTGTTCCATAGGAAATGTTCGTGGTTATTACATAGAAGATCCCCTCATGATAACGGATGGTGGGTGCATAAATACCGGTACTGTTTGGATCGCCTTTATAAAGAGTCAGCTGCTCATTTCTGGTGATGCAGTGTCCGATCTGGTCCCAGTGCACCAGGTCTTTGCTGTGGAATACAGGTATCCCCGGAAAATACTCAAAGGAACTTGTCACCAAGTAATAGTCCTCTCCTGCCCTGCAGATGCTGGGATCAGGATGAAAGCCCGGTATAATTGGATTTTTGTATTTCATATCATCTCTCCATTTCAAATATATTTTAATTGTCAAAGCAATGAATGCAATTCATTCCTATAACTGCATTATTTAGAAACACAAAAATCATATCATAACACTCTTTCGTTTAACACCGGAACAATTACAGTTGTTTTACCGTACTTTTTATACCATCCTTTGAAATGGCAGGTGCTATTCCTCCATAACACTGTGCAGACCAGCCACACTGTCAACAGGAAGAGAAAAGACAATGGTACGGGATTTAGTGGATAACCCTGCCCGTTCCATGATCGCTTTCATAATATTAGCCTTATCCCGTTTTTTCGCAACAATATAAATCATATCTTTTTCATCGGCAATGGATACTCCAAAGAATTTTGATACAAATTCACTTTCGCTTCCTTTTGCATGAATAATGGTTCCGCCTCCGGCTCCTGCGCTTCGGGCTGCCTCCATGACTACATCCGAGCTTCCCCTTTCTGATATGGCGATGATCAGGGCATAGGGCATCTCATTTATATGAATTGTTTCTTCTGACTGCATAGTTCTTTCCTCCATAAGATATCTCATACTGGAAATGCCTCCGATGCTGTCTAACGGGATCGTAATCGCAATTCCACTTCCGGGCATGTCGATGCCCATTTCTGACACCAGTTTCTTCAATAGCCGTTTTGAAAGGTCCCCTGACACAACCACCTGCATCATGACTTTTTCCGAATCTTCGATTCCCAGATAATCAAGCATTTTTTGCTGTGCTGTACCGTTGCATAACGTTCCAAATTGGGAATGAACCTCATATTTTTTGAAGAAATCGATATAATCCTCTTCATATTCACGCCTAACAATTGTAATCAATAAATAAATATCACTCATCATTTTTCCCCTACAGTTCGATAATCTCTTCTACATCCAGTGATTCTGTTTTCTTTTCCCCGTCCTTGTCTTTCGTCTTAAACTTGAAATATAAACCAAGCAGCTGGATGGTAATTAATGGAGTCATGGCTACCATAGCGACTACCCCGAATGCATCTATAATTACATTGCCTCCCGCTGCAGTACAGACCCCCATTGCAAGGGGAAGCAGAAATGTGGCTGTCATCGGTCCCGATGCAACACCGCCGGAGTCAAAGGCGATTGCCGTAAATATGGGCGGTACAAAAAAGCTTAATACACCCGCCAGCAGATATCCGGGAATCAGCATATACATGATTGGTATCCCGGTAATAATCCGCAGCATAGACAGACCCACGGATATGGAGACGCCGATAGCCAGACTCTTGCTCATTGCTTTAATCGGAATCACACCGGAAGTCAGTTCATATACCTGTTTATTCAGTACATGCACCGCCGGTTCCGCCGCAACAATAAAGTAACCCATCACCATGCCGATTGGTATGATAATCCAGCGGTAGCTAAGGGAACCAAGCTCTTTGCCAAGGTAATTGCCCACCGGCATAAAGCCCACATTTACGCCGGTTAAGAACATTACAAGCCCCAGATATGTATAGACCAGCCCCGCACATACCCGGATCATCTGCGTCTTGTTCATTTTCCTTCTGACCATCTGAAATACGGCAAAGAATAAAGTAATGGGCAGAAGCGCTATTCCAACCTCTTTAAAATAGGTAGGAAATGCATGTTGAAACAGCTGCCACATCTGACGGGAATTTTCAGTATCCGGAATTGCAATCCGGGTATAGGTTCCGCCGTCTGTCTGGTAAACCATACCCAGAATCATAATTGCAAGAATGGGACCCACAGAGCAGAGGGCAACCAGGCCGAAACTGTCTGCATCTGCATTCTTATCACTTCTTATCGCCGCAATACCCGTACCGAACGCCATGATAAAAGGTACTGTCATCGGTCCGGTCGTCACACCGCCGGAGTCAAATGCAACCGTCAGAAAATCGCCCGGAACAAAAATGGAAAATAAAAATACTGCGGCATAGAGTCCGATCAGAAGATAAGAAAGCCTGATCCGAAACAGGATACGAAGCATGGCAACCACCAGGAAAACGCCTACCCCCACAGCAACCGCACCTACGATAACTCCATTTTGGATAGAAGGCACCTGTTCCGCCAGAACCTGAAGATCCGGTTCTGATATGGTAATGATACTCCCTACCATAAAACAGATAAACAGGATTAACCAGAATTTCTTGGATTTTGTGGTCTCCGCGCCTACATACTGCCCGATGGGCGTCATCGCAAGGTCGGCTCCCAGTGTAAAAAATCCCATGCCAATAATCAATAATACCGTTCCTACGACAAATGCCATTAGAATACTGTTTAGAATAGGTACAATGGTAAAACAGAGGAAGAAAACAATACCCGCAATTGGCATTACAGATGTCAGAGCCTCTTTAAACTGTTCCAGTAATATGGTTCTGTGTTTTTTCATGTATACTCCTTGTAGAAATCTAAGTGATTGTACTCGTTCAATCACATCTATGGTTACTATATATAAATTATTATACAGGAAGGAGCCTTATTTGGAAACTCGTTTTACAACAATTTTTAAATATTTCCAAATAAAACCAATGTATGGGGTCAAAAAAATATTTTCATCAATAATAATCAAATATATGTATATACTATCAATAGTAACTGTAATAGAATCTGTACAAATTTTATTTATGGAGAAAAAGAGCACGATGCACGAATATAAACTGGTTAGGAAAGAAATCTTAAAAGACTGCAGCAGTAAAAAGCTGAAAGAACTGGAGTTTCAGGATTTAGAAGCTTTGTTAAATGAATATGCATCAAAGGACTGGCGGCTGCTCACGGAATTTACGGACCTGAACGGAGGCAGTGAATTACCCGGGTATTATGTATTTGTATTTGAGCGGGAAATTATAGAAGCATGTTGAGATAGCGGCATGCTTTTTTAATTGCTTTTTAATTGCGGTTTTTACACATGAACAAGGACTGGTGATTTCTCACCAGCCCCAAAGGGATTAAAACATTCGAAGAATTATTTAACCCTAATCTTTTTCACTGCACTCCACTTTCCGTATAGCTTATTCTTCCCTGCCGTTTTATACCCGCGGATGCGTACATAATAATTCTTTTTACTTTTCAGTTTTCCAATTGTTTTGCTGGTATACTTTTTCTTCTTCAATGTTACAGATTTTGTTGTACTATTTGAAAACTTTTTACTGGTGGAATATTGAAGCTGATAACCGCTGACATAGGAATCTTTTTTCCAGGTAATCTTTATGGTTTTCTTTTTCGGGGAATCAAGCTTCTTAATCCCCAGTCTTTTGGGGTTTACCGTTATTACAATAGACGATGAAGCCTTGCTGTAATTGTTTGTTTCTGCCCCCAGTAGGGTAATTGTTGCTTTCCCACACCCTTTTATGGTTACTTTACCTTTTGCATCCACTGCTGCTACAGACTTAGATGAAGACATATATGTCAGTTTGCTACCGGCAGTACTATTTGCTTTTATATAAAAAGCTTTATCTCCATAGGTTTTCGTATATGAAGAAGTATCTACAGTAATTTTCTGGGATGCCTGTCCAATATTCACATTTTTCACAATGCTTCCCGTATAATTACCTTTTCCGGTAATTGTAACTGTAGACGTTCCCGCATTTACATTGTTACCATATGCGACCATAAAATCCAGATCCTTTATCAAATGCTTCCCTGTTTGACTAATTAAAGAAACGCTAGGTTTGCATTCTTTACCAGAATATATGTAGCTGGTATTGGATAATGCTGCTGTAATTCCTTTTATAGGCTGAGGTTTAATCATAAATGCTGCTGTTCCGGTGCCGGTACATACACTCCCTTTTACCGCAGTGACTGTTACCTTAGCTGATCCTGCATTGATATTTGCGCTATAGGAAACAATATAGTCAATATCCTCTTTTAATAGAATCCCTTCCGATCCATACACAGAAACCTTTGGCTTCTTTGCACTTCCATCATAGATATAGCTTCCGGGTTGTAATAAAATCCTGCACTTGGAAAGATCTACGGAAGCGAAATCCTTGGCATTAACTAAAATATCTATTTTCTTCTCTGCCGCCTTATAATAGTCTGTCTCTGCTGCTGTAATTGTAACTGATGCCTTCCCAATGGCAATTCCTGTTACCAGCCCATTATTGTCAACCTCCACAAATTTCGTATCACTGGAATGATAACTCAAAGTGCTATTTCCTGTAGCGAAAGCTTGAATATTTGCCTTATTGCCAACTGTAATCTGAAGCGTTGACACAACTGTCTGTATTTCCTGACCGGCTTTGTCTACTGTGACGTGAATTACCTTTTGTGCCGGATTATATCCCGAAGTCTCTGAAGCTTTTACAATAATATCCGCATTCCCTACTCCGGTAATTTTCACAAGCCCTGAATCAGAAACCGTTAAAATATCTGTATTTTTTGATTGGTAAGACAGCGCTCCATCTCCCTCGGTTAATTTTGCATCCAGCAGAAATGATGGGCTTTTATAATCTTTTGTATAGGAGGCAGTACCGGAAATATTCTGATCTTTCTTCCCGGATGCTATTGCTTTGATACTTGTAATCTTAAATCCATATGCGAAACCACCGTTATCTGTCTGCAATTTTACTTTAACCGTATTACCCGGTATAGTCCGGTCAGTTCCTGCCAATTCAGTACCCGTATATTTTCCAATCTGATTATCCTTTGCATCGTACAAGTACAGATAATCAAACCCTTCCTCTATATCTGTCTGGCTATCAAAAGTAATGCTTAACGCATTTGCTCCCTCCAAAGTATAAACCCAAAAATCACTGCAATTATTTTCATAAGGATGGCTGCTTTGCATTTCTTCCACTGTAGACGCTATGTATGCCGTATTATTTACTGTTATATCGCATTTTCCTGTGGCTTCACTGCCATCCTGAGCCGTAGCCGTAATACTTGCATTTCCTTTCGATTTAGCTGTTACAAATCCGTTTTGTGTTACAGACACAACATCCTCATTTGAAGATCTCCATATCACGTTTTTATTAACAGCATCATTTGGTCGAACATTTGCTGTTAACTGAAATGTTTCCAATGCCTCCATCGACAACGAATCCATATTCAGGGAAACAGATGTGACTGGCTGTACAACTGTCACCTTACAAGATGCACTTGCATTTCCTACCGTCACTTTTATGGTTGCACTTCCGGTTCCCTTGGCAGTTATTGTACCATCGTCGCTCACCGCGGCAACGTTGCTGTTGGTTGATTTCCAATCTACCTGATCTGTAAAATCAGAAGGTGTTACATTCATGCCTATCCGGAATACTCTATCTTTATTGAGCGTTATCTGCTCTTCACTAAGGGAAACTGCTGTTGCTGGGACTACCTTATTTTCAAAGGTAATATTATTATTATTTGCATATGTTTGTGCATAAGTTCCGGATACACCATAAATTGTCATTTTCCCAGGATAGCTGAACACATTTGATGCAATAGCTGTGACAGCCCTGGGAATTGTAATGGAAGTCATAGCAGTGCAATTTGTGAAAGCATGGTCTTTTATTTCTTTGATTCGATACGGCAAAATAATACTTTTTAACTTTTGACACTGATGGAATGCATACGATGGAATTTCTGTAAGTCCTGTCCCCAGCTGTACATCCGCTAAAATATCACATTCCTCAAATGCATTCTCCCCCAGGCTGGTAACACTATTAGGAAGTGTAACAGCAGGTAGGGCATCACAGCCATAAAAAGCATAATTTCCTATACTTTGAATATTCTTTCCAAATGTTATGATTGATAAAGAAACACATTCTCTGAATGCCTCACGATCTATTATTGTCAGACCGTCAGACATTTTAACCGTTTCCAGAGCTGATTTCTTAAAAGCAGATGTATTTAATCTTTTGACCGAAGCCGGAATAACAATTTCTTTCAATCCGCTTTCCTCAAAAGCAGATTCTCCAATCCGGGTAATCTTTGAAGGTAAATCTATTGCTTTTAAACCATTACATTTATAAAAGATCTTATTTCCTATTTCCGTAATATCATTTGGTAATTTCACTTCTGATAGCATATCACAGTTGGCAAAGGCATAATCACCTAACGTTAACACACTATCACTGATTGTAGCGCTTTTGAGACTTGTACACTCTTTGAATGCATGCTGTCCGATTTCCTTAACACTGTCTGGTATCGTGATGCTTGTTAGGCCCGTACAATGGTGAAATGCCTGAAAATCTATAATGCTCACAGTATCCGGTATTTCAATCTCTTCTAATCCGGTACAGCCGGCAAATAACGCTCTGCCGATCTGCTTGATTCCTTTTTCAAAAGTTACCTTCTTTAAGGCGGTGCAATTCTCAAATGGTCCATCATAGTATCCACCGCTACCATCAAAATAAGTATTGCTGGTTGTCAGACTCTTCGGAATCTCGATCTCAGTCAATGCAGTACATCCGCTAAACGCTTGCCTGCTAAGCTTAATTAAGTTTTTGGAAAGGATCACCCTTTCAAGTTTCAAACACTCCTTGAATGACAGTTCTCCTATCTGTGTAACACCATTTCCAATGATTGCCTCTGTTAGGTTATTGCACTCTTTGAATGCAAAATCGTCTATCTCTGTAACGTTGTCTGGTATTGTAATGCTTTTCAGTCCCGTACAATGGTGAAATGCTTGAAAATCTATTTTGGTCACAGTATCCGGTATCTCGATTTCTTCCAGACTGGTACATCCGGCAAATAGTGCACGACCTATCTGCTTGATTCCTTTTTCAAAAGTAACTTTCTTTAGAGCGGCGCATTTCTCAAAAGGTCCATCATAATATCCTCCATTATCGTAATATGTGTTGCTCGTTGTCAAGCTTTTTGGAATCTCGATCTCTTTTAAGGAAACGCATCCGCTAAACGCTTGCCTGCTAAGCTTAATTAAGTTTTTAGAGAGGATTACCTTTTCCAGCTTCAAACACTCTTTGAATGCAAGTTCACCTATCTGTGTAACACCATCTCCTATGATTGCTTCAGTCAGATTATTGCACTCTTTGAATGCAAAATCATCTATCTCTGTAACACTGTCTGGTATGGTAATACTCATCAGTCCCGTGCAATGGTGAAATGCCTGGAAGTCTATTTTTGTTACGGTATCCGGTATCTCAATTTCTTCCAGACTGGTACAGCCGGCAAATAGCGCTCTGCCAATCTGCTTGATTCCCTTTTCAAAAGTTACCTTCTTTAGGGCGGTACATTTCTCAAAAGGTCCATCATAATCTCCGCCATTATCGTAATATGTATTACTCGTTGTCAAGCTCTTCGGAATCTCGATCTCCGTTAATGAAGTACATCCGCTAAACGCTTGCCAACCAAGTGTTTCTAAATTTCCAGATAAGGTAACATTTTCAAGATTTGTACACCCTTTTAACGCCTGTTCTCCTATCTTTGTCACCGTGTCAGGAAACACAATAGCGGCTAAACTTGTTCTCCCTTTAAATACATTATTTCCAATACCTACCACGGTATATCCATCCAAAGTAGTTGGTATCATCAGTGCACTGACATTTCCATTATACTTCGTGATAGTAGCATTATCATATTCGTCCAGGGTGTATTCATAGGTTGGAAGAATAACTCCGCCTGAACCGCTGACGCCATTTCGCATACCATTGCTGCCATACTGGGAATCCCAAGATGTATAATATCCTTTCGGATTCCTGGTGCAGATTGGAACCTGAATGCCATCTTCATAGTGAAATACCACTCGTACCGGACTATTACTTATTGAGTAAATATCTATGTTTTTTCCAAATGATTGTTTCCACACTCCAATATCTATCGTTGCACTGCTGCCAACGGATGCATACATCCAGGATGCCAGTTGAACACAGGTATTCGGATTTTTCCCATCATTATAGGTATCTGAAGTTAATGTAGTTTTGGCTCCCATCTTTGCAAAGACATATCCACTGATGACAGGCATATTAGTCACTCCAAGCGTCGCTTTAATTCCAGCCGATCCTGTAATCTCCGCTGCAATTGAAAAATTCTTTTTTACGAACTTTTTCACCAGTCGAAACCCTGCCTGAGATGTATATTGTACTCCGGCAGTGAAACCTGCCGAATAGGAAAGTGTCACCTGACCGGATAGTGCGAACTCTGCCGATACTTTCAGTGCCCCTACATAGGCAACCGGAATATTTACAAGATCTACCGAACTTACTCCACCAAGTGCAGCAATTGCATCTATGCTGGCATTGCAGGTCACGGTAGATGTGCCGCTGGCTGCAACATATACTTCTTTGTCTTTTGATAGCGTTTCAATCTTGTAGGTTATGGTAAGATCTGAAATCGTACATCCTATCGTCACTTTTACTCCATTTGACAGCTTCAGGGTTTTTGATGCTTTGACTGCTTTAATTTTTTTCGTTCCGGCTGCTTTCGCATTTGGATACTCCTGTCCATCTTCATATCCCCGTGCCTCTGTTCCACCAACTATGTAAGTAACGGTAGTATCATCTATAGGCTCCGCAAGTGCCAGATCCCCAATGGCAGATCCTTGTGCATCTACACTGGAAAGCGCATCATTTACATTCGTTTTCTCTGTATTTATAATAAGTGATGTTCCCTCTGACTTTACAGAAACTGCCGTAAACACTTCGGGAATTTCATTCAAATATACGGCAAATTTATCCCCCGCTAAGATCGTCACCGGGCAGTTAAAAACGGTTATAATCCCATTTTCGTCTTTGGACAGATTTGTCCCCATGGGAATTTCTATTACACCTTCTGCAAACTCATAGGTATTGTTGTAATTCTCATCGATTTCCGTAGAAGAGCGGACCTGTGCCGCATCAGAAAGCATAAACCCGGCTTCCGATTCACTTATTGGAGATGTGGGTGAAAACCGTCCATTAATGAGCTGAAACCATTTTCTTGTAACCGCGACCTGAGCATCATCCGGATAGACTACCTCACTCACATCGCTGAAAACATACACTGGATTCTCTTCTAATTCATATCCCAAACAAAAATTTAATGTATGGGCTGCAAATTCACGGTCAGCAGGTTCTTCCGGATGAAATGCTTCACCAGCTTCTATATCTATCACGCCAAATTCCACTGCTACTAATATATCACGATAATATGCAGACTCATCAGTCAGATCACTGAAATAATTATCCGGATAATTCTCTTCTTCCACAGTCATCTCAAACATTTCTACCAGTTTGTGAATCCATTCTGCTCTGGTAACACTTCCCTGTGCTGCATATGCGAATGACCGTTCTGTCTCTCGCTGCAGATCAATATCTTCCTCAGGGTTGTTATATGTATTTCTTTCATTCTCTTCAATCGCAGCAGATGAACGTACTTGCGACGCGTCCGTGAGCATAACCCCGGCCTCCAGTTCACTAATCTCTAATGACGGGGAAAATCTGCCATCAATCAGCTCAAACCATTTCCTTGTCACGGCAACCTGTGCATCGTCCGGATAGGCGGACTCACTCACATCGCTAAAAGTATAAACCGAATCCTCTTCTGGCTCAAATCCCAGACAATAATTTAGTGTATGCGCTGCAAAATCCCGGTCAGCAGGTGCTTCCGGATGAAATGCCTCTCCAGACTTTATATCAATCATCCCAAATTCCATTGCCGCCAGCACATCCTGATAATATTCCGAGTCATCAGACAGATCTCCATTATAACTGACCACATCCTTTTCCTTAATAACAGGTATTTCAAATTCATCCACCAGCCTGTGAATCCACTCAGCCCTGGTAATCTCTCCCCTATTCGAATCAGTGAAAGCCTCACTCTCGTTCATTGTTTCCAATTCCAATGAACGATTCTCTGTATCTCTTTGCTCCTCTGTTTCATTCCTTTCTGAAGATATCCCATTGTCCAATTCCTCTGACTGCTGAAAGCGATCAACTTTCTCTTCACTATTGTTTTCAGCCTGGGCCTCTGGTACCATTGCCTGATTCTCTGCTGCCATCATGTCAACCGGAAGCAACATGAATACCAGTGTCAGAACCAGCACAAATGCCAGCGTCTTTTTCATACATCTTTTCATGATTTTCCCCTTTCCCAATAAAAAGTTTCGTTTATTTTCATATTTATTTAATAAAATTTTAAGAATATATCCTTATTTTAACTTATTACAAAATAGAAGTCAATCATAAGATCTTAGTGGCACGAACCTCCAGATATGGGTATTTCCCACTTACTTGCTTGATCTGGTTTTTACACATGAACAAGGACTGGTGATTTCTCACCAGCCCCAAAGGGATTAAAACATACGAAGAATTATTTTACTGCATTAGTTTATCGCATCACCTTAATAAAGTCAAGGATGAATTTCGTAAAATCACTTCATCCCCCCAATAATATCCTTCACCCCCACTTCCGGATGGTGATACCGGTTTCTTTTCCTGGTAACTCTCCTCCATTGAATTGCTTCCCTCGGGCACCAGTTAATACAAGCCACACAGTGTTCACACCGGTGCTGGTAACCCCCATATGCCCCGGCATGGGTATTAATTCTGCATTCAATTTATCCCCAATTATCCTTGCAGTGTGCAGGCTGTTCCCGGTTGCAGAAAAATAATATATTACAGTTTTCATTTTGTCACTCTCCTCTTGTAAGATATTATATCATCCTGCCTCAAAAAGAAAAGTACTGAACTTTTTTGTAGTATCTTGCAATTTTTCACGCTTATCGCTATACTATGTAAAAAGTAAGGAGACAGCAACAGATGAAAAAAGACCAATTGTCCATAGAAAGATGCCCGGTTATTTCTACCATTCAAAAAATTCTGGGTGGAAAATGGAAGATCGAAATTATATATTATATTGCATTTGAAGATGTCCACAGATTTGGTGAACTAAGGCGGCACATTGGGCATATCGCAGAATCCTCATTGGTAAAACAGCTGCGGGAGCTGGAATCTTTCGGAATACTGGAAAGACATGACTATCAGGAAGTACCGCCCCATGTGGAATACCATTTAACTGAATTGGGAAACAGTCTGATACCGGTTATGCTGCACTTAAAAAAATGGGGTGATGAACACTTGGATGAACTGCCGCGTTAGAGCATAATTAATGATTTTTCAAACACGCACTAAAACCGTCTCATACGGTTTCAGTACGATCCCGCCTTCCACTCGTTCCCCAAATACAACTTCAAATTCTCTACAAATAGATAAGAATCCCCCTTTTCCGCTCATATCCACTGCAAACAGATAAACCGATCCGTCATCTCCCAGCCGTTCCACCGTCTTAATGCCCCCATCCGATTTCCAGAAAAGCTGTACCCCATTTATTTCTAAATAATGAGTCAGGAGTTTCTGCATAAAATTATGCCGGATCCCCTGTTTGGGGCGGGATCCAATCAGAATCAGCCTTCCTTTTCCCAAACGCTGCTCTGTAAGAAAGACTTCTCCTTTCAGCCTCCCGGATGTAACAAAGCCCAACGGTTTTGCTTCTTTCACTTCAAACACTGCGCTGAGCATGGACAGTTCCATGTTGGTATCAAATGCTTTTCCATTGACACCTGCATCTGTAAAGCTTTCCAGATATTTAACTTTTGCTCCTGCATATTGCTCCAGCGTTCCAAATCCCCCGTCCAAAGGCACCGTATGTTCACTGGTTCTGTAATTGCACATCGGACCGGTTATCCAGATACCTCCGTTTTCTACATAGCTGACCGCTTTTTTTATAAAATCCTCTTTCATACTTGCCATAAACGGCGTATATAATACCGGATATCCCTCTAAATCGGTATCTTCATGTATAACATCCGTCATCATATCGTGGGGAATGTCCTCTTCATATGCCATCTGGATCATTTTCCAGTAATCATAATTTTCAAATGGCTCCACCTCATAGGTAATCCGTGCAGTATCCGAATACATCAATGCCACTTTCCCCCTGGAAATATGGGTTTTCATAATATAAGGCTCAATCTTTTCTTTCACCAGCCCCGCTTCTGTTACATCGGTATATCCGGTTGTGGGAGCTCCCCAAGCATACAGGATGGACCCATGGGTTATTTCACAGCCCGCCTGCTGCTGCCGGAAGAGCCAGTAGGAGAACCCCTGGGCACCGGAAATGTAAGCTGCTGCCGCTTCCGCTTTCAGATATCCTGCCGGATGAGGTACTGCGGCACCGGTAAGGCAGCCATTATGATTGGGACTCGTCTCCATAACCCAGAATGGAACCTCTTTTTTTAACATACGGAAATAATCATAGCTTCTTAGCATAATGGCGTAATCTTTGGCCTCCGCATAGTCATCAAATGATGCAAAATCCAGTTTCTCAAATAACTGGGGATTATCAAGTGCAAAGTATTCGCCGGAATTATGGGTAATCGGCTGACTGGAATACTTTCTTATTATTTCCGCCTGCATATGGCAATACCGGCTGGTCTTTTCCCGGGCAAACTGCTTATATGCCTGCTCTAATGATGCATTGTGGAGAAACGGCGTTTTAACCGGTGCCGGAACCTGCTCAAAAGCAAGATACCGCTCGCTCCATACCTCTGTCCCCCAGGATTTATTCAGCTGTTCCACGGTGCCGTACCGTTTTTCCAGCCATTGGTGCCACAGAGTCAGACAGGTTTCACAATAGCATTCCGATACATGACACTTTAACTCATTGTCAATCTGCCAGCCTATAACTCCGGGCAGCTTTCCTGCCGACGCTGCTATTTTCTCCACAATAATCTTCGTTTTTTCTATAAAATACGGATGATTGATACAGCAGTGCTGCCTTGCCCCATGACTCAGTCTCTCGCCGATTTGATTTTGAAACAGCCGTTCCGGGTGCCCGTAAGTCAGCCAGACTGGCGGCGTAGCCGTGGGGGTGCATAAAATCGTCTTTATCCCATGGGCGTCCAGTTTCTGAATTATCCCCGCAAAATACGAGGTATTGAATTTTCCCTCCTCCGGTTCTATCACGGACCAGGCAAATTCACCCATCCGTACTACATTAATCCCCAGCTTCTTCATATGCCGGATATCCGTATCGACCGCTTCCTCATCCCATAATTCCGGATAATAGGCGCATCCGTAATAAAGCTTTTCTTCCATTTTTTCTTTATCCTCTTTGCTCTCTCTATGCTCTCTAAATTCTCTGGTGTCTCTTTCTGTTTATTCCAGTTTATATTCTGTATATTCCGGTTTATATTCTGTATATTCCGATTTATTTTCTGTTTATTCCGTTTTATCTTCAGTTACTCCACCGGTTCGAAGGGTATATTTATCACTATTTTAGTCCCCATTTCCACCTGGCTTTCAATGGTCATTCCATAATTTTCACCATAAATATATTGAATCCGTTCTTTAATGTTGGAAATTCCAATCTTTCTCATACCTCCCCGGATCTTCATATCCGTGTTCAAAAGTGCTTCTATCTGGTCCCCGGTCATTCCAGCACCATTGTCTTCTACAGTTATCTGCACATTTCCGTCTTCCTCCAGCCTGGAAGATATTTTTAATATACCTTTCCCCGGCTTCGGGCAGATCCCGTGAAATACCGCATTTTCCACCAGGGGCTGAATAAACACATTCGGTACTTTACAGGACAGTGTTTCCTCATGCACATCATAGACCACTTCGAATCTATTTACATAGCGGTAACTCTGCAGAATCAGATAATTTTTTACATTGGTCATCTCCTGTTCCAGGCTAATATACATCTTATCCTTATCCACATTCAGGGTATCCTGCAGCAGGGAAATAAAAGCCTTTGCAAATATAGCGATATCCTCATTTCCCTTGATCTGTGCCATAAATACAATAGAATTCAGCGTATTATAAATAAAATGAGGATTAATTTGCAGCATCAGACGGTTGATTTCCATCTCCTTCGCAGTCTTCTCATATTGAATGGATGTGTCTATGTAATTCTTAATATCACCTACCATCGTATTAAAGGACTCCCCCAGCCTCTGAAATTCATCCTCCGTTTGAATATTAACCAGATAATTAAAATTTCCGTTTCCAACTTCCTTGGCACCTTCCACCAGCTGTTCAATGGGGTTTAACAGGATGCCCATAAAGCGCCACAGCACAGCCGCCAGTACGATAAGCGCCGCCAAAAACAGCACACTGAAAAATATAAAAATATATCTGAGCTTATATATGATCCCGCTGTCTGATATTTGTGCAGATAAAGTCCACCCATCCGGCATGGGATAATCCTGACGGACGATGCGCTCGGAATTTTTGGTATCCTCACCAATCTTTCCGTAGGACCAGATTTTATTTCCCTGCTGATCGGACAGCCAATAACCCTCTAATATTTCATCATTCATTCCTAAATTATACTGGAGTTCTTCGTAATCCAGATTAATAATGATATCCCCCAGCGCCCTGGTACCGCTTTTCATATCATAGAACTGCATGCGGTAACTAACCACTTTGGTTTTTATTTTCGACTGCATCTGATAGATTTCATGTACGCCGGTAAATCCGTTTCCTTCCATTTCCTGATACCAGTAATCCTGTCTGATATCCTCATCCGTCTCCAGCCCATTGCTGAAATAAACAGACTGATCTGTAAGAATATACACACTGTAACTGTCCTGGCGGATGTTCAGATATTGGGACAGTTTGTTGGTAACCTGCTGCCTGCCCGAAAAATATTCCACCATTCCCACCGCATTTTCTTCTGTAATAATCCGCTGAATCTCACCGTCACTGGCAATAATTTTTGCCATTTTCATCATCTCATCCTGAATATCCGCTATTCGGACTGCTGTCTGATTTAATTTCTGCCTTTCATCCTGATAGATCTGCTTTTTTAATATATTAAAGAAATAAAGGGAAGACAGAATTCCACACGCGGTCAGCACTCCAAGGGTTACGATCATGGTAATTATAATCAGTTTATATTTAATACCTGCTTTTCTCATAGACCTTCTCCTTTGCCAGTCAGGACTGCTGATTGCGATAATCACTTGGACTGATGCCTTCGACTTTTTTAAATACGTTGCTGAAATACTGGCTGGATGTAAATCCTACCATTTTATGTATATCGACAACCCGGACACTTTTGTTTTTCAGAATCACCTTAGCCTTATCGATTCTCTGGATTGTCAGATAATCCACTACGGTGCTTCCCATCTCCAGCTTAAATTTCTTTCTGAGATAGCTTTCACTTACACCGCAGTATGCAGCAATATCCCAAAGAGAAATATTTCTGCTATAGTTTTCTTCCATGTAATAAATTGCGCTTCTGGTCACTTCAGACTTCCATTTATTTTTTGATTCCGCTATTGCCTGAAACATTTCCTTTACCGCCCGGATCATCCAGTCTCTGGTTTCTCTTACGGAATAAGGCACTGCCTGCCCCTTGCATAATTCCGGCTGGATCTTATTTTTCTTCATAAAGGATCTTAATACCTGTATGATATCCTGTGTCATCCGGCAGAATTCTGCTCTTGCCGGACCTGCTTCTGCCCTTTGAAACACCATTTCCAGACAGCTGACCGCCTCATCTTCCCCCGCTTCCAATGCCACCAGCAGCTCCAGAAATATATCCCCGGACATCTCGTCAGTTAACGGCAGCGCCATATCAGCCTGAAATATTATGGTATCCCTTTTATATAGATAAAGTCTGTCCCCATAGACCATAAGTTCACGGTAAAGTTTCGGAAGCGCATAAAAATTTGTGATCAAACGGGAAATCACAACAGACACCGTCCTGTTATCCCGGTGAAAATACTTCTGAATCAAAGCAGCGAATTCCAGCAGGCATTCTCTTTTCTGGCTTTCGCTGTAACCGGGTTTCAAAAACAAAATGGCGTTAAAACGTCCTGTCTCCATTTCCATAATCCCTTTGCAGGCAATTCCCGGTCTCTCATAGGTTTCCGCTTCTTCCCAATCAGGTACACCTGCGGGTTCTGTCAGACCAAGAGAAAGAACTGGTTCATCCGGCACGATATCCAGAAGTAAGTATTCACCTGCCTTTTTATAGACAAATTCGGTAAGGTCTGAGCCTGAGTCTGAATCAGATTCCGACAGCAAAAACTTACGAAAATTATAATGAAAAAGCTTACGCTCCGTTATTTTAGACTCCCGCACTTCCCCCATTGCCTTTTCTATTTCTGCTGACAATATATCCTGGGTAATCTGATGCTTTAGAAGATAAGAGGTGATGCCGATTTCCAGTCCCTTTTTTGCGTAGTCAAACTCCCGGTAAGAGGAGAGCAGAATAATTTTCCATGTTCTGCTGTCTTTTAAAAGCTGTTCTGCCAGGGTAAGTCCATCCATAACGGGCATACTGATATCCACAAATATAATATCCGGTCTTTTTTCCCTGATTAATTCATACCCCATCCTGCCGTCATATGCTTCTCCAACCAGCTCATACTGATCCAGCCCTGCCAGATAGCTTTTAAAATATTCGATTGCCATAGGCTCATCATCTACAATAAATAATTTTATCCTGTCCATTTTACCTACCTCCGGCATTCATCTTAACATATTTTCTGAATGGTAAGAGAACTAATTTCTTCCAGAATCCCAGTTTTTTATCAGCCTTTAACAGTTTTCAGCCTGCCTTTTGTCAGCCCTTTACTGCTCCCGCCGTCAGTCCTTTAATAAAGGTTTTAGAGCATATGACAAACAAGATTACAACCGGTACAATAGACAGGGACAATCCAACTAATTGCGCTCCATAATCGGTTCGGTACATATTCGAAAGACTCTTAATAAAGATGGGGATGGTATACAATTCTTCCCTGTTGGAGAAGACAAGTGGATACAGATAACTGTTCCAGGAGCCTAAAAACACCAGCAGCGACAGTGTGGTTACCGCCGGTTTGATACATGGAAATGCAATTTTTAAAAAAGTAGAAAACTCACCGGAACCATCAATTCTGGCACTCTCTATAATTTCCATGGGAACGGAAGTCTGAATAAACTGAATCATCCAAAAGGCGCCGAAGCCATGGGCAAACCATACAAATATCATCGGCCACAGGCTGTCCTGGAATCCCATTTTTCTCATTTCTATCATATAGCCGATAATACTGATCTGGGTGGGCACCATCATCGTAAGCATAATGAAACTGATAATTATTTTTTTTAAGCGGAACTGGTATACATTGATTCCATATCCAATCATACCGCTCACAAGAACACTGACCACCGTGGAAATCACTGCAATCAACAAACTGTTTACATATGTCTGGGTAAAGTTTGCACTCATCACCACTTTTAGATTTTCCAAAAAATAATTCCCCGGTAAAATCGGAATCTGCTGAAATAAATTTTCCGATCGGTAAGTTGCCATAATGATCATCGTATAAAATGGATACAGCGATATCAAAGTAATGAATCCTAATAGTAAATAGGTTAACAATGCTTTTGTTTTCTTCATTCTAATCTTCCGCCTTTCTTTTCATCATAAAGTTCCCGCAAACGGAAAATACCACAATAATCATAAACAGGCTGAAAGCGACCGCAGTTCCGTAACCAAGCCTTGAGGTGGACAGGAAGGATACATCGTAGAAATGAGCCACCATTGTGAGACAGGATTTTTCCGGTCCGCCAAAAAGTGTAGCCGGGAACAGTAAATTCGGTTCATCAAATAGCTGAAGTCCTCCGATGATACTGGTCATAACAATAAACATAGTGATGGGTTTCAGCATCGGTATGGTTATTTTTACAAATGTCTGAATCACCCCGGCACCATCCACCTTCGCCGCCTCGTATAACTCTTCTGAAATGGAAGTTATGCCAGCCAGATAGAGTGCCATATAATAACCGATGTATTTCCAGCCAATCATAAATGCGATTACAAGCCGCGCCGTCCATGCTTCTCCAAGCCAGTTCAGACCAGTACCGCCCAGCAGTTTCACAACTGAATTCACAATTCCGCTGTTCCAGTCAAACAAAAAGGAAAAAATCAGACCGATTGCCACCGGAGTCGTAATGTAAGGCAGAAAATTGACGGTTTGAAAAAATTGAACTCCTTTCTTCAGGCTGCTTAAAAAGCTGGCGATAATAAGTCCCAGAAGAATTGCAATGGGATATGTAATGATGATAATAATAAGGGTATTGCCAAAGGCTTTCCAGAAGTTAGGATCCTTTGTAATAATATCTGTATAGTTTTTGATTCCTACAAAGATCTGTCCTCCGATACCGTCCCACTTATAAAAACTGATCCGCAGGGAGTAGAGTAATGGATAAATATTAAATACCAAATAAAAGATAATAAATGGCGCAATAAATACTACCGGCCAAAAAATACTGTATTTTAAACTTCGATTCCTTAGCTTATTTTGTTTCTGCAATCTGACAACCTCCATTTTATGACAATAAAAATCTGCCGGTTAAACTACCTATGAATGGAAAGTTATTCTATGGCTTTTAACACAGCAGATTATGTTTTAATTCCTTATTTTACCGTTACATCCGGCAGCTTGCTCTGTACGTCGGCAAGTCCCTTTTCTAATAGCTGATCCCAGGTCATAGATTTATCAGCCATCATTGCCTGAGCTAAAAGCATCACTTCACTTTGGACAACCGCATCATAAGGCGTTACGACGGAAGGTACTTCAATATTGGGAAGAACCTCCTGATACAGTAGCTCTCCGATGTCCTGCCCCTTAAAATACGTATCCTTATCTGTCGTATAGCTGTTGTCCTCATAATACTTCTTCGCCGGTACATAATAGGACACCTGCTCTTTAGCCGCTTTCACACCCTCATCTGAGTTGGTACACCAGTCTATAAATTTCCATGCAGCCTCTTTGTTCTTAGAAGATTTGCTGATTCCCATAACGGTACCGCCGTTGCTGTATCCTCCCGTTGGCGGAATCATCATTCCCCAATTACCGGAACCATCCGGGTCATTGGCTTTAATTCCGTTGGAAATCCCCCAATTAGGGCAGGGATATAAGATATGGTTCTCACCTGCATATGCGGCATTTGCCTGTGGGGTATCAGCAGTAAAATTATCAATTGCCCCTGCATCTCTCAGCTTACATGCTGTTTCTAAAAGGGGTTTCATTTTCCCGGTAAAATCAAGGCTTCCGTCATCACTGACCAGAGATTTGGTATCAGAAGTGTACAGCCAGCCCAATACGGAACCTGCACTGTTGAACAGGAACACCTTTCCATCAGATTTTTCCTGAACTTCTTTTGCAGCAGCTTCATAATCCTCCATTGTCGCAAGCTTCTGTTCCAGCTCTGCCCTGTCATCGGTACCAAAATATTCGGCTGCCACACTTCTCTTATAAGCCATTGCAGATGGTGATACCGACTGCTCAATCCCCAGAATTTCTCCTTTTTCATTCATAGATTTATTAATGGAATAATCAAAATAATCCTCTTTTTTTACATGATAAGGTTCTTGGGACAGATCCTCCCAGATATCCATCTGGAAAAGCGGTCCTCTCAGATTGGATTCCCCAATCAGGATATCCGGAAGCTCTGCACCGGAAGCCGCACTCTGCTGTATCTTGGAAACATAATCCGAATAAGCAACTGCGGTCACTTCCAATTCGTAGCCCGGGTTTGCTTTTTCAAAAGCTTCCTTCATTGGTTCCGTAAAATTGTTATCCCATCCCCAGTAAGTAATTTTGACCGTATCTGATTCTTCCTTTTTTTGTGTTTCTGTAGTTTTACTTTCACTGCTGCCACATCCTGCCAGACTGGACACCGCAAGCATAGCCGTAAGCCCCAGGCATAATAGTTTTTTCTTTTTCATTTCCTGCTCTCCTTTTATTTCATGTGATTTATTTGTTAATGTAATTATAGGCTATATTCAAGAGCTATTTTCTTGTATAATTCGGCACTCCTGTATAAAATACGCTATGAGCATGGGTTTGGCAAGTACAAAACATACGAGCATTTTCAGAAACACAAAAATCAAGAACCCCGCCGTAAGCAGGCAGACCATCAATCTGTCTCACTGCAAGCGGCGGGGTATCTGCCCTGCGATAATTATAAATCTGATATTTTATCCGGAATCCGGGGAAGGAGCTTCCGATATGTCATGTCAACACCAAAGGCACCAAGCGGTGCCGTAATCAATATGGCGAGTACTGCAACAGTCAGTACAATTTTACCGCAGCCCAGCCCCAATGCCAGCGGCACGCCTCCAATCGCTGCCTGCACGGTAGCTTTTGGCATATAGGCAATCATACAAAACAGGCGTTCTTTACCCGACAATCTCGTTTTCAGCATACACAGAAATACGCCCGCCATTCGAAACAACAATACCCCAAAGATCAGTATAATTGCCGATGCGCCTGCTGCCAGCGCATAACTCACATCCACGGTCGCCCCAACCAGCACGAACAGCAGAATCTCCGCCGCCACCCATAGTTTTGAATATTTCACGGACAGCCTTTCCGCCACAACAGGCCGCTTTTTCTGAAGTGCGATTCCCATGCTCATAACAGCCAGTAACCCGGAAAACGGAATGACACCCTTAATAGAATTTTCCAGCGCCACCATTAAAAATGAAATACTGAGCAGCACAACTACTTTTCCCGAATCCCTCATATGCAGCTTTGCAAACAGGACAGCAAGTAACAAACCAGTTACAACACCGGCTATCATACCAGTCAATATGGACACCGGTACCTGTGCAAAACTGGTAGCCGTGATGCCTTCCCCCTGTGCCAGTCCCGTAAATGACGTAAACAGCACGATTACAAATACATCATCCACAGAAGCTCCCGCCATAATCAACTGTGGAATACTGTTTTCTCTGCCATACCCCTGCTCCATGAGCATCAGCATTTTGGGAACGATCACTGCAGGAGAAACCGCAGCTACAACAGTTCCCATAATGGCTGCATCCAATACCGAAATCCCCAAAAGCCTTGGTGCCAGCAGTATCATGCCCGCAATCTCAAGGCACGCCGGAACAAAACACATCAGAATCGCCGGACGTCCCACTTTCATCAGATCATTGATATCCAAAGATAATCCTGCCCTTGTCAGGATAATAATCAGGGCAATTTGCCTCAGATTAGCAGATATGCTTAAAATCGAGGGATCCAGCACATTTAATACATAAGGCCCCAGCACAATTCCGGTAATGAGCATCCCCAGAAGGCCCGGCAGCCTTAGTTTTTTAAGAATGGAACTGAGCAGCATTCCCAATAAAAAAATAAATGCAAAACTTGTCAACATGATATTCTCTCCTGTATTTTCATTTTTATAATTCTATAGCTCTAAACGGTGTTTCCTCTGCGCCGGATAAATGGACTGGCTGCCGCTCACCACATGAGCAATTGCGCAAACTGCGAAAAAATACGGCAGATAATGAAATCCAAATACCTCCGCTCCTATAAAGACCGGTGCGATAAAGGTATTCGTAGCACCGGAAAATACCCCTGCATACCCCAATGCCGCAATAAATGCAGCCGGCAGATTCAGAAAATTCCCTAAAACCAGCCCCAGGCTTGCCCCAATGGAAAAAAGAGGGGTTACTTCCCCGCCCTGGAATCCGGCAGCCAGCGTTACGATTGTAAATACTAACTTCACAATCCAGTCATAAGGATAAACCGTTCCACCTCCAAAGCAGCTTTGAATCAGATTCGTTCCCAGCCCGGAATATCTCCCTGCGTGAATTAAAAGGGAAAACAAACCTACTGCTGCTCCCATCACGGCTATTTTATGTATCGGATTCTGCAGCAACCCTCCGGTAACTTCCTTTAACTTTTTCAGGCTTCTTGCAAATATACCCCCGGTTATGCCAAACGCCAGTCCCACAAAATGAGAAACTTTTGCGGCAATTACAGATGCAGTCAGAGCCGGAAGCAGCGCTTCGTAGTCCAAAACCCCGGCTACCAACACTTCCAGAGCAAAAAACACAGCTGCAATCGGAGTCTGGAATAGTCCTGCGAAACCTGCTGCCATCCCCGCCACAAGCAAAATTCCGGATGCATTTGCAACACGCAGGCGGCTTCCAATCCCATGGGCAACCGTCGCACCAATCTGAACCGCAACCCCTTCCCTGCCCGCACTGCCTCCAAATAAATGCGTTGCCCAGGTGCTGATGATCGTAAAGGGAATTAAACGAAGGGGAATCTCTCTTTCCTCCCTGAACCTGACCTGGAATACCAGCCCCATCCCTTTCAAACAGTTTTTACCAGCCTTCTGGTATGCCCCAATCATCAAAACTCCCGCCAGAGGCAGAAACGGAATAAACAAGAAAGGATGCCGTTCTCTCTGCCCGGTAATCCACAGCAGAACCTCTCCAAAACCCGCATCCAGTGCCGCCCGGCGTAAATACGTCGATATATAGTGCCTGATATCTGTGTCAGGTGTGCGACTGTGAATCGACGGCGTAGCGGGCTACGGCTAGCTTCACAGTCGTGCAGCTGGCGCAGATAGCGGGTGCTATATAGTGGCGTATTTGCGCCGGGCGGCACTAGAGCGTGTTTGAAAATTCATTCCTGCCATCTGCACGCCCCACTTAGCGGCATATTTGCCCCGAATTCAGGTTACGTAGCCCGCTACGCGCCCTTCATCCGGGACAAATCTCCCACAAAGTGTG